>JAQUIG010000025.1 GCA_028683435.1 Desulfuromonadaceae bacterium | reverse complement strand
AGACCAGTACCGCCCGCATCATGGCCAAGACACTCAACTGTGAACGGGGGGTCACGCACGAACCGTGTAACGTCTGCCCGCAATGCATCGAGATAACCAAAGGCACCTCAACCGATGTTTTCGAGATCGACGGCGCTTCCAATAACGGCGTCGACGACGTCCGCGACCTGCGCGACAACATCAAATACCTCCCTTCCCACAGCCGTTACCGCATCATCATCATTGACGAAGTCCACATGCTCTCCACCAACGCCTTCAATGCTCTGCTGAAGACGCTCGAAGAGCCGCCGGAGCATGTCAAGTTCATCTTTGCCACGACCGAGCCGCACAAACTACCGGTGACAATACTGTCACGCTGTCAGCGTTTTGACTTTAAAAGGGTCACGCTGCCGAAGATCATCGCCCGACTGCGCGAAATTGCCGACAAAGAGTCGGTGACGGTCTCCGACAGCTCGTTGGCGCTGATTGCCCGCAAAGGGGACGGCAGTATGCGTGACTCGCTGACCGCCTTCGATCAGGTGCTCGCATTCTGCGGAAACGACGTCAAAGACGAAGATGTCGGGACGCTGCTCGGAACCATCGACCGGCGCCTGCTGGCGGAAATTTCGGCGGCGATCTTCGGGGGCGACACCCAGGGCGTGCTTGCCGGAATCAGGCAGGTCGATCTGGTCGGATATAACATGCGTCAGTTCTGTCAGGAGCTGATTGAGCATTTTCGCAATCTGCTGGTGATCCGCTCGGTCAAAAAACCGGAAGAAATCCTCGAGATAACAGCGGCGGAACTTGATGAACTGCAACAGCAGTCACTCCATATAACAGCATTGGACATTCAGCGCCGCCTGACGCTGTTTATAAAGGCTGAGTCCGAAATGGGGTATGCCAGCTTCCCCCGCCTGATTGTGGAGATGGCACTTTTAAAAGCAGCTCTGCTGGCCCCACTGGTGCCGATTCAGGAGCTGATCGAAAAAATAAAAACGCTGGAAACGGCTGCGGTTCATACACCGACTCTCCCGTGGGAAGCCGCCCGTGTCACTCCCGCGCCGCAGCGGGCAGAGCCGGCGCACGCAGTCCCGTCCCGGCAGACGCAGCCTCCCGCTGCTGCCGCCCCGCTCTCCCCATCGACCGGAGGGGAGGCTGACTGGGGCCGTTTTGTGGCTTTTGTCAATGAGAAGGACCGCCAGCTCGGATCTGTGCTTGAGCATGGCAGCCCGCTCAGACAGGAAAACGGTTTGATTGAAATAGGCTTCCCCGCCGGGAGTTACTACCTGATCGCCGCCCAGGATGTCGAATTTATCGCTGAGGTAAAAGCTCTCGCCTCCACCTTTACTGGCGGAAGCAGCACCATCCGGGTAAAATCGATTGAAGCCGGCTTCGCCGACGCGCCACTGTCGTTGGCAGAAAAAAAAAAGAGTGACGCCGAGCAGCATCTTGAAGAGCTGAAACAAGAGGTTGCAAAGCATCCGGTCGTCAGAGAGGCGGAGCGGGTGTTCGGTTGCAGCATCACCGACGTACGGGGAATCTAGCGGTCCGGCGCAACGAGCAGTATCAAGAAAATATCAGGGGGAAAAGATGTCAAAGGGATTAGCGAATATCATGAAGCAGGCCCAGATGATCCAGCAGAAAATGGCCAAACTGCAGGAAGATGCGAGTTTAAAAACTGCCGTGGCGACATCGGGGGGCGGAGCCGTAACAATTACGGTGAACGGGAAAAACGAGATTATTTCACTGGAAATAAAAAAAGAAGCGGTCGACCCGAATGATGTTGAAATGCTGCAGGATCTCGTAATAGCCGCAGCCAATGAGGCTTTGAAGAAAGTTCATGCCGAGATGGGGGACGAAATGTCCAAAATAACCGGCGGCATGAGCATACCGGGACTTTTCTAGCAGTATCAGCTGGTTGAGATGTTAATCGGCTGAGCCGATCCGTTTAATATTTTAATTTGACTAAAAGTTTTAGTTCGGCTAATAGTAACTGCTGTATACAGTGGCCTGTTCTACTCTATTACAGCAGGCAAGGATTCCTGATTTTAATGCTCCTTCGTGGTTTTTGGTCACAGCTTGCCCCGCCCAGAGCGGGGGAGCTTCTTTTTTAACGTCGCTATAATACTAAAAATATGTTTTATTTGTGCCGGATTTTATGTTAACAAAATCATCCTCATTGATGCATTTGGTAGGAGAACTGAAAAAGTTGCCGGGTATCGGAGAACGAACCGCGCTCCGCCTCGCTTTTCATCTGCTCAAATCGCCGGGCAACATGACAGCACTGGCAGAAACGCTGTGTGAGGTCAGAGACCGGGTGCATCCCTGCTCAACCTGCTTTGCCATCACAGAGAGTGACCCTTGTTCCATCTGCACAGGCAACCGGGATACCGGCATTATCTGCGTAGTCGAAAATTCTCAGGATCTGATGGCTCTTGAGCGGAGCAACGCCTATCAGGGTGTCTACCATGTACTGGAGGGCGCCATCTCGCCGCTGGCAGGTATCGGGCCATCGAAGTTACGAATAGCAGAGCTTGTGCAGCGCATTGAAGCAGGGTCGGTCAACGAAGTGGTGATCGCTACCAATTTCACCGTTGAGGGTGAAGCAACGGCACTTTATCTGACTAAAATACTGAAACCGACCGCTGTCAAAATCAGTCGCCTGGCACATGGCATCCCGCTTGGAAGTGATATTGAGTTTGTCGATGCGGCCACCGTACAGTGGGCGCTGCAGGGAAGAAACGAGTTGTAACGCATGGCAGGGGCAATCCTTTGTTATTGCCCGGTTTTTTAATTTCGGCAGTTGTTTAAGCATACACCCCACTGAGGAGGAACACATGAGCAAAAAGATGGTTACCATCGACGGCAATACCGCCGCCGCCCACGTGGCTCACGCCACCAACGAAGTCATCGCCATTTACCCGATCACCCCATCATCGGTTATGGGCGAAATATCTGACGCCAAAAGCGCTGCAAACGAGAAAAACATCTGGGGAGTTGTCCCGACCGTTGCCGAACTGCAGTCCGAGGGTGGCGCGTCAGGTGCAGTTCATGGCGCTCTGCAGGCGGGGGCATTAACCACGACTTTCACCGCCAGCCAGGGTCTTCTTTTGATGATCCCGAACATGTACAAGATCGCTGGCGAGTTGACCTCAACGGTGTTTCATGTAACCGCTCGTGCCATTGCCGCACAAGCTCTCTCCATCTTTGGTGATCATTCCGATGTCATGGCCTGCCGCGCAACCGGGTGGGCTTTTCTCTGTTCCAACAACGTTCAGGAAGTCATGGACTTTGCCCTGATCTCCCAGTCTTCAACCCTGCGCAGCCGCATTCCATTCCTTCATTATTTCGATGGCTTCCGCACCTCCCACGAGATTCAGAAGGTTGAGGAAATTTCTTATGATGATATGCGCTTCATGCTGGACGACAAACTGATTGCCGAGCACAAGCTGCGCGGTCTCAATCCGGATCGTCCTTTCATGCGTGGTACTGCCCAGAATCCGGATGTCTATTTCCAGGGACGTGAAACGGTCAATAGTTTCTATCCTGCCTGCGAAAAAATCGTGCAGGAAGAGATGGACAAGTTCGGCAAGCTTACCGGTCGAAAGTACAAGCTGGTTGAATATGTCGGTGCAAAGGATGCCGACCGCGTGGTTATTGTCATGGGTTCCGGTGCCGATGTTGTGCAGGATACGGTAGAAAACCTGATGAAATCCGGCGAAAAAGTCGGCGTAATCAAGATTCACCTCTACCGCCCGTTCCCGCTCGATGCCTTTGTCAAGGCGCTCCCCAAAACGGTCAAAAAGATTGCCGTTCTGGATCGCACCAAGGAGCCCGGTTCACTTGGTGAACCGCTCTATCTTGATATCCGCACCGCTATCGGCGAAGCGATGGCAGACGGCAAGTTTAAATTCGACGGCTATCCGGTCATCGTCGGTGGTCGTTACGGCCTTGGTTCCAAAGAATTTAATCCAGCTATGGCAAAAGCGGTTCTTGACAACCTCAAAACCAAGAAGCCGAAAAACAAATTTGTTGTCGGTATCGAAGAAGATGTCACCGGTTGCAGTCTCGCGGTCGATTACTCCTTCAAAAACCCGATGCCCGGCACCTACGAGGCGATGTTCTACGGCCTCGGCTCAGACGGTACCGTCGGCGCCAACAAGAACTCCATCAAGATTATTGGTGAAGAGACCAACAACAACGCCCAGGCCTACTTTGTGTATGACTCCAAAAAAGCCGGTTCCATGACGACTTCACATCTCCGCTTCGGCAAAAAACCGATCCGCGCCCCATATCTGGTGCAGGAAGCTGACTTTGTAGCCTGCCACAACTTCTCGTTCCTGGAAAAATACGACCTGCTGGCTCGCGCTAAAAACGGTGCAACGTTCCTGCTGAATGCTCCTTTTGCTCACGATGAAGTCTGGGACACCATGCCGAAAGAGGTGCAGCAGCAGATCATTGACAAAAAGCTCAGATTTTTTGTTATCGACGGCGTCAAGCTGGGAAATGAAATTGGTCTTGGACCCCGCATCAACGTCATCATGCAGACAGCGTTCTTCAAGATCTCCAACATTATCCCTCTGAAGGATGCCGTATCCTCAATAAAAGGTGCTATCAAGAAATCGTACGGGAAAGCAGGCGAAGCTGTGCTGGCCATGAACTACAAGGCGGTTGATGCAGGGCTTAACAACTTCTACGAAGTGAAAGTCCCCGCAAAAGCTACCAGTAAGCTGAAAATGGCTGCCGCAGTTTCTTCCAAGGCTCCCAAATTTGTTAAAGACGTTACCGGCGTTATCGTTGCCGGCCTGGGCGACAATTTGCCGGTTTCCAAAATGCCGGCAGACGGCACCTTCCCGACCGCAACGTCGCAGTACGAAAAACGCAATATTGCCGTTGATATCCCGGTATGGGATGAAAAACTCTGTATCCAGTGCGGTATCTGTTCTTTTGTCTGCCCGCACGCAGCAGTTCGTCTCAAGGCCTACGACGCAGAGCTGCTCAAGAAAGCACCCAAGACCTTCAAATCTGCTGATTGCAAAATTACGGAAATGGCCGGTAAAAAGCTGACAGTCCAGGTAGCACCGGAAGACTGCACCGGTTGCGGCGCATGTGCATACAATTGCCCTGCCAAAGACAAACAGAATCCTGCGCACAAAGCTCTGGACATGCATTTCCAACCGCCACTGCGTGCTGCTGAGGCAGAAAATTTCGACTTTTTCCTCTCTCTTCCCGATGTTGATGCCAGCAAGCTCAAGCTTGAAACACTGCGCAGCAATCAGCTTGTACGTCCGCTGTTCGAGTTCTCCGGCGCATGCCAGGGATGCGGTGAAACACCATATCTGAAGCTTCTCACCCAGCTGTTTGGCGACAGAATGCTGGTTGCCAATGCGACAGGTTGTTCCTCCATCTATGGCGGGAATCTTCCCACGACTCCGTATGCCAAACGTGCCGATGGGCGCGGACCGGCATGGTCCAACTCTCTGTTTGAGGATAATGCGGAATTCGGTTTCGGTATGCGTCTGACAGTAGATCAGTTTACTAAATCTGCTCGTGACTTCCTCTCCGATCTTGCAGGAACCAAAGGTTTTGCTGCGGCCAAGCTTGCCAAAGAAATTCTTGCCGCACCGCAGATCACCCAGGCTGACATTGAAACACAACGCGGTCGTGTGGATGAACTTAAAAAAGCGCTCAAGGGGAGCAAACTCGCGGCTGCAAAACAGATTGCTCCGTTCATGGACTACCTGGTTAATAAATCGGTCTGGTGTATCGGAGGTGACGGCTGGGCCTACGATATCGGTTTTGGGGGTCTCGACCATGTCATTGCCAGCGGCAGGAACATCAACCTCTTTGTCCTTGACACCGAGGTCTATTCCAATACCGGCGGCCAGGCATCCAAATCAACACCGATGGGTGCTGTAGCCCTCTTTGCCGCAGGCGGCAAGCCAGTTTCCAAAAAGGATCTGGGCATGATCGCCATGTCCTACGGTACAGTGTATGTTGCTCAGGTCTCCATGGCCAATCCGGCACAGTGCATCAAGGCTATGATGGAAGCAGAGGCGTACGATGGTCCTTCCCTCATCATCGCCTACTCGCACTGTATCGCCCACGGCATAAACATGACCACCGCCGTTGACGAACAGAAAAAAGCCGTTAACTCCGGTTACTGGCCGCTGTATCGCTATAACCCGGCACTGGCAGCCGAATGCAAAAATCCGCTGCAGCTGGACAGCAAAGTGCCATCCATCGAATTCAGCGACTACACCGCCGGGCAAAACCGTTACCGGATGCTCAAGAAAGCCAACCCGGAGCAGGCCCAAGAGCTGATGGAAAAAGCGACCGAGGGTGTCAAATCTCACTTTGCCTATTACCAGAAACTGGCATCCCTCACCTACGAAGAGATTTGCGAGAAAAAGTAGTCACCACTTTTGTTTAATGTTACTATCCAGCCCCGCAGAGCAATCTGCGGGGTTTTATTTTACCTACTGGAGTTATATATGCTCAGCAACAGCAATGATCTGGGAGCCTCACTCTTCAAAACCTGGAAGGAAAAACAGCGGAGCGACGAGATTGAAAAACTGGTACAGGGTTTCCGCAACGGGGTGCCGCTCGGGATCCTTCTCAAGATGGCTGAAACGGTCGCTGGTGACCAGAAGAAGGCAAAAAAATACCTCAAAAAGTTTATGACCGAAGCCGAGCGCACAGTTGCCATTGCATCTGCCGACGAAGCGGTGGCTCCGCTGGCCAAGTCGTTTTTGTCATAAAAAACCGGAGAGTACCAATGCAGCAAGTATTTATTGCAGGATGCGGCTACATCGGTGAACGTATCGCGCGGTTGCGCCAGGAATCGGGGGGCAGTGTTACCTGTATGGTCAGATCGGTTGAAAACGCCTCCCGCCTCCATGCTGCCGGATTTACGACCATTGCCGCCACGCTCGATAATGGCGCGGAGACTCCGCCACTCAGACTGGCAGACAGCATCCTGTTCTACCTCGTGCCGCCTCCCGGCGGGGGTATCATCGACAGCCGCGCCAGAAACTTTATCGCCCGGATTCCGGAAGCCGAAAAGCCGGCAAAGATCGTCTATATGAGTGCAACTTCGGTGTACGGCGGGGTTGATGCCGCTGTGATAACGGAAGAATCACCTGCGAATTCAGATTCGGCAATGGGGAAGCGCCGTCTCGATGCCGAGAGCGCTTTCTTTGAATTCGGCGCAGCCAGTAATATCCCTGTTGTCATTCTCCGGGTAAGCGGCATCTATGGCCCGGGGCGCCTGCCGCTCATGCAGATCAGCCAGGGACAGCCGCTGCTGCGTGAGGAGGAATCGGGCCCCAGCAACCGCATCCATGCCGATGATCTTGCCGTGATTTGCATTAAAGCGGCTGAAATGGGGATGGGGGGCGACATTTTCAATATCAGCGACGGTCACCCGTCGAGCATGACGTCGTATTTCAATGCCTGTGCCGATGCGCTCGGCTTCCCGCGCCAGCCGCAGGTAACATTGGCTGAAGCACACCAGGTCATGTCACCGCTGATGCTTTCCTACGTAAGCCAGACAAGGATTATAGATAACCGCAAAATGCTGAACCGGCTCAACGTGAAACTTCGCTATGAAGCCCTGTCGGATGGACTTGCAGCGTCAGTCCCCGGCACCGAAGATCACCTACCAAAAGGGTAGAGTATTGCTTGCCAATATATCCGGAAAAGGATATATTTATTATAGAGAAAATGCTTGCGAGGATTCTTACGGATCCTCATTTGCCCTGGTAGCTTCCCCTCCTAGTTACCGGGGTGTTTTTTGCAGAGACCGGAGGTCACGGTTGACGCACCGCAGCCGTTATGCTTTAATAACCTGATGGAAACTGAAGCCTACATAGCACTCGGATCCAATCTCGGGAACCGTGAACTCAACCTGTTGCGCGCCGTTGCTGAGGTCGGCAGAGTACCGGATTGCAGAGTGACGGCACTGTCGTCATTTTATGAGACATCGCCGGTTGGCAATGTAAACCAGGATTCGTTCTATAATGCGGTCCTCAGAATTTCAACACGGCTCGACGCCCGCTCCCTGCTGACCCGGCTGTTGCGGATTGAGAATGAAGCATTCAAACGGATCAGAACGATCCCGCAAGGTCCGCGCAGTATGGATCTTGATCTGCTCCTGTACGGCGACAGTACAATTAACGAAGAAGACCTCGTAGTCCCTCACCCCCGCTTGGCGGAACGCCGCTTCGTCCTGCAGCCGCTTTGCGAGATAGCGCCGGATCTGCTGCACCCCTTGACCGGGAAAAGCATGCGCGAAATCCTCGCCGCGCTGAAATCCGACGAGACTGTTGTAAAATTGTTACTGAAGGAGATCGTGTGATCAGATTTTTAATTGTGGGCCTGCTGGTCTACATCGGTTATCGCATTGTCATCTCGCTGCTTTCCAGCAAAAACCCCCCGTCAAAACCGGAACCACCGTTGGACCCGGCAACAGAGACGCACCGCGACCCGGTCTGCGGGGTCTACGTGTCAGAGGAAGATGCCGTCATCGGAAAGCTGGACGGCCAGCGCCACTATTTCTGCTCTATGAATTGCCTCGAAAAATACCGCGAACAGCTTGACCATACCTCACCACCACAATAGGAGAACTGGATGAAATTCTTTATCGACACCGCCGATGTTACCGAAATTCGTGAAGCACATGCCCTTGGCCTGGTTGACGGCGTTACCACCAACCCTTCCCTGATTGCCAAATCAGGGCGTAAGTTCAAGGAAGTCATTAAAGAGATCGCCTCGATTGTTGACGGACCGATTTCTGCCGAAGTCATCTCACTGGACGCCCCCGGCATGATCAAAGAGGCCAAAGAGCTGGTCAAAATCCACAAAAACATCGTCATAAAACTTCCCATGACGCCCGAAGGGCTGAAAGCCTGCAAGGCTCTCTCCGGCAAAGGCGTCAAAATCAACGTAACACTGATTTTCACCCCGATGCAGGCGCTTCTGGCTGCCAAAGCCGGCGCTGCCTACGTTTCTCCCTTTGTCGGCCGCCTGGATGACATTTCCCAGGATGGCATGGGGATCATCGAAGAGATCCGCACTATTTTTGACAACTACGGCTACATGGCCGAGATTATCGTTGCAAGTGTCCGCAATCCGATTCATGTCCTCAACTCGGCCCTCATCGGTGCCGATATTGCGACAATTCCCTACTCCGTCATGATCCAGCTGGCCAAGCACCCGCTGACCGATGCCGGTATTGCCAAGTTCCTTAAGGATTGGGAAAGCGTACCGAAATAGCACCCCGTTCCTTTTGGTTACACTCAGGGAACGATACTGCCGCACACCCCCCGGAGCATCAATGAAACCCGTCAAGCCCCTCTCCATACTTTTTTCCGCCTCCGAGGCCGCCCCCTTCGCCAAGGAGGGGGGGCTCGGTGACGTTGTCGGCGCACTCCCCAAATACCTTGCCCGCATGGGGCACGATGTTCGGATTGTGCTGCCGCGCTACCACAGCATTAAGCCGGAAAAGTACGGGCTGAAACTGTTGCCCGGCACGCTGGTTGTACCGATGGGAATCATCGGCCACCAGTATTGCGGTGTCTGGGAAGGGCGCCTGCCGGGGTGCGATGTGCCGGTCTATTTACTTGAACATGAGGCGTACTACGGCCGCTCCGGCCTGTATCAGCAGGGTGGCGAGGGGTACCTCGACAACGACAACCGCTTTGTTTTCCTCTCCAAGGCCTCACTGGAACTCTGCAAGATGCTGGATTGGTCACCGGACGTCATCCATGCCCACGACTGGCATACCGGCATCATCCCGGTTCTGCTGAACAGTTCCTATCTGCACGACCGTTATGTCGGCAACACCGCGTCACTGCTGACACTGCACAACATGCAGCATCAGGGGAATTTCTACCCCGGCCTGATGGATGTGCTCGGCATCGGCTGGAAGCATTTCAACTACCTTGAGCTGGAAATGGACGACCAGGTCAACCTGCTGAAAGGGGGGATCTACCACGCCACCCTGCTCAACACGGTCAGCGAGGAGTATTCCCGGGAGATTCAAACCGCCGCATTCGGCTGGGGGCTTGAAGGGGCAATCAGGGATCGGGCTGCCGATTTGAGCGGCATCCTCAACGGTGTTGATTATGAGGAGTGGGATCCAGCGACTGACCCTTTCATCGCTGCCAACTATACGGCGCGCAGCGTAAAAAAAGGGAAAACCGCCTGTAAGCGCGATCTTCAGTCAGTTATGGGACTGCCGCAGCGTGATGATGTGCCGCTGTTCGGAATCGTTTCACGCATGGTCAAACAGAAAGGCACCGATATCCTGGCAGAAGCGATCCACCGCATTATGGAGATGGATTGCCAGTTTGCTGTGGTCGGCAACGGCGAACCGTGGGCACATTTCTACTTCGGCGACATTGCCGCCATGTACCCTGATAAATTTGCCTGCTATATCGGCTACAACGAAGAACTTGCCCACAAGGTTGAAGCGGGGTCCGACTTTTTCGTGATGCCGTCAGCCTTTGAACCGTGCGGGCTGAATCAGATGTATTCGCTCGCCTACGGCACCCCCCCGATTGTCCGTGCCACCGGCGGCCTCGACGACAGCGTCGAGAACTTCAACGAGGCGGTCATGAGCGGCGATGGCTTCAAATTCTGGAATCACAGCGCCACGGCGCTGTTCGACACCGTCGGCTGGGCGGCCTGGACTTTTTTCAACAATCCCAAGGGGCTGGCCGCGCTCCGTAAAAACGGCATGAAGAAACGCTTTACCTGGGAGGCCGCCGCGCTTAAATACGACGAGCTCTACCACCTTGCCATCCTGCGCCGCCGGGGCGGAGAGTATTACCGCAACCGCTTCGAATAATTTTATGCCCTTTTTCGACCTGCGCCAATTCATCTCGCAACTCGAATCAATAGGCGAGCTCTCCCGTATATCCGTAACAGTCGATCCTCTTCTGGAAATTGCCGCCATCACCGACCGGGTCTGCAAGCGGCCTCAGGGGGGGGAGGCGCTCCTCTTCGAGCATCCGGCCGGCAGCCGTTTCGAGGTTGCCACCAATCTCTTCGGTTCGCAGGAGCGGGTCTGCCGGGCGCTCGGCGTCGCGGAGCTGGACGATTTGACACTTCGCCTGCGCGCTCTGCTAGGCCGGCTACCAGCGTTTGATATCGACTCGCTCGACCGTCAGATGGCCTCCCTGCCCCAATTCAGCCGTTTTGTTCCCCATGTCGCCTCACAGCCGGACCGGTCCCAGATCCGGATGGATCCTCCGGATCTGGCCAGTTTCCCTTTCCTGCAGGGGTGGCCGGGTGACGGCGCTGCCAGCGGGTACCCACGCTACATAACATTGCCGCAGGTTTTTACGATCGATCCGGATGGCATCGCGCAGAATTGCGGGGTGTACCGGGTGCAGCTGCGCGGAGAGAGGGAAGCGGCGATCCAGTGGAAAGCGGGGAGCGGTGCGGCACGGCACGCCGAACTGTACCGACTGGGAGGAAAGGCGATGCCGGTGGCGATCGTCCTCGGGGGCGATCCGGCACTCCTTTTCAGTTCCATGTTCCCGCTCCCCGGCGACCTCGACGAAATGACCTTTGCCGGGTTTCTGCGCGGGACTCCTCTCACGACAGTCCCCTGCACGACTGTCCCGTTGCTGGTTCCGATCGGTGCGGAGGTCATCATCGAAGGGTATGTCGAACCGGGTGACAGCGTGGTCGAAGGTCCATTCGGCAATCACACCGGCTTCTATTCCCCGGCTGCAGCAGCGGCCCTGATGAGGGTCACGGCCATCAGCCACCGCCCGGATGCTATTATCCCTGCGACCGTTGTCGGACCGCCGCCGATGGAGGACTGCTGGATGGCGCAGGCATGGGAGCGTCTGCTGCTGGCATTTCTGCAGAGGATGGTGCCGGAAATAGCAGACATCCGTTTCCCGTTTGAATGGGTTTTCCATCAAAGCGCCATCATTTCCCTTGAAAACCCTCAGTCCGGCATGGTACGGATCATTGCCGGCCAGCTTTGGGCCCTGCCGTGGTTCAGATCGTCACGGGTTCTGCTGTTCGTGTCTGCCGGAACAGAACCTGTAGGGCTGTCGCGTGCGGCCTGGAGAACGATCAATGTGACCGATTTCAGCGAGGACATTATCCATGACGTTGATACCTGCCGGGTTGCGGTTGATGCAACCGGCTGCCGCTCCCCCCGTCCCGAACTGAAACTATCTGCTGAATCAGCGGCCCTCGTGGCACGGCGGTGGCAGGAATACGGAATTGTATAGCAGACGGGATGAATCCCGGTCTCAAAGAATAGTGTAAGGAGTGCAGCTGCCCGTGACCAGCATCATGACAAAAATTCGCGTCTTTCTGGAGATGATCAAATTTTCCCACACTATCTTTGCCCTGCCGTTTGCGCTGACCGGCGCGCTGCTGGCCGCAGGGGGATTACCGACGATTTACCAGACGTTCTGGATTATCATCGCCATGGTCGGCGCACGCACGACCGCCATGGCGATGAACAGGTTGATCGACGCCGATATTGACGCAATGAACCCCAGGACCGCAATCAGGGCTATCCCTGCCGGCCTCATCAGTAAAGGCCTGACCTTTGCCTTCATCATCGCGGCAGCCGCATTGATGATGCTTGCCGCATACATGCTGAACCCTCTCTGCCTCAAACTCTCGCCGATCGCCCTGTTTTTCCTGCTGCTCTATTCCTATTGCAAACGCTTCACCGCGCTGGCTCACGTCGTGCTCGGGATCTGTCTGGCAGCGGCCCCGATCGGAGCCTGGGCTGCCATGCGCGGCACAATTGACGCACCAGCGCTGCTTCTGGGAGCGGCGGTGCTGTTCTGGGTGGCAGGTTTTGACATTCTCTACTCACTTCAGGATCTCGATTTTGATCGGTCGGCAGGACTGCATTCCATCCCGGTTCTGCTCGGCGTGAACGGCTCTCTCCGGGCTGCCCGAATTTTCCATCTGATCATGATCGGGCTGCTCTTTTCCCTCTTTTTCATCATGCATCTCGGGCCGATCTTTCTGTTCGGCATCTTCGTGGTGACGGCTATGCTGCTGTATGAACACCGCCTGCTGAGGGGCGGTAATCTGGACAATCTGGATGCGGCGTTTTTCAACATGAACGGATACATCAGTGTTGCCATCGTTTTCTTTACGGCCGCCGATGTTCTTAGTAAGTAAGAAGTAATTTTCTGCGTTTTTCTGGCAGGAAATAACTTCTTCAACACACTTATCCTGTTTATCAGGGTAATGAGGTAAGCAATGCCACAGAAACATATTTTTATCGCCCTGACCGGGGCGTCCGGCTCGATGTATGGACTTCGGCTGGCAGAGCAGCTCTGTCTGAACGGATTTCAGGTGACGTTCAGCGCCAGCTGCAGCGGCACGGCCGTCTGCCTGGAAGAAACCGGCCTCGACCTCTCCGGTGACCTCGACAAAGCACTGCAGCGCCTGTATAACCATCTTGAAGTCAATTCCGGCATACGACTGGTACATCCGGATGATCTGTTCTGCGGGGTCGCCAGCGGTTCGTCAGCCCCGGATGCCATGGTTGTCTGCCCCTGCAGCATGGGGACACTGGCGCGGATCGCCGGCGGCATATCCGGCAACCTGATCGAACGGAGTGCCGACGTCATGCTCAAGGAGCGGCGTCCGCTGCTGCTGACACCCCGCGAAACGCCGCTGTCCGACATCCACCTGGAGAACATGCTGAAGCTCTCCCGAGCCGGGGCACGGATCATACCGGCGATGCCCGCCTTCTACGGCAGACCTGAAGCGGTGCTGGATCTGGTTGACTTTGTCGTCGGGAAAATTCTCGATCAGCTGGGGGTTGACAATGATCTCTACAAACGCTGGGGGACGGAATAATCGCTCCTGCATATGCCTGATTCTTTCATCCCGTCAAACATAGCCGCCTATCTGAACAAGAGGGCGGCGGCAGGGCCTTGGAGCATCAACTCCGCCCCTGGCTGCTCCTTCTCCGGCGCGATAGTTATCCCATCATTAGCGGAAGCCGCCAATCTCCCGCAGACATTACAGGCGCTTTCCCAAAATCCTGCTGATCAGCTGGATCGTTTCCTGATCCTGATCGTGGTCAACCAGCGTGCCGACGTATCGGACGAGGAAACTGCCGACAGCCGTGAAACTCTCGACTCCCTGCCGCTCTGGAAGAAGCGGTACCGTTTACACAACCTGTTCTGGGTGGATGCCGCCTCAACAGGGACGGCATTACCCGCCAGACAGGGGGTCGGCCTGGCACGCAAGATCGGCCTCGATCTGGCGCTCCAGCATCTTAACTACAGGGATACCGACCCGCTCCTGATCTGCCTCGACGCCGACACGCTGGTGCAGCCGGACTATCTCCCCGCCATCACCCGGCATTTTGCCAGCGCAGAAGCGGGCGGTGCCAGCATAAGCTATCGCCACCGCCGGGCCGCGGAACCAGCGGGACAGTGTGCCATTGACCGCTACGAACTTTTCCTGCGCAGTTATGTACTGGGACTCCAGCTGGCCGGTTCCCCTTATGCCTTCCACACCGTCGGAAGCGCCATGGCCTGCCGGGCATCTGCCTATGCTGCCTCGGGCGGCATGAACCGCCGGCTTGCCGGAGAGGATTTCTATTTTCTGCAGCAGCTGCACAAAACATCCGGCGTAGCGCCGCTCTCCGGGACGACCGTCCACCCATCCCCCCGCTCATCGCGCCGGGTTCCGTTCGGGACCGGCCGCGCCGTGGGCGACATGCTGTCCGAAGGAGAGCAGCGGCTGCTTTTCTATCAGCCGGTCGTTTTTTCAATAGTGGGGGAGTGGCTGGCGTGCGTTGCAGACAACCCCGATGCAGAGGCAGCCTACTTGCTGAGAGAAGCCGCCGCTATTTCACCGGTTCTGCAGCAGTTTCTGGAACAGGCGGGATTCAGCGATTCCTGGGACAACCTGAGAAAGAACAACCGTGAGGGTACAAAATTAACGGCAGCTTTCCACGGCTGGTTTGACGCCTTCCGCACCATGCGGCTGATTCACGAACTGAGTGACCGGGTTTATCCCCGCATCCCCCCGGAGGGAGCGGTTGCCCCGCTGCTTGAGCGCGCCGGACATGCCGCCCCTGATACGGTGGGTGGCCAGCTGGAGCTGCTGCGGAGAGTTCAGGGTCCGGCATGATAACAAATTTGATCTGTTTATGAAAAACGAACTATAGCGGAGGAATTTCCCACATGAAACAGAGCATCCTTGCAGCACTTTCCGAACGTATTCTGGTTATCGACGGCGCCATGGGCACCCAGCTCCAGGCTCGCAATCTGACAGCCGAGGATTTTGGCGGCGCTGAATATGAAGGGTGTAATGAATATCTGACCCTGACCCGCCCCGATGTGATCGAGGATGTCCATCGCGCCTACCTGGCCGCCGGAGCCGATATCGTCGAGACTGACTCTTTCGGCTCAACCGATATCGTCCTGGCGGAATATGGTCTGCAGGATCAGGTCTTTGAGCTGAACCGGCAGGCGGCACTGATTGCCCGGCGGGCCTGCGATGCGTTCTCCACCACTGACAAACCGCGCTGGGTGGCCGGCTCCATGGGACCGACCACCCGGACCATCTCCGTTACCGGTGGCGTTACCTTTGACCAATTGGTGCAGGCGTTCCGGGGACAGACCCTCGGGCTGCTGGCGGGGGAGGTCGATCTGCTGCTGCTCGAAACAGCGCAGGATACGCTGAACCTGAAGGCTGCCGCCGAGGGGATCCGGCTGGCATTCGAGGAGTGCGGCCGGCGGGTACCGCTGATGATCTCCGGCACGATCGAGCCGACCGGGACGATGCTGGCGGGACAGGGGGTCGAAGCGCTCTACACGAGCCTCGCCCATCTGGAGGGTAGCCTCGGACTGATCAGCATCGGCCTGAACTGCGCCACCGGACCGGAATTCATGACCGATCATCTCCGGACGCTGTCGGAATTGGCCTGCTGCCATGTCTCGGTTTATCCGAACGCCGGCCTCCCGGATGAAAACGGCCATTACGCCGAATCACCCGATTCTCTTGCAGCCAAGCTGTCCCGCTTTGTCGACGAGGGATGGCTCAACATCGTCGGCGGCTGCTGCGGCACGACGCCGGCCCACATCGCCGCCATCGCTGCCATGGTGGCAGGCAAGCCGCCCCGGCGCCCCTCTGCCACACGGCGGCGGATCGTATCCGGGATCGAGGCGCTTGTTATCGAAGATGACGCCAGACCGGTGCTGGTGGGGGAACGGACCAATGTGATCGGCTCACGCAAGTTCAAGAACATGATTGTGGCGGAGCGTTTCGAGGAGGGGGCCGAGATCGCCAGGGATCAGATCAAGGGGGGTGCCCAGGTGATTGACATCTGCGTGGCCAACCCGGATCGGGACGAGGCGGCCGACATGACACGAATCCTGGAGTTCCTGCCGCGCAAGGTGCGGGCACCGATCATGATAGACTCCACCGACCCGCAGGTCATGGAATTGGCCCTCCAGCGGCTGCAGGGAAAATGCCTCTTTAACTCGATCAACCTGGAGGACGGCGAAGGGCGTTTTGCAGTGGTTTCGGATCTTATCCACCGATACGGCGGCTCCGTGGTTGTCGGCTGCATCGACGAAGATCCGCAGCACGGCATGGCGGTCACCAGGGAGCGGAAGCTGGAGGTTGCCCGGCGCTCCTACGACCTGCTGGTACACAAATACGGCCTCCGCCCTGAAGATCTGATCTTCGACCCGCTCGTATTCCCGGTCGGGAGCGGAGACGCCAACTATATCGGTTCTGCCGTGGAAACCATCGAAGGGGTGCGGCTGATCACGGAGGAATTCCCGCACTGCAGTACGATTCTGGGGATCTCCAACGTCTCCTTCGGCCTGCCGCTGGCAGGACGGGAGGTGCTGAATGCCGTCTTTATCCATCACTGCGTCAAGGCCGGTCTGACCTATGCCATTGCCAA
Source organism: Desulfuromonadaceae bacterium (assembly GCA_028683435.1). Taxonomy (GTDB): domain Bacteria; phylum Desulfobacterota; class Desulfuromonadia; order Geobacterales; family Pseudopelobacteraceae; genus JACRCG01. The sequence continues at coordinate 23,594 of JAQUIG010000025.1, read as the reverse complement.
CACCGAAAAACTGGAGCGCTACGCCTCCATTCCCCCTGAAGAGCTCCGCCTGGCGGACAATCTGATCTTCTGGCGCGGTGATGATCCGGTCGCCGCCTTTGCCGCCGCTTTCCGGGACAAAAAACCGGTATCCCACGCTCCGGCGGCGGAACTGCCGCTGGACGAGCGGTTGCCGCTCTATATCATCGAGGGAATCAAAAATGGTCTGGCAGCAGATCTGGATGCGGTGCTGGAACGGGGTGACAAACCGCTGGAAATCATCAACGGACCGCTGATGGCCGGAATGGCAGAGGTGGGGCGACTGTTCAACGACAACCAGCTGATCGTGGCCGAGGTGCTGCAGTCGGCCGAGGCGATGAAGGCTGCCGTCGCCCATCTGCAGCCGTATCTTGAGAAGGGGGAAAGTTCCAGCAAGGGGAAGATGCTGCTGGCGACGGTCAAGGGGGATGTTCACGACATCGGCAAGAATCTGGTCGAGATCATCCTTTCCAACAACGGTTTCAAGGTGGTAAACCTCGGGATCAAGGTCGGCCCCGAAGCGTTGATCGAGGCCGCCCGGCGCGAGAAGCCGGACTTCATCGGCCTCTCCGGCCTGCTGGTCAAGAGCGCCCTGCAGATGGCGATCACGGCGACCGACCTGAGAGTGGCCGGCATCGATGTGCCGCTGATGGTCGGCGGTGCAGCGCTGTCGCGCACATTTGCCGACACCCGCATCGCCCCGGAATACGGTGCCCCGGTACTCTACGCCAAGGATGCCATGGCAGGACTGGAGCTGGCAAACCGTTTGGCCGATCCCGCTGCGAGGGTGGTATTGCTGGAGGAAACGGCGTTGCGGCAGCAGGCGGCGTACGCCGGTAAGGTTGCCAAAGATGCGGCGGCTCCGACTGCCGCTCCAGGCAGCGTCCGCTCTGCGCTGCAGGACGATGCACCGATCCTCCCGCCACCGGACTTCGAGAGTCACATCCTGCGCGACATCCCGCTGAAGCAGGTGATTCCGTTCCTGAACCGCCAGATGCTCTATACCAAGCACCTGGGGTTGATCGGATCGGTCGAAAAGCTTCTGGCGGCTGGCGATAAAAAGGCGCTCAAGCTGCACGATGCAGTTGAGGGTATGCTCGGGAGGGCCGACCGCGAGGGGTTGATTCAGCCGCAGGCGCTCTACCGTTTCTATCCGGCCAGCAGCTGTGGGAATGACCTGATCCTGTTCGATCCTGCGAATCCGGAGAAAGAGGCGATGCGCATCAGTTTTCCGCGCCAGTCAGCCGGAGAGCGTCTCTGTGTGGCGGATTTTGTCCGCCCGCTTTCCGGCGGCGTGCGGGATAACATGGCGCTGTTCGTCGTAACCTGCGGTCGTGGAGTCAGGGAGAGGAGTGAAGCGATGAAGGGGGCGGGAGATTATCTGAATTCGCACCTGCTGCAGGCGTTGGCGCTGGAGCTTGCGGAGGCGACCGCCGAGTTCCTGCACAAGCGGATCCGCACCTCGTGGGGAATTGTCGATGATCCGGCCATGAACATGAAACAGTTGTACAACGCCGAATACGGCGGCATCCGGGTCTCCTTCGGCTACCCGGCCTGTCCGGAACTGTCCGACCAGCAGAAGCTGTTCCGCTTGCTGGAGCCGGAATCTATCGGTGTTCAGCTGACCGAGGGCGATATGATGGATCCGGAGGCAAGCGTCTCGGCACTGGTGTTCCACCATCCGCAGGGGCGTTATTTTGACGTGTCCCGCTGATGCGGTAGGCAGGGGGTTCGGTCAGATCTTTGCCAGAATCTTCAGCAGATGGGGTACCATCTGTTTCTTGCGCGACATGACGTTCTTCAGTTCATACAGGTGCGGTTCCATTTGCGGATAGCCCATGACATGGGCGATGCGGGTATGCCCCTCAACCAGAAAGAGCGTCGTTTCGGTCGTGATATCGGTCACCATCAGCCCGGCGATAAAGAGATTATCGCGCCGTTTGATCTCCGCCAGTGCGGCCAGCAAATCTTCCTTCATGCTGTAGAACTCATCGAAACCGATCACCTCGACCTGCCCGACTCCGATACTGTATTGTTCATGGCTAAAGAGCTTGAAGTCGGCAGCGACGACATGATCGGCCGATCCGTAATTTTTCAGGGAACTGCTGGCGGCAAATATATCGCGGCCGAAATCGGCAGCAACAACTCCTGCGCGCTCCTCAAGCCAGGCGGCGGTCCGGATGTCGGCATCGGTTGTCGTCGGTGATTTGAGGATAACCGTATCCGAAAGGATCCCGGCCAGCAGCAGTGCGGCAATCTGCCGGTCCGGTTCAATGTTGTTTTCACGGTAGCGCCGGGCCACGAGGGTGCAGGTGCTCCCGACCGGTGAGGTGATAAAAGAGATCGGGGAATCTGAGTGACCGTTGCCGAGTTTATGATGGTCAATGACTTCGGCTATTTCCACCAGTTCCGCGCCAGGCACCGCCTGCCCCAATTCGTTATGATCCACCAGTATCAGGCTGTAGGGGAGTGGGGCAAGGAGCGATGATTTGGTCGCAACGCCAGCCAGTGTCCCATCCTCCTCCAGCGCCAGCACGGCCGATACGTTCGTCTCGAGCAGCTTCTGGCGCAGGGAGACAAGGGATTTGTCAACGCCGATCTCGGCAAATTCCTGCTCGGCCAGACAGGCGACCGGCGTAGAGAGCCGGGCAAGCCAGGCGGCAGTTGCGGTATCATGCGGCGTCAGCAGTACACTTACCCCCTGTTTTTGAGCCAGTTCAAGCAGGGCATCCTCCAAAGGATGCCCGCCGGTTATCACCAGCACCCGTACGCCGCGTTCAATTGCGGCCAACTGGATGCTGCGGCGATTACCTGTCATTATCAGAAGTTGGCGAGGGTCATAGTCATCGATTCTGCTGCTGAAAGATTCCTCCAGCATCGCTCCGATAAACAGGTTGAGGATAATCGGGGCCTCGTCACCGCATCCGGTTTCTAAATGACTGGTGAGGGTTCTGGCCAGGCTCGGGAGGCTGGTCCTGACCTGGCGGAGTTTGTCCTGACAGGGGAGCAGATAACTTTCCGACAGCCGCAGCAGTGAGAGCACACCGCACGGCCGGTTTTCACCATCGACGACCGGCAGCACCCGAACGCCGCTTTTGTTGAACAGTTCCAGCGCCTCGTAAGCAGATGCCTGCCGGTGGATCGTCACCGGCTGCCGCTTGAGGGTATCACGCACTTTGGGATGCACATCCGCCAGAAAAAGCGGATCAGGGATGCCGAGGCGATCGAGGATGTAACGGGTCTGCGGATTGGGAGTGCCGGCCATGGCGGCCATGACGCTGCTGTCGCCCTGACGCTGCTTCAGCGCGGCGTACGCGATCGCGGAGGCTATAGAATCGGTGTCCGGATTGCGGTGGCCGATTACATAGGTGGTTTTTACCATTACTGTTTCTCCAGTACGGGAAGGTTGTCTGATTAATAGAGTCAGGCTAGTTTTTCCAGTCTCTGCTGCGGGCTGCTGTCTGAAGGCTTTCTACCTCTTTGAGAATTTCCATATAGGTTGTGTACCGCTCTGTCGCGATTTTCCCCTGTTTAACAAGCGACAGCACGGCACATCCCGGTTCTGTACGGTGCCGACAGTTGCGAAATTTGCAGGGTACATCCCGGTGCGCTTCAAAGCCGGGGAAGTATTCGGCCAGCTCTTCCACCGTTATATCAACCAGCCCGAAATCACGGAAACCGGGGGTGTCCACCAGCTCGCCGCCACCCAAGAGGGCGTGCAGCGTGGAAACGGTCGTGGTGTGTCGCCCCATCCCCTTGTACAGACTGAGACTTCCTACTTTAAGGTCTATGTCCGGGCAGAGTGCATTCAACAAAGAACTCTTGCCAACCCCGGTCGTGCCGACAAAGGCGCCTCGATGCCCTTCGCTCAGAAACTCCACCAACGGTGCAAGACCGCTCCGCTCGGCGGCGCTGATCGGAAATATCGGCACAGAGTTGCCATAAACCCTCCTCAGCTCTTCCAGCAGTTCTGCCGTACCGTCAAGATCACATTTGTTAACGACTAAAAACGGTTGTAACTGCGCCGACTGAGCGGCAACAATCGCCCGGTCGATGAAGCCGCCCGGCGACAGCGGCGCAACAACGATCCCGAGGACATCAAGGTTTGCGCCTACCAGATGGACACCGCCCCTTGCATCGCGTCGCTGCAGCTCTGTCCGGCGCGGTAAACGTTTTAAAACCTCGCCCGTAACGACCACGTTGTCTCCGACCACATGCCCGGAGTTGCGCTTGACCCGCACCATTCTGCGCTGGCCGTTGTCAAACAAGACCTCAACCGAGATGCCGTGATGAGCGACTATCAGGCCATTAGGCGTAAAACTGTCCATGGGGAGTATTCCGTTTCTCAAAAGAATTATTCAGATATGAGTTGTCGGCCATCGGTGACCTTGACAACATACGGATAATCTAGCATACAAACGCACATTAACCTAGCACAGCCGCTAGAATGAGACCATACTATCTTCTTAACTTACATTCACAGGAATTATACTATGACCCAAAGTGAACATCCGTTTCAGCGCCTTACCCCAACCTTCGTCATGGATGCCGTGGAAAGTCAGGGTTACGCCTGTGACCGGCGCATATTTGCACTCAACAGCTACGAAAACCGTGTCTATCAGGTCGGCATCGATGAAGCAGAGCCGCTGATTGCGAAGTTCTACCGTCCCGGACGCTGGAGCCAGGAACAGATTCTGGAGGAACACAGCTTCTGCTATGAGCTTGTCGAACATGAGCTCCCCATCGTTGCACCGCTTAAAAGTCCTGACGGGACGACTCTGCTGGAGTACGACGGTTTTCACTTTGTTCTTTATCCACGGCAGGGAGGACATGCCCCGGAGTTTGATAATCTCGACAATCTGAAAATACTGGGCAGATTGCTCGGGCGGATTCATGGCACCGGGTCGGTCAAGCCGTTTGCTCATCGCCCGACGCTCGACCGGCAGAGCTTCGGCAGTGACAGCGTGCGACTGATAGAGGAGCGCTTTATCCCTGATGAATACCGGGCCAGTTATGTCTCTGTGACAGCGCAACTGCTGGAGGCCATCGACAACATTCTAGCTGAAGTCGGTCCGGTCCGCAGTATCAGGACGCATGGCGATTGCCATGCCGGAAATATCCTCTGGCGCGACAACGCTCCCCATTTTGTCGATTTTGATGATGCCCGCATGGCGCCTGCCGTGCAGGACCTCTGGATGATGTTTTCGGGGGAGCGCCCCCGGCAGCTGGCACAGCTGGATTCATTGCTGGAGGGGTATCGGGAGTTTTATGATTTTAATCCCCGGGAGTTGCGCCTGATTGAGCCGTTGCGCACATTGCGCATGCTGCACTACAGCGCCTGGCTCGCCCGGCGCTGGGGGGACCCGCTCTTTCCGCACACGTTTTTCTGGTTCAATACTACCCGGTACTGGGGTGAACATATTCTTGAATTGCGGGAGCAGTTGGGTGCACTCTCGGAACCTGGGCTTGAGATCCGGTAAGTATCCTGCAGGTCTGTGCTACTTTGTGTCCCTGAGCAGATCCCTGATTTCCGCAAGCAGCAGCTCCTGATTGGATGGTGCAGCAGGAGCTGCTTCTTCCTTCTTCTTGAGGGCGTTCATCCCTTTTACCGCCATGAATACGGTGAAGGCAATAATTGTAAAATCTATAATCGTCTGCAGAAATTTCCCGTAGCTGATTAGCACCGCCGGTTTTTGCTCAACCGCTTCCTTGACGACTATCGACAGGCTTGAAAAATCGACTCCTCCCAATGCGACGCCGATGGGCGGCATGATCACGTCTCCAACGAGAGATGTGATTATTTTACCAAAAGCCACCCCAATGATGATGCCTATCGCCATATCAATAACATTGCCCTTTACCGCGAACTCCTTGAACTCCTTGATCATGCCCATGACTTTTCCCCTCCTGAAATAAATTTTACAGCATATATAAATAGCTGAAGCACCGGGTTATATCTCTGTTTTTTAAATGGCTGGATACAGAGCCACTCCTCATCAAATAGTATCATAGCATCAACAGTTCACAAGGCAACATTTTCCGCTGTTAATTTGCCGCGCGTCAATACAACGAAAAGCTCGTTGACGTATTGACTAATTGTCGTATTAGTGTCAAAAAGGTGTGAAGTACATATCAACAGCAGGACTACATATAAAAGGAGTTTAGAATGGCTAAAGCATCTGCCCGCCACATTCTGGTGGCAACCAAAGAAGCGTGTGAGGCGCTGAAAACAAAGATCGAAGCAGGAGAGGATTTTGCGGCAAGCGCCCGCGAGAACTCCCAGTGTCCTTCCGGCAAAGATGGCGGCAATTTAGGCGAATTCAGCCCGGGGCAGATGGTAAAAGAGTTTGACGACGTCGTGTTCTCCGGCGAAGTCGGGAAAGTTCTCGGACCGGTAAAGACCCAGTTCGGCTATCATCTGATTGAAGTTACCAAGCGCTCCGAATAAAAAAAGGGGCTCAGTATTATGAAGTTACTGGATGGGAAAAAATGTGCTGAAAGTCTGATCACGGATATATCCAGGCGGGTTGCTGCGTATGTCGGCTCAGGCTTACGCAAGCCGCATATGACCGTGATTCTGGTCGGGGAGCATGCCCCCAGCGAATCATACGTAAAATCGAAGATAACATCATGTGCACGTGCCGGTTTTGAAAGCGCTCTGCTCCGTTTTCCGGAGAGCATTACAGAGTCTGAGCTGCTGGCAAAGATTGCCGAGATCAATGCCGATCCTGCCACTGACGGGCTGATCGTGCAACTGCCGGTACCGAAGCATATCAACCCGCAGAACATCATCAACGCGATTGACCCGGACAAAGACATCGATGGTTTTCATCCAACCAATTTCGGCCGCATGACCCTGGGACAGAAGGCTTTCCGGCCAGCCACCGCCTATGGTATCTGCAAGCTGCTTCAGTTTTACGAAATACCGGTTAAAGGGAAGCATTGTGTTGTTATCGGCCGCTCGAATATCGTCGGTAAACCTATTTCGATCATGCTTTCGAACGATTTCGAAATCGGCAATGCCACCGTCACCCTTGCACATATCGAAACTCCGCGCGAACTCCTGCTGGATGAAACCAGGCGGGCAGATATCATTGTAGTGGCGGTCGGTATCCCCGGATTTATTACCGAGGATATGGTTAAAGATGGGGTTGTGATGATCGATGTCGGCATCAATAGGCTTGATAACGGCAAATTGGTTGGGGATGTGGATTTTGAAAATGTCAGCAAAAAATGTTCCTGGATAACCCCGGTGCCTGGCGGCGTCGGCAGGATGACCGTGGCGGCGCTGATGGTTAATACGCTGATGGCGTACCAGAATAATTTCGATCTGCTATGACGCCTGTTCTTTCCTGCGGCCGTTGATAGTCGCCCGTGGTAATGACCACCCTTTCTTGATAGCCAGCAGACGCACGATGATAACGGTCAGGGCAGCAACAATCAGCGCCCAGTTTTTGGGGAAAGCAGTGAGGTGCAGCAGATAGAGCAGTATTCCCCCGGCTATACAGGCGGAAGCGTATACTTCGCGTTGCAGGACAAGCGGTACCCGGTTAGAAAGGACATCTCTGATCATCCCCCCGGCGGTGGCAGTCATAACCCCCATCATAACAGAACCAAAAAAACCGATATGATAGTCAAACGCCTTGCCGGTGCCAATAACGACAAAGGTCCCAAGGCCGACCGCATCGAAATACTGGAGTGGATGCTGCAGAAACTCCATATTGCGGTGAAAAACAAAGACCAACAGCGAAACGATCAGTGAGAGGTACAGGTAGGTTTCATCTTTCAGAATAAACGGGGGGGCACCGAGCAGCAAATCCCGCACGGTCCCCCCCCCAATTGCTGTTACCAATCCCAGCAGCACTATCCCGAACAGATCCATATCACGGCGGACGCCTGCCCAGGCACCCGAAGCGGCAAAAGCGGCTGTGCCCAGAAGATCGAGTGCATAGAGGATGCTCATCTGCTCTACTGAATGCTGAGCAGTTCGATCTCAAAGGTGACGTCTTCACCGGCGAGAGGGTGGTTGGCATCAAAAGTAACCTGGTCTTCCGCTATTTCGAGGACGACGACATCAAGTTCCTCGTCATCTTCGTTGGAGAGGCTCAGTTCGTCGCCCACTTCCGGGATGAGATCTTCAGGAAGGTCACTGCGCGGTACGGTGAAGATCTTTTCCTTGTCATACTCGCCAAAAGCATCTGCAGCGGCAATCTGAACGGTTTTTTTCTCGCCTGGTGTCATGCCGACAATTGCTGCATCAATTTGAGGAAAGAGAATCTCCTCTCCCAGCACAAAGGTCATCGGGCCGCTTGCATGCTCGCCGCAGCCGCATTCATCATCTTCACAACCGTCTTCGTCACAGCCGTCTGCACAGCACTCTCCATCACATTCCATATCTTCAAGAGTCGAGTCGAATACCGTTCCATCTTCCAGTGTCCCGGTAAAGTTGATTGTTACAGTGTTGCCTTTTTCTGCTTGTGCCATTTGCTTACCTCACATTGCTTGTATAGTGATATTGATTTGACTGGGCAAAATACCGGAGAGTCCACCGTTAGTCCAGAAAATTAACGGCAGCAGTCAAAAATAATAAAGGGGGCAGACCGTCCGGCCTGCCCCCTTTATCGCTGTTCCGGTTCTAATCTACTGATTTTCTTAAAAAAGTTGGAATGTCGTACTGGTCTTCATCCTCTTCGATAAAGGTAACTGGCGGACGGATGCGCGTGACATTCTCGGTTCTTTCACGATCACGCTGAAAGGTCGGCCGGTCGAGGGATACGGAACTGACGACATGTTTTTCTGCCAGTGACAGGCTGTTTCTGCGGACGTCACGACTTTTTTCCACATCAAAACGATCGCCAAAGCCGGTGGCAATGACCGTTACCTTGATGTTGTCCGCCATTTCGTCATCACGGACAACACCGATCTTGATGTTGGCATCTTCGTGTACTTTTTCGTGAACAATACGATTTACGGTGTTGTAATCATCCATGGTCATGGAGGCGGAACCGGTGATATTTACCAGCACCCCCTTGGCTCCAGAGATATCATTATCTTCCAGAAGCGGACTGGAGATGGCGTTGTTGACAGCGTCGGCCGCACGATTATCACCACTCCCCATGCCGATGCCCATCATCGCCATGCCGCGAACACTCATGACGGTCTTGACATCGGCAAAGTCGAGGTTCATCAGGCCGGTTGAGGTGATGAGCTCGGAAATCCCCTGCACTGCCTGGCGAAGAACGTCATCTGATGGTTTGAACGCGTCGAAGAGCGACATGTTTTTACTGGCCAGGCTGATGAGGCGATCATTGGGGATGATAATCAGTGAGTCGACATGTTTCTTCAGTTCTTCGATCCCCTGATCAGCGAGCAGTGAACGCGCCTTCCCTTCATACGTGAACGGCTTGGTGACAACCCCGACGGTCAGGACGCCGGTTTCGCGGGCGGCCTCGGCGATAACAGGTGCCGCACCGGTACCGGTACCGCCGCCCATGCCTGCCGCGATGAAGACCAGGTCGGCGCCTTTGATCGCTTCAGCCAATTGATCCTTGTTTTCGAGAGCCGCAGCCGTGCCTACTTCAGGTTTTGAACCTGCGCCAAGACCCTTGGTCAGCTCCCGACCGAGTTGCAGTTTTACCGGCGCTTTCGAGGTCCGCAGTGCTTGGGCATCGGTGTTGGCTACGATAAAATCCACTTTATGTATAGAACTGGATATCATGGTGTTGATGGCATTGCCGCCACCGCCACCGACCCCGATCACTTTAATAACAGCGCTTTGCTCAATGGTCTCGTCAAATTCAAACATGCGTTCCCCCTTCTATATATTAATGACTTAAATTAGATTTTGTGTCGGAAATGTAACCTCTATTTGACCAAGAATCAAAAGAAAAAAATAATATTTTTTATGCCGGTTAGAAAAATTCGCGGAACCACCCCTTCATCCGCCCGAAGACAGATCCAAACAGGTTTGCTTCCGGCTTGCCGGTCGGGAATTCATGCGAACCGGAGTTGCGGCTTCCGTACACAACAAGGCCGACGCCGGTCGCGTAAACCGGTGATTTTACGACATCGTTCAGGCCGCCGATTTTTTGTGGGAGCCCGCGACGTACCGGCAGATTAAATATCTGTTCTGCCAGTTCCGGGATTCCTTCCAGAATACTGGAACCTCCGGTGATGACGACGCCTGATGCGATTGAATCTTCCAGGCCGGATTTAATGATCTCGCGGTTGATGAGCGAGAATATTTCCTCCATGCGAGGACCCAGGATTTCGCATAATACGTTGCGTGAGAGTTCTCGGGGCTTGCGCCCGCCGACGCTCGGCACCTCAATTTTGTCTTCTTTTCCAACCAGTGAAGCGAGGCAGCAGCCGTATTTCTTCTTGATTTTTTCAGCTTCGGCAAACGGAGTACGCAGCCCTACGGCGATGTCGTTCGTAAGCTGGTTGCCTCCCAGGGAGATAACCGATGTATATTTGATCGCACCATCTGCAAAAATGGCAATGTCGGTCGTTCCGCCGCCGATATCCACCATGCAGACCCCCAGCTCTCTCTCATCATCAGAAAGTACCGCGTGGGATGACGCCAACTGTTCCAGTACAATGTCGGCCACATCAAGTCCGGCCCGGTTGCAGGATTTGACTATGTTCTGAGCACTTGCCACAGCACCGGTGACGATATGAACCTTGCCTTCCAGCCTGACCCCGCTCATGCCGAGTGGCTCGCGGATGCCGTCTTGTTCGTCGATGATGAATTCCTGCGGCAGTATATGCAGCACTTCACGATCCATAGGGATATTGATCGCTTTGGCGGCATCAATGACCCGACGCACGTCCTCCTGCGAAACCTCACGGTTCTTGATGGCGATAACGCCGTTGGAGTTTAGCCCTTTGATATGTCCGCCGGCGATGCCGGCATAAACCGACTTGATCTCGCAGCCGGCCATTAGTTCCGCTTCCTCAATGGCTTTACGGATGGCACCAACGGTACTCTCGATATTAATGACCACGCCTTTACGCAGGCCGCTGGATGGGCTGGTTCCGATGCCGACGATATCGATACCCTCCTCTGTGACGTTGCCGACGATGGCGCAAATCTTGGTTGTACCGATGTCGAGGCCGACGATCAGATTATCCCGTTTTATAGCTGACATACCGCTCCCCCTGCTGAACAAGAATAAAGAATACATATTAACATCAGCTTTTTTTTATGATTATTTTATCGCTGTAATCAAGATCGATATAACGAATTGACGGTAGCTGCACCATCAGATCCTGGTAGATACGAGCGAACCGCTCGACTTTTGCAGAGAAATCTCCCGAGCCGACTTTGACCGGAAGTGCGCCGGAAGAGGTGAACAGGGTGAAACCATACCCTTTATCGTAATGAATCTCCGACACATCCGCAAGGATAAACGCGCCGTTTTCACGCAGTATTTTCAGGAGACCGCATGTTTCCTGAAGCGCCTCCCTGGTCCCCTTTGGATCGCTGCCGAGTTCTTCCTCGCTGAAGCCGGTGACAACCGGGAAATCAAGCCTGTCCCCCTGGTTAAGAACCTTGAAGACATTCGCCTTACCGTCAAGATAGTAGATGAACCCCATATTGACAATCGCTACCGGTTCACGTTCAGTGATGACGATTGAGAGGCCATCCGGGAAATATCGATTGATCTGCACCGTTTCAACCCATGGATTCTCCAGGATATGCTCCCCCATCCGTTTCAGGTTCACGCGAAGCAGATCTTTGCCCGGTTCTACGCCGGCCAATCCGAGGATCTCCTCCCGAGTCAGGTGTTTGGCACTCGAAACTTCAATCGTTTTGAGCGAGAAGAGGGTGATAGCTGAAACCGCGCGATAGCCGCCGTAAAGAGTGCCGCTTGCCAACACAACCACAGCCAGCACAACGGCGATGGTCTTGAGCGGACGGAGATACTTACCGAGGTCAAGCGGTTTACGCTTGATCTTGATCTTGTTGGGCGCCACCTTTCTGCGCTGGTATGATGAATTTGCGAAGTCCTTCACTCGTTAGTTCACCTTTATGGAGAGTTCTGCCGATTCAATAATTCGCGAAACAAGCGCCTCAAACGGCAGGCCTGCGCCTTTTGCCGCAATTTCAGGAAAAAGCGACAGTGCCGTCATTCCCGGCAGCGTGTTAACTTCCAGAACATAGCAGTCGCCGGCAGTTGTCACCAGGAGATCAACACGGCTGTACCCCCTGCACCCAAGAGCACGATGAGCCGTCAGGCCGACCTGCTGGGCCTTTTCATACAATCCTGGCTCCAGTTGAGCGGGAAATATATGTTCTGCCATACCGTCGGTGTATTTAGCTTCAAAGTCATAGAATTCATTTTTAGGGACAATCTCGATAGCGCCGATCGGACGATCGTCCAGTATACCGACCTGTACCTCCTGCCCCTTTATATACTGTTCAACCAGTACCTCTTCATCATGATTGAAAGCCAGTTTGAGGGCCGCTTCCAGCTGATTTTCTTCCCTGACAATGGAGATCCCGACGGATGAACCCTCCTGGACCGGTTTGACAACCAGCGGCAGGGCGAACGGCAGATCAGCCAGCCGCACGGATTCACCGCGCCGGTAACAGCAAAAGGGTGCTGTCAGGATGCCGCAGGCGGCAAAGGTCTGCTTGCTGTAAAGCTTATGCATTGCCAGAGCGCTGGCCAAAACGCCGGATCCGGTGTACGGAATCTGCAGCAGTTCCAGTAAACCCTGTACGCAGCCGTCCTCACCGTAGCGGCCATGCAGGGCGATAAAGGCGACTTCGACCCCTTCACGCTTCAGAACTTCGGCCAGATCGCGCCCGACATCGATTGCTGCCGCGTGGTACCCCTGCGCAACAAGCGCCTGGTGAACGGCGGCACCGCTCTTCAGCGAAACCTCCCGCTCGGCCGAAAGCCCGCCGAACAGCACACCGATTTTTTTTGATATCATCATGGCGAAAACCTTTCTCCCCCTGATAACAGGATTACGCAGGAGCACGATGGCTCTTGACTAAGCGTACCCATTTTAACCATATTAAATTTCGCCCACTATACGTACTTCTTCCTCAAGTGTCACGCCGGATGTTGTCAAAACCGCATTTATTACGATCGTCGCCAGATCAAGGAAATCCCGGGCAGTCGCGCCTCCGGCGTTAACAAGGAAATTGCTGTGCACCTCGGAGACCTGTGCGCCGCCAACTTTTACGCCACGCATCCCGGCGGCGTCAATTAACCTCCAGGCACCCTCTCCGGGAGGGTTTTTGAAGAACGATCCTGCGCTGGGGTAGCCGACGTTATGCTTGGTCCGCCGCAGTTCCAGGTCGTTGCGGATTTCTTCCTCGGTACAAGACGGCTCGCGCTCTTCCAGTTTGAATGTTGCTGCCAGCACGATGTCGCCTTCTTCCAACCTCAGATGGCGGTAACCGTAATCAAGCTCCTCGATTCGGAAATCAAGGAGTTTGCCGCCGCGGAGCAGCGTGAGGCGATCGGTTTTTGCCAGGAGCCCCTCGCCGTATGCGCCGGCGTTCATCTTTATCGCCCCGCCGATCGTACCGGGGATGCCGGAGATGAAGCCGATGCCTCCCAGCCCCAACCTCTGGGCAAAGCGTACCACCGCCAGATTTTCGGCACCTGCCTCCGCTTTGATCAGCGCCCCGCCGATGGCGCTGATCCGGTCGAATCGTTCCAGAGAGATCACCGCACCGCGAATACCCTTGTCCCGCACCAGCAGGTTGTACCCCCTGCCGACCGGCAGCCACGGGATATTGCGTTGTCCTAACCATGACACCATCTTTTGGAGATCTTCGGCATCTTCCGGAATCGCGTAGAGGTCTGCCGGGCCGCCTACCTTAAGCGAGGTATGGAGGCTCATCGGTTCGTTGTACCGCAGCTGACCACGTATTTCCGTCGTCATCGGCTTCAGCTTTCTTCTCCCAGCAGCCTGACTAATATTTCTCCCTGCTGCCAGATATTTCCGGCCCCCAGGGTAATGACGATGTCACCTTCACGGACGATTCCGGCCAGATGTGCAGGGATCAGCTCCCGATCCGGAATACAGGTCACGTCTTTTTGCCCATGACGACTGATCTCACGGGAAAGCCGCTCTGCCGTTGCCCCTTCGATCGGGAGTTCACCGGCAGCATATACGTCGGTCAGCACCAGTACGTCAGCGTCATGGAAAGCGGTTACAAAATCATCAAACAGCTCATGGGTACGGGAGTAACGGTGCGGCTGGAAAACAGCCACAAGGCGCCGCTCCGGCCATCCCTGCCGGGCAGCTGCCAGCGTTGCCTTGATTTCGGCAGGATGGTGGCCGTAGTCGTCTACTACCATGATCCCTTTCGGCTCCCCCTTGACGGTAAAACGCCGCCCGACGCCGCTGAACGCTGCAAACCCCTCCTGGATGGCGTTGAATGGGACATCCAGCTCAAGAGCTACGGCGATGCAGGCCATGGCGTTCAGCACATTGTGCGGCCCCGGCATCGGAAAGGAAATTTCCCCAAGCCGGTACCCTTTGTAATAAGCAACAAACGAAGTCTGAAAGCCGTCATGCCTGACATGGGCAGCACGGATATCAGCCTGGGCGGAGAGCCCGTAGGTGGTGTATCTTTTTTTGACCCGCGGCAGAATTTCACGGATGTTATTATCATCAAGACAGAGCACCGCCAGGCCATAAAAAGGAACCTTGTTGATAAATTCGACAAAAGTATCCTTGATCTCTTCAATGCCGGAATAATGATCGAGATGGTCGGCGTCAATATTGGTGACCACGGCGATTGTGGGCGAAAGGAGCAGGAACGATCCATCAGATTCGTCCGCCTCGGCGAGGAGGAACTTCCCCTGCCCGATCTGGGCGTTGGTGCCGATGGCGTTCAGTTTGCCGCCGATTACCACCGTCGGGTCGATACCGGCATGTCCCAGAACTGCGGCGGTCATGGAGGTGGTGGTCGTTTTCCCGTGAGTACCGGCGATGGCGATGCCGTATTTCATCCGCATCAACTCAGCCAGCATTTCCGCGCGCGGTATGACCGGAATATGGAGCCGCCTGGCCTCGATCACCTCGGGGTTGTCGCCGTGCACGGCGGACGAGATCACCACGACATCGACATCCTTCAGGTTTTCCGCAGTGTGGCCAATGCCGATTTCGGCGCCAAGCCCGGCCAGACGCTCGGTGATGTCGGAGCCGCGCAGATCAGAACCTGAAACTTTATAGCCAAGGTTAAGCAGCACCTCGGCAATGCCGCTCATGCCGATACCGCCGATGCCGACGAAGTGGATTTTGTTTATTTTTCCGTACATGGGGTAGCCCTCTTGATTTCATTAGCTTTCGTCATCTCATCGACAATAATCCTGGAGGCGTCCAGACGGGCCAGACTGAAGGCCGATTCGCCGGTGCGGCGGACAAGATCTGTGTCAACGGCCAGGGTACAGATGGACTCCGCCAGACTCTTTCCGTTCAGCTCCCACTCCAGCAACATGAAGCAGGCATCCTTCTTGAGCAGCGCCTCTGCGTTAAGGCGCTGGTGATCATCCACTGCGTGCGGATACGGGATAAACAGGCAGGCTTTGCCGCAGGCGGTTACTTCAGCGATAGTGGTAGCGCCCGCCCGGCAGATGATCAGATCCGCCCTGGCGTACTCAGCAGCCATGTCGCTGATAAATGGTGTCACCACAGCATCAACGCCCGCCGCGCGATATGCGGCCGTGACTTCGGCACACTCTTTTTCTCCGGTCTGATGGGTGATTGACAGCAAGACCGGGCAATCATTCAACAAGGTGAGCGCTTCAATCATCGCGACATTAATGGCGTGGGCACCCTGGCTCCCTCCGAAGATGAACAGGTTGAATTTTCTCTGCTCACTCACTTCGTTTCCCCCCTTTACGAAAGGGGGGATCGAGGGGGGATTTTGCTTCGCCACCATATCGAGTATCTGCCGCCTGAGCGGGTTGCCGGTCAGCAGCGTTGAATCCTTTGGGAAGTACGATGCCGATTCCTCCAGAGTGATAAAGACCTGATCTGCGAACCTGGCCAGCAGGCGATTCGTCTGACCCGGAATGGCATTCTGTTCATGGATGAAACGTGGAACCTGCATGCCGCGGGCCGCCAGCACCATCGGCAGCGAGGCGTAACCGCCGACGCCAAGAACCATATCCGGTCGGAATCTCTTCAATATTTTCCGCGACTGGGCGTAGCCATACAGCATCATGGCCGTACCCTTGAGCTGGCTGAAAGTCCCCTTCCCACGAATCCCGGCTGCTGAAATCAGCTCCAATGGATAGCCGGCCGCCGGTACGGCCTTAGCTTCAATGCCGCGTTCGGTGCCGACAAACAGCACCTGGTTGGCCGGGTCACGTGACATAAACTCTTCGGCCACGGCGATACCGGGGAAGAGGTGCCCGCCGGTGCCGCCGCCGGCAATGATCAGTTTCATTTTTCCTCCTTGAGTTTGATGGAAGAGATCTTCAGTCCCGAAGAAATATTGAGCAGAATACCGACGGCGAACAGACTGACCAGCAGCGAACTGCCGCCGTAGCTGATAAAGGGGAGCGCCAGACCCTTGGTCGGGAGCAGTCCGGTCACGACCCCCATATTGACCGTGGCCTCAATCCCGAACAACACGGCAATCCCCAGGGCAAGAAAGCGACCGAACGTGTCCGGCGCGGCAACAGCGATTCGCATGGAGCGTTGCACCAGTAAAAAGAACATGCCGATAATCACGATCACACCGAGAAAACCGAGCTCTTCGCCGACAACCGCGAGAATGAAGTCGGTGTGCGCTTCCGGCAGGTAAAAGAGTTTCTGCTTTCCTTCCCCGAGTCCCTGACCGAAGAGGCCACCTGTTCCCAACGCCAGCCAGGATTGGATGATCTGAAATCCACTGTTCTGCGGGTCCTGCCATGGGTCGAGAAACGCCAGAATGCGCCGCTTGCGATAGGCAACATTCATTACCAGGAAATAGAGGAACGGCAGCGACATCAAAAATATTGAAATTATGTAGATCAGACGTGTTCCGGCGGCAAAAAGCATAATGATGGCAACCGCCGCCAGGGTGAGGGCCGAACCCATATCCGGCTGTTTGAGCAGGAGTCCCAGCATCACGAGGAGGATCAGCATGTATGAAACGAAGCCGGGGCCAAGCTGCTTGATCTTGTCCTGTTTTCTGTCCAGTGAATAGGCCATGTACATGATCAGGGCTATCTTGGCGATCTCAGACGGCTGCAGATTGAAGCCGGGGAGTTTTATCCAGCGCGACGCCCCACCGGCGCTCCCCCCTATTCCGGGGATCAGCACCAGCACCAGCAGCACGACGCATCCGAGCAGAATCGGAACAGCCAGCTTGCGCCAGAACTGATAGTTGACCCGCATGGTTATCAGCATAAGGGTAAAGCCGAGCAGCGCGAACAGCCCCTGGCGCTTGAGGAAGAAGAAGCCGTCGTGAAAACGTTTGGCAGCCATGACGGAAGAGGCCGAATAGACCATTACCACTCCGAAACAGGTCAGGGCGATGGCCATCAGCATGATCACAAGATCATATTCTTCCAGTTTTTTGAACATTTACAGGGCCTTTACTGCGGCAATGAACCTTTGTGCCCGCTCTTCGTAATCACGGAACATATCGAAACTCGAACAGGCGGGTGACATCAGGACCGTGCCGCCGGGGGGTGTTATCTCCGCGGAAAGCCGCACCGCATCTTCCAGGGTTTCTGCCCGGCGGGTGTCGGTCAACTTTCCCAACTCCTGTTCCATCCGCCCGGCCGCTTCGCCGATCAGTATCAGGTGCCGCACGCGTTCTTTTATCAACGGCATCAGCGGTGCGTATGAACCACCCTTGTCCTTGCCGCCCGCTATAAGGGTGATCTCCGTGAAACTTTCCAGCGCTTTCTCGACGCTCCCGACATTGGTCGCCTTGCTGTCCTCGTAGTAACTGACACCGGCGATCTCGCGCACAAATTCCATGCGGTGATGCAGCGCCTCAAAACAGAGAATAGTTTCAAAAGTTTCGTCCGGACGACAGCCGAGCAGGAGAGCGCACGCCGTGGCGACCATGATATTTTCCAGATTGTGCACCCCCTGCAGCCGGATGGCGGCGGTGGGGAAGCACTCCTCATGGCCGTTGTGACGATAGGTGATGACGCCGTCCCGATAGAAAATACCCTCTTCCAGCTCAACCTTCCGACTAAAGGGAAACAGTGCCGCCCTGATCCCCTGGACCTGCTGCCAGACGAGCGGATCATCGCGGTTGACCACGGCAAAATCGTCCTCGGTCTGATTTTCAAAAATGCGCAGCTTGGCATCTATATATGTCTGGTAATCCGGGTAGCGGTCGAGGTGATCCTCGCTCAGGTTCAACAGTGCCGCCACGGTCGGGCGGAACAAAGTGATCCACTCCAGCTGGAACGAGCTAATTTCTGCCACCACCTGATCCCATATTTGATGCGACTCCGCCAGTTCAATCAGCGGGTTGCCGATGTTGCCGCCGACAAAGGTGTGATAGCCGTTGTGCTTGAAGATCGCACCGAGAATAGTGGTGGTTGTCGTCTTGCCGTTGGTTCCGGTGATCGCCGCCAGCGGGACATCGATGAAACGCCCTGCAAGCTCAATCTCGCTGATGATCTCCACTCCGGCGACCTTTGCCGCCACCAGTTGCGGCAGTTCCATCGGCACGCCGGGTGACACCACGATCAGATCGCTGGCGATGAAAGTCGCTGTATCATGCCGCTCCAGCTCACGGATGATATCGAATTCCGCTAGTTCCGCCAGTTGTGCTGCCAGATCAGCTTCATTCCGCATGTCCGTAACGGTTACCCGTGCTCCCTTTGAAGCGAGAAAACGGGCGCAGGCCACGCCGGTTTTGGCAAGGCCGACGATAAGGATATTTTTGTCTTTTATCTGCATATCACCTCATCTTCAATGTCGAAATAGCCACCAGTGCCAGAATTATCGTGATAATCCAGAAGCGGACGATGATCTTCGGTTCGGCAACACCTTTAAGTTCAAAATGGTGGTGGATCGGGGCCATACGGAAGATGCGCTTGCCGCGATACTTGTATGAACCAACCTGAAATATGACCGAGAGTGCTTCGACGACAAAAACGCCCCCGACAATCACCAGCAGGAGTTCCTGCTTGGTCAGCACCGCGATGGTCCCGAGCGTCCCCCCTAAAGATAGTGATCCGACGTCTCCCATAAAAACTTCGGCCGGATATGAGTTGTACCAAAGGAACCCGAGGCCTGCCCCTACCATAGCGCCGCACAGTACCGCCAGTTCGCCGGCCCCCACCACGCGAGGAATCTGAAGGTAGGCCGACAGGGCGGCGTGTCCGGCGATGTATGAGAAGAGCATGTAGGTGGCGGCATTGATAGTCACCGGGCCGATGGCGAGTCCGTCCAGACCGTCGGTCAGGTTGACGGCGTTGCTGGCGCCGACAATTACGATCGTGGCGAACGGAATGAACCAGATCCAGAGGTCAGGATGAAAGTTTTTGAATAGCGGGAAAAAAAGCTGTTCACTGAACCCTGGCCTGAGAAACAAGTACGTGGCCACCGATCCGGCCAGCAAAACCTGCCAGAACATCTTCTGGCGCGCGGACAGCCCCTTGGTGTCTTTCTTGACCACCTTCTTGTAGTCATCCACAAAACCGATCACGCCGTAGCCGATCGTGATGAAGAGCGTGATCCAGATGTACTGGTTGGTGAGATCGGCCCAAAGCAGGGTCGGGACGACGATTGCCGCCAGGATTATCACCCCCCCCATGGTGGGGGTCCCCTGTTTCTGCAGATGCGATTCCGGACCATCGGTGCGGATCACCTGGCGGGCCTGCAGGGATTCCAGCTTGCGGATGACCCACGGACCAAGTATAAAGCAGACCACCAGCGCGGTGATCATGGCGTAGATGGAACGGAAGGTCAGGTATTTGAAGATATTAAACAGTTTGATGTCAGTCGCGAGCGGATAAAAAATATGGTAAAGCATCGGTTAATCCCCTTTGGCGTGCCGCATCAGATCCTTCAATTCAGTTGCCACTTTTTCCATAGTCATCCCGCGTGACCCCTTGAGCAAAATCACATCACCTTTCGTCATCGTGTGCTGCAGCAACCCGGCAATCTCCGAGTGACTTGCGCAGCAGATAACCGATTCAGCCGGCATACCGGCCTCCATTGCCCCCTCGGCAGCGTATTTCACCATCAGTGTGCCGGTCAGGTAGAGGCGGTCAACATTACGTCCGGCCACAGCCCCGACCCCACGATGAGCCTCCGCCTCATGCTCCCCGAGTTCCAGCATATCACCCAGAACGGCGATGCGATGCCCTGCGGCCGCTATCTGAGCCAGGGTTTCCAGAGCGGCTTTTGTCGAGCCGGGGTTGGCGTTATAACTGTCGTCAACCAGCGTGATGCTCCCCAGTCGCTCGATCTGGAAGCGCCCCTTGTACGGGGTGAAGGCTTCCAGTCCGGCGGCGATGGTCGGCAGGGCGACCTTCTCCAGAAGTGCAGCGGTTGCGGCAAGAGCATTATAGATATTGTGGCGTCCGCAGGCTTTCAGATGGATGGTTGCTTCGCCTCGCGGTGTGACGAGCAGGAACTGCTGCCCATCCAGTCCCAGTTGCCTGATTTCACGGGCGCGTACTTCACCCCGATCGATGCCGAAACTGATCCGGCGGGCGGATGCGTTTTGAGAAAGCGAGGCGACACGAGAGTCATCTGCGTTAACTACCGCCAGGCCGCCATCACTGATTCGATGGAGCAATTCACCCTTGGCAGCGGCCACCGCCTCGACGGTTCCCATGCTCAGCAGGTGGGCGGGGAGGGCGTTCAATACGATGCCGACACGGGGGGCGGCTATTGCCGCCAGGCGGTCGATCTCGCCAGGTTCACTCATCCCCATTTCCAGTACCGCCCAGCGATGCTCCGGCAGGAGTTGGAAGATCATCTGCGGCAACCCGATCAGGTTATTGAGATTGCCGGCTGTTTTGAGCCCCGGTGCGGTTAGCTCCAGAATCGTCCCCAGCATCTCCTTGACTGTTGTCTTGCCGTTGCTGCCGGTCACTGCGATGACCGGGATATCGAAACGCCTGCGCCACGCCGCAGCCAGATCACCCAGCCCGCGGAGGGTGCTCTTTACCGCGACACAGGACAATGAATCGGGGATTGAGTGCCCTTTCAGCCAATGTTCTTCGGCCATGATGGCGGTGATCCCCTTCTCTGCCACTTCGCGGATGAACGCGTGGCCATCAAAACGTTCCCCGCGCAACGGCACAAAAAGCTGACCAGGGGTGACACTCCGTGAATTGGTGGATACGGAGTTCACCTCTCCAGCCGTTTGGCCGACAATCCGGCCCCCGGTGGCGAGGGCTATTTCGTTGATGGTAAACATCATGTCACGTTCTCCGTAAAGGCTGCTGCGGCTTCTTCGCGATCATCAAAATGCTGCTTGGCAGTCCCGATAATCTGGTAATCCTCATGACCCTTGCCCGCCAGCAGGACAAGGTCGCCGGGACGTGCCAGATTGATCGCCAGCCGGATCGCCTGGCGCCTATTTTCCAAAAGGGTAAAACCTTTTTCCGCAAAGCCGGCAGTCAGTTCATCCGGCTGGTATTGGCGGAGAGCCAGTGGATCTATGCCACCCTTGACCTGCTCCATAATAACGGCCGGATCTTCGCTGCGGGGATTATCGGAGGTGACGATCGCCAGATCGCTCATGGAGGCGGCGATTCTCCCCATGATAGGACGCTTGCCGTTGTCGCGGTCCCCGCCGCAGCCGAACAGGGTGATGATCCTTCCGGTTGCTATTTCCTGCAATGTTGCAAGGACATTCTCCAGCGCATCTCCTGTATGGGCATAATCGACCAGGCAGGTAACTCCGCGGCGGTTTGCTACCCGCTCCATGCGCCCCGGGATGGTGGCATGGTTTTCAATGCCGCTCTTGATCGCGCCAAGCGGCAGATCGAGGGCGATTCCGGCGGCCGCAGCGGCCAGAATATTGGACAGATTAAAACGGCCCAGAAGTCGCGAGGTAAAATCGATATCCCCTGCCGGTGTGATCAGCGTAGCGGAGATGCCGTTGACTGATGAGACCACACTGCTCGGGCGCACATCGCAACGCCCCTGAATCCCGAAGCTGACCACCGGACAGGCGCAGCGTGCGGCGACTCTCTCTCCATACGGATCATCCATGTTGATGGCGGCGCGCCGCTGCGGCTTTTCCGGTGAGGGGCGGAGCAGGTCGGTGAAAAGCCGGCATTTAGCCTCCAGATAGCTTTCCATCGTAATGTGGTAATCCAGATGGTCACGGGTCAGGTTACTGAAGATGCCGACATCAAAATGACATCCATCGACCCGCTTCTGCTCCAGTGCGTGTGAGGAGACCTCCATCACGAAGGCCTCGGCCCCGGCGTCCGCGAGTTGCCGGAACGCGCTCTGCAGTTCGGTTGATTCCGGGGTTGTGTGAGAGGCCCCGATGGTGATTGCGCCGAAGCGGTAGCTGATCGTGCCGAGTACCGCTGCAGGCTTGCCGGCCGCCGCCAGAATCGCCTCGACCAGATAGGTGGTCGTCGTCTTGCCGTTGGTCCCGGTTATGCCGATCAGCGGTTTTGTCGCGGTTGGATCACCGTTGAAGAGTGCAGCTATTCGCCCCATTGCAGCGCGGCCGTCAACCACCCTGATCCAGGGTATCCCCGCAGGAGCAAAGGCTGTGTCCTCAAGAACCACCGCCGCAGCGCCCGCTGCAGCGGCCTTTCCGATATAGCGGTGCCCATCGGCCTGTGCGCCGGGGAGTGCGAAAAAGAGGGCACCCGGTTGGACTGCGCGTGAGTCACAGGTCAGGGAACGTATATCGACAGATGTGTCTCCGTGGCTCTCTGTATCGGACAGTTTTTCGATCAGTTCACGCAACGTCATGAGCTCTCCTTAACCCTATTATACAGGATAAGTGCGGTAACAAAGTGTATTTTTTGCCTGATAACTGCAAAAGATACACTTCTAACTTACTAAAAGCGGGAAAACCTGCCGGTTGCCCGGCAGGCGATTTCAGCATCAAGCTGAAGGGGTGAACTTTATCCAGACTGCGTCGGTCCCCCGGATCTTATGCCCGTAAGGGGGGCTTTGCTCGGCAGCCTTACCGCTTCCGATCAGGCGGATATTGATGCCGCGCTTCTCCATCACCTGCAGAACCCTTCGCATACTCATGCCGCGAAAGTTCGGCATGATCTCATCCCCCGTCGGGATCTCCTCCACATCTCCATCCCCATAAGACAACGCGTCAACTGCCGAAGTGGGGGGAGATTTCGCGTCAGCTGTTTTTGAGGTTGCGGGTATCGGCACGTTAGGCGGGATTTTCAGATACGCCAAGGTATTTTGTGCGATTCCCCGAAATGCGGGTGCGGCGACAACACCGCCGTATTTGACCCCCTGCGGTTCATCAATAATCACCGCGATCGTCAGCTTCGGTTTGTCGGCCGGGACAAAGCCGACAAATGAGCCGATGCGCTTGGAGGGGGAGTAGGTGCGGGTGACCGGATCGACTTTCTGCGCCGTCCCTGTTTTTCCCGCCACGCGGTAGCCGTCGAGCGCCGCATTCGTACCGG
>JAQUIG010000066.1 GCA_028683435.1 Desulfuromonadaceae bacterium | reverse complement strand
CCTTATTTTACAAAATCAAAAGAGGAGGTAACAGTATGGCTCGTAAAAAGATTTCACTTATCGGTGGCGGACAGATTGGTGGCGTTCTCGCTCAGCTTTGTGCATTGCGTGAACTTGGTGATGTTGTCCTTTTTGACATTGTTGAAGGTCTTCCCCAGGGCAAGATGCTTGACATTGCTGAAGTTGGCCCGGTAGACCGCTACGATGTAAACCTGAAAGGCACCAACAGCTACGAAGACATCAAAGGTTCAGATGTTGTTATCGTTACTGCTGGCCTGCCACGCAAACCTGGTATGAGTCGTGATGACCTGATCGAAGTAAACTCCAAGATCATGACTTCAGTTGCCGAAGGTATCAAAGCGTATGCACCTGAATCGATCATCATCGTTATTTCGAATCCGCTTGACGCCATGGTTACCCTCTGCCAGAAAATTACCGGTTTTCCTTACAACCGTGTAATCGGTCAGGCCGGTGTACTTGACTCCGCTCGTTTTGCCAGCTTTATAGCTTGGGAACTGGGCGTATCTGTTAAAGACGTGACTGCAATGACTCTTGGCGGCCACGGTGATGATATGGTACCCCTGGTTCGTTATGCAAGCGTTAACGGTATTCCGGTAACTGAACTGCTTGAACAGAAATATGGTGCAGAGAAGGGTAAAGAAGTTATGGCAGCCATGGTCAAACGTACCCGTGGTGCTGGCGGTGAAGTAGTAGCCCTGCTGAAGACCGGTTCAGCATTTTACTCACCGGCTTCTGCCGCTATTTCAATGGCAGAAGCAATTCTCAAGGACCAGAAACGCGTTCTGCCGACATGCTGCTTCCTGCAGGGCGAGTTCGGTGTCAACGGTTTCTACGTCGGCGTTCCGGCTGTATTGGGAGAGAAAGGTGTTGAAAACATTATCCAGTTCAAACTTGATGCCGAAGAGCAGGCCATGATGGACAAATCTGTTGCTGCGGTTAAAGAACTTGTTGGCAGTATGAAATAGTATTTGATTCCAGGCCTCTGGGAGTTAGTAAAAGAAGGGTTGAATTTACGCCCTTCTTTTACTACTTTTTAGCGCCTGTATTTACCACCTTTTATTACAGAATAAAGGAGTATTTTCAGATGGAAAAAAAATTGCCGAAAATTGAGATTTCTGAAAAGTTATGCAAGGGGTGTCATATTTGTGTTGAATTTTGCCCTAAAGACGTACTTGAGATGAAGGGGTTTTATGCCTCTGTAAAAAATCTTGAAGCCTGCATCAGTTGTATGCAATGCGAATTGCGTTGTCCCGATTTTGCTATCAAAGTCATAACCGAATAAATCTACAGGAGGAAATGAACAGTGTCCAAAAAAGTAGCGTTTCTTCAGGGTAACGAGGCTGCAACATATGGCGCACTCTACGCCGGTTGCACCTTTTTTGCAGGCTACCCGATCACCCCCTCAACCGAGGTTGCTGAAATCATGTCTATTGAATTGCCAAAGATTGGTGGTAAATTCATTCAGATGGAAGATGAGATTGGTGCCATGGCAGCGATTCTTGGCGCATCACTGACTGGTGCAAAGGTCCTTGATTCGACATCCGGTCCCGGTTTTTCACTGAAACAGGAATTGATAGGTATGGGCTGCATATCTGAAATTCCGTGCGTTGTTTATAACGTCATGCGTGGGGGGCCATCAACAGGGATGCCGACCGGCCCCAGCCAATCTGATGTTATGTGCGCCAAATGGGGTACTCACGGCGATCATCCGGCAATTTGCCTGGTGCCGTCCACTGTACAGGAATTATTCGAAGAAATGGTTCGCGCCTTCAACCTCTCCGAAAAATACCGCACTCCGGTTTTCATTATGCCGGATGAAATAGTTGCCCATATGCGTGAGCGGGTTGTGTTCCCGGAACCGGGTGAAATTCCGCTTATAGAACGCACAACCCCTACAGTTTCACCTGCAGATTACAAACCATACGATACCAGTTTTGGTGATGTCCCTCCTCTGGCTGCTTTTGGTTCGGGCTATAAATTCCATGTTACCAGCCTTAACAAGGCTCAAGACGGTTTTCCGACGACAAAGGCTGAACTTGTTCAGGCTGAGGAAGAACGTCAGGTGCGCAAGGTAGAAGGCAATGCTGATGATATCATCGAGTTTGAAGAATATCAGTTAGACGATGCCGAAGTCGTTGTTATCGCCTACGGTTCTACTGCTCGTTCAGCTCGCTATGCCGTTAACGTTGCTCGTGAGCAGGGAATCAAAGCCGGGATGTTCCGTCTCAAAACCTTCTGGCCGTTTCCTTACAAACAGATTACCGCTATGGCTGGTAAGGTAAAGGGTTTCATTACCCCGGAAATGAATCTGGGTATGTGTTTTGGTGAAGTAGAACGGGCTGCTCAAGGCAAAGTCCCGGTTATCGGTATCTTCAGGGTTGATGGTGAGCCTATAAATCCTGACCAGATTCTCGACAAGATCAAGGGGGTTAAATAACATGGCTTTTGATTATGAAAAATGGATTCGTCCCGGTAAATTACCTCATATCTGGTGTCCGGGTTGTGGTCATGGCATCATCATGAAGGGTATGATTCGAGCTATGGAGTCTCTTAAACTGAAGAAAGAAAATACTGTCATTGTTTCTGGTATCGGTTGTGCTTCTCGTCTTCCTGGCTACATTGACTGCTGTACTCTGCACACAGCTCATGGCCGTGCTGCTGCGTTTGCAACCGGTGTCAAGTTGGCCAAGCCGGAAATGGACGTTATTATTGTCGGCGGCGATGGCGACGGAACGGCTATCGGTGGTAACCACTTTATCCACGCCTGCCGTCGTAACATCAATCTGACATATATCATCATGAACAATAATATCTATGGCATGACCGGCGGACAGTTCTCTCCTTGTACGCCAACCGGTGCCTTAGCTTCAACAACTCCATATGGTAATCCTGATCCAGGTTTTGATGTCGCAAAGCTGGCAATTGGAGCCGGTGCTACCTTTGTAGCCCGCGGTACATCATTTCATGCTAACCAGATCGATAAACTTATTGCAGAAGCCATTCAGCACAAAGGTTTTTCTGTTGTTGAAATTCTTGATGACTGCCCTACTACTTATGGACGCCGCAATAAATTCAAGTCGGTTATCGAGATGATGAACCGTCTTAAGGATATTGCCGTACCGGTCAAGGCTGCTGAAAAAATGACTGCCGAGCAACTTAAGGGCAAGGTGCTGACCGGTGTTCTCTATAAAGACGACACAAAGCCTGAGTACACAGTCGAATACGATAAAGTAATTGAGCGTGCCAAGGCTGCCAAGTAACAATTACAGGAAAAAGGAGCGATATATTCATGTCAAGATATGAACTCAGATTTTCCGGTGCTGGTGGGCAGGGTCTGATCACCGCCGGAATCATCATGGCAAAAGCCGCCTCTATTTATGAGGGTAAACAAGCTGTACAGTCGCAAAGCTACGGTCCGGAAGCACGTGGTGGTGCGTCAAAATCGGAGGTTATTATCTCTGATGAAATGATAGATTATCCGAAAGCAACAAAAGTTGATGCCTTGCTGGCAATGACTCAAGTCGCGTGCGACAAGTATTCACATGATCTTAAGGAAGGCGGGATTCTGCTTCTTGATTCCGATTTGGTAAAAGAAATTCCCAAGGGGAATTTCAAGCTTATTTCCTTTCCGATTATCAATACCGCTAAAAATGATGTCGGCCGTGAAATTGTCGCCAACATCGTTGCCCTTGGGGCTATGGTGGCGTTGACCGGTCAGGTAAGCCGGGAGAATGCCGAAAAAGCGGTTCTTTCAAGTGTCCCCGAGGCATTTATTGAGCTCAACAGGAAGGCATTCAGTATCGGCTTTGAAAGGGCTATGGCTGCCAGTATCTAGAAATTGATAATAAGTAAACGGTAACACGAAAGGCCCGATGTCTATGCACCGGGCCTTTCGTGTTTACGCACAGAATTGAATTTTATTCATCGTTCTTGCCGTTATCTGAGTAGTGCGGTAAACTGCGACAATAATTACTGGTCATTCAAGAAGAATGCAGAGCTTCTATATAAAGGATTCGTACATGTATCAGTTTGATTGCATTACAACAGTTATGGTTGTTTACATATGAAAACTCCGGTATGTTTTGAAAATCTGGTCCGTAACGGTTTGGTCGATGAGGTTGTTTTACGGCTGATGAGCGGCAAGGAAGCTGACGTGTATGTTGTTCAGTCAAAAGGTGAGCTTTGCTGCGCCAAGGTTTATAAAGATGCCAGCAAGCGTAGTTTCAGTCAACTGGCTCAGTATCAGGAAGGGCGTAAGGGTCGAAACAGCCGCCAGGCGCGCGCCATGCAGAAGAATTCCAAGTACGGGCGTAAGGAAACTGAAGATGCCTGGAAAAATGCTGAGGTAGACGCCCTGAGGACACTTGCAGAGGCCGGTGTGCGAGTCCCGCAGGTTTATGATTATGCGGACGGTATTCTGCTGATGGAGTTTGTTGTTGATGCCGAAGGAAGTGCAGCTCCTCGGCTTAACGATCTTCGGTTGACGGCTGCTACGGCCCGTGAATATCATCGTGAGTTGATAAAAGAGATTGTTCTCATGCTCTGTGCCGGAATTATTCATGGCGACCTGTCCGAGTATAATGTGCTTGTCGGCAGTAAAGGTCTGGTAATAATCGATCTGCCGCAGGCTGTCAACGCTTCCGGTAACAACAATGCCCGCAGTATGCTCGAGCGTGATGTTGGAAACATAACCGCCTATTTTAGCCGCTTTGCTCCTGAACTTATTTCAACGGATTACGGGAGAGAAATATGGAAGCTGTACGCTAGTGGCGCACTTAGCGCGACATCCGAGCTGACCGGATTATTTGTGCAGAGTGATAGCCCCGCCGATGTAAAGGGGGTTATGCGCGAGATTGACTATGCCAGAATTTTACACGAACGCACTTTGGTAAGGAAGACGTAGCGGTTCAGTATAGTTGAAGCTTTTATATGAAAGGGTGTCTTTACTATCAAGATGAAGCATCTACAGAAAAACATTACAGGAGTTCTGTGTCTTTGTTTAGTCATGTTACTGCTTGTAGCCCCTGGTTCTGCCGAGGATTTTTATCGACAATTATCGTTGGGAGGTGAGAGTCTGACCATGGCTCCCGCTGATGTCAAGGACCCGGAACCTGGTGTTATAACCGCAAAATACGGCTTTAGAATCGCCAGGGATTTTATGCCATATGTCGGTACCGGGGTGGCATACACTTTTCAACCGGACCTGAAAACTGGCGATATAGCAAAGATCAAAACAGGAGTTGCCGCCCAGCTTGGTTTCAATTATCTCCTCGGTACAAATACTACCTTAAAATTGGACTACAAATACCTTTCCTTATCTCCTGAACAGCAACGTGGTGACTCCAGCACAACGCCGCAATCCTTCGGTATCGGGTTGGATATCAAATTTTGATAAGGATATTCGCTTATGCCGCATTATATTGAACCAATCTTTCGTCCCCCCAGTGAAGCAAGCAGCTTGATATTTCAGATAACTGTCGGCTGTTCCCAGAACCAATGTCGTTTTTGTGGAATGTATAAGGGGAAAAAATTTCATATACGTTCCCTTCAGGAGACCCTTGAGGAAATAGATGCAATTCCGGCAGGCTATCGCCCTCGCGTAGACCGTGTTTTTCTGGCTGATGGCGATGCGCTTGTTTATCCTTTCGATGACCTCTGCACTCTTCTTGATGCGCTATGCGCAACGTTTCCCGGTTTGACGCGGGTCGCCTCCTATGCATCTCCCAACAGCCTTACGACGAAGAGTTTTGAGCAGATGCTCCTGCTGCGCGCCAAACGGCTTAAAGTTCTCTACTTTGGCCTGGAGTCTGGTGATGATGTTACCCTGCTGGATGTCAATAAAGGCTTTGACTCCTGGCAGATGGCAGAATTGGCACAGATGGCCCGTGATGCTGGCATGAAACTTTCTGTCACTGCTATTCTCGGTTTGGCGGGGCGGGGGCGCAGCCTGCAGCATGCAGTGGCGACCGCAGAGTGGGTCAACCGCGTAAATCCGGAATACTTCTCGCTGTTAACGCTATTCAATCGCCATAATGATGATTTTGTTCACACTCTTCAGCAATGTACTCGCCGCGAGCTGATGCTGGAGGCGCGTGAAATGCTGCAACATCTGCATCCCGTCAAAACCATTCTCCGCTCGAATCATGTTTCTAATTTTCTTAATCTGGCCGGCAGCTACCCTAAGGATCGCATGCGTTTGATAGCTGATGTGGATAGCGCTCTTAAACACGCCGGAGTGCGGGCCGGTTTTTTAGATGAAGTGCCATCATATCAGGAAGAGTATTATTGATGTAACTTTCTTTTATCTTGCCGTAATCGCATCATAAATGCTATTTTGCCTCCGCTTTGAATCATCTGTGGAGGTTTTTTTGTGAGCGTATTTCGTTACCTGACAGCCGGTGAATCACATGGGCCTCAGTTGAGTGCAATTATCGAAGGGCTTCCGGCCGGGACACATCTATCTGCCGAGATACTGAATTTAGACCTGGCGCGGAGGCAACAGGGGTATGGCCGCGGTGACCGGATGAAAATAGAAAAGGATACCGCCCAGCTGCTTTCCGGCGTTCGCTGGGGAGAGTCGATTGGAGCTCCGGTTACCATAGTGGTGAAGAACCGCGACTGGGAGAACTGGTCTGAGAAGATGTCGCCGCTTTCGGAACATCGCGATGACTCCGCTGCCGTAACCCGGCCGCGTCCCGGGCATGCTGATCTCTCAGGTGTTTTGAAATATCACCTAAACGATGTGCGTAACGTGCTGGAACGTTCCAGTGCTCGTGAAACAGCGGTTCGCGTAGCCGTAGGCGGAGTAGCAAAGGCGCTGCTGGCCGAGTTTGCCATCAGAGTCGGCGGTTTCGTGACTGAGTTGGGCGGAGTCTGCGCCGTCACTCCGCTGGAACCGTTAGAAATGCTGTGGCAGCGTGCTGCGGCTTCAGAAACGTTCTGCTGTGATCCGGCAGCAGAAGCAGATATGAAGCGGATTATTGATGCGGCTCAGTCCGGCGGCGATACGTTGGGGGGGGTTGTCGAAGTGCAGGTAACCGGCGTTCCTCCAGGTCTGGGGAGCTATGTGCAGTGGGACCGCAAGTTGGATGCGCGTCTTGCTATGGCGCTGATGAGCATACAGGCTATCAAGGGGGTCGAGGTTGGGATCGGCTTTGATGCTGCACGCAGACCCGGTTCTCGCGTCCATGATGAAATTTTCTACAAGGATGGCTATCACCGCAACAGCAATAATGCGGGCGGCATTGAAGGTGGGATGTCAAATGGTGAGCCGATTATTGTGCGGGCCGCCATGAAGCCGATTCCTACCCTCTACTCGCCACTCCGCTCTGTCGATATGATAACCCATGAGCCGTTTGAGGCAACAGTCGAGCGTTCAGACACCTGCGCCGTCCCGGCAGCCCTGGTAGTCGCGGAGGCGGTCGTAGCGGTGGAAATTGCCAATGCTCTGCTGGAAAAGTTTGGCGGCGATTCTGTTTTTGAAATACGGCGCAATCTGGAAGGATATCGGGAGCAGATTCGTAATGCCTGAGCGACCATTGATTCTGACCGGTTTTATGGGAAGCGGTAAAAGCACCGTCGGTAGAATCGTGGCGGAGCGTCTTGGCTGCCGGTTTGTAGATCTGGATACGGAAATAGTCACTGCGGCGGGATGCTCAATCAACGACTTATTTGTCCGCGATGGTGAAGATGGGTTTCGTAAGCTGGAGAGTTTTCAGCTGGAGCAGGTTTTGACAGCGGGGGAGGCGAGTGTCATTGCAACCGGCGGCGGAGCGGTGATTTCCGCACAGAATCGCGCGCTGATGCGCAGCCGTGGTGTAATAATCAACCTGAAGGTGACACTCCAACAGCTGTTGTCCCGTTTAAACGGTTGCAGTGACCGGCCTCTGTTGGCTGGTGGCGATGCCGCGAAGCGGGCAGCATCGCTGATGGATGAGCGAGAACAATATTATGCCGACGCCGATATTAGAATTGACACGGATGGGAAATCCGTGGAAGATGTTGCGGCAGAGATTCTGTGCAGTTTGAAGGGGCTTTTTAATTGAGCATATTGTCGGTTAATCTAGCTGATAACAGCTATGATATTGTCATTGAACGTGGTGCTCTGGCTTCACTTGGGCAGCGATGCCGTGCCGTCGGGCTGAAAGGAGTGGCAGCAGTCATTTCTAACCCGACTGTTGCTGCATTGTATGGTGCGGCTGTGCAGGCGTCTCTAGTGTCTGCCGGTTTCACTGTCGCATCGATAGAAATGCCGGACGGAGAGGAATATAAGAACAGTACAACACTTAATCAGCTCTATGACTCTCTTTTATCTGCCGGTATTGATCGCAGTTCCTTTGTTGTTGCACTTGGTGGCGGTGTTGTGGGGGACGTGGCCGGCTACGCCGCCGCAACCTGGATGAGGGGTGTCCCCTTTGTTCAGGTGCCAACCACACTGCTGGCCCAGGTTGACAGTAGTGTCGGTGGCAAGACAGGTATTGACCACCCGAAGGGTAAAAATCTGATCGGTGCCTTTTATCAGCCCCGACTGGTGCTGATTGATGTTGATACTCTCGCCACTCTCGATCAGCGCCAATTTCGTGCCGGACTTGCCGAAGTTATTAAATATGGGGTGGCTGTCGATCTCCCGTTTTTTGAATTTGTAGAGACGAATAGCGCTGCAATTCTGGAGATGAATCCGGATCTCTTGATAGATATTGTCCTTCGGTCATGTCAGTTAAAGGCAGGGGTGGTAGAGCTTGACGAAAGGGAAGCCGGTATACGGGCCATCCTAAATTATGGTCATACCCTCGGGCACGCCTTTGAATCTCTCTCCGGCTACCGCGGTCTCGTACATGGCGAGGCGGTTGCGCTCGGAATGGTGCTGGCAGCCAGGGTCTCGGCTGCTGAGGGCCTCTGCAGCCGGGAGGAACTTTTAAGAATATCCGCTCTTATCACCCGCTGCGGACTGCCGGTTGAAATACCGCACTACGACCGCCAACAGCTGCTTGATGCCATTGCCGCAGATAAAAAGTCCAAAGGCGGCAACCTTACCTTTATTTGTAACCGGGGCATCGGCAATTATGCAATGTCGCATCATACCCCCGAGGAGCTGCTCATACTGAGCGGGTTGGAGGCGTGACTATGCAGGAATCAGCTTCATTCTGGAGTGACATCAAGAACCTTGAGGATCAGCTCGCCACGTCACCTGATTCGCTATGCTTTGCACGGCTGTCAGATGTTTATCTTAAGGTGGGGCTGATCGACGATGCCCTTCATGTTGCGCGCCAGGGAACCATGAAACATCCACGCTATCTCTCCGGCCAAAGAGCGCTTTCTCTGGCGTGTCACGCCAAGGGACTTGATGAGGAGGCTCTGGCTGCCTTAAGACTTGTTACCGAGGCGTTACCGGAGGACGTTTCATCTCAAAAATTGTTGGGTCGTCTTTTTGCTGAAGCTGGTAACCGGTATGCCGCCAGTCAGGCATTCCGAACGGCGCTGGAGTTTGCTCCCGATGATGTTGAGTGCCGGATCGAGTTGGAGTCGCTTATGCCTTCGGCGGGAGGTTCAGAATCTGCGCTTGAGGCGGATGATGATGAAGAGATTATTGAAGATTTGGAGATGCTGGAAGATGATGATATCGGTGAAAAATATCAGGAGGAAGCGGTAATATGGTCCAAAGAAACTCCCTCTGAGCCTGATATTCTGGCGGTTCCGCATTACGACCCTCTTTCAACCGGCACTGTGGCTGAACTGTATGTAAGGCAGGGATTTACTCATAAAGCGCTTGACATTTATCGAGCCATTCTGGCCGATAATCCGGCGGATTATGCCATATCTGAGCGGGTAGCTGAACTTGAAGCGCTGACAGCCGGTCCATCAGAACCAGACGCCGAATTTGACGATACTTTTGAAGTAGAAGCTGAGGATGATTCCGTTTTCAGCTTACAGGATACAGCGCTTTTACAGAAAGCCGAACCGGTAGCGCTCCCGGCAACTGATGTGATATCGGGGTTTAAAACTCTGCAGGCATCTGCAGATATCTGCAGGTACGATAGCAGCATTTCTCTGGCACCTTTGCAGGGGATTGCGGACAATACTCTTTCTACGCTTGACGTGTGGCTTGAAAATATCAGGAGAATTAAATCATGTCGCTAAGAAATTTACTGAACAGTATTGTTCAGAGCGTAGATGGATCCCTGGCTGCGATAATTATGGCCTACGACGGCATACCGATTGATGAAATCACTGTTGAACAGTCTGAGTTCGATATGCAGCTCCTGTCGGTTGAGTATGCAACCGTACTTAAAGAAATCAAGCGCGCTGTTGAGATTATTAAAATGGGGGACCTTGAAGAGGTCTCCATTACTACTACCCGTACCTG
>JAQUIG010000024.1 GCA_028683435.1 Desulfuromonadaceae bacterium | reverse complement strand
CCTTATCGACCTTTGTGACTGACAGGCTGAGATATTCCCCAAACTCACCCTGTTTTTCACCAGTCAGGTAATCGGTAAACCATTGGTACTGGGTGGAACTTCTGCCATGCACTTCCGCCGACCAGGCGGCGCTAGAACCAAACAGTATGCTTACACCTGCCAGCAAGCAGAACATTCTTTTTAATGCCATCAGAAACCTCCTTTCACAATTAATACAAATCGTTATTGCCGACATACATAGCTTTAGCGAGTATTTCACCTCCTTTCAATCCAGCGCTTTTGTACCCGGCAGAAGAAAGCAGACCGGTCTACCTGGCTTTCTCTAACGTTCTTTTATGGCGTTTTTATTTTGCTGCTAGATGCTTCTGAAAAATCAGACATTCCTGATAGCGGTCCATACAATACGTTGCAATCATGGCTGCAGACCGACCGGTGACACGACAACAGTAACAGTCATCAAAAGGGTGACTGGAAAATTCACACAGAGAGGGTGCAGCTGCCTGATTCTGGGTCGTATCCGGGCTGGTCATGGTCTTGTTTTGACAGCACAGACAGTGCCAGAGAAAATATTTAAATTATCTTTATAATCTAGAGTGTTATGAATTAATAATGTAATTCGGCATGTTAACTTTTTATGGCAGATATAGATAAAATGGCTAGCGATTGCAGTAACACCCTTATTTGACAGAGTTTTTTTAGATAAATTATTTTTTAACACTATTATTTTTTTACCATAACTCAGGGTTACGTAGTGATTCGTATGTCTTCATTAACGATATCCGCCCTAAACACATTCATTTATGTCGTAAGAGAAGGGATAATTTAATCTATAAAAAACATTTGAAACACGGAGACACTGAGAACGCGGAGTAACATCTGATAGTTACAGATAAAATAAGTAGTTTTATGGTTCACCAAAAAGGATATTCTGTTTTAAACCTTAAGCCTTTGATTTATCGGTGTTCTCCGTGTCTCCGTGTTATTGAACTGCCGATTTTAATATTATTTTAATTGGTCTTGTTTTTGCTGTACCCCTATCAGTGCCCACCGAAATGTTCATGTGCGGGCGAAGACCTTGCCCCCTGAATAATGCCGGTTCCAGCCTGCCCATCAGCAGACACGTCTTCCGGGCTGCAGATTGCCCCGCACACGGAAGAGGTAAGTTTTTTTACAGCTGTAACGCGTAGATCACGGGTAAGCAGCCGTATCTGCAGATATTCAATCGGCATAAAGGAGGTGTAACAAATCTTCCTCACTGCCCGGTTTTTAACACCGCGAGATGGGCTATGGACGTCCTTGAGTTATGCGACATTTATTATGCGGCAACTGGCCGGGAGATTCTGGCCGGGCTGTCTCTCAGCATCAGGGCTGGAGAAGTGCACGCCCTGCTCGGCACCAACGGCACCGGCAAGAGCACCCTGGCCAGCATGATAATGGGGTGTCATGGATATCAACCCGCGTCCGGGGAGATCTTTTTTGACGGCACCCTGATTAACAACCTGAAAATTCACGAGCGGGCACGACTCGGCCTCTGCATGGCGTGGCAGGAACCTGCCAGGTTCGAAGGGTTGAGGGTGCGTGACTACCTCAAACTCGGAGCGGTGGCTGAAGAGCCGGAGTCAGCTCTTCAGCTGGTAGGACTGGAGCCGTTTCGCTATCTTGACCGGATGGTGGACCGTTCGCTGAGCGGGGGTGAACGCAAGCGGATTGAACTGGCTTCGGTGCTCGCGCTGCGGCCTAAACTGGCGATACTTGACGAACCGGATTCCGGAATCGACATGCTCTCCACCGACGACATCATCCGCGTACTGGACCGCCTCCGAAGCGGTGGTAGTGCCGTACTCCTGATCACCCACCGGGACGAGATCTGCGCCGCCGCTGACCGGGCGTCGCAGATCTGCGGCGGCAGGATCGTCAGCACCGGCAGACCCGACGAGATCGCCGCCGCCTTTAAAAACAGAAAATGCATATCCTGCGACGGGGAGGTCTGCAACGATGACCGAATATGACGAGCTTATGACGGCATTGGGCGCCGCGGGTGGTGACCGGGCAATTCTGGATGATCCGGCGACTGCGCACATCGTAGTGGTCGGGAAACAGGTCGTCAGCTCCCGAAGCCTGCCGGGACTGGAGGTGGAGGCTGACAGTACGGAAGATGGCGTTCGGGTGAAGATCAGGCTCCGCGAGGGGATACAACTGGCGCTGCCGGTCCACACCTGTTTCGGGGTTGTGCATCGAGAAGGAGAACAGCAGATCAAAATAGAGGTTGTTCTGGAACGGAACTCCTCCGCCCGCTTTATCGCTCACTGCCTCTTTCCCAACGCCGAGCGCGTTCGGCATGTCATGGACGCCGCTATCGAGATCGGTGCAGGTGCATCAATGTGGTATCAGGAGCGCCACTTTCACGGCCCCCATGGAGGGATAGAAGTTATTCCGCGGGCGGCCGTCAGGATCGGAAAGGGGGGCAGGTACACGTCGGATTTCACCCTCACCGACGGCCGTGTCGGAAGCCTTGACATCGACTACGATGTGGAGGCGGACGAGGATGCCGTGGTCGAATTGACCGCGCGGGTTTTCGGGCATGGCAGCGACGAGATCCGCATAAGGGAGCGGGTCGTACTTGACGGGGAGAATTCCCGTGGGATAATCAAGACGAGGATCGCCGTAGAGGACGACGCCATGGCAGAGGTAACCGGGATTACCGAGGGAAATGCCGCCGGGGCCAGAGGGCATGTGGACTGTATGGAGATCATCCGCGACCGGGCAGTGGCAAAGGCGATCCCGATCGTCAGCGTAACCCATCCCCAGGCCAAGGTTACTCACGAAGCTGCCATCGGCAGTGTTGACAAACATCAGCTGGAGACCCTCATGGCCCATGGCCTGGCGCCGGAGGAGGCGGTGGACGTGATCGTGAAAGGGATGCTCGGATAGATTTATAAAGTTGAAACGGGAGGTTCCGCATGAAGGAAGCCATGTTTTACGAACGGGAGGGAGACAACCAGGTGCGGTGCGGTCTGTGCCGCTTCCGCTGCCTGATCAGTGACGGTGCCCGCGGCATCTGCGCCGTCCGCGAAAACAGGGGCGGCACGCTCTACAGCCTGGTCTACGGCAAACTTTGCGCCGAGCATGTGGACCCGATCGAGAAAAAACCGCTCTTCCATGTCATGCCGGGCAGCCGTTCCTATTCCATCGCCACGGTGGGGTGCAACTTTCATTGCCACCACTGCCAGAACTACACCATCTCCCAGGTCGATCGGAATGCTCCGATCCGGGGGAAAGAGCAGACACCGGGGGAGATCGTGCAGCGGGCCATTGCCGGCGATTGCCGTTCAGTTTCCTACACCTACACCGAGCCGACGATCTTCTACGAGTTCGCCTACGACACCGCCCGTCTCGCCCATGAAGCGGGGTTGAAAAACATTTTCGTCACCAATGGCTATATCACCAGTGAGGCGCTGGCAAAGATTGCACCTTTTCTGGATGCCGCAAATATAGACCTGAAAGGTTTCTCCGAAGGTTTCTATCGCGACATCGTCCACGCCCGTTTATCCGAAGTGCTTGACTCGATTATCGAATATCGCAAGCAGGGGATTTGGCTCGAACTCACGACCCTGGTCATCCCGGGACTCAACGATTCCGACAACGAACTGCAGGGCATCGCAGAGTTCATCGTCACCAACCTAGGGATCGACACCCCCTGGCACGTGAGCCAGTTTTACCCCACCTACAAATTGACCGACCTCCCCCGTACGCCGGTAGCGACACTGCGCAGGGCACGCGACATCGGCCTCGCCGCCGGATTGCGCTATGTGTACGAGGGGAACGTACCGGGTGAAGGGGGCGAGAACACCTACTGCCCATCCTGCTTGGCCCTGCTGATCAAACGCTACGGCTACGTCATCGAGAATGCCAGGATCAGCAACGGCGCCTGTCCCGACTGCGGTGCAGCCATAGCCGGTATCGGCCTGTGAAACCTTTTATATGAAAACGCTCGATTACCAGCGCGACACCATGATCCGTGAGCACCTGATGAGTCGCGGCATACGGGACCGTGCCGTCCTTGAGGCCATGCGTGACGTACCGCGCGAAGAGTTTATTGACGGGCGGATGGTGGAGAATGCCTACGGAGACCACCCGCTCCCGATCGCGGAGGGGCAAACAATATCGCAGCCATATATTGTGGCATACATGACCGAAGCGCTGGAGTTGAAATCTTCGGACCGGGTGCTGGAGATCGGCACCGGCTCCGGTTACGCCGCCGCTGTACTGAGCAGGATCGCGACAACCGTTTATAGCGTCGAGCGCCTCGGCGGATTGGCGCAGGGTGCCAGGGAGCGTTTCGATCGACTCGGTTACAGCAATATTGTGGTCCATGAAGGTGACGGCACCCTCGGCTGGCCGGAGCATGCGCCCTACAACGCCATCGTCGTCACCGCCGGAGCACCGAAAGTGCCGCAGCCTCTTCTTGATCAGCTTGCCATCGGCGGACGGCTGGTCATTCCGGTCGGGAGATCCTATGATGTGCAGATGCTGGTCCGGGTGCGGCGGGTGACCGAGGGTGACTACCGGAGCGAAGAGCTCTGCGGTGTCCGTTTTGTTCCCCTGATCGGTGCCGCCGGGTGGTAACAATCCCGCAAGGCATGTAATATTTAAACCATCTTGGCATGGCATGTGAGAGGACACCAGTCACATGCAGGCCGCAGCGGCTGAACGGGTTACAGAGTTGCGTCCGTAAATCGAATACCCCACATCCATAAGGAGTCAATTATGATGACAAAATCGGTAGTGCTATCCGTAGTGGCGGCCTCACTGTTGCTGCCATCCACTTTGTTACTCGCTGCTGAGCAGCAAAGTAACCAGGAAAAGGTCCAGAATCAAACTCAATTACCAATCTATGGCAGCCAACTTATGACACAACAGGAGCGCTTGGAATATCGCGCCAGGATGCGTGCTGCAAAAACCGCCGAGGAGCGACAGCAAATCCGCCAGGAGCATCACAAGCTCATGCAGGAGCGAGCCAAGTCCAAAGGCCTCACCCTCCCCGATGAGCCGCCGGCCAGTGGCGGCGGCATGGGACCTGGCATGAATATGGGTCCTGGCGGTGGCATGGGACCCGGTGGAGGTATGGGCCCTGGTGGAGGCCGCAAGTACTGATCCATACGACTATTTTTTCATACACAGGGAGACCCATGCGCTATCCTCCGTTGCTGACAGACCTATACGAACTGACCATGCTGGCCGGCTATCTGGAGGAGGGAATGGCGGAAAAACAGGCTGTTTTCGACCTGTTTTTCCGCAGAAACCCGTTCGAGGGGGGCTATGCGGTCTTTGCCGGACTGGAGCCGGCCCTCACCTATCTGGAGGGGTTGCGCTTTCTGCCGGATGAACTGGCATATCTGCAGGGGTTGGGAATATTCAAACCGCGCTTTATCGAGTTTCTCCGCGAGTTTCGCTTCCGCGGCAAGGTGACGGCGCCGCTGGAGGGAACGGCGGTCTTTGCCAACGAGCCGCTTCTGACGGTGGAGGGAGCGCTGGCGGAGGCGCAGTTCGTAGAGACGGCGCTGCTCAACATCATCAACTTCCAGACCCTAGTAGCTACAAAGGCTGCCCGGATCACTCATGCCGCCGCCGGGGCGCCGGTTATGGAGTTCGGGCTGCGACGTGCCCACGGACCGGACGGCGCCCTCTCCTGCGCCCGAGCGGCCTGCGTGGGTGGCGTTCGCAGTACCAGTAACGTGCAGGCGGGGATGGTCTATGGCCTGCCGGTGCGCGGGACTCACGCCCACAGCTGGGTGCAGGCGTTCCCGAACGAGTTGGCCTCCTTTCGTGCCTATGCGGACGCATTCCCCGACAGTTCCATCCTGCTGGTAGATACCTACGACACGCTGAAGAGCGGGGTCCCCAACGCCATAACCGTTGCTCGTGAACTGCAGGAACGGGGGCATGAACTGCGCGGAGTCCGTCTCGATTCCGGAGATCTCGCATTTCTCTCCCGCGAGAGCCGCCGGATGTTCGACGAGGCCGGCTTCCCGGCGGTGAAGATCGTTGCATCCAACGAGCTGGACGAATTTGTGATCGATTCGATCAGAGACGAAGGGGGGCGGGTGGACATTTACGGCGTCGGTACGAAACTGGCGACCTGCGGCGGGGCGGGAGGCGGGGCGCTGGGAGGAGTTTATAAACTCGTAGAGGTAGACGGCCTGCCAAAGCTGAAGGTCACGAGCGACATCGCCAAGGCCACCCTGCCGGGGAAAAAACGTGTCCTGAGAGCAACAGCCGGTGATGGCGGTTTGATTCAGGATGTGATCTGTCTGCATCAGGATGAGCTCCACGGGGGGGATACGGTCTATGATCCCGGTAATCCACTCCAGCATACGACGCTCCCGTCACCTGTCGAACTGCATGAGTTGCGACGGGTAGTGATGGATAACGGCAGCCGGACGGGAGACCCTGAAACGCTGGACATAATGGCCGAACGGAGCCAGCGAGAACTTACCTTGCTGCCGCAGGGGTGCCTCCGCTTCATCAATCCCCACCGCTATAAGGTCTCCATTTCCGGGCGGCTGAATGAACTGCGAAACAGAATGATTGAACAGCTGCGCAAGGGAGAATAAACCATGGAAAGCAAGACGGCGTTATTGATAGTTGATGTACAGAACGATTTCTGCCCCGGCGGCGCACTGCAGATACAAAATGGAGATCGGGTGGTAGAGCCTATCAACCGGGCGATAACATATTTTTCCGCGGCCGGGCTGCCGATAATGGCAAGCCGGGATTGGCACCCACCGAAAACCAGACATTTCCGGGAATCAGGCGGGGTCTGGCCGGTGCATTGCGTGCAGGGGACTGCGGGAGCGGAGTTCCATCCCGACCTCCACCTCCCGGAAGAAACGGTGGTGCTTTCCAAGGGGATAAACCCGGAACTGGACGGTTATTCGGCCTTTGACGGGGTAACCGGCGACGGCAGGACGATGGGAGGACTGCTGCGTGACTTGGATGTCCAGCGGATATACATTTGTGGCCTTGCGACCGACTATTGTGTTCTCTGTACAACGCTTGAAGCTCTGCGCAACGGATTGCATATCACGGTACTGACCGATGCCGTGGCCGGAGTTGATATCGTCCCCGGAGAATCGGCATGTGCTATTGAGGACATGGTAAAAGCAGGTGCGCAGCTGGCCACCGTGGATGAGCTGCAGGGATTGTTGGGGTTGGAACTGAGGCGGGATTGAGTGATTTTGGTTACCTTGTGATTAATGCTGCCGTCCCTACCCCCAGATCCTGCCTTATAATTGTTTCTAATGACGCGTCCAGCATGGCCCGGCGGCAATCGACGCCATCGATGCTGCCGGTTTTCAGCTTGTTGAAAAAGCGGCAGCCGCCAAAGCAGAACGGCAGGTAGGCGCACTCCAGGCATTCGTCGTTTTTCCAGACATCCATATTGTGGGAATGGCGGTAATCGTTGATGCCGTCAGCCAGGGTGCCGACTCGCATCTCTTCCTGTCCCATGAAAACCGGGCATTTGTAGAGGCTACCGTCGTAACCCACAACGATATCATTGGTGAACTCGATCATGCAGGCGCTCGCCTGAAGTTTTTCAGTGGGGAAGCCGCGCCGCATGATTTCATCACGCAGAAACAGATTGGCTTCGACGCTCCACGGCTCATTGCTGCAAGCACAGGTCGCGGCGTGATCCCCCAAGCCGCTGCCGTCCGCCTTGGGCATAACCGGCGAAAAGCTGATCGCCTTCAAGCGTGCCGGATCAATGCCCGCCGCCAGCATGATGTCCAGCAACTCGGGAAAACGGCGGTAGTTGTCGCGGGTGTAGTTGCCTCCTACGTCCAGGACAACGATATCTTGTACGGCAACCATGTTTTTCATAATAACGTCAAAACTCCCTTTGCCGGAGACAAAAGGGCGCTGGATGTCGTGGATATCAGGAGGACCGTCCAGTGTTGTCCGCACCGCATGAAGCCCCAGCGGCAGCAGCTCTTCCACCACGCTGCGGGTCAGCAGAACGCCATTGGAAAAAATGTTGAATGTAAAGGCGACCCCCTGTTCCGCAGCTGCATCTTTCAGGCGCGTGGCAATTCCGCGCAGCAGGTCCAGCCGCATCAAAGCCTCGCCGCCGTAGAAATCCACCAGGATATCGAGGCCGGCGGCCATGCGCTCGTTCAGCCGCCGCACCAGCAGGTCGGCGGTTTCCGCGCTCATCACGAAGCGTCCGCGAAAAGGATCTTCAAAACAGTAGGGGCAGGCCAGGTTGCACTCCAGGGTCAGAACAGCAGTCACCTCAAAGCGGCGACAGTCGGCATTAATAGTGTCAAAGGTGGCTCGCATCTCCTCCCGTTCTGCGGCACGATTTTCCACCAGCACTCCGAGGCGGATAAAAGTGTTCTGCTCGTTTTCGGTCAGCTCGCCGCCATCACGCACTCTGCTCCACAGTGTTTCGGACAGCTCCAGAACGGCGCAGCGCCGGGTTGCGATCAGCAACATACGCCCCGGTTTATCTCGGCATGGGTAGGTCATGATGTAGTGTGATAGCTGCAATGCAAGCTCCTTTTATTGCTTTCTTCGGCTGTGTAGCTGGCGAGCACCGCCCACCAGCTACACACTTAATGCTTACAGCTTGGCAGATGCAGTCCCCTTGCAACAGCTATTCACAACATTTGCCTCTCCGCCTTCTTCCAGCACCATCAAGTCATTGGTCTCTTCATGCATGAGTATCACCCCCCTTTCCTGTATACATATTTTACTGGACAATACAGTATCTTCGCTGTTAATTAAAATACAAAATCCTATGAAATTTCACAA
The DNA here is from genome assembly GCA_028683435.1 of Desulfuromonadaceae bacterium. GTDB lineage: Bacteria > Desulfobacterota > Desulfuromonadia > Geobacterales > Pseudopelobacteraceae > JACRCG01. The sequence continues at coordinate 32,288 of JAQUIG010000024.1, read as the reverse complement.
CAACGCACATAGCCTGCGGGCACTTTTTCTGAGCCTCTGTCTGACAATCTGCCTGATCCCTTCCGTGTCTTGGGGCGAGAGCGAGGACAACGAGGACGCTACGGATCTGTTCAGCGCCTGGCAGGAGCAGGACGTTACGATATCCCGCGTGCCGAAGCCGCTTTCCCAGACCGCCGAAAACGTCACCGTCATCACCGCCGCCGACATCCGGGCGCTCAACGCCCACACCCTGGACGACATCCTCAATACCATTCCGGGCATCCAGCTACAGCACAACGGCGGACCGGGAATCACCTCCTACACCTATATTCAAAGCACCGATTATATTTATACGCAAGTCTTTGTGGACGGCGTTTCAATCTCAGCTCTGCCGAGCAACTACACTGACGTGTCCTTAATACCGGCTCAAATTATCGACAGAGTCGAAATAATCAAAGGTGCCGCCTCAGCGTCATGGGGGTCTGCCTTGGGCGGGGTGATTAATGTCATAACCAAGTCGCCGGAAAAAGAACGAGCCATCAGCGGCTCAGCGACCGCTTCTATCGGAGAACGCACCACAGCAGATACGAGCGCACAACTGAGCGGCACCACCGGTAAAGTTGGTTATTTTTTTTCCGGCGGTTACCTCGGCTCCAACGGCCTGCTTCCGACCATGCAGATCGGCTCCAACCACGCCTATGCCAAATTGACCTATGACCTCCCCAAGCAAGGTCTGCTCTGGGGAACATTCGGCTATATTCATGCTAATATGGGCGATCTCTATGTACCAATCCATGACTATGATCTGAAGGAACGTAATGTCAAGAGTCAGAAACTGGCTTCGATTGGACTTCGTTACCACCTTACCGACAGCCTTGAGCTCGAACTTACCGGACGCCATTATTCACGGGCCGATGATACGTCATATTTCAACATAAGTGACGGTCTGCTGTGGCAGTACCAAGCGCCCGAATTGCCGACAGCCAGCAGCAGGGAACAGACATTTGGAAGCAGTGCCAAGCTGATATGGCGAGGCTATGACAATCTCCTGGTGGCAGGCAGCGATTACAACCATCATGAAACACAGTCAAACTCTGTCGACGCCAGCACACTCAGCCCTTTTACACGTACCGTTGATCGCTGGGGCATCTACCTCAATGACACCCTGACACTGGGGCCTATGAGTCTGAGTCCGAGTGTGCGACTGGATCATACCCAGACCAGCGGCGATCAGGTCAGCTACTCTCTGGGCGCCACATATCAACTAACCGACAGCACACTGCTGCGCGCCTACACCGGTCGCGGTTACGGCCTGCCCCTACTGCTTGCAACCGACAGCCCATCGGCAAAAATATGGACCAGTCAGTTTGGTGCTGAGAGCAGCGCCATACCCTATCTGTGGGTTAAAGCAACGCTGTTCCGCAATGAAACATGGAATGTTGTGGATGGTTCTAATCTGGACTATACAATTCCCGAGCGCCGCGTCGCCTTGGGTACTGAACTGGAAGTCCGTACCGTACCGCTCTTCAATACTTCCCTGGGGACTGGCTATACCTTTACCGAGACTACTCGTACCGCTGATGGTTCTTTTGTATATAGCAATAATATTGCCCGCCATACACTGAAAATGGCACTGCGGTATGATGATAAAACATTCCGTGGCGTGTTAAGCGGCCAGTATCTCTATTGGAATTCGGCACCGGATGATTTTAGCAAACCCGGACTTTTATGGGATCTGCATCTCGGCGCTACCCTGCTCAAGCGTGAGAACAGCTCGCTCGAACTGTTCTTCTCCGGCCATAACCTGTTCGATGGCACTCAGTATAACAGAGATGTTTTCCCAAATGTAGGCCGCTGGTTTGAAGGCGGAGTGAGGGTGAACTTCTGATGAGACGCTTTATTCTCCTCATACTCGCCCTGGCGACCCTGCTCCCCTCCCTGGCCCAGGCGTACGACATCCTGATACTCCAGAGCCGTCGTGATCCGGCTTATGAGCAGGTACTGAAAGGTTTGCGCGCCGGGCATAACGCCTCACAGCGCGTCGTTGTGCTGTCCGACTACGCCGAAGTGGATGTCGTGCGGATCGTGCGCGAAGATCGCCCCCGGGTGATCCTGGCCCTTGGTGACGCCGCCCTGACAGCAGCCCGCAATGTCCGTAACACGCCGGTGGTTGCCGTCATGTCGCTCGGCATCAACAGACATAAAGTTTCACACAACAATCTGACCGGTATCCCGATGTTCGCCCCGCCGGAACGCTATATCGGCATATTCAAAAACATGAAAACAAGACGCGTCGGCGTGATCTACAATCCGGCCAAAAGCGGCTGGTATCTGCGCCTGGCCCAACGTGCCGCCGAAGCGGCCGGCATCGAACTGGTGGTCCGCGAAGTCTCGGCGCCACGCGAATCAATCGGACGCTTATCGGCGCTGGCCGACAAGGTGGATGCCCTCTGGATGCTGCCCGACAGCACGGCGGTCACCAGGGAAACAGCAGAGGCATATTTCCGTTTCGGCCAGGAGCAGCATATCCCGGTGGTCTCCTTCGCCGCCGCTTATCTTGGGCTCGGTGCCGCTGCGGTGCTTGAAATCGATCGGGGCGCCATAGGTCGCCAGGCTGACGTCATGATGACAGAGATCCTGAGGGGCAGCAGCATAGAGAGCATGCCGCTCGACTTGCCGAAAGGCATTACATTAAAAACCAACTCCAGCGTTTTGAAGCGCCTGAGAATTGCCATTAATGAAGACGATTCACCGTTGCAATAGCTATCAGGGCATGATACCTGTTTTATAAGAAAACACTAAACCCTGTGAGGTATTGGCCGTGCCACTGTGTACCCGATGGTCAAACTTTTGTACCAGCTTCCAGTTCAAACTCTTCCTCATCTTTACCCTGTTGACCTTTCTGATCGCCTCTCTGCTGAGTGTTCTGTACATCGTCACTGAAAACCATAAAGCACACCGCCTTGCTAGCGAACAGCTTCAGCTACGGGCACGGCAACTGGCCGATTCCATCCGGCTCCCGCTCTATGCCGAAAACCGTGATACCCTGCGCCTGCTGGCAGAACAAGTAGCCGTGGCACCAGAAATACGGGCGGTGGTGATCACCGCTCCGGACGACAGAGTACTCGCTCAGTACCACTCACCGGGTTATTCCAACAAAAGTGGCAACATCATCGAGACGGTTGAGGTGCAAAGCAACCCACTGGTAGATTCTGTAGAATCGGCCATGACCGGAGGCGTAACCACCTCCGCAGTGCAGATCGGCCGCGTGCGCATTGAGCGGGGAACGGCTGACCTGTCACGGGCTCGCCGGCAGGTTGTTATGCTCTCCACCAGTGTGGCCATCGCCTTCTGGCTGGCGGTTTCCCTGCTCTGCCATCTGGTGCTCCGGCGGGTAACCAGCTCTTTCAACACACTTGTCCGCGGCATAAATGCCATGCAGGACGGCCGTTTTACCTCCCGGATAAACATTGAATCAAATGACGAACCGGGAAGGGCGGCACGTGCCGTCAATAACCTGGCGGACGCATTACAGCAACGCGGCGGGGAAAACATACGCCTCCAGAAAGAGCGTCTGGATATTGAGCGGCAGATGCTCCAGACACAGAAGCTGGAGAGTCTGGGGATTATGGCGGGTGGCATCGCCCACGATTTCAACAACCTGCTGCAGGCCATTCTCGGCAATATTGAACTGGCCTCGATGAAACTCCCCGCCGATGCCGCCTCGCAAAAGTATATCGCCAATGCCATAATCTCCGGCAAGCACGCGGCTCACCTTACCAACTTGATGTTGACGTATCTCGGCAAGGGATTAACGGCAAAAAAAGAGTTGAACCTGAATGAACTGGTCAGGGATAACGCTGAAATGCTCCGGATGACCACCTCGGCAGCCGTTTCAACGGAGTTGCACCTCTCCCCGGAGTTGCCGGCCATAACTGCAGATATAGCTCATATTCAGCAGGTGGTCATGAATCTGATCAGCAACGCTGCAGAATCTATTCTGGAACAACCGGGCCGGGTCAGGATCACGACCGGCACCCAGAGCTGTGATCAAGCATGTTTGTCCGCCAGCCTGCTGGAGGAGAAACCGGCACCCGGCCGCTATGTTTTTCTGGAGGTCAGTGATAACGGCTGCGGCATGAGCCAGGAAACCCTCCAACGCCTCTTCGACCCCTTCTTTACGACAAAGTTTACCGGGCGCGGGCTGGGAATGTCGGCAGTTATGGGGATAATAAGAACGCACAACGGTGCATTGTTTGTGGAGAGTGAGCCGGGCAAGGGGACAACCTTCCGGGCGCTGTTCCCGGTATCGGAATCTGCCCTGCCGAGGCCGGTTCAAGAACCGGTTATTCCCCCACCGGAAAGCGACTCCCCGGTGAAACGGCTTTCCGGCCTGGTCCTTGTAGTAGATGATGAAAAGCAGGTCCTGAAGATCTGTACGAAGATGGTCCAGCTCTGCGGCTTCACCGTCATTACCGCCTGTGACGGCATCGATGCCGTCGCTAAATTCCGCGAACAGGCTGACGAGATTGCTGTCGTGCTGATGGATCTGACGATGCCGAATATGGATGGTTTAACGGCCATGAGTGAAATTTACTTGATCAGGCCGAATGTCAAGGTGATCATTTCCAGCGGTTTCAATAAAGAGGAACTAAGTGAGCGCATCACCGATCAACCCCCGTGCGGATTCATCCGCAAGCCGTACAGCATGAATGTGCTTGAGGCAGAAATGCAGCGGGTTATGCTGGCGGATTAATGCTCTCCGCCGGGATTATATACGTCACCACTTCTAAAAAATCAGCCACGTGCAAAAAAGTTAACAATCCTGGGAACAGCCTTGTCGCACACCCCTCCACCCGCAGAACCCATCGATACCGGCAACTTTTTTAACATCCCCCGTTTTTATGCACCACGTAACAACCTATTATTCAAATGTTTTTCCCCAGCATAGCTTGGCACGTTTCGTGACAGGTGTAGCGGGTGGAACTGTGCTCTTCAGACCAGTTGGACGGCAATATGCTGGTCAGGGGCATGTGACCCGATTTTACAATGGGGAGGAGTTTTACTATGAGAAGATTGAAAGTGTGTGCGCTCTGGGTGCTGCAAGCAGCGATACTGACGGTTACCACGCTTCCCGGCACGACCTGGGCAAAGGAATCAGCGCCTGACTTTGTGGAGTTGGCCAAAAGGCTGAAACCATCGGTTGTCAATATCGGCACTGCCAAAACGGTGAAACCACGGCGGCAGTTCCAGCGCCCTTATGGCGGCCCCTTCGGGAACGATCCGTTCCAGGAGTTTTTCGACCGTTATTTTGACGACATGCATCAGCGAGGCTACAAGCAGCGGAGCCTCGGCTCCGGCTTCATCATAGACGGGGGATATATCCTTACCAATAATCATGTAGTCGCCGGCGCTGACGAAATCAAGGTGAAGCTGGCTGACAATCGTGAATTCAAGGCGGAAATCAAGGGGGTTGACGAGCGGCTGGATCTGGCCTTGCTGAAGATTGACGCCAAAGGGACGTTGCCGGCGGCAAAGCTCGGCAACAGCGATTCCATTCAGGTGGGTGAATGGGTTATGGCTATCGGCAACCCTTTTGGTCTGGCTGAAACGGTTACAGCAGGCATTGTCAGCGCCAAGGGAAGGGTGATCGGCAGCGGTCCGTACGACGATTACATCCAGACCGACGCCTCCATCAACCCCGGCAACTCAGGCGGCCCCCTGTTTAATACCAGTGGTGAAGTAATCGGCATCAATACTGCGATGGTTTCCGGTGGCCAGGGGATCGGTTTCGCCATTCCGATCAATATGGCCACGTCCATCATCCCCCAACTCAAGGAGAAAGGGACCGTGACCCGTGGTTGGCTGGGGGTCAGCATCCAGCAGGTAACCCCTGATCTGGCCAAGTCCTTTGGTTTGAGCGGCGAAAAGGGTGCTCTGATCAGCGGAATCATTCCCGGAAGTCCGGCCGAGAAGGGGGGATTGAAGGCGGGTGATATTATTATGGATTTTGACGGGAAGAAAATCCAGGAGATGAACGAACTATCAAGGATGGTGGCAGCGGCGCCTGTCGGCAAGAAGGTTGCGCTGACCGTCATGCGTGACGGCAAGGAAAAGAAGGTCACGGTTGTCATCGAGCGCTTGAAAGAGAGCGGCGCTGATAATGGTGAAGAAGCGATCCAGGACAAACTGGGCCTGACCGTCAAGGAGTTGAACAAGGAACTGGCTGAACGGTTCCAGCTCAAAGAGACGACCGGAGTGGTCGTAACAGATCTGAAATCCGACGGCGCGGCTCAAGGGGCGGGCATCGCCGAAGGGGACGTTATCAAGGAAATTAACGGAAAAACGATTGACACACTGAAGGAGTACGAGAAGGCTGTCGCTGCCCAGAAGAAAGGGGATATCATCCGCTTTCTTCTGAAGCGCGGCGATAATTCACTCTATCTGGCAGCCACGTTCGACTAGCACCGTGGAACACCTAATACCCCCCCCCCACCAGTCCCCCCTTATCATGGGGGAAGCCTTTAAGCCTCCCTTGATAAGAGGAGGTTTGGAGGGGTTTGGTGTGAAAAATTAAGAGTTACAGGGTATTAGCAGCATTACCTGTGTATGTGGAGAAAGAGGGGCCTCACGGCAAAGGGTCAACCATGACACACTGTCTTGAGCTGTTAATCGTCTTCGTTATCCAGCTCTTCATTATAGTCGATCCGATTACCGGCATCCCGATCTTCCTCGCCATAACACCGGGCAAGAGCACGCGTGAACGACGGGTCACGGCACGGCGGAGCTGCATCATCGCCTTTGCCGTGGTCGTCTTTTTTCTTGTGGCAGGGTCTTCAATCCTTGAATATTTAGGCATCACAACCTCGGCTGTGCGGATCTGCGGGGGGATCATCCTCTTCATAATCTCTCTCGAACTTCTCTATGGCAGAGCGACCGGTACGCAAACGAGCAATCGGGAGGAGCGGCTTGCAGAAGTGAAGGAGGATGTTTCTGTTACGCCGCTCGCCATCCCGCTGCTGGCCGGTCCGGGCGCCATTGCAACGACCCTTGTTTTTGCAGAGCGGGCAGACAGTACGCTTGCCTTTGCCACACTGGTGGTTGGAGCCGCGATTGTTTTTGTACTTGTCTATGTGGTTTTTCACTGGGGCGAAGCGCTGACCAGGGTCATAGGCACCCTCGGCATGAAGATAGTCACGAGGACGGTCGGGCTTCTCCTGGCATTTATAGCCGTCCAGTATGTCATCGATGGCATTCGAACCATAAGCGGGTAAAACCACCGTCAAAGGAGCAAGCGTAAACCGTTACAAGTGGATATTATCGGTTCAGGCTCGCTGGGGGGGCCGCACCGGTGATGATAAGAGGATGTCCGGCTCACCGTTTCTCCCACCGGTACACCCGCATCGGCGGTATATTGAAAAGCTCCAGCTCCATATGCCCCGTTCCCATGAAAGGCCTCGCCAGGGTGGCAACCCGCCTGCTTACCTGATACGCCACAAAGCGTCCTCCCGGTGCGAGCAGGGAGGATATCTCCTTAAGGAGTTGAGAACCAGTCGACACGCTCATGGTGGAAAAAGGAATACCTGAAATCACCACATCCGGGGCGCCAAGCCCATACTGGGCGAGGATTTCCTTCAGGTGGCAGGCGTCACCCCGATGGGCTATGAGTCGTTTATCGCCGATGTCGCGAACCAGCGCATGCAGACTCGGATTGACCTCGACGCTGAGGAGTTTCATGTTTGCAGGGGCTGCGCGCAGGATTGCCCGCGTAGAACCGCCATTTCCCGGGCCAAGCTCCACGATGGTCTTGGCCGAATCAATCCCGGCAGCGTCCACAATTCGGCGCAGGAGAAAGTGTGAGCTCGGGATAATAGACCCGACCTGGAGCGGGTGTTTAACGAACTCTGCAATGAAAGCAAGCTGGTCTGTCATCTGGGCGCCAAGCGGCTTCACAGAAATACGAATCAACTCTTCTTGCTTGTTTTAGCAAAGAAGGTGGAGTACTGCTGGACAACCTTGCTCCCCTTGCAATCAGGACAGGTGATCTTTCCTTTTTCATGCTCCGATATGCTCAACTGGAGAGTAAACACCTTTCCGCAACTCTTGCAGCGATACTCGTAAACAGGCATATCACATCCCTCCTCAAAAAGAGTCAAGCTTCGTCGTCAGGCCAGTAGTTCATGCAATACACGCACCGTTCGACGTCGTTAGGGATTGTGTCTCGCAACGGCTCATTCTTGTAAATGCAGTCACAACGTCTGGAAACAGGTAAACGATGCAGCATGTTGTTTTTGACAAAATAAAGCATGGCATGCTCTCCTTTATGCAGGTTTCAGTGATCTATTTTGTTTCTACCGGTTGAATCCATATTTCATGCCAGAAGAAACTGCACAAATAACGCTTTAATTACAGCTCTTTATAGCTTTATTCATGAGCGTTCAGCCGTCAGTTTTTTACATATGCAAGATAGTTAACAATCCCGTGCAGCTCCTTGTCGTACAAGCCTCCTTCCATGCAAAGCATCGGCTAACAGCGCTTATTTTAACATCCCTTGTTTTGGCGTATTACCCAACACATCGTTATTTAAATATTTATTTCCGGCAAAGCCTGGCACGTTTCATGATGGTTATAACTCCTGCTAAACACCGTCATAACAAAAAGGAACAGATCATGTCACTTCCGCCGCAGCTGCGTAAAATATCCGACACCGTGTGGGAACTCCCTGTCGGCTACAAGGAGGGGATGCGAGTTCCTGCCCGGATTATCGCCTCGGAGTCGCTCCTCGGCGGCATGGAGGCCGGAGTCTTCGATCAGGCCGCCAATGTGGCCTGTCTCCCCGGTATCATCAACTATTCTTACTGCATGCCGGACGGCCACTGGGGATATGGTTTCCCTATCGGCGGCGTGGCGGCTTTTGACCCGACCACCGGCGTGATCTCACCCGGCGGGATCGGTTTCGACATCAACTGCGGCATGCGCCTCTGTCTGACGACCCTGACCGAGGAGGAGGTGCGACCGCGCATTCACGAACTGGTGGACCAGCTGTTCTTCGCGGTTCCTACCGGGGTGGGGTGTACCGGTTTCGTCCGCTGCTCGCAGAGCAAATTCCGCCGGGTGATCGAAAACGGCTCACGCTGGTGCCTTGAGAACGGCCTGGCGACTCCGGAGGATCTGGAGATGACCGAGGAGGGTGGCTGTTTCGAAGGGGCCGATGCCGACGCCTGCAGCGACAAGGCCATAGAACGTGGCTTCGACCAGATCGGCACCCTCGGCTCCGGCAACCATTACTGCGAAATTCAGGTGGCCAGGCCGGAGAACATCTTTGACGCGGCGACCGCCCGGGCCTTCGGCATCACAACCCCCAACCAGGTGGTGATCATGTTTCACTGCGGCAGCCGCGGCTTCGGCCATCAGGTGGCAACCGACTACCTCCAATCCTTTCTAAAGGTGATGACGACCAGATACGGGATCAAGCTGCATGACCGGGAGCTGGCCTGCGCCCCCTTTCGCTCGCCCGAGGGGCAGTCCTATTTTGCGGCGATGAAATGCGCGGCCAATATGGGCTTTGCCAACCGTCAGGTGATCCTGCATCGTATCCGCGAAGTATTCTCCCGTCTCTTCCATCGCTCACCGGAGGATCTGGGAATGCACATGGTCTATGATGTAGCGCACAACACCGCCAAGCTGGAGAAGCACCTGATCGATGGCGAACTGCGGGAACTGCTGGTACACCGCAAGGGGGCGACCCGTTCCTTTGGGCCGGGGATGCCCGGCCTTCCCGACTGTTATCGTGAAACCGGCCAGCCGGTCATTATCGGCGGCAGCATGGAGACAGGATCATACCTGCTGGCAGGGATGGCGAGCGCCGCCCCCACCTTCTATACAACCGCCCACGGCAGCGGTCGGACCATGAGCCGCCACCAGGCCAAAAAGATGGTTAAGGGGCGCACACTGCTGGGAGAGATGGAGCAGCGCGGCATCTATGTCCGCACCGCCTCTTACGGCGGCCTGGCCGAGGAGGCGGGGCTGGCCTACAAGGATATCGACCTTGTGGCACGGGTGACAGAAGAGGCCGGCTTGAGCAGAAGGGTCGCCAAACTGGTGCCGATCGGCAACATCAAGGGGTAACCTGGTTATTGCTGTTTAAGGAGACTCGATCATGGCGTTCCGCTTTCTTGAAGATATCGCCACCGCCGATGTTGCCTTCGAGGCATTTGGCGGGACACGGGAAGAGCTGTTTATCTCCGCTGCAGCCGCCCTGCTGCGCACCATGGCTGCAGCGCCGGAGCGGGTGGAGCGGCGGCAGGAGTTGACGATACGGCTGGAGAACCAGGAGCTGGACCTGTTGCTCTGGTCATTTTTGCAAGAGCTGATTTTCTACAAGGATGCCCGCCGGTTGCTTTTACATGCCGACACGGTGCGAATAGAAGAGCGGGAAGGCGGTTTCAGTCTGGAGTCGACCCTCAGCGGGGAACAGCTCAGTACTGACCGGCACCGTCTGCTGGTCGATGTCAAGGCGGTCACGCTGCACCGCTTGCAGGTCGTGTACAAGGACACTATATGGAAAGCGGTTGTCGTGCTGGACGTGTAACAGAGCAGATCCGGATGCTGTACTCCAGGGAAGTGTGCCGTTTTAAGGTATTATAAATCTCTCTAAAAAGCATGAGTTCCTCTTACCTTTGGAACTCATGCTTTTCAAATAGTATGAAACAAGGTCACACACTGATTGCCGTGGCGGGGCGGACTACTATGACCACGGTATCTGTATCGAACCAGGAACGGGGATCAATGCAAAAGCATTATCATGATCAAACTCAAGTATCGAAGGTTTCTTAGTGGATGGGACTGTGAATGAGTAACTTTTTTGCTTGGACTCTCCTGGGACAAGAGTACCGAAGGAACCATCTTGAGGCATTGATGTAGCGTCGGTGAAGTAGAACTTCATGCGGACTTCATCAAGAGTGCCACTTGTCACGTTTTTCTGGGTGTAATTAAACGTATATACGTCATTTGACCCGTCCTTGGAGATTGTGGCCGATGTCAAAGTGACGATCATCCCGTTTCTCGCCACCCTGGCAATATTAAAAACTGCAGGTGCTAGTTCGGTTACAGGTGTCGTTACGGGTTCGGTTGCGGGCGTAGCTGCTGTTTTAGAGGGATCACCTCCGCCTCCTCCACAGCCAGCCATGCCAAACACCACGGCAATAAACGCCATCATCATCACATTGATCACATTACTTCGCATGTCCTGCCCTCCTGTCTTCGGCTCGGTGGGAATATCGTCGGACATCAACCAAGACGGAGCCTTTGTCTTGTCGCCGAACTGAGGATAGTCGTCAATAGTAGGTACTGTGAGGAACATCTACACACGACGTGCCAAAACGTTCCATAAATAAACCTTGAATTTCAGTGGTTTATAAATTTTACACATATTAGCGCCGGTTCAATATTTACAGGGAATTTAAAGAGGAAAGTAGGGTGACTGCCGGAATATAAACATCGGCTGGAGTTTTTCCGGAAATATGTTTTTTTGCCTGCGGCTCACTTCATAACATCTGCATACAGGATCGGTGCTGTTGATTGCGCCTCTCCCCGGACCATTCGCAGATCACAGCCCGCTGACGACATCAGCAGCAGCCAGCGGATAATTCCTGACAGGAATATGCAGCGCCCCTTGCTGGGTCAATATGCTCTGAAAAAGTGTAAACTCCCGCACCCTGAATGGTGGAAACGTTAGATTTTTGTTCCTGTCGAGAAAAGCATCAAACTCACGGGAGGGTGCCGGTTTCAGCCGGACCAGCGTTATATGGGGAGAAAAGGGACGCTCCTCCTGCGGGATATCGCAGGCAAGCACGGCTGTGCGCACCATCGCGGCGAGCGCCTGCAGATGCGGATGCGGCTGCACCCCGATCCAGAGCACCCGTGGCCGGTGACGGTCGGGGAAGCAGCCGGTCCCGCTGAAGTGGAGGATGAATTCAGGGAGTTGTATGCGGCCGAGTTCCTCCGTCACCCCCCCTGCGACAACCTCTTTCACCTCGCCCAGAAAGGCGAGGGTCAGGTGAATCTGTTCCGCCGGAACCCAGCGGGCGCCTGGAATATCCACCCGCAGGCTGCCGATTGCCATCTTGATGTTATCGGGAATTTTTATGGCAATAAAAAGCCGCATGAGTTCCCTCCGGAATATGTCTTTAAAGTAATACCGCCACCGTGGATTCAGCGCCGGAGGAACCAGCGATCAAGGAGGATATGTCGCGTAAACCAGCCGTTGGAGAGCAGTCTGGTCCCAAGATAGCAGGAGATCGGGGATAATATCTGTAACGAAGAGATGGTGGCATTTACGCTACCTAAATGGAGATTCAACCGCTCTGCATACGGCTTAAGATTGTCGCTACGGTAATCGCCATTGGCCGCCAGCATGACTTCTGCGGCCAACAGGGCCGACTCGATAGACGGCAGAATCCCTTCGCCGCTGTCCGGGTTTGCGACTCCGGCGGCATCACCGATCAGCAGCGCCCCGTCACTGACGCAACAGCGCCGATTCACCCCCCCGTACAATAGGTAGGCATGCCCCTGGAGCTTACCGACCAGACCGGCAGGAAGACGGCACTGCTGTTCGAGTAAAGTACAGAAATCACTGGTGTGGCGGATAAGATTAACCGTATCCCTGCGTCCCATGCCGATATTGAGCCAGCTATCTTTCCGGAACATCCAGCCATACCCTTTCATGTCACGACAGAAAAACAGCACCGGGGTGTCGGGCTGGATACGGCACTGTTGTTCCTCTGCCGGAGTCATGGCCCATTCCCCCGCCTGGGCGGCAACAACCTCCTCTCGGCCGATGCATGCTCCAAGCTGACGCGCCACCGGACAGAAATGACCTCCTGCCCCCACCAGCATCCGGGCTCTGATACGCCCGTTTACGAGCCACCAGTTGTCTTTATAATTCAGGGACGTCACCGCTTCTCCAAGCTGCCGGCGCACACGACTTCGCTCCAGAAGGTAGTGATCAAATTCGAAGCGCCTGATGCCGTAACTGACGGTTGTGCCATAGCTGGTAACAACCTCGGCGCCGTTCATAAGGCCGGTGCGGAAGCTGTTGATATTCTGCAGTACCCTCCCCTGTCGGTATTCTTCAGCATCAAGCTCCAGCACTTCAAATACAGCCGGTGTTATCCACCCTGCACACGGTTTCTCCCGCGGGAACCTCTCTTTGTCCAGCAGCAGCACATCAAGCCCCGCCTGCACAAGTTTGCCGGCACAGGTTGACCCCGCCGGGCCGCCGCCGACCACAAGCACCTCGCAGGATTCCATCAGGGATCCCCATTCGGGGCCGTCATATGCGCCCGTGTCCAGGGGAGCCGGTTGTTGGCTGCCCGTGAGAATACGACCTGGAACAGCTGCAGGGCGCCGATATTGAAATTGGCGATGCAGCCGGACAGATAGAGTCGCCAAGCGCGGATAAAGACTTCATCGAACATTTCCCGGATCCGGTTCAGGTTACGTTCAAAACGCTCAAGCCAGTGCTCGCAAGTTTTCGCATAGTGCAGTCGAAGGTTTTCCACGTCCAGAACGGTAAACTCACCCGGTTCGAAGAGCGTCATCATCTCCTTGATGGTAGGGGGGTAGCTGCCGGGAAACATCCGTTTCAAAAACCAGGGGCTCATCGGCCTCGAACAGTTCTGCCCGATAGTGTGAATCAGACCGATACCATCGTCTTTCAGGGAGCGATCAATCACAAGGCCTAGTTCATGGTAATGGTCCGGCCCCACATGCTCCAGCATCCCCACCGAAACGAAGGCGTCACAGGTTCCGGTAATGCTCCGATAATCATCCTCGATATACTCGACCTGCCGCTCCAGACCTTCGGCACGGGCCCGTTGGCGCGCATAAGCGATCTGCTCGTGCGAAATATTGTAAGCCCTGACGTTGACGCCGTAGCGTCTGGCCATGTAACGCGCCAGCGCGCCCCAGCCGCATCCTGCATCCACAACGGTCTGTCCCGGCTGCAGACGCAGTTTCCGGCAGATCAGCTCCATCTTTGCGATCTGGGCATCCTCCAGTGATGCGGACGGATCGGGAAAATAGGCACAGGTATAAAGCATGTCGGCATCCAGCCATAGCTGGTAAAAATCATTGCCGATATCGTAGTGGTGATGGATATTGCGCTGTGATCCGGAGAGGGAGTTAAGACGTGGTTGATTGCGACGATACGCGGCGGGATCGGAAACCTGCCGGAATTTAGGCAGTCGATCCATGGCCTGATATACGGTTTCCATGAACGGAACCAGCCCCCCCTCTATCTCGATCCGGCCGTTGCTGTAATCGTCGCCGAAATGCAGGAGCGAATTGGTCAGGAGCCGCAAGAGAGCGGCCCGGTCGTGAATCACCATGCCAACGGTGGAGATAGTTGTCTCCCCCCCGATTTGTTTTCCATCCCACAACGTCACACACAATGCCGGATCACCAATGGCGTGCAGAAATGTGCCCACCAACCATCTGTCGATGCCGTAAACCCTGCCACCGAGGTTCCTCAGGCCGACTATCCTTTGGAACGGAACGGCTAATGTACTGGTCTTGGGAATGTTCATGGGTCAGCCCCTGCTGCGGCGACAGAGCGGAATGCCGTTAAACCCGCTGCACGTTTTCAGCCTGAAGACCTTTCGGCCCCTTGACAACGTTGTACGTAACCTTGTCGCCCTCGACAAGTGTCTTAAAGCCGTCACCGGCAATCGCGGAGAAGTGGACGAATACATCAGCACTGCCATCTTCCTGCTCAATAAATCCGAATCCCTTGCTGTCGTTGAACCATTTAACCGTCCCTTTTGCCATTTGTATTCTCCTTTTAGTGTCGTTTACGCATATACGGCATGCCCCGTCATGTTGAACAATTTTCCAATATTTTCCTCAATCACTCCGTAGAAGTCGCACGGCAAACTGCCGGTGTGAAGCGTATGCAGCGTTATCTCCGGCGGACAGAACAAACGGGCCGCTGCCAGCGAGAACCCTGTTCCCCTGCTGGTGTACCCCTGCATGGTGCCGCATTTCCAGCTCCCGGACACATAGCTGCGAATGCAGGAGGTATTGGCAAACAGCGCTATTCCTCCCGGCAGGCAGATCTGGCCACCATGGGTGTGCCCACACAGGTAGAAATCAACTCCGTACCTTGACGCTTCTGCTGCGATCTCCGGGGAATGTGACAGCAAAATGACAACCTGATCAGGAGCCACCGCCGCAAGAGCCTTTTTCAGATCATGGCATTTATAGTAATGCGGGTCGTCAACGCCGGCCAGTACGATATCCGCTGTACCGCGGCGCAACTGAGCCGCTTCATTCAGCAGCACCTGCACACCGATCCGCCCCAGTTCCGGTACCATTTCCCAAAGATCGTGATTGCCCAGAACCCCGAAGATCCCATCCTGGGCCGAAATGGAGCGGACGATCGGCGCAAGTGCCTCAAGGCATGGCTCGTAATGAGCACCGGCTTCTTCGGAGCTGAAGTCACCGGTCATCACCGCGAGGTCACACGGTACAGTTTCGACAATCCGCATGATGCCTTCCCCCTCATCGACGAGTCCATCGGCGTGCAGATCGGAAAGGTGCAAGATAGTATAACCATCGAAGGCGGGTGGCAGTCCCGGCAGATATACTTCATTTTTCTCCAACCGATAGTCGAAGCAATTGCGGCGGGCGCGGCCCTGGAATCCAGTGCATTTAAGGAGATTATCGACAGCTGTGGTGATAGTTTGCATCTCCTCCTGATGCGCAGGTGCTGACTCAGCCCCCAAAAGAGCGGAAAACTTCTCCGACTGCAGACGCAGGCGCGTTTGACGGTGTTGACTATCTCCTGTAATTTCGTGTTTCATAGCGGTATTTCTCCAACAGGATCTTTATGTATCTGAAAAGCTGTTACTAAAACCGAGCTCTTTTATTGCTCGCCGCATATCATTGTTCACATTCACCAGTTTCGGTTCAATACCCCGGAGTCTGGCGCATTCCATCCAGACGTTCAGGAGCTGCAAGCCGCTTGTATCTGTCTCATCAATCTGCTCACAGTTTATCAGGAGACTTTTTCCCCCTTGAGATTCAATCTTGTTAAGAGACAACACCAGCGAATCGATATTGTCTGCCACTCCAGTCATGGTCCAGTCCCCCTCCAGATGAGCCACCGTACCTGCCATGCGAACGGTCATATATGCCTCCATTTTCACCAGTTAGCCCGATTTTAGAAATAAGTACATCAGCATGGTGTTTTCACATCTCATGCCAAATATTACCTGATAATTATCATTTAATATCGGACACTTAAGATTGTTGTGTCGGATGAAGGCGGTTCAATAAGTAGTGCACCCGAGTGAATCAGAGATAGCATATGCTGGTAACTGGTTAATAAATTACATATTTGCAAGTGCGTTACTTTTTTATCGGCAGCACTGTTTGTTACATCATTGAATATTTCCGCAACCACCCCCTTACAGAGCGGCAGTTCTCAATCTATATTCTTTCGGCGGGAGGTAATTGACTGCAACTTGCAGGTGCCTCGCCCTTTTTAGTATTCTTTCCGCATACCGATAACTCTTGCCGGGAGGTGTAGGGCCGCCATTGTACCGTGCCAGTGCCTTTCTCTTATCCCCGTTGGCATCGGCCAGAAGGGCACGGATGATTCTTTCTGCCTGGATTGCCTGCCCAATCATATCTTTTGGCACTGACCCCCAGTCCGAAGCAATTACCTGCCAGGCTCCCTGTTCCCCGGCCGAACCTACCGCAACCGGATCACCACGACTTTCCTCAATGGCAACACTGATCAGCAGGTTTGCCATAGCACTATGCCTGACCGCCGCAACAAGCGCGGCCGGATCTGCGACCCCATGGACTGCAGCGAATTTCACCCGCTGTTCATGGACGATGTCAAATACGTCGGAATATTTTACTGTCCTTACTTTTTCTGTACCGCTGTTTATGTTTGCCTCTAATCCAGCCAACGAACCTGCAGCCGCAGCCAGGACAACAGAGGATACCCCAAACAGGGCTGTCATAAGCGGATGGTAGTATCTGTCAAGTACCCTTGAAATAGTATCGTGAGTCATAACGCTCCTGTGTATAGAAGTGGTTTGTGCGCAGCATCATGCGCAATCTAATGATAATTCATGTTTGGATATCAGCAACATCCGTTGGTACAGACCGGTACGATACCCGGCATGGGCAGCAAGTTCATTGGCATAGTTCAGCATATTTTCAGCCTTGACCATCGCTGCCGAAACAGAGGCGGCAGATTCCGCACGTGAAGCCGAAGCTATCAGACTGAGCATCGCCAGCCACTCCCCCAGTTCCTCAAAACGCTCTTTGTTAAACCACTCTGTGCCTCTGCTTTCATGAACATCCAGAAACTCCCGGCAAGCTGAAGCAGAAAAAATGTGCGTCGGCAGTGCTGATATTTCCGGGAGAGCCAGTATCGCAGAGAGAAGTCTAATCCTGTGCAGGGCACCATCGACACCCAGCATCCGCCGCAAGGTGCAATCAAGTCCAAACTGCTCCATGACGCCAGGTTTCGTGCCGGATAACAACACCCAGGCCGCTAGCAACCCGCTGCCGTCGGCAGAACCGGCAGTAGCGTTTAACCGTGCTTGGAAGGCGTGAGCGTCTTTTGAAACCGGCTTGATTTTTAACAGCGCTGCAACTCGCTTGAACCGTGACCCAATCGTCTTGAGCCGTTTGTCAAGCAAACGCGTATCCGCCTGAACCTTTTCCTCAGCATCGGCCAACCTCTGCAACTCGATCAAAAAATCGCGCGAGGCCGCTGTCACAGCAGTACAATCGATCGCAGCAGCATCGACCGCAGGGGCATCAATCATGACCCCCATCACACCCTGCATCACCTTTATCGCTGTCTTAAAAGTGTCATTCAATGTCCCATATTTCAGTTGTTTCAGCTCATCCTTCAGGCAGTCCACACCCCTGCCTTCCAGCGCCGAACAGAGCCGACTCCAGTTTCCCTCGCTATCGTCATGGATTTCAATAAAATCCACAAAAACATAAAACTGGTATTCTTTCAGCTCGGCGTAGAGTCCATATTCATACAGTTCGCGACTGTTGCGCAGATATGACAACCCCGTGATGTGATTGCGAAAAGCACAATAAACACCCTCTTCATCTTTCAGACCCAGGGAGACCCCCAGCGTTGTCCGGCGAATTTCTGGCTCACCGTTGTCGTTTTTTACGGCAAATCCGGACGACTCCCTGATCCATCCGGCAGCGGTAGAAAAGCTGTTGTGGTATAAAACCAGTGACCGATGTTCTCCAGCCCGATTGGAATAGGCAAAAACGTTCTCGTTGATACAGTCGCAGGCGTAGAAGTCGTAGAGCATGAAATTTTGCGAGCCGGAAAAGAGCCAGCGGCGGCGCAGCAGCGGGAAAATCCATAACTCGTGCCCTCCCACCAAACCTTCGTCAATCTGTTCATCCCAATAGGCACGTTTGTACTCCATGCCGTACTTTTCATGGAACCCCTCGATCTGGCCATGGCCGAACATCGGCAGTCCCGGCATGGTGGCAAGCAGTACGCAGGCACCGAAGTATTTGTCCTGCGAGCCGAACTGCGCCACGGCCGTCTTCTCATCCGGATTGTTCATAAAGTTGACAAACCGTTTGAGTACCTCGGGGTTGAACTCCAGTACATTTTTAATTGTATGGCGATATTTGTGATTATCTTCTGTCTTGAGCATATTCATGAAGGCGCTGTTATAGACCCGGTGCATCCCCAGCGTCCGGACAAAATACCCCTCCATCATCCAGAAGGCCTCCGCCAGCAGCAATGTGCCGGGAGCCTCCTCGGCGACACGATCCACTACCTCGCGCCAGAACTCGACCGGGAAGACAGCATCAAACTCCTCTTTGCTCATGCCGTGCTCGGCACGTGACGGAATGCCGCCCCCGTGGCCGCGCAACGGGAACCAGAGCCGCTGGTAATGTTTTTTTGCCAGGGTCATAGCGGCGTCGAAGCGGATGATCGGGAAATTGCGGGCTACATGCAGAATGGTCTGAATGACCGCTTCACGGACTTCGGGGATCAGATAGTTGAGCTGCGCGGTGTCATTCCAGGGAATGCTGGTGCCGTCGTTGCCATGGTAGATGTAACGGGTACGCCCATCACGCCGGTCATAATGTTTGAAGACTACGGCAGCATCATTTTTGCTCCAGTAGCCGTCCTCTATCTGAATGCAGGCATTGCAATCGCGGGACAGATCTTCGCCATTAAATTGGTACGTCGGAAAGGGTGGGTAGTCGGTCTGAACAAACCACTCCGGGTGCTGTATCACCCAGCGCGAATAGATGCCGGTATGGTTAGGGACCATGTCGCTGGCCAGACGGATACCGCGCCTGGCGGTTCGCTCCCGCAGGTTGGAAAGTGCATCCCACCCTCCCAGATCGTCGGCGACCTCATAATCGTACAGGGAATAGGCCGAGGCGATGGCATCAGGATTCCCACAGATCTGCTTGATTCGCTGTGAAGCGGGTGAGCGTTCCCAGAGGCCGATCAGCCAGAGTCCCGAAAAGCCCCAGGATGCGAGACGGTCAAGCTCGGCATCGGGAATCTGGTCAAGACGGGTGATGGGATATCCATGAATGCGGCTTAGCTGGTCGAGCCAGACATAGACCATCTTTGACATCAGAACGACATTGGACATCCAGTCGGCATCCTGAGAAAATCGTTCGTATTCGGGATAATCAAACCCGGCGAAAATTGAATCGCCGCGGCCAGGACCCATTCCTCCGCCTCGCTTGAATTCCAGCACCGGTGGCGGTCCCGGTTCGCCACCCCACCCCCGCTCGCGTTCCTCTTCAAGCAGAATATCAAGTGCTGTTGTCAGTTCTGCAAGTAGTTCGGGAGTCAGAACGGCACCCCATCTGTCACGTACGAAACGCACCTGCTCTGCCAGCGAATCCGGTGCCGCCCGGACCGGAGCCCGGAGCGCCTCACCAAGCGAGATTCCAAGCTGCGCTACGAACGGTTTCTCAGTCAGTGCATCGTGGGTTTTTGCGGCAATGTCCTTATATGATGACGACTCTGCTAACTCACTATCATCTATTATATCGCGAAAACTCTCAACGGCCGGATTTTCAGCGGCAGCATGCAGAAGCAGCATCTCCCGCAGCACCTCACGCATCCGGGAGTCTCCCTTCAGCCAGGCGTCGGCAGACACTTCGCCGGAGATTACTTCAGCAGGCGGGAACAGTTCCACGAATCGCCCTGCAGACAACATGGCTTCGCCACCTGCCGGATCAAAGCCGGCGCGATGCACCGCCTCTTCAAGCACGCCAAAGGCAGCGTGTTCAGCAAGGACATCGATCATGTAACGATACACTGACTGCAGGATGGCAAAGAGATTCAGGTGTGCCGCGTATACCGTCGGAGCACCGGCGGGATGAGCACTGTTAAGCGATAAAGCCAGTTGACGAAAAAAGATTACCGGAGGGAGTCGCCGTTCACCCATGTGGCGTGAAAGATCTCCCAATCCGAGGGAGCGCCACTGTCGGAAGGAAATCGGGATGACATGGCGGAAGTAGTCAGAAACCTTGCTCTGTGTGGTCATATTTAAACCCGGCTTTCATTCATAAGTACCCTCATCACTGGCGGAGGTTTTTTACTGTGGCTCTGAAATGATAGAAGCTGCTTCTGAAATTGTTGATTCCAAAAGCAGCTTCTCCAGAATATCAGCCTGTCTATCCTGACTTTTTTGGCGCTCTGTTTCGTTTTTTACTATTTCTTCCAGCAGCTTACAAATCAACTCTTCTTCACTGCCGACACCTTCGGATAATAGTGGCAACTGCAACCGTTTTTCCGTCTGCAAACTATTTTGCCGGTCGAGGCAGATCTTAAACTGCCTGCTTTCACTCTGCATATGCTGAATACTGCTGCAATTGATATTCTGCCCGGCAGCCATGGAATCAGCTGATCTGCAGGCCACTATGAACAGCAACAGAGAAATAATTTTTTTATGGTTAATCATTCAGACACAATCTTCGCGCCATGCGCAGGAAAACTGTCCACATTCCGCAGAAAGGTTATTGCCAAAGCACTGCTGGTTTCCCTCAGCCTGCTGGATAGACCGAACCAGTTGACTTTTGGTTGTTTTTCCGACCTTCAGATTGTGCTGCCTGGCGATTTCCTTGATTTCGGTGAATTTCATCCTGTATGCTCCTTGTTTATTTGTGATTTTTAGTGATCAGGCATTGTCTCTGCCATAACAACCTGCTTATCGGGGGTCAGGCAAGCATTACGGCTTCAGGGCAGGTATCTTTAAAACAATGTCCTACCAGGGCCTGCATGGCGTGCCGCAGCTTTTCCGGCACATTGACCAGGGTTGGCTCCACGCCGCGGAACCTGACACACTGCATCCATACGTTGAGAAGTTGCAAACCGCTTATGTCTGCATCTTTCATCTGACCGCAGTCGACTCGAAGTTTTTTTCCAATTCCAGATTCCAGCTGTTGTAAAGAAAGTGCCAGTGAATCAAGATTACGAGTAATTGCGGTAAGGGTCCAGTCCCCCTCCAGGCGTGCCACTGTACCTGCCATCCTAATGGTCATGCAAACCTCCCCGTCTGATTTATTTTTTAAATCAGGTGTTGCTTTACATAAGGCGTGCCAAATTTATTATTAAATTTAACGTGTTATTTTAAATAGTTACAGACTAAAATTCCATAGTGGGGCAAAGGATGTGAACCGCCAGTTTAATAATTTAAGCGTGGCGTAGTAATAATTGTTTGATAGCGGGTGGTTATGGAAAGTAATATTTTTTACCGGGAGCTCGATTTGTAACATTTGTTTTTTGTGGGGGGCCGGTTTTAGGATCGTACTGTTCCAATTGTATCGATGTTGCGCCAGAGCAGTAAAATCTATACTTCTATTCTGAATTCGGCCCCACCGTCCACGTTACGGGCCGTCAGGGTGCCGTGCATTTTTTTCTCGATAATCATCTTGGCCATATACAGACCGAGCCCGACTCCCGTGCTCTGATGCTTGGTAGTGAAGTATGGATCAAATATCTTTGGTAGAATATCTTCACGGATGCCGCCGCCATTATCGCGAACCGTGGCTATCGAACGCCCGTTTTCGCCGGAGATGCGGATGCTGATCAGCGGCATGCTCACCTGATGGCCCAGCAGCGCATCCCTCGCATTCAGCATGACATTTAAAAATGCCTGCATGTATTCATTGGGATACCCACTCACTACTATGTCAGGCTGTTCATCGAGTTCTATCAAGATCCCCTTCCTTTTCAACGACGGTTCTACGAACGAAAGCGAGCGGGAGACCAGTTCATTGACAATAAACGAACACGGTTTTTCCTCATAACTGAAAAAATTGCGAAAGTCATCGATGGTCTCAGAAATTTGCTGAAGTACCTTCATGATCTCCGCAATATCTTCGTCCAGCTCCTCAACCGATAGATCGTTCGACTTAAAGGCAAGCTGCAGGTTCTGTACAATCAAGCCAACATTGTTGAGCGGTTGACGCCACTGGTGGGCGACATTGCTGATCATTTCACCCATGGCGGTCAGTCGGCTCTGCTGAATGAGAATATCATCTTTTTTGCGCAGTTCGGCTACAGCTTCGGTGATGCGACTCTCGAGGGTGTTATTTATCTCTTCAAGCTGTTTTTGCTGAGCGGCCAGCAGTTCTTCATGGCGTCTTTTTTCGGTAATATCCCGCGCAACATGGACAGTGGCAGTTATCCGCCCATCAGTATTGAACATCGGGGACATGGTTACTTCAAAAATTCCGCCGAGTTTTTCCACAATAAACTCTGCTGTTTGAGGTTTCCCGAGTTCGATTACTTTGGCATGCAGGCAGTTGTCAGGGGCAGATTTCGTACCATGTATTACCTCAAAACATTTGCGTCCCACCAGCTCCTCGGGTCTGCAGCCGCAATGCTCTGCCATGGCGCGGTTAACACGAAGGAACTTAAGATCGTTATCGACAATAAAAATCAGATCTGAGACCGCATCAAAGGTATGCGCCCACTCCTGTTTTGCATGGATAAGTTTCTCTTGTTCCTCCGGAGAGATGGTGGACTCTTCATTCGGCATGGCATGTTCCTTTTAACGGCTTTGATAAGGATCAGTTATTCACAACCGCAGCAACAGTTGTAACTCTACCATACAAAATAAAAACATCCAGCACAGCCGGATATATAGGTTCGGATATTTCTTTTAGATAGCTTTTTGTCTCCGGAATCAACAGCATGGCAATAATCGAGCTTAAAATTATCCGGGTGCAATTGTCAGGGCGGATCCAGACGCATAAACACGACTCCATGTGGAGGAAGAGTCAGCTGTATCTCCAGCGTACCTTCTGCATTCGGCATACGAACCGCCTGTTCAGACTCCGGAAAAACCTTCGAGAGAGCGGCGTAGATCGATTTATTGGCGTTCCACAGATCAACTCCTTTCTGAATTATTCCATCTGTTGGATCGAGGTCATAGAGTGACAGAGCAGAAGTTGTATATGCATTTCTCGGTATTTCGGCACTGTCCGCAAGCCACCGGGCTGAGTAGTTGGCGTGGTTGCGATCGATCCGATACCAGGTTACTTTCACACCACTCGCCGAGACCCCGCGCAACCGGAGCAGTACAGACTCAGCGGCGTTGGCAGAACGCGAGGCGTTATAGTTGAACACCATCAGTCGTACCTGGCCATTAGACACACCCACTGGCCGGACAGCCAGTCCTCCGACCACATTATTATCCACCGGTTTCCCATAAGCTGTCGACCAGCCTAATCTTATGCCACCGACAAGTAGCTGCTGAAACAGATCGAGGACGTTCCGGGCAGGAGGCGGCACATCAGCCGCACCGGTGTTCCACAACGCCCCCCAGAGAATGTTCTGTTCAACCATTGTTGCCGTGAGTAACGCGAAATAAGCCCCGCCAAACTCGGTCCCGTCAAGTCGTGAGTACATGATCGCACCAGTTTCATCATCATAGATATACCCCTCGTCGACGCCGAGCGGTATTCCGCCAAACATGGGATACCGCTCCAGCTCAGAACGGATATCAGAGACGGCAGCGGCGATTTTTGACGGGTCATCCTGGTAGTACGAGAAACTTATGACTGACGGCACAATGGGTGATTCACCGGGAATACTGAAAGTTCCGGCTTGGATCCGCGCTGCCAGCGCAGCAACGAACGGGGAAGCTGAAGACATGTAATTGCCCGGATTGATGTTGATGCGCATATTCACATTCGGGTTCGCTACCCTGGCCGCCGAAATGGTGTAATCGTAGAATTTGAACCACTCATCCATGGTTCCGCTCCACCACGCGCCATTGTCCGGCTCGGTACCGCAACGGAAACGCCACGATGCCACCTCCCCGACCCCATAAGTCAGGCTCAGGTTTTCGAAAAACGCTTTGATGTAGTTGTAGTATTTGTTCCAGTCTTTTGGCGGGCTGGTGTTGGTGCCGAATTCAGGGGAAATAGCCGCCGGATCGCTGGCCAGTTTAAGCGGCGTATAGGACAGTACAATATAGGGTTTGAATCCAGCCGCCAAAACAGAATCAAGTTTCGGCGTCAATCTCTCGAAGTGGTAAACCGGGTTGCCGGCTGCATCCTCGTCATAAAGTTCATTTTCCGGTAAGGCGGGCATACCGCCGGTTGCGTTGAAAAAAGCAATATAGCGGATCATCGGGGATCTGGCCGCATCAGCGACAGAAACGGGAGCGGGCGTCCACAAAGCCCAGGTATCCCAAGGTGAATGGAGCGGAGCGGTGTCAGTTCCTGCCGCATCAATTTCCAAGACTGCCGTTGGAGACTGCGCTGGCGGCAGTGTAATGGTTACACTTGTACTCTGATATGCCGATACGTTGCCTGCTGCGTCCTTTACCCAGGCATACAGCGTCATCGTTCCGGGTGAAGTAAAGATGTAGCTGGAGGGAGTGCTGGTGCTCCAGGCGGCCGTCGCCCCGGGGGGGATAGAGTTGGTACTGAGATAATACCCGGTCACAGCGACGTTATCACTGGCAGCCAGAACAACACCTGACACAACCAGTGTTGATGAAGCGACCGGTATCGTGAAGGTCGTTATGATAGGCGCGGTTTGATCGACGGCCACATCGGTGACGTCGGGAGTTACACTAGACGAGGAATTACATGCGCAGACGATAATGAGCACAAGCATGCCCATAATAGACCGTAACATTCTTGAATTATTCAACATAATATCCACCTATCTCAAGAATAGATTAACGAACGGATTCAGCGCAGACTTTTTGACCGGGCTAATTGCGGCATACCCCCTACCCCGACACTCTGCGTTCATCTTCATGGTTCTTGCGGCGGTCAGGACCGGAATAGCCATTTCTGTTCTTGCGGCGCAAGTTACCTATTCCGGGCATAACCCAGCCATCACTACGCTGGAATTCTCGCACCTTACCCGCTTCAAGAAGACGGTCCAGTATTTCAGGACGGACCATGTCAAAACGTTCATCTACGTATTTAACTCTGATCAACATGACAATCCCCCCTCAGACTGAAATTCTGCGCGAGAGCCTGGCAGAATATTGTCAACAATTCAGCATCAAGCGTGCCAGATATTATATGACTGTATTTATTATACAAAACCGTGGTAAAAAGTCATTGCATAGCTGAAACTGTAAGATGCATCGACATAATTTTCAGGATTTTTTGCAGTTTTTTTACCCGAGAAACCAGACAAACAAAAAAGCTGCCCTCTCGAAGGAAAGGGCAGCTTTTGTCGATCAAAACCTATTTAAAATTTATCAGTTTTTAATTGTATATTTTACCGATCTCGATTGTTTTACGTTGCCTGCAGCATCGTAGGCCTTGGCATACATGGTGTACGTGCCGTTAAATGCGGCGGTTGTCGTTATGCAGTAACCGAATGGAGATGCTGCAACGGATTCATTCAAGCTGCCGTTCACAAAGTATTCCACTTTAGTCACGCCCACATTATCGCTTGCGGATACTGCGGCACAAACTGTTCCCTTAACGGTTGATCTATTGCTCGGTGAGGTAATAGTGACTGAAGGAGCTACGGTATCGGTGACGGCATTGCTAACCGTCACCTGTACTGCTGAAGACTGCCCCACATTGCCGGCTGCATCGTATGCCTTGGCGGTAATGGAGTAAGAACCATTGACCAACGAAGAGGTATTCCAGCTGAAGGAATAGGGAGATGCGGTGTCTGAAGTTTGCAGTGTTCCATTCACATAAAACTCGACCTTGGCCACGGCAACATTGTCAGATGCTGTTGCACTGACAGCAAGCGTGCCGCTAACGGTTGTGCTGCTGCCCGGAGCGGTAATTGCTACCGCTGGAGCGGTGGTGTCGGAGGAGGGCAAAGTATAGGTTACGACAAGTTTTGGTCTCTGGTTGTTATCAGAAGCTTCACTTGAGACAAACACGCGATTACTGTCGGAACTGGCTTTGCTTGACGAGTTCAGCAAGAGCCCTTTGTTATTTCCAGGTGTTGCCACCCAACCCTTTACGAGGCTGGTCACATTCCAGTTTTTGTAACCGATGGTCTTGTCGATAAGCGGGGCATCAACAGCGGTAGCGATATCGGACTGTGCCAGGGGAATACTGTTATACGGCACACTGCTGGCTGTCCACGCATTGGTTCCGTCGTAGGTAGTGCCGTTGCTCTTGGCGATGATCGGCATTTTGTTGATTATTCCGGATACCGGCATTTCGTAGAGGGCGTCTCCACCGCTTGCGCTCATATAGAGGCTGAGTGTGGCGCTCTGGATGACGGCGCCGGCAGGAAGAGCAGATAGATCCCAGTTCATCAGAATGGCGTTGGCAGGTTTGGCGGCCGGCCACGTGTATGTATTAAGGGCCGTGCTGGTTGCGTTAGCGTTGGTGTTAAGTTGGAGAAAGGTATCCTCAACAGTATTAGCGTAATTGGAACCCGCGACATTACCAAAGACGGCTGTAATGGTTCCTGCAGGCGGTGTCACACCATTGTTGACGGTAGCTGACACGCTGGCCGACTGGCCGATATTACCGGCTGCGTCGTACGCTTTGGCCATTACATTATAGGAACCATTGGACACTAAAGCGGTATTCCAGCTGTAAGTATAGGGGGATGCGGTGTCAGTGGCTTTCAATGCGCCGTTGACATAGAATTCTACTTTGCTGACACCCACGCTGTCGCTGGCTGATGCGCTGATGTTGACTGTGCCACTTACCGTAGCATTCGTAGCGGGAGATGTGATGGCGGTGATTGGTGCAGTCGTATCCGCTACGATGTTGTTCACCGTAACTGTTCCTGCTGCAGACTGGCCTACGTTACCGGCGGCATCATAAGCCTTGGCGGTAATGGAGTAAGAACCATTGACCAGCGAAGAGGTATTCCAGCTGAAGGAATAGGGAGATGCGGTGTCTGAAGTTTGCAGTGTTCCATTCACATAAAACTCGACCTTGGCCACGGCAACATTGTCAGATGCTGTTGCGCTGACAGCAAGCGTGCCGCTAACGGTTGTGCTGCTGCCCGGAGCGGTAATTGCTACCGCTGGAGCGGTGGTGTCGGAGGAGGGCAAAGTATAGGTTACGACAAGTTTTGGTCTCTGGTTGTTATCAGAAGCTTCACTTGAGACAAACACGCGATTACTGTCGGAACTGGCTTTGCTTGACGAGTTCAGCAAGAGCCCTTTGTTATTTCCAGGTGTTGCCACCCAACCCTTTACGAGGCTGGTCACATTCCAGTTTTTGTAACCGATGGTCTTGTCGATAAGCGGGGCATCAACAGCGGTAGCGATATCGGACTGTGCCAGGGGAATACTGTTATACGGCACACTGCTGGCTGTCCACGCATTGGTTCCGTCGTAGGTAGTGCCGTTGCTCTTGGCGATGATCGGCATTTTGTTGATTATTCCGGATACCGGCATTTCGTAGAGGGCGTCTCCACCGCTTGCGCTCATATAGAGGCTGAGTGTGGCGCTCTGGATGACGGCGCCGGCAGGAAGAGCAGATAGATCCCAGTTCATCAGAATGGCGTTGGCAGGTTTGGCGGCCGGCCACGTGTATGTATTAAGGGCCGTGCTGGTTGCGTTAGCGTTGGTGTTAAGTTGGAGAAAGGTATCCTCAACAGTATTAGCGTAATTGGAACCCGCGACATTACCAAAGACGGCTGTAATGGTTCCTGCAGGCGGTGTCACACCATTGTTGACGGTAGCTGACACGCTGGCCGACTGGCCGATATTACCGGCTGCGTCGTACGCTTTGGCCATTACATTATAGGAACCATTGGACACTAAAGCGGTATTCCAGCTGTAAGTATAGGGGGATGCGGTGTCAGTGGCTTTCAATGCGCCGTTGACATAGAATTCTACTTTGCTGACACCGCTGTTATCCGAGGCGGAAGCGGCAACAGAAACGGTTCCGCTGACAGTAGCACCAGTGGCAGGAGCGGTCACGGAGACAACCGGAGCGGTAACATCGGCGACAACATTATTCACCGTCACGACGACATTCGCAGACGTGGCGACATTGCCGGTATTGTCGTAGGCTTTGGCAGTCAAAGTGTAGCTGCCGTTAGTAACGGTAGCCGTATTCCAGGCGTAGCTGAACGGAGCCACATTGGCTGCATACAAAAGCGTGCCGCTTCGGTAAAACTCTACCTTGCTCACACCAACGTTGTCACTCGCGCTTGCTGTTATCGTCGTTGTCCCGCTAACTGTTGCATTATTGGCAGGCGTAGTCAGGGATACTGTGGGGGCGGTTGTATCATTGACAACCGTCACGGAAACATTACTCGACTGGCCAACATTCCCCGCTGCATCGTATGCCTTGGCCATGAGCATGTATGTACCGGAGGCAAGTGAAGTAGTGTTCAACGAATACACATAGGGAGTTGACGTATCGGTGGTCTTGAGGGTACCGTTCAGATAATATTCTACTTTCGTTACCCCGACATTATCAGTGGCGCTGGCGGTGACCGAAACCGTTCCGCTTATTGTGGTGTTCGCTGCGGGCGCGGTAATCGATATCGTCGGAGGAGTTGCTTCAGCAACACTGACGATGTTGGAATAAGAGCTCTGCGTTCCGGTTGCATTGTAGGCAGTGACTGCAAAATAATAGGTTCGGTTGGGGTCAAGGCCGGTCAATGTGGCGGTTGTAACCTTTTTGGCATCATATGGAGAGGAACCCTGGGTAGCTCCTGCACCACTGAATGGGGTAGTTGCAGAGTCGGCATTGTAATTAACTTTATAACCGGTAACAGTACTGTCCGTACTAGGGTCCCACTGTAGGGTTACGTCTCTTGCCTGACTGGCCGTGGCTGTTACTATGCTGAATATGCATGCATAGAAGAGAATCTTGAGGGTATGACATTTCATAAAACGGGCTCCTTTTACATTTTCGGCGCTTAACTGATTTTTCGATTGCACTCAACATGCATCTGTCGAGCAAAAAAAAAGGACAGTCCGCCGTAGTTTAGATTACCTACCAGGGAACCTGTTCCTCGCCAACCCGGCCATCCTGAATTTACCTAGAAAATTCAGGATCCGCAGCTTTGTGTCCCCAGGTTACCCCAGGTTTACCTCTTCGGAAACAGCACTTCTTTTGCTTGTACTATCGGACAACTGCGACTTAATTAATGTGATTGGTGTCACGGAACATAACAAAGATAATTATTTTACATTACCAACGCTCCCCCGCCTGGCCTGCCTTTCCATAATCCCGTGCCATTAATTATTTTTCTGATTAACATCCTAAACACCTTATAATCTTAAAAAAAGCTTTAGTTACAGCATGTTGACTGGTGGCATCAAATATGAATAGAGCTTGTTTGCATACGCATGTTTCATAAATCCGAACCACCTTTAACAAGGCGAGAGGATAAACCCACATGTGCATTTGTCACTGAACCATGAATAACGCACCTATTTCAAAACTGAGGGTATTTCACATCATTTCCGGTGACCTCTGGGCAGGGGCCGAAGCGATGGCCTTCAACCTGCTGAGTCACCTGAAGGGCTATCCCGATCTCGACCTTGTAGTAATCCTGCTTAACGAGGGGAAACTTGCTAATAATTTGAGAAAGATTGGGACAACTGTTCACGTTATCAATGAAAAAGAACACTCATTCCTGGAAATCTTATTCAGGACACGCTCAATTATGCAAACTTCCCATCCCGATCTGATTCACTCACATCGTTACAAGGAAAACATTTTGGCAACCTTGGCAACCGGTTTCAGCAGGGACATAAAACTGATCGCTACTCAGCACGGCTTACCGGAATTAGCCTCTGAAAACAGTACGCTTGCGAACCGAATCATCTCTAAAGCTAATTTCCATCTACTTTCACGCTATTTTACAAGAACAGTGGCGGTATCCGCAGATGTCAAAAACGCCCTTGTAAAGCAGTATGCATTCAGTGAAGAGCGCGTTGAATCGATTCACAACGGCATTAAAATACCTGTAGTAGTTTCATCTCGTCCCACAAGAGGTACGTTTGTGATCGGCTCCTCCGGGCGTCTTTTCCCGGTCAAAGACTATCCGCTCATGGTTGAAATAGCGGCAGCAGTCGCCGCCACCAAAGGAGAGGAAGTACATTTTCAGCTTGCGGGGGAAGGACCTGACAGACCTGTTCTTGAAGCCATGATTCAACGCTATAAGCTAGAGAACCGCTTTATCATGAAGGGGCATCAGGACGACATGGACACCTTTTATAACGGCATAGACATCTACTTGAACACTTCGATACACGAGGGGATCCCTATGACTATTCTTGAAGCCCTTGCCCATGGCATACCGGTCATCGCCCACGCAGTGGGGGGGATATGCGAGATCATCACAGATGGTGTAGAAGGATTCCTGATTGACAGTCGTAATCCAGGTGCCTTTGCAGAAAAATGTCTGCTCCTGCGGGAGGACAGAGAACTGCGGGAGAGGATGTCAAAGGCGGCCAGAGGCAGGGCAGAGTCAGCTTTTTCGGCAGAAAAGATGGCTGATAATTATTACCACCTTTACGGCCGTACAGTATCATCAGTCCATCAATGGCAACAACCAGTTTATACAGTAAAATCGGCCTCACGCGGAGTCACAGAGTGCGCGGAGAAAGTCAAAAACTAAACCTTTGGACTTTCAACCTAAAGACTTTACGTTTTAGATCTTGACGTTACTCCGCGTTCTTCGCGTCTCTGCGTGAAATATTTTTTTGGTCTGGCTTTTCCAGCTTACAAATAAAGACTTTTCCAAGGAGAATCCCATGGAACTGATTTTTGCAGCATCACTTTTTCTGGTCTTCCACGCCTACTTCGGTTACCCGTTGTCCCTCCTCTTACTCAGACGGAAACCGACGATAAAGGCCCCATTTGAACCGCACGCAACCCTGATCATCACCGCCAGCAACGAAGAGCGCAGGATCAGGGACAAGCTCGAAAACACCCTCACCCTGGACTATCCCCGGGAAAAACTTCAGGTACTGGTAGCCTCAGATGGTTCCACCGATGGAACCAACGAGATCGTGCAAAGCTATGCCCCCCACGGCATTGAACTTCTCGCTTTTCCGGAGCGTCGCGGCAAGGAAAGCGCGCAGAAGGATGCGGTACTCCACGCCAGCGGCGAAGTCATAGTATTTTCCGACGTGGCCACCCGCATTGATCACCTCGGGCTCAGGGAGATTATCGCCAACTTCGCCGATCCGTCCGTCGGCTGCGTAAGCAGCGCCGACAGGGTGATCGGCCGCGATGGAAAGCCTTGCGGCGAGGGGTTTTACGTCAGGTACGAAATGTGGTTGAGGGATCTGGAGTCACAGGTCAACTCTCTTGTCGGCCTCAGCGGTTCGTTCTTTGCCGCACGCAATACGGTATGCCGCGACTTCTCCGGGGAGATGCAGAGCGATTTCAGGACGGTGCTCAACAGCATGAGGCTGGGGTTACGGGGGGTGAGTGATCCAAACGCCATTGGCTACTACCAGGACATTTCCGACAACAGACGTGAGTTCGACCGCAAAATACGTACGGTGATCAGAGGTTTGACGGTTTTTTTTCGCAACCTCGAATTTCTTAATCCTTTCCGTTATGGGCTGTTTTCATATCAGTATTTATGCCACAAACTGCTGCGCTGGCTGGTCCCTCTCTTCCTTTTTACCGCTTTTATAGCAAATGCAGCGTTAAGCCCCCATTCGGTCGGATACTTTATGATCTTTTTCTTTCATCTTGCCTTCTACGGCATTGCCTTAGGAGGTTGGGCAGCTAAATCAACACCTACTCATGCGTTATTTAAGATTCCTGTGTATTTCGTCACAGTCAATGCAGCCATTTTTGTGGCATGGTGGCGTTAC
>JAQUIG010000005.1 GCA_028683435.1 Desulfuromonadaceae bacterium | reverse complement strand
AGCGAATTGTTGGAGCGTGTGCCAACCGCAAGCACTACAGATTCGGCGGGAATCTCTTCGATACTTCCTTCGCTCACGATTCTGACGCAATCTGCAGTAATCTCAACCACTCTGGCCGTAGTACGGCTCTTGATGCCGTACCGCTCCACATCCTGCATCATTCCCCAGCGGGTGCTCTTGCCGAAGTTTTTGCCCAGTTCACCCAGCATTTCGACCACGGTGACCTTCTTGCTGCCGTGTGTTGCCAATCGGTATAACTCTTCGAACGATTCGGCCTCATGAACCAGCAAAAACTTGAGCGCTTCGCCGGAAAGAGTGCCTTTCTCCGCCAGCAGCAGCGCTGTTTCGATACCGACGGCACCCCCTCCGATTACGACCACGTGCTTTCCGGTTGCAACAGAGGCAGTCAGCACGTCCCAGGCCTGAACGACATGCGGCAGATCGGCACCCGGAATTGGGGGCGCAATCGGCACCCCGCCCGTGGCAAGAATTATGGCGTCAGGATGTGAAGCTTTCAAAAGCTGGTCATCGACAGTGGAATTGAGCACGACCGTAGCGCCGGACAATTGCAGCTGTCGCTCCAGATCCGCCGCCAGTTTGGTAAATTCTTCACGTCCTGGAGGCGCGCCCGCAAGAAGGAGCTGTCCACCAAGATGGTTGTCCGATTCGTGGAGCGTCACACGGTGGCCCCGTTCGGCGGCAGAAACCGCGGCGCTCATACCGGCAGCGCCCCCGCCGATAATGGTTATGTTTAAAGGAGTGTCGCTCTTGGAAAGCACTCGAGAACGTTCGTACCCTGCACGCGGGTTGCATAGACATTCCACCGCCTTCATCTTGAAGAGGTTGTCGAAACATCCTTGGCCGCACGCCACGCAATGAATGATGTCGGTCTCATGGCGACTGCGGGCTTTCTCCGGGAAGTACGGATCGGCGATCAACGCTCTCCCTAACGCCACCATGTCACAGCAGCCGTCCGCTATCATACCCCGGGCCAGGTCAGGGTCATTGATGCGGTGGCTGGCGATGACCGGTATGGTAACAAGATCTTTGATCCCCCGTGCCAGATAGCCGAAGACGCCGCGCGGCACTTCCGTGACGATCTGCGGCACCTGCGCTTCATGCCAACCGACGTTTACACAGAGGGCATTCACCCCCGCTTCTGTCAGTTTGGCAGCATAGTTCTGCAGCTCCGTACGGTTGGAGCCACCCTTCATGAATTCGTTGCCGTTCATCCTGACCAGCAGGGGGAAATCTGCGCCAACAGCCGTACGAACGGCAGCAATGACTTCCAGGCCAAAACGGATACGATTGTTAAAGTCGCCGCCGTAGCGGTCTGTCCGTTTGTTGGTGAGCGGGGAGAGAAACTCGCTGATCAGGTAGCCGGTGCCTGACAGTATTTCTACCGCATCAAAGCCTGATTCTTTAACGCGCCGTGCCGCCTGGGCAAAAGAGTTGATGATCGCTTCAATTTCAGGGATATTCAGCTCATGTGGGGTCTCCCTGGTCAATCGCGAGGGAATTTCCGATGGCGCCACCGGCTGCTTTCCACCGGTCAGCATGGAGTGATTGTAACGCCCGGCGTGGTTTAACTGTACGGAGGAACGTGCGCCGTTATCGCGGATAGCGGTCGCCAGACGGGTCAGCCCAGGGATATAAATATCCTTGTGAGCGCCGATGTTACCGGGATTGCCGGAAAGGGCATCCACCGTTGCATACCCTACGGTGATCATCCCTGCCCCACCGCGAGCCCTCTCGGCGTAGAAATCAACCAGCCGGTCACTGACCGCATAATTGCCGGCCATATTCATATGCATGGCCGGCATGAAGATGCGATTCTTGACCTCCATGCGGTTGATGGTTATCGGTTGAAACAGCGGGTCGATCATGATGTTCTCCATTCAAATAAAAGCCTCATAGCGGTGACGTGCCTGTTCAAACAGGCCGATCTGCTCTAGTGACGCCTTGAGCAGTTCAGGCTGCTCGATAAAATCCAGCATAAAAATGATCTCTGATACCTTCAGATAGATAAAAAACGGCTCAACCAACCTCCCTTTGAACAGGCGTTCAATGATTTCATTGATCGGCAGGTTTCTGAAGGGGAGCAGCTTTGCTGCGCGCTCGAACAACGTCCTGATATAATACAGGACGGCATCATCCAGACTGTTTACATACTGGCGGTGTCCCGGCATGATCTGCCGCCCGCGGATCTGTGCCAGGTTAAGCAGCGAACGACAGTACGCGTCATAATTTTTGAAGCGCCCGCTAAAACTGTCCAGATCGATATCAAGCAGCGGCGCCTGGAAAATGTCTCTCAGCAGCACATCTCCGGTAACTGCATATCCATTCAAAAGGTAGATCAGGTCGCTCTGCGAGTGTCCCGGACAGTGAAGGCAGCTGATTCCCTGTTCGGCCAGCTCCTCAGCTTCCTCAACAACCCGGAAGCGTTCAGGGGTGCCGGAAAACAACTTGTGCCGTGTAAAGGTTTCACGCAACTGGACCGCAAAGTCTTCCCCAAAACCGTAACCGCACAGGAGTCCAGCTATGCACGCCATCCGTTCATCGTGGCGCTGTAATTTGATGGCGTCCTTGCGCGGGATGAATACCTCCGCATCGCTGTTATGAAGGATAAAGTTGGCAAGACCGTAGTGATCGACGTGGCAATGGGTGATGAAGAGGTATTTCAAGCGCTTGAGATCGACGTTCGCCAGCAGGGCAGCCTCACCCTCGGGAGTGGGTGGACCGGTATCAAAGAGAGCAAGCCCACTGTCACGCTCGATGCTGTAGAAGTGAACCTCTCCCACCATATAGGGGGTCTGTATTGTGTGCTGGCGCATGGGACTCCGAATAAACAATTAACTTAACTACCCAACACTATGAAATAACAAGCTCAACAACCATGAAATCCTGAGTCAAAAAATTTAACGCAAAGACGCAAAGACGCAACGACGCGAAGACGCAAGGAAAACCAATAAAAAGAGCCAAAAGTCTTTGGGGTAAAACGATAATTCTTAGTTTTTGACGTTCTTAGCGTCTTTGCGTTAAATGCCTTTTAATCCTTTGACCTGAGTAGTTAAAAAATATACTTATCCGCTTCGATAGAGGCCGCTGCCAGTTGACGTTTTGCCTTGAGCAGCCCGGTCGCGTCATATTTGGTGAACCTGCGGATACCGGCCAGCAGCATGGTCAGAGTGTCACCTTCCTCAATGTAATAGGCAGCCCGGCGTGCGGCGGATGAAGCCTTTTCCGTGCCATTAAAGGTAAAAATCTTCACGGCCGAGTTTATGGAAGCTTGTTTGCTCTCGCTCAATTTCGGCAGGATCTTTTCGGCGCGCAGCACGACGCTTTCGATGGCAAAAACGTTAATAGCCAGATCAGCAACGGCCAGCAGGATCTCCTGCTCGTCCTTGATCGTGTTCATGAATTTTTGCACACCGCTCCCCGCCAGCACCAGAAAGGCTTGCTTCAGGCTGGCGATCAAAGCTTTTTCCGCAGCAAACGGCACCGAATCGTCAAACTCATCAAAGGACGGTGACATCAACGATTCAAACGCCTTCATCGCCTCTTTCTGCAGAGGGATTTCACCCTTCATGGCACGCTTCAAGATGATACCGGGGATCAACAGGCGATTAATTTCATTGGTTCCTTCCCAGATCCGGTTGATGCGCTCATCACGATAGTAACTCTCGGCGGCGTATTCCTGAATGAAACCGTAGCCGCCATGGATCTGAACGACTGAATCCACAACGTCTGCCAGCACCTCACTGCAGAAAACCTTGGCAATGGCACATTCTACCGAATACTCCTCGATACCTTGCTGATAGATTTTATAATAGTCGGCCGTGTCTTTAGGGAGAGTGGCCAGACGGTCGTCGATCAGACCTGCGAGGCGGTAGACGACCGATTCCGAGGCGAAGATCGCGGCGCTCATGTCGGCAATTTTTTCCTGGATGGCACCGAAGGATCCGATAGGTACGCCGAATGCCTTGCGCTCGTTGGCATATTTTATTCCGGTGGTCATTGCCGTCTTTGAAGCACCGGTGGCGCCTGCACCCAGCTTGAAACGCCCGACATTGAGGGCGTTAAAGGCGATCTTGTGTCCCTTTCCAGCCTCACCAAGCAGGTTTTCAACCGGTACCATGGCATCCACCAGAACGATCTGGGTGGTTGATGATCCCCTGACCCCCATCTTGTTTTCTTCCGGCCCGACGCTTAGGCCCTCGGTGCCCCGCTCGACGAGAAAGCCGGTGAAGTGCTGCTTGTCGATCTTGGCAAATACGGTGTAGAGATTGGCGATGCCGCCGTTGGTGATGAACTGTTTGGTGCCGTTGAGGATATAGTGCTTGCCGTCTGCAGAGAGGGTTGCGGTCGCAGTAGCCCCCAGCGCATCGCTCCCCGACCCCGGTTCGGTCAGACAGTAGGCGGCTATCCACTCGCCGGAGATTATCTTACCGAGATATTTTTCTTTTTGTTCTTTGGTGCCGTAATATACCAGCGGCAATGTGCCGATGCCGGTATGGGCCGAATAGGTTACGGAAAACGATCCGGCCTGGGCCAGTTTTTCGGCCGCCAGCATACTGGTCGCCTTGTCCAGTTCAAGCCCGCCATATTCCTCCGGGGCATCAATCATGAGCAGCCCCAGATCACCACATTTTTTCATCAGTTCTACGGATAGCGGCAGGTTGTGATGTTCGATCTCCTCGCGCAGTGGGAGAACCTCATTGAGGACGAACTGTTCGGTAGTATCGCCGATCTGCCGCTGTTCATCGCTGAAATCCTCCGGCGTGAAAACGTCATTTTTATCAGCGGCAGTAATCAGATATTCAGCACCTTTGAATAGTTTTGAAGACATGGTTTCACCTCGTTTTGTGTATTTTTGTTTTAGTCTCTCCCTTTATAAAAGGGGGATTAAGGGGGATTTGCCTTTGACGTCAGAATCAACCTCCCTCAATCCCCCCCTTATCAGGGGGGAAGCCTTTAAGCCTCCCCTGACAAGGGGAGGTTTGGAGGGGTTAGATTTTCTCAAAAATCCCGGCCGCGCCCATACCGCCGCCGATACACATCGATACGATGCCGTAGCGCGTATCTGTGCGCTGCATCTCGTGGAGGATGTTGGCGGTCAATTTGGCGCCGGTACATCCGAGTGGGTGACCTAAGGCGATCGCCCCGCCGTTGACATTGACGCAGGCCGGATCGAGCCCCAGCTCTTTGACGCAGGCCAGAGATTGTGCCGCGAACGCTTCATTCAACTCGATCAGACCGATGTCGTCCAGAGTCAAACCGGCCAGTTTCAGCGCCGCAGGGATGGCGGCGATCGGGCCTATGCCCATCAGCTCCGGTGGCACCCCTTTTACGGCAAAGGCGACGAAGCGTGCCAGCGGAGCCTTGCCGATCTTTTTGAGATACTCTTCGGAGACAACCAGCACCGCCGCCGCGCCGTCGGTCATCTGGGATGAATTGCCGGCGGTAACCGAACCGGTCGCCTTGAAGGCTGGTTTCAGCTTGGCCAGTCCGGCGGCGGTTGTATCGCTCCGCACACCGTCATCGGTATCGACAAGTTGCGTGCTCCGTTTCATTTTGTTATTCACCAGAGTGCAGCTTTCAATCTCCACCGGGATGATTTCATCCTTGAATTTACCGGCTGCAATGGCGGCTGCTGCCTTGGCGTGGCTGGCGGCGGCAAAGACATCCTGCTCTTCGCGGCTGATCCCGTATTTATCCGCGACCAATTCTGCGGTGATTCCCATCGAGGCGAACGCCTCCGGCCAGCTCGCCATCAGGGAGGGGTTGGCGCTGTACTTGCCGCCACCCATCGGAATCATGCTCATGCTCTCGGCGCCGCCGGCGATGATGCAGTCGGCAAAACCGGCCATGATCCGCTCCGCCGCCGAGGCGATCGTCTGCAGGCCGGAAGAGCAGAAGCGGTTAACCGTCTGGGCAGGGACTTCGACCGGCACGCCGGCCTTCATAGCCGCCACCCGCGCAAAGTTCATCCCCTGCTCC
The DNA here is from genome assembly GCA_028683435.1 of Desulfuromonadaceae bacterium. Classification (GTDB taxonomy): domain Bacteria; phylum Desulfobacterota; class Desulfuromonadia; order Geobacterales; family Pseudopelobacteraceae; genus JACRCG01. The sequence continues at coordinate 112,777 of JAQUIG010000005.1, read as the reverse complement.
GCCTCGGGAAAGGCGCAGCCGATAATGATGTCCTCAACATCGTGCGGATCAATGCCGGTTCTCTCCAGCAGACCCTTGATCGCCGCTGCGGCCAGGTCGTCCGGGCGGACATCCTTCAGTTTTCCTTTTTTGGCGCGGCAGCCGGGGGTGCGGTAGGCAGCCAGAATGTATGCATTTCTCATGTATGACCTCCGTAAAAGATTTGTGATGATAATCCAGAACCACCCCCCCTCAATCCCCCCTTATCAGGGGGGAAGTCTTTAAGCCTCCCTTGCCTAGAGGCACCTACTTCTGGTGATAAGGGGAGGTTTGGAGGGTTTGTGTTAAATTTAGTTCCGCAGCGGTTTGCCCTTTTTGAGCATATGCTGAATACGCTCCAGAGTTTTCTTCTGGCCGCAGAGCCGTACAAACGCCTCCCGCTCCAGATCCAGCAGGTATTCTTCGGTAATCAGTGTGCCGGCAGGCACATCGCCGCCGGTGATGACATCGGCAACCATACCTGCCAGATATTGGTCGTATTCGGAAATAAACCCGCCCATCTGCATGTTCCAGAGTTGCGACTTGATGCTGGCAGCCACGCCGCGCCCCGGGGCCTTAAGGTCAGTCAATGGTCGTCCCGGGCGGTAATTGGCTGCAAGCGAAATCGCCTTCAGCTTCGCGTCATGGATACGTTTATCGATATCCATCGTGATGGCATCCCCCTGGCGCATGAAGCCCATCGGGATCAGTTCTGCTGCCGACATACTGACCTTGGCCATTGCAATATTCATAAAATTCTTGAATATAAAAGGGGTTGCATCGATCTCATACTGTTCGGCAAGCTTGATGGCGCGAATTGCCATCTCCTTCGTGCCGCCACCGGCCGGGAGCAGGCCGACACCGAGCTCAACCAGTCCCATATACGTTTCGGCGTGAGGAATTATCGCATCGGAGTGGAGGCAGGTTTCACATCCGCCACCCATAACCAGGCTGTGTGGCGCGGCCACAACAGGGATTTTTGAGTATTTGATCGCCATCATCGCCTTCTGGAAACCCTTGACCGTCATGGCAATTTCGTCGAACGCTCCTTCAGCGACCGCCATAACAAGTAACATCAGGTTTGCGCCAGCGGAAAACATGCTCCCGTCATTGGCGATCACCAGACCAACGCCCTCTTCTTCGGTGCGCTTGACCGCTTTATGAACCATCGAAAGGATCTCGCCACCGATGGCGTTCATCTTCGTATGGAATTCAAGGCAGAGTACGCCGTCACCGAGATCGATTACCGAAGCGCCGCTGTTCTTTTCCACCACCTTATTGTTGCGCTTGAGGATCGACAGGCTGATGTGAGTCGGTTTCTGCGGCACTTCGCGGTACTTGTTATCCAGAATGTCGTAGTAATAGTTGCGCCCATTCTCGAATTTGTAGAAACTCGCGATTGCCTTGAGTCCGGCAGGCACCGTCACACCGTCCTTCTCGGCACGCTCCACGAAATAGGACACACCGATTGCGTCCAGCATCTCGAACGGTCCGAGTTCCCAGTTAAACCCCCACTTCATCGCATTATCAATATTGACGACGTCGTCGGCGATCTCCGGAATCCGGTTGAAGGTATAGATCAACGTGTCGCGCAGGTTGGTCCAGGCGAACTGCGCACCCTTGTCGCTCCCGGTGACTACCGTCTTGAGGCGCTTGGCCGGATCGTCGATAGACTTGGCCGCTTCAATCGAAGCGAACTTGGGACGCTGCGCGGGAGCATACTCGCCGGTTTTGTAATCGTAATAGAAGAACTCCTGCCCCTTCTCACCCTTGACTTTCTTGAAAAACCCCTGCTTGCTCTTGTTGCCGAGCAGCCCTTTGGCTACCATCTCCCCCACGAAATCGGGAAATTTGAAGATGTCGCGCTGTTCGTCGTTGATCAGCAGCTCGTACGAGTTGCCTGCGACATGCTGGAGGGTGTCGATGCCGACCAGATCGGCGGTACGGAATGCCGCGCTTTTGGGGCGGGCAGTGGCCGGTCCGGCGACGGCGTCAACCTCTTCGACGGTCATGCCGGTCTCCATCATCGTGCGGACACAATTGCAGATGGCGTACACGCCGATGCGGTTGGCAATAAAGTTGGGGGTATCCTTGGCGTAGACGATCCCCTTGCCGAGCCGCTTGGAGATGAAGTCGGCCATAAAAGCGGTGACTGCCGGGTCGCTAGCCGAGCAGGAAACGATCTCGAGAAGACGCATATAGCGTGGCGGGTTGAAAAAATGTGTAACGAGGAAATTCTTGCGGACACTCTCCGGCAGACATTCCGCCATCTCGTTGACTGACAGGCCGCTCGTATTCGTTGAGAGGATCGCCCCCTCCTTCAGGTTCGGCACGATCTTTTCGGTGAAGAGCTGCTTTTTGATCGCCATATTCTCGATGACAACCTCGACGACCCAGTCGCATTCTTTCAGCTTCGGCATGTCGTCGTCAAAATTACCGACCTCGATGTTGGCCGCATACTCCGGCAGAAAGAAGGGGGCCGGCTTCATCTTCATCAGTCCGTCCCGTCCGGCGGCGGCGATGCGGCTGCGCACCCTGCTGTCGACGATTGTGAGGCCGGAAGCCTTCTCGGCATCGTTCGGCTCCCGTGGCACGATATCAAGCAGAAGCACTTGAATACCGGCGTTTGCGAGGTGTGCGGCGATGGTCGCCCCCATCACCCCCGCTCCCAGAACTGCTACCTTATTGATCTGTTTCATTAGATTATTCCCTCCCCGTTGGTAACGTGTTGTCTGCATATCAATTGCTATGGTCTATGTACATATCCTCTATTTTCTGCTTGTATTTCTCATAAATAACATTGCGTCTGAGTTTCAGCGTTGGTGTCAATTCCCCGCCGTCAATCGAAAAATCATACGCCAGCAGGACGAACTTCTTTATTGTTTCATACTGGGGAAGACGCTTATTGATCTCTTCAATGCGATGTTCAAACATCTTTTGCACCTGTTCATGCCGGACCAGGTCATCAAGGTCGTAATATTCAATATGATGATCCTTGGCAAACTCAAGCAGTCTCTCAATGGTCGGCACAATCAATGCGGTCAGATAAGGCTTGCGATCGCCATAGACATACACTGATGAAATATGCTTATCCATCTTCAGCTCGTTTTCAACCGGCTGCGGCGCTATATTCTTGCCGCCAGCGGTGATAATGAGCTCTTTTTTGCGGTCGGTAATCGTAATATATCCATCCTCGATTTTTCCGATATCCCCTGTGGCAAACCAGCCGTCATGCATTACCTCGGCTGTTGCTTCCGGATTGTTATAATAGCCGTGCATGACCTGAGGTCCCTTGACCAGAATCTCGCCATCTGCAGCAATTTTGAATTCAGTTTCACGGAGTGGAAACCCTACCGAACCAAACCGAACATGCTCAAAATTATTGAACGATATAGCGGGACTTGTTTCCGTAAGTCCGTATCCTTCAAAAACAGGAATACCGATAATCCAGAAAAACTCATTGATTGTTTTGTCAAGAGGCGCACCACCGCAGCAGAAAAGTTTCATTCTGCCACCAAAGCGTTCCCGTATTTTGCTGAACACCAACCGGTCGGCGATGGAATATTGCAGATCGACCCCGCTCGTTGGCTTTTTCAGGATATATTTAGTGTAAACATATTGTTTACCGACAGCCACAGCCCAGTGAAAAATCTTCCGCTTGATGGCCGGCATCTCATGGGCGTTATCGTAAATACGGTGATAAATTTTTTCGAAAAGCCTTGGAACGCTTACCATCAAAGTCGGCTTCACCTCCAACATATTTTCCGGCACTTTTTCGATACTGTCGGCAAATGCCATCAGTGCGCCATTGCGGATCGTCATATAATATCCTGCCGTTCTCTCCAGAACATGACTGAGCGGTAAAAAACTCAGAAAAACATCATTTTCAGAGATTAAATCCCCACTCTGTTCCGTCAGATATCGTGTGTTTGTCAGAATATTGTTGTGAGTGAGCATCACACCTTTCGGTACCCCTGTGGTCCCGGAGGTATAAATCAAGGTCAGCAGATCCCCCGGTGAAATCTGGTCGATGACTGACTCGATCTCTTTTCTTTCTTCCGGGGTTATGGTGGTGTCTATTTCGGAGAGCTGGTAAAAGGTAATAACCGGCAATGACGCATTACCCAAAAAACGTTCGAAAGAAACAACCAGTTCAAGACCTGGCATCGATTCCCTGACACTCAGCAGTTTTGAATATTGGAACTTACCCGAGACAAAAAGAATCTTTGCCCCTGAGTGGTTAACCATATACTCGATATGCTCCGGTGTGTTGGTGGGATAAATCGGGACAGTAACCGCCCCGGCGCACAAAATTCCCATATCGGCAATTACCCACCCGGCGCGGTTTTCCGACAGGATACCGACCCGATCCCCCTTTTTTATCCCCATCTTTATCAACCCACGAGCAGCCATCAAGGCACGATCATAGTATGCGGGGTATGTCAGGGTTACAAATCCGTTCTCCAGCTTTCGATACTTGAGTGCAGACCTGTTTTTAAATTTTTCTGCATTCTTTCTCAGCATGTCAGGTATTGAATTATACTCTGTGCCCATACTCGCACCTCCGGCTTCCTGCGTTTTATTGCTTTTAGATCTTCTTGACGTTCATGTCAAGTATAATTTTATTCTATTTTTACTTCATATCAATATTTATATAATAGCATAACCTTTCTTTTACAAGTTTACTGATAGTCGATAATTGTTTTGGTTGCGGACGCCGCGACTCTAACAGCCAGACTTATACATGCCTGTTCTGGCGTTGACTTCTCATGTATATCCCTGTTACACATGAGAACAAAACACAGAATTTAGTACGTAACATACTGATATAAAAGAAAATGTAAACAGATGCTATAAAAACCCCTCCCAGCATACTGCTCTAGTTTAACGCGTCTTCACCTATAAAATTTATATATATGAGCAGGCATATTTAGTTCTTGACATGTGCGTTAAGGTATCATAGGCTGTCGAAAAATGCCGTTCTATAATTAAAAACAAAGAGGCTAACAGGTAATTAACGATGAGACAACGCCCAGAGAATCTGCGTAACCACATACTCTCCATGAGAGTCAGCGACAATGAACGGGGGGTGATCCAAAGCTGCGCGCAACAGAAGGGCGCACGCGTGTCAGAGGTCATGAGGGATGCATTGATGATGTACATGCAACGGGGTGCAGAGCACACATACGGAAAGGAGTTTTAAAATGAAAAACAAACTGGTTTTTGCATGCATACTGACGACTCTGACAGGAACAGCAACCCTGTCAGTGGCGGCAGGACTGAAAGTGAATGAGCAGGGGGCAAAGGCGATGGCGATGGGGAATGCCTTTACCGCACAGGCAGATGACCCCACGGCGCTCTTTTACAACCCTGCCGGGATCGCGTTCCTCAAAGGGACTCAGGTCAACCTCGGATCTACGACTATTTACGTGCCATCCACTGAATTTAACGGCACGGCTCCACTCAGTGGCAATGCACCACTCGGAGTCGGCAATACGACGGTAAAAGAAAACGCCAAGAATGATATTTTCATCGCCCCAGCCTTTTACGCGACCCACTCGTTTGAGGGTATGCCGCTTTCAGTAGGGCTTGCGGTAAACGCTATTTATCCTTTGGCAAAAAGCTGGGATGACAGCAGCGTTTTTCGTGCCGAAATTATGAATATTGCGGTTAAACCGATCAATTTCCAACCAACGGTGGCATATCGTTTCGATGACTGGAACCTTGCGGTGGCTGCCGGGCTCGATATTACCCATGCCATCGTCACCCTGCAAAGAATGGCCTACTCCCCAGATGCATCTGTTGCAGACTCGGCGTATGAACTTGGTAATATGGGGCTTGACGGGACTGCCACCGATATTGGCTGGAACGCGGGCCTGAAGTGGAAACCACTGCCAAGTCTCTCCTTTGGCGCTGCCTACCGAAGCGAAATTGAACTCGATATTAAAGGTGATGCCAACTTCCTCGCGACCACGCCAGCCGGTTTTGACATTATCGGTATGACGACAGGCGCAACGTCTCCCTACTCACGAACACGTGTTTCCTCTTCAGTTTCGACCACAATTATCCTTCCAGCCAGTCTGGGTCTTGGCGCTGCCTGGCAACCAACGGATAAGCTTACACTTGAATTAGACGCCGAGTGGACCGGATGGAGTTCCTTTAAAAAGTTGGAGTTCCAATTTGACAGCCCGCAGTTTGCTAACTTCAATAACAAACCGAAGCCTCTGGATTGGGAAGATGCCTGGTGCTACAAGTTTGGCGGTCAATATGCGCTGACTAAAAATCTGGATCTGCGTGCCGGATACATGTACGACAAAAATCCGATACCTGATTCCACCATCGGACCGGTACTTCCAGACTCTGACCGCCACAATTTCAGTATCGGCCAGGGTTTTCACTACGACAACTATTCACTCGATATCGCCTACATGTGGACTCACTTTGTCGACAGAACTGTCAGCAACCAGAGCATGGCGGAACTAACGGGGGCGACCGGTACCTACAAGAGTGATGTTCATCTTTTCGGTGGTTCGATTACCGTCAAATTTTAGCAATATTCCCAATGATATTATTTTATAAAAATGAGAGGTAATGCCATGAATACAAGACTTATGAGACTTCTGTTATATCTCAGCTTCATACTGGTAACCGGATGTTCCGGTCCGGATCCATCCGGCACCAACATTTCCAGCAACAGCACCGGCAATTCGGTGATATTCAACCCTTCGAGTGGGGAGATACCATTACCGAACGTCCTTGCTACTGCCATGGCAAAAAGTCCGCTGACGAATTCAATGTCAGCAGGTGACCCTGTTGTCCGGCCAGCCAATACCCCGATGACTCCACCTGAGGCATTGTCATATATAAATTATTACGAAGTTGGCTCTACAAGCGCCGTGTCGGGTGTGAATGCCCCGATCTACATCAGATTTTCCAGTCCGGTTGATGCAGCCACCGTTACGGCTGCCAATATCAAGGTATTCCAGATTGCCGCAGACTCAACCAGCTCGTCGGCTACGGAGAACAACCCTCTCGGTTTTACCGACGTAACCGGGATGTTTACCCTCAGGTACAGTGCAGGAAGTACCGATCTTTTCATGTTCCCCAACTTCCCGATGTCTCCTGCCACCCGCTATCTCTATGTCGTAAGCAATCGGGTCAAGGATGCCGCCACCGGTAATCCGGTCGTCAGCTCTCCCTATTTTGAAATTCTTAAATCAACATTCCCGCTTGTCGGCGCGTTTGCCGCTCTGGAACCGATCCGCGCCAATGCCATGAGCGGGGCCAGCATCAAGCTGTCCGGTTATGCCAAAGTCATGGATGATCTGATCACGGCTGCTAAAGTGGCAAGCCGCAGTGAGATTGCCGTCATGGGGCGGTTCATCACCACCGGCGCAGGATTTGTATCAAAAGACGCCATCGGCACAATGATGCCGGTTGAAAGCGCCCTGCGCTCATTCGCCGCCGGGGCAACACTCGGTGGACTGACGGGGAAAACCTGGGTTAATGCGGTAACGGTTACAACTCCGGCAGGACTTACGCCGGCGGCATATTGGGCAGCTGCAGCCGCCGGAACCGCACCGACATCTGTGGGTGCGGTCGTAACCGGCACAATCAACAGCGCCCGGCTTTCAATGGATCCGGTCGTAGCCAAGGCGAATGCAGCCGCTGCAGGCGGAGATCTTACTGCTGTATCCGGCGCCTATAACCCGGCAGCCGGTGTATTGCAGCCGTTCCGCGACGGCACGGGAGCCTTGACCGCTTATTATCATGCAACCACCGCCGTTCCGTTCATACTCATCACACCGACAACCCCGAGCGGAAAGGTCATTATCTTCCAGCATGGAATTAGCGGCCAGAAAGAGCAGGTTGTCGCAGTTGCCGGTTCGCTCACCGCCGCAGGATATACTGTCGTAGCAATCGATCTCCCCCTGCATGGCGCTTTAGCGGTTCCGACACATACTACCGGAGCGGTCTGGGGGCAGGATTTCATGGCTGTCGGAGCTCCTCTCGCCACAAGATCCAATATCCAGCAGGCCGCGTTCAACCTTAACAGGCTCGAACTCACGATGAGAACCGGCGGCTTTGCTGCTCAGGGAATCGTACCGTCTCCAGCTGTTGAAATCAAATACGTCAGTCTCAGCCTCGGTTCAATTGTCGGAGCCTATTATCTGGCTGGCAATACAACCCTTTCCACAACCGGCTACCCGTACACGCAGACCACCTTGAACAGTGACATGAAAGGCTTCCTCAGTGTTCCCGGTGGACGCCTCGCCTATCTGCTGCAGAACAGCCCGGCTTTCGGCCCCAGTATTAACGCCGGATTGGCTGCGGTCGGAATTGCGGCGGGAACACCGACCTATAACAATTTTATGCAGGTTACCCAGAGCGTTGTTGATTCGGTTGATCCGGCGACAATGACGACTCCGCTTGCAGCGGGTCTACCGTCACGTCTTTCAGGGCGTATCGCCATTCAGGAAGCGGTTGGCGACCAGGTCATACCTAATGACAATACCCGCTACTTTGGTAATGCGCTGGGTGGACGTGAAGTAGTAGGCTCTGCCGGAAATGCGGTAGCACCGGGATTCAAACAGTTGAGTTATAGCGTCGCTTCACGGATACCGTCATCATTCATGTATACCCTGACGGGCGGCGTACCGGCACCCAAGACAGGCTCTGCGGCAGTGAACGGTTCCGGATCAGCGATTCCGTCGGAAGGTTACTTCCAGTTTGATCAGGTCGGCATTAATCACGGTTTCCTGATTGATCCGAGAGCCTCTGTTGCAAATACGACTTTTGCCCAGTCGCAGATGGTTCAGTTTCTCCTTTATGGCGGGATTGTTGATCCTACCGAAGTCAGCGTTGCTAAACGGGCATTTGCAGCCGAGATTCCGGCAATAAGCAATGATGTCAGCTTGCCGCCTGTGCTGAAAATATTCGGCTATTAAACAGATCTCTGTCACACTGCACCACTGAAGGCGGGGCTTCGGCTCCGCCTTCTTTAAGCCAGATTATCAAATTTGTGGAGGCGACAGATGCAGGAAGATATATTCAGTACGTTGCAGGAAAGTTACCGGAAAGGTGTGTTCAGCGTCCCGACTACATTCTATTTTTCAGTTGATGACGTCAAGAAGACGCTGACTCTTGATCGAGACGGCTGTGCAATTGAAGATGGGAAAACGGTTGCAAAGGCGGACTGTGTCTGCAAAACCAGCTCGGCGATGTTCAGCAGAATCTGGAATGACGGCTACCGACCGGGCATCATGGACTTTATGGGTGGCGCCATCAAATCAAACGCACCGCAACTCCTGCAGCAGTTTTTGGTTGCCTTTGGCAAATAGGCTCTGACCGAAGGTCAACATATTGTTTTCCAACCAATCAGTCTCGCTACATAATTGAATACACATGATCTCTGGCCACACCAGATAAGCTTTCTGGTTTCAACATTTAACTGGTAGACCATAAGCAGGTATTTGCGTACGTTGTAAAACTGAATTTTGTCTCCCCCCAATCTCGGTAATATTGCCACATTTTCGGTGACCACGGACAGACGCAGCAACAAACTGAGCTGATTTCATGCAGCTTCTTCTCCCGCACTACGTCTTCGTAGATATTCACCTGCCTCTATCCCAAAAAAATTAAAACAAACCATCAGCAACATTTGCGACAAATTATGACATGCCGACAAATCTGGGTTTCCTGTCTGCACGATGCCGTGCCTGTTCATGCAAAACGTAAAGAAAGTCGCTATGATAGAGGTATTTTTTTATACACAGAGATTTCTCATTACGTCGCTAATAATGTCTGGCGCTACAGAAGTAACATCAGTCACTTATTTTACAATGTGGCCAATTCCCCTGTTACTCCTGCTTCAAGGCCCCGCCAGACAACCATCAGGAAAAGGCCAACAAGCTGACCAAGTGAATTAAATAGCATAACGTGCTGTTTTAAAACGAGTAAATACATCTGCTGGCATGGCACATTTTGTGGATTATATTTCATACTAATCAACTCCTGGTAACCGGACACCGCTGCGCGAGTTCAGGCCAAGGGTTCAAGAACATCTGCAATGCTTGCACGGGTGGAGAACATGGGATTGTTGTTCTTTGGGGAGTGGAATTGACTACTGTGACAGCGTAATAATGTGGGAGAAAATATATGCATGGTCGTACAGTTTCTGTAATAGGTCTTGGTTATGTCGGGCTTCCAGTAGCTGTCGCCTTTGGTAAAGCAGGACGCACTATAGGATTTGACATCAACACACAGCGTGTTGCCGAACTGCGCGACGGCATTGACAGAACCGGCGAAGTAACACAGGTAGAGTTAGTAGCTGCTGCTATCGTCTATACTAATCGAATTGAGGAACTGAGGCAGGCAAACTTCCATATTGTTGCGGTGCCAACGCCAATTACTGAAGCCAATCAGCCTGATTTGACGCCAATGCTTAAAGCCTCTGAGACTGTTGGCCAGGCCCTGAAAAAGGGTGATATCGTTGTCTATGAATCCACGGTCTATCCAGGAGTCACCGAAGAGGAGTGTGTGCCGATTCTGGAACGCATTTCCGGTCTGGTCTGCGGCATTGACTTTACCGTCGGTTATAGCCCGGAGCGTATCAATCCCGGTGACAAGGAACATACTTTTACCAAAATAAAGAAAGTTGTCTCCGGCCAGGATGCTGAGACATTGGCTATTGTCGCCGCAGTATATGAATCGGTGGTAACGGCCGGAGTTCACCGGGCTTCCAGTATCAAGGTGGCCGAAGCCGCCAAGGTTATTGAAAATACCCAGCGTGATTTAAATATTGCCTTGATGAACGAATTGGCCCTGATTTTTGATCGGCTCGGGATTGACACCAATGAAGTTCTTGAAGCGGCAGGCACGAAATGGAATTTTCTCAACTTTTCACCTGGTCTGGTTGGTGGCCATTGTATCGGAGTTGATCCTTACTACCTAACCCATAAAGCGGAGAAAGTCGGCTATATCCCTCAGGTTATCCTGGCGGGGCGGCGTATCAACGATGGTATGGGGAAATTTATTGCTCAGAGAACCGTAAAAGAGATGATTCAGACAGGACAGAGTGTCCTTGGTGCCACAGTTACGGTACTTGGCCTTACTTTCAAAGAAGATTGTCCTGACTTGCGCAACTCGAAAGTTGTCGGCATAATCCGCGAACTTGAAGATTACGGGATCAATGTTCAGGTCTGCGACCCTTATGCCGACAAGATTGAGGCTCAACATGAATATGGTATCACTCTAGTCCCGGAACAGGACCTGATAGAGGCATCGGCGGTGATTCTAGCTGTAGCGCATAAGGCATTTAAACAGCTCTCGGTTGATCGGTTAAAATGCTTGATGACTGATAACCCGTTGATGATAGATGTAAAAGGAATTTACGATCAGCAAGCGGTTGCTGATGCCGGTATCAGGTTGTGGAGATTGTAGTGGGTCTGGATAATTTCACGACTGGCCAGGAAATACCTTCGATTATTATTTTTTACGCGTAATCACCTTCAGCACGGCCAACCCCAGCAGCAACCCCCAAAATGCACTGCCGATGCCACTTAAGGTTAGTCCTGATGCGGTTACGAGGAAAGTTATGAGAGCCGCATCCCGTTCCCGGTCGTCATGCAGTGCACCTGACAAACTGGAGCCGATAGTGCCGAGGAGCGCAATACCGGCGATAGCAGCCACCAACTCTTTTGGCAGAGCGGTAAAAACGCTGACTACGGTCGCACCGAGCAGGCCGGTTATCAGATAGAAGATGCCGGCCCAGACCGCGGCAAGATAGCGCCGGTCTGGATTTCTATCTGCTTCCGGGCTCATGCAGATAGCGGCGGTTATGGCGGCCAGGTTGAACTGATAGCCGCCGAAAGGTGCCAGGAGCACTCCGGTCAATCCGGTCCAACCGATAAGGGGTGAGACCGGTGTCTGATAGCCGTTGGCACGGAGAACGGCGATTCCCGGTACATTCTGTGACGCCATGGTGACGATAAACAGAGGGATTCCTACCCCGATGAGTGTCGACAGAGTAAATGTCGGCACAGTGAATATCGGCCGTGCGAGTGTTATCGTTACGACCTCAAAGTGAATCAGACCACCCTGGGCAGCCCAAACCAGGCCACCCATAAAGGTCAACGGAATCGTGTAACGCGAGTTTAATCTTCTGCCGGCAAAGTAGATCAGCAGCATCAAGGCTACCAGCCAGAGTTGGGACTCCAGGGAGACAAACACACCCAAACCGAAGCGGAGCAATACTCCCGCCAACATGGCAGCCGCCAGCGATTTCGGAATGTGTTGCATGAGAACTTCGACCCACCCGGTGACACCGCAGATTGTGAGCAGCGCCGAGGCAAAGATAAAAGTTCCGATTGCATCGCTCATCGGCACACCTGCCAGCGCCGTAGCCAGGAGTGCCGCGCCCGGCGTTGACCAGGCCGTTAGCACCGGGCTGCGAAAATACAGGGAAAGGCCGATACAGGTCACACCCATTCCCAGGCCCAAAGCAAGGAGCCAGGAGCTGATATGAGCGGCGCTGGCACCAGCGGCGGTGGCAGCCTGGAAAACGATTGCCGCTGAACTCGTGTAGCCGACAAGGACCGCGATAAAACCGGCGGAAATATGCGAGAGCCCGAAAAATCTAATCATAATCTCTTTCGATACGATGAATTTTGTTGCCACAGGCCTTGCCATTAAAGAAACGCAAAAAGCTGTCTATACCGTGACGGAACAGAGTACTGCATCTACATATGGATGTAATTTTTGGCTACTGCACATTCAGCGAAAAAAGGCATGAAAAAAGGGCTAGCTTTTTGAGCTAACCCTTGTTTTTCTTTTGGAGCGGGAAACGAGATTCGAACTCGCGACTTCAACCTTGGCAAGGTTGCACTCTACCACTGAGTTATTCCCGCTTGCGAGACCAGCTTTATAGCAAATAGATATATTGGTGTCAACTTTTTTTAGCAGTTGGTGCATTTTTTCAACCATAAAATATCCTGCTACGATGCCAGCAACGTCCGGTAAACTGAAACAAGTTGCCTTGAGCGGGCATCCCAGGAATGCATTTTGACCGCTCTTTCTCGTACCTGCGCTGAAAGCTGCACCATAAGATCACTGTTATGTATCGTTGAAACAATGGCTTCTGCCAGCATGGAAGTATTGCCATGTTCGACATATATCCCGTCATCACCAAGGATCTCCCGATTGACTTGATTGTCAAACAGTACCGTCGGCAGTCCGCAGGCGATGTAGTTGAAAAGTTTCCCATTGGCCTCGGTTTGTGACAATTTCGGCGACAGAGCAAGATCACCTGCGCTCAGGAAAAGCGGGGCACGGTCATAACGGACCCGGCCGGTGAACGTGATGACGTCGTCAATACCCATCTCTGTCGCCTTCCTGCGGTATTCCTGGTCGGGAAACCCCATCAACAGAAAGTGGACATCGGGGGCTTTGGCCTTGACAAGAGAAATCGCGTCCAATAAAAGATCAACACCTTGATATCGATTTAACAGCCCGAGATAAACGACCAGCTTCACACCCTCAGGAATCCCGATCTCACGGCGGGCTTCGCTTCGAGAACATGGCCGGAATATTTCCGTATCCACGCCATCGATCAGACCGGTTACCTTCTCAGGCGCTATTCTCCACTCGTGTACCAGCTCATCCCTCCCTTGAGCAGAACTGGTAATTATATGATCGGCGAGGCGGTCAATAAAGCGTTCCAGCGCTTTAAATATTTTTGTAAGGGGTGATGTCGCGCGGAAAAATCCATGGTTAAGCGACTCGCCGCTCAAGCTGCCTTGGTAATCAAACAGCAGCGGTATACCAAGCAGAGTCTTGAGAATCGAACCGATCAAGGCTCCTTCGTGCAGATGGGCGTGGAGCAGATGAGGGCGGAAAGAACGGGCCTCAGCCAGACATTTCCACAGCAGGAGGATATCAAGGTACGGCTTATGCCAGGAGGGGCCCGCTTCCAGCTTGCTGTACCACGGAATATGCGGCATTCGTACCACGCGCACCCCCGGCATATCGCGGCCAAGGTGATACGTCACAATACAGACCTCGTGCCCCAGCTTTGTCAGCGCCCGTGCTTCTTCATATATCCTGACATGACACCCCCTGTCGGCAAAATAGGGGGTCGGGGCGATCATGAGTACGCGCAGGAGGGCCTCAGTCAAGGTTTATCCTGTCTTTAACGGCATAAATGGGTTTGCCTTGCGATTCAAAATAGGTCCTCGCGTTAAGTTCGCCAAGCAGCCCCAGTACGATAAACTGGACGCCCATAAACAGAAGAAATGCCGTCAGTATCAGGAGCGGATTACGATTCATGCTGAAGTTTTCAAACACCTTTAAGTAGATCGTCAGTGTCCCCGTACCAATCCCAGCCAGCATGGTGTAAATCCCCCATTTCCCGAACAGCTGAATCGGCTTGGTGGAGTAGGCCATCAGAAACTTGACAGTTATCAGATCAAGAACCACTCGCAGTGTGCGGGAGATGCCGTACTTACTCACTCCATGCACACGGGGAAAGTGGTTGACCGGCAACTCTGTCACCCTGGCTCCGAACTGGGATGCCAGCGCCGGGACAAAACGGTGCATTTCGCCATAAAGATTGATGCCGTCGAGCACTTCGCGGCGATACGCCTTGAGCGTGCAGCCGTAATCATGCAGATGAACACCGGTCTGGCGGGAAATAAGGGCATTGGCAAGCAGTGAGGGGATTTTGCGGGTAATGAAGGTGTCCTTCCGGTCGCGCCGCCACCCGGAAACAACGTCATACCCCTCATTAATCTTTGCAACCAGACGCGGAATATCAGCGGGATCGTTCTGCAGATCCCCGTCCATCGGAATAATAATGTCACCTTTCGCGAAATCAAAGCCGGCCGACATTGCAGCTGTCTGGCCGAAATTTCTGCGAAAACGGATGACTTTAAGAGATGTATCTTCTGACGCAAGCCGGGACAATTCTCTATATGATCCGTCAGAAGAACCGTCATCTACCATGATGATCTCATAGCTGCAGCCCATAGCGTGCAGCACAGAGCTGATTGCCGAATATACCGCCTCTACATTTTCCCGTTCGTCGAACACCGGTACAACAATACTTATATCCACTCTTGTCTCCATCAGTGAAACGATTCGCCCAACGATTTTATTCTTCTTAT
Organism: Desulfuromonadaceae bacterium; assembly: GCA_028683435.1. Classification (GTDB taxonomy): domain Bacteria; phylum Desulfobacterota; class Desulfuromonadia; order Geobacterales; family Pseudopelobacteraceae; genus JACRCG01. Next base: position 97,598 of record JAQUIG010000005.1, on the reverse strand, counting down.
CCGGATTGAACTATCCTCGGCCGGTTCCGGCTTCCCATTGATCAGCCCCCACAGTAAACCGGATCCGTTAACAATATGCATAAGCGGATAAATACCTGTCAGGAACAACGCAAACCATTGTCCCGTACGCACCATCATTAAAAAAGCGCTTGCCAAAGCTGCAAAAACATATATCACAAGAGGTATAAGCAGGAACAGGTACTTTATACAAATCAACGAGACAAGCAGATAAACGACAAAAAACAGCGGGATAAAACTAGTCACTGAATATGATGACGTGATGAGTGTTTGTTCTCCCCTGCCTCGCCCATAATTGAACATCTGCCGGATAAATGCCTTCAGATTCTCGCGTTGGCTGCGAAAGACCATCATGGAGGGTATATGAAGCAATTTAAACCCGGCTGATGCCACCCTCTCCAGAAATTCATTTTCCTCGTTTGGATACAAACACTCGTTAAAGCCGCCAAGATCCATAAATATCGAGCGGCGCACGGCAAGATTGCAAAGGATCAGTTCCTTGTCTGTTGTCTCGCGGGTTTCACCATGGACGCGATAGCGATTGCTTACTGCGCCGGAACCAAATCCTGAAGACAGCGCCAGACCGAACAGTTGCTGCAGCCGGCTATCTCCTGTCGGAGTGATTGATGGACCGCCGACAACAGCCACCGCCGGATCACTCATCCCCTCAGAGCAACGGGCAAAATTTTCCGGGACTATCAATGAGTCATCGTCCAGAAAATACAGTATATCACCACCAGCCTCCCTCGCCGCAAGGTTGCGCTGCCGGCTTGGAGCACTCCCTTCAGCGAGCAGAATCTCATATCGCAGATCATGAGGCATGATCTTTTTGAGATATTCATAAGCGGCGGCATAGCCGCCCGGTCTCACCGGGATAATTACAGAAAACGATAACATAGGCGCTCTACGCAAAAACACCGGGCAGGCCCGGTGTTAATGGTTAATTTTAATGTAAGTTAAGATTTCCAGCAATGGCAGGGACACTATCTATGAACCGCCTCCATAGCTATGCAGACCGGAGAGGAACAGATTGACACCAAGATAACAGAAGATGGTGGCTAGAAAGCCGATAACCGAGAGCCAGGCGGCGCGCTTACCGACCCACCCTTTGGTGATGCGGGCATGCAAAAAGGCGGCATAGACAAACCAGACTATCAGTGACCATGTTTCTTTCGGATCCCAGCTCCAGTAGGTGCCCCAGGCATAATTAGCCCAGGCAGCCCCGGTGATGATGCCGAGTGTCAGCAGTGGAAACCCGATCATTATCGCACGATAATTCAGGTCGTCCAGCACTTTCAGGGGGGGAAACATCGACATCAGTCCGCCTGCCGGCGCCGACGTGTTGGTCGACTCAAAAGCGCTTTTGATCAGATACATGATCGAAATTCCGCAGGCAACGGCAAAGGCGGCATAGCCAAGGAAGCAGGTAATAACGTGGTACAGCAGCCAATTACTCTGCAGCGCCGGTACGAGCGGCTCGATGCCGGTATTCATGCCCATCTGTGCCCAGGCCATGCCAAGCAGCGCAAACGGCATGACAAATGCCCCGATAACCCGGTATTTATATCGAATGTCGATATAGGCAAAAAGCAGAACAATCGTCCAGGAAAAGAAAACTATGGATTCATACAGGTTTGACATTGGGGCATGACCGACACCAAGAGCGTAGGATTCTTTCCAGCGGAGCCCGATGGCGACCGTTTGAATAACAAGACCTGCGTATGCTATGAAACTGCCGGCAAGACCAACCGACCTGTTTTTACTTGCCAGGAATGCAAAAAAAGCGAGCATCGAGATCAAATATGTAAACGTTGTAACGTTAAAAAGCATGGAACTACTCATAAACCGTAAACCTCCGTTAGATTTTTAGATGCTGAAATTTTTCAGAAATTTCTTCAAACTGCATTTGGAATGCTGCCTGATTTTTACTGGCATTGCCATAGATACGGGCATTCCCTTTTGACACGACGACCCAGATCCGCTTGTGCGACATGAAAAAAGCGACGCCAATGCCGATCACCATCAGCGCACACCCCAGCCATACAACCCAGACACCAGGGTCTTTGGCGACCTGCAGACCGGTATACTGTTTTGCGTTAGTCCCCTCATAGCCAAATATCAAGGCATCACCGCGCTGGGCATTCATATCAGGAAAATTTTTGAAGGTGATGAATGTCTGCGGCGCCGCCCCTTTTCGAGCCACCTCAATGCGGGCAGCCGGGCCAGAAAATCCGGGAGCGAACGGGCGGACTTCCTGTGTCGCCTCAAGCAGCTTGAAGGTCGTACCATCCTTCAGAGTGACCGGAACACCCTCACGAACAGTAAACTTTTCAGTAGGCCCGCCATTTCGCGGAGTGACGGTGATATAATGTTCGCCACCTTCGCTGGCCTTGCCATAGCTGGACTGATAAAAGGTAATCCCCTTGTAGGTCAGCGGCTCGTTGACAATAACCTTTACCTGTGAATAACCGGGGACCGGCTTGCCGTTTTCCAAAACCGTCAGCGTACTCCTGAATTCCTTAGGGGCACCGTTAGCGTAAAACTCGACATTGAATTTTTCGCAGAGGAGTTCAAAACCGAGCGGCATCTGCTGGCCGTTCTGCCTTTCAAAGGCATTGACGCTGGTCCCCTCTACAATGGCGACAAACCCCTTGTATCCGAACAGAGAGCCGATAATTGCCCCTATAAAGATCACCAGAATACTGAGATGGACAACATAGACCCCGAGGCGGCACCAGGCCGTTTTCTGTGCAAAAAGGTGGTATTCACCATTGTGTTCCGTAATCACCGGTGCTGAGAATTCTTTGCCCAGAAATTCAACGAGTCGCTCTTTCCCTTTTTCGATTGATCCGGAAAAAGACAGATCTCCTTTTAACGAAAACGAGTTTCGGAGCCCCTCCCCCAAAACGAGGGTAGGCTGACTGATAAACTTGAAGACGTGCGGCAGACGTTTTATTGAACAGGATATCAGATTCACGCTGAAGACATACAGCAGCGCAATGAACCACCAGGAGTGGTACATGTCAAAAAAACCGAGCTTGGTGTATATCTGCAGCTTGGTGGCGCTGATCTGGGCAATATATTCAGGAGGGGTTACGCCCTGCGGCACGATTGTCCCTATTATTGATGTCAAAGCCAGTGAAAACAGCAGAAACAGCGTAAGCTTAAGCGAGCAGAAAAAATCCCATACGTTGGTAATAAAGCTTCGTTCAGTGGTTGCCAATGAAATCTCCACATCAATGCGCAATGTTCACTGCAGCAATGAATGTAATTTATTTTTTCGAACAATACCTCGAATTTAAAAAAAAATGCACCTCTTTTTTTCAATTCCTTATTTTTTTACTCATGTACGTCATTCTGCTTCGGTGAATAATGATGGCTTTCAATTTTAAAATCATCGTGTATACTTAAACCTGCTCAAGCTTATTACTGTTTTTCGCGGGGCGGTTATGCCGGTCATCCTGGAAGCAATCATTATTTCTGCCGTTATGCTCTTAATATTCGCTCTGGCGTTCGTGGCTATATATCTGTTAGCGATCATGATGCTGCCGGTTGAGAACGGCCTGTCCAAAATGATCTGGGATGCCGCCAAACAAAAAAAACCGGCGATGCCCCCTCCCAAGGGTTCTTTCCGCGATTTCAGCAGCAAACACTGACTTTTTTATTGATTGTACCGTGACGACCAAAGGCTTCTCGATTTCGGGCAGCCTTTTTCAATACAAAAACGGAGGAGTCCAGCATGTTACCACTTAAAGATCCCACGCTGTTGAAGCAACGCTGTTACCTGTCCGGCGGCTGGAGCGATGCCGACCGGAACGAAACGATGGCGGTCACCAACCCGGCCACTGGTGAGACGCTCGGCACTGTCCCCAAAATGGGTGCCGCCGAAACCCGCCGTGCGATTGACGCCGCAGCGGCATCCCTCCCCGCCTGGCGGGCAAGAACAGCCAAGGAACGCTCCGGCATCCTGAGGCGCTGGTTTGAGTTGATCATGGCCAACCAGGACGACCTTGCCGTAATCATGACCGCAGAGCAGGGGAAACCGCTGGCCGAGTCAAAGGGAGAAATCTCCTATGCCGCCTCATTTATCGAGTGGTTTGCCGAAGAGGGAAAACGGGTGTACGGGGACACTATCCCAGGGCACTCCGCGGACAAGCGTATCGTCGTCATCAAAGAGCCGATCGGGGTCTGCGCCGCCATTACCCCCTGGAATTTTCCCTCAGCCATGATTACCCGCAAGGCCGGACCGGCACTGGCAGCCGGCTGTACGATGGTTGTAAAACCGGCCAGTGCCACCCCTTTTTCGGCCCTGGCGCTGGCTGAACTCGGGGAGCGCGCCGGAATCCCGGCCGGCGTATTCAGTGTCATCACCGGTTCCGCCTCTGCCATTGGTGACGAAATGACCGCTAACCCGCTCGTCCGCAAACTGACCTTTACCGGATCGACTGAGATCGGCAAGCAGTTGATGGTACAGTGTGCCGCTACCGTCAAGAAGGTTTCACTGGAACTGGGGGGGAATGCCCCGTTCATCGTCTTTGATGATGCCGATCTGGACGCCGCTGTCGAAGGAGCAATAGCGTCCAAGTATCGCAATAGCGGCCAGACCTGCGTCTGCACCAATCGACTGCTGGTTCAGGCCGGTGTCTACGATCTTTTTGTGCAAAAACTGGCCGCTGCCGTTGCAAAAATGCAGGTTGGCAACGGCTTGACCTGTGATGTCCAGCAAGGGCCGCTGATCAATATGGCCGCCGTCAAAAAGATGGAAGAGCATATCGACGATGCAACGGCAAAAGGCGCCAGAATTGTCTGTGGAGGCAAACGCCATCAACTGGGGGGGAGCTTCTTTGAGCCGACGATCATGGCTGATGTCACCCCTGAGATGCTGGTTGCCCGCGAAGAGACCTTTGGACCGCTGGCTCCGGTGTTCAGATTTGAAAGCGATGAAGAAGCGATTCAGATGGCCAATGACACCGAATTCGGTCTGGCATCATACTTCTACAGCAAAGATATAAGCCGGGTATGGCGGGTTGCCGAAGCACTGGAATACGGTATGGTCGGCATCAATACCGGCCTGATATCTACCGAAGTCGCCCCTTTCGGCGGGGTGAAGGAGTCCGGGATCGGACGCGAGGGATCCCACTATGGGATTGAAGAATTCCTTGAGATCAAGTACCTCTGTTTGGGCGGCATATGAAATCTAGGTGGAGTACTTTTCCACTTACCTAAAAATGCCGGTTCTTTGACAATGTCTACTATTTCTATTGACAATATATCCTTTGCCCTATAGAAATAGTAGACATGATATCAAGAAAAACGAAATATGCACTAAAAGCGCTCATCAACCTGGCAGGACAACCGACTGACGAACCGGTTCTCATTTCTGAACTGGCCAGACAGGAACAGATACCACGCAAATTTTTGGAAGCGATCCTGCTATCACTCAAAAATGTCGGCGTGCTCCAGAGTAAAATCGGCAAAGGGGGTGGATATTTTCTCGCCAAAGAACCCCGCAATATCAGCATCGGCAACATTGTCAAGGTACTTGAGGGAGGCTACTCACCACTGCAATGCCTGAATGACAACATTAGTCCGGAATGCGATGAGTGTAATGAGCCTTCAAGTTGTGGCATTCGCCTGGTAATGTCGGATGTGCTGATGGCAATCAGTTCCGTTCTCGAAACGACCACACTTGCGGACATGATCGAACGCTCTGACAATGCCAAACGTGCCAACTTAAAAATAATGGATTTCAGCATTTAGTTTTTTTACCAACAATGTCTATTTAATCTATAGATATTATAAATTAACAAAAGGAGAGGCATCATGAGCAAAATTTTTGAGGACAATTCACAGTCAATTGGCAACACCCCTCTGGTGAAATTAAACCATATCGTAGGCAACTCAAAAGCAACCATTCTGGCAAAAGTAGAGGGACGCAACCCGGCATATTCGGTCAAATGCCGCATCGGCGCCAACATGATCTGGGACGCGGAGAAGCGCGGCATTCTGAAAGCTGGTGTCGAAATAATTGAGCCGACCTCCGGCAACACCGGCATTGCTCTGGCATATGTGGCTGCTGCCCGTGGCTACAAATTGACTCTGACAATGCCTGAAACGATGAGCATAGAGCGTCGCCGTATTCTGGCCGCCCTTGGTGCCAACCTAATCCTGACGCCCGGTGCTGAAGGTATGAAGGGGGCCATTAACCGTGCTGAAGAAATTGCTGCCGCCGAGCCTGAAAAATACTTCCTGCCGCAGCAATTTAAAAATCCGGCTAATCCCGAAATTCACGAGAAGACAACCGGACCAGAGATCTGGAATGATACTGACGGAGAAGTTGACGTAATTGTTGCGGGCGTTGGTACAGGCGGAACGATTACCGGAATTTCACGCTACATAAAAAACACCAGGGGCAAAAAGATCATCTCGGTAGCGGTTGAGCCGAAAGAGAGCCCGGTCATCACCCAGCATCTGGCGGGCCAGCTGCTTCAGCCAGCGCCGCACAAGATCCAGGGAATCGGCGCCGGTTTTATCCCGAATACTCTCGACCTCTCTGTTATCGATCGCGTTGAACTTGTCGACAGTGCCGAAGCGATCGAGTTCGCCAAATGTCTGGCAAAAGAAGAAGGTCTTCTGGTCGGCATCTCCAGCGGCGCAGCAGTCGCCGCTGCGGTACGACTTGGCCAACTGGATGAGTTTGCCGGCAAGACAATCGTCGTCATCCTTCCGGACGGAGCAGAACGATATCTTTCAACCGCGCTCTTCGAGGGGATCTGATCAATTTCAGCACAACCGTACGTAACTTCAACAACTGAGTACCTGCAACATCTTGCACCTATTGGAGGGCACCATGAACATTGCAACTCAGGCGGTACAGATCGGACTTGAATGGGATATACGTACCGGAGCGGTCACCGTTCCTATCTATCAGACCGCCACCTACAGACATCCGGGACTCGGTCAAAGTACCGGTTATGATTACAGCCGTTCTGGCAATCCGACCCGGCAGGCACTGGAGGACGGCATCGCACGACTAGATGGTGCAGCCCGTGGTTTCGCCTATTCATCCGGCATGGCGGCCATCGCCAACCTGCTGCTGCTTTTCAAATCAGGTGACCACCTGATCGTAACCGAAGACCTCTACGGCGGCACCTGCCGCCTGTTTGACAAGATTTTCGGCCAGTACGGCCTCTCCTTCAGCTATGTAGACACCACTAACACCCAGGCGGTATGTTCAGCAATCCGCCCTTCCACAAAAGCCGTTTTTGTCGAAACGCTCACCAATCCGCTCCTTAAATTCGCCGATTTGTCGGTTTTCTCAACCATCTGTAAAGAGAACAATTTGCTTTTAATTGCCGACAACACCTTTCTGACACCTTACCTGCTCCGACCGCTCGACCTGGGAGCCGATATCGCCGTCTACAGTGCGACCAAATACCTTGCCGGGCACAACGACACCGTAGCCGGTGTTGTGACGGTCAAAGACCCACAGCTTGCCGAAAAAGTGTACTTCCATCAAAACTCGGTCGGTGCCGTCCTGGGGCCACAGGACTCGTGGCTGACAATCCGTGGCATCAAGACCCTCGGGATCAGGATGGACCGCCAGCAGTTGAATGCCGGGCGAATCGCTGAATGGCTGGCAGCACACCCCCGCACAACTAAAGTATATTACCCCGGTCTAAAGGATCACCCCAATCATGCCCTGATGAGTCAGGAATCGCGCGGTTTCGGTGCAATGATCGCTTTTGAGGTTGACAATTACGCGCTGGTCGAACAGATTCTACTGGAGACGAAACTGATCTCGTTTGCCGAAAGTCTCGGTGGTGTTGAAAGCCTGATAACCTTCCCCGAGGTACAGACCCATGCCGACATCCCGCCTGAATTGCGGGCCAGATTGGGGATCAACAACGTACTGCTCCGTCTGTCGGTCGGAATAGAGGATTGCGATGACCTGATTGAGGATCTGCGGCAGGCACTGGAGAGATAAGGAGTGACGACCATGAAACTTGCAACAAAACTGATCCACGGCGGACCAACGATTGACCCGCAGACCGGGGCGCTCGGGGTGCCGATCTACCAGATATCGACCTATCGTCAGACCTCGGTCGACCATTTCAGTAAATATGACTACGCCCGTGGCGACAATCCGACCAGAGAGGCTCTTGAAGAGACGATAGCCGTACTGGAAAGTGGTACGCGCTGCCTGGCCTTCGCTTCCGGGATGGCCGCGATCTCCACCACACTGATGATCTTTTCCCCGGGCGACCATCTGGTTGTCTGCGACGATGTCTACGGCGGCGCCTACCGGGTGCTCTCGACCATATTCAGCCGCATGGGGATCACCTCCACGTTTGTCGATGCTACCGACCTGGCGGCTATTGAAGCCGCCGTCCGTCCTGAGACAAAGGCTATCTATCTCGAAACCCCATCGAACCCGCTCCTGAAGGTCACCGACCTACGCGGTGCGGCTGATATCGCCCACCGGCACGGCATCATCACCTTGGTTGACAATACCTTCATGACCCCCTACCTGCAGCGGCCGCTGGAACTCGGTTGTGATATCGTCCTGCACAGCGGCACCAAGTTCATCAACGGTCACAGCGATGTCCTGTGCGGCTTCGCCGTGGTCAGGAACAAGGAACTGGGCCAGCGCATCCGCTACATCCAGAATGCCTTCGGAACCGGGCTCGGCCCGCAGGATTCGTTCCTGACGCTGCGCGGTGTCAAGACCCTCAAGGTCAGGATGGACCAGAGCCAGCTCAATACACTCAAGATTGTTACGTGGCTTAAAGCGCATCCGCGCGTTACTGCCGTCCATTATCCGGGGCTTCCCGAGCATCCAGGTCATGCCATCCACAATGCCCAGGCCGATGGTCCGGGAGCGGTCTTTTCGTTTGAACTCGATTCCTATGAGACGACCAAGCGACTACTGGAGAACTCCCATCTGGCGGCCTTTGCCGTCAGCCTTGGCGGGGTTGAAAGCATCATTTCCTATCCGGCAAGAATGTCGCACGCCTCGGTGCCAAAAGAAGAGCGGGAGCGCAAAGGGATCACCGATACGCTGGTACGGCTCTCGGTCGGCCTGGAAGACCCGGACGATCTGATCGCCGATCTTCAGCGTGCGATGGGGTAGACGGGATGAGGATCCGTATCAACGAGAAAGCGGCTGTTATTGAGGGGGGGCTGACGCTCGGAGCCGTTGCGGAGCGCCACAAAGCCGGTGCCGACATCCTGATCCTGAACGGCTTTCCGGCTGTGGCGGACACTGAGCTGAACGACGGTGACGAACTGTTTCTGATCCGGCGAGGTGAAGTGCCAACGGAGGAGGATCTGGAGGGGTTGATGGCGTCCCGGCACACGCCAGGCGTCCATGCACGCCTCAAGCGGGCATCAGTCGGCATTGCCGGCGTGGGAGGGCTCGGTTCGGCGGTGGCGGTGGCACTGGCACGGGTCGGCGTCGGCAGACTGATCATCGCAGACTTTGACGTCGTGGAGCCATCAAACCTCAATCGGCAGCAGTATTTTATCGACCAGATAGGGAGCTATAAAGTCGAGGCGCTGGCCTGCAACCTCCTCCGCATCAATCCGTACGTAACCGTTGAAGCGCATCGCCTGCTGCTAGGCCCGGAGAATATCCCGGCTGTTTTCTCCGGCTGCCGGATCGTGGTTGAAGCCTTTGACCGCGCCGACATGAAGGCGATGCTGGTAAACAGCGTCCTCGAATCGATGCCGGACTGCACCGTTATAGCCGCTTCCGGGGTAGCCGGATACGGGCCGAACAACAGCATTACAACGCGCAAAGTTTCACGGCGCCTCTACCTGACAGGGGATTCCGTATCGGAAGCTGAGCCGGGCAACGGCCTGATGGCTCCCCGTGTCGGCATCGCCGCACATCATCAGGCCAATCAGGTGGTACGGCTTATTCTGGGAGAAGATCTATGAGCATCATTGCCGTAGCCATGAGCGGCGGTGTCGATTCATCCGTCACCGCCGCGCTGTTAAAACAGCAGGGGCATGATGTCATCGGCATCACCATGAGCCTCTTTGCGCCGCACGACTGCAGTGTCGGTACGGCCGTACACGAGGCCGCCGTCGTGGCCAGCCAGATGGAGATCCCGCACCACGTTGCCGACTTTACCCCGGATTTCAACGAGTTGGTCATCGACGACTTCATCAAAGAATACCGGGCCGGACACACGCCCAACCCGTGTGTCCGCTGCAACCGCTACATAAAATTCGGACTGCTACTTGAGAAGGCCCGTGAACTGGGGGCCGAACTGCTCGCAACCGGACATTACGCCAGAAAAACGGTCGATCCGGACGGCACCTGCCATCTGCGCATGGCCGTCAACGCCCGCAAGGACCAGTCGTACTTCCTCTACACGCTGACCCAGCAGCAGCTGCGGCAGGTCATCTTCCCGCTCGGCACTGTCGAAACCAAGGAGGATGTGCGCCGGATGGCGCGTGAATTCGCTCTTCCGGTAGCGGAGAAGGGCGACAGCCAGGAGGTATGCTTCATTCCGCATGATGATTATGTCGCTTTTCTGGAAGGGAGCGGAGAGTTAGGCGCGGCCGATGGCGACATCATCCATCTGAACGGACAAATCGTCGGACGCCATCACGGCACATACCGCTACACGATCGGTCAGCGCAAGGGGTTGGGGGTCGCCTGGAGCGAACCGTTGTATGTAGCGGCGATTGATGCCGGGCGTAATGTCGTGCTGGTAGGGGAGCAGCAGCATGTATATGCGGCCGGTTTGCTGGCAGAAGAGGTGAGCTGGATCGGTACGCCTGAGGCGGAGGAGTTCACTGCGACCTGCAAGATCCGCTACCGTCACCAGCCGGTGAACTGTCAGGTGCGGCTGCTGGCAGGTGATAACTGCGAAGTCAGCTTTGACCAGCCGCAGAAAGCGATCACCCCCGGACAGGCACTGGTTTTCTACCGTGGTGATGAAGTCCTCGGCGGCGGGCGGATCGTTAGTTCGCGGGGCTCCTGAGGTTTTTTATCTTGAACTCCAGATACTGCGCCGCTTTTTTTAATTTCTCGTTGGGTATTGCCATATCCGAAAACACACCTAAAGCCTCAAGCACCCGTTTTTCCGCATTCTGACCGGCAAACCCCTCCCCTTCGACGATACTCCGCAGATAACCGAGCAGAGATTTTTGCTCTTCCTCACTCTCAATACGCCTCGGATCAGCAAGAAAGAGCAGATAGCGGGCCTTGTCTCGGATCGGTTCGCCAAGATGCTTTTCAGCGAGGAGCGACTCTATGACCGTCACAATGCTCCCCCGTTCGGCATAATTCAAATCCTTGTTCTCAAGATAGAAAGCAAGATAGTCGAGAGCCGCCAGGCGGCTTGCGGGATCTCCGATTTTAAACAGCAGCAGCTGCGCTGCCGGTAACTTCAGGACGTCTGGCCCATCCGGATGAAGAAAACAGCGCAGCATAAGGGCCAGTTTTTCACGGGCCACCGATGTAAGAGTCGAATCCTCGGCCTTCGAGCGAATCTGTTCCAGCAGATCACGCTTGTTGGAATATTCACCGAAACGAATCTGGACAATCAGTGCACGGACCTGCTGATCTTCGGTCTCGTCCCATAATTCATCAACAGCCCGCAGGATCCTGCCGCAGATGGAGCGAATTTTTTCCTCCTTGGGTGGTTCTTCCTGATTCCAGTAATTCGGGTAGGTGTCAAGAACCATGTCTGACTCTTCCGGATCCTTGGTCTTTTCCATTACTGATCTGAAATAGGCCAGAATCTGGAGCTGATAATGGCTGCCGGCATCCTTCAGCGGACTTAAGAGATCGTCCAGAAACGTACTGTTCAACCCGGAAGCTCCGCTGCAAAGGTAGCGGTACACCCCCTCGGCCTTATTCACCTGTTTTTCAATGTATTTACGCCGCAGGGTTTCACCCAGATTGGTAGACTGAACTTTTTTGAAAAAAGCACTCAGCAGGTTGGAGGCGTGATGCTTGATCCGGTGGTCGATATCATCCGACATGACAATATCAAGGCAGGCGTCAAATATTTTTACCTGTTCGCTCTCACTGGAGGATGAATCGATATAATCCTCGACGATTGCCAGAATTTCGGCCATATGCTCACGGTTACGACTGTTAAGAAGCGTGGTGAAGGTTTCACGCAGGCTGCCCGCATCTATAATCCCGAAGAGGAACCTGACGGCGGCATTCCTGCTTGAGGTCCCCTTGCCGTCAGCAGATTTAAGCAGTTTCAGGATACTTTCCGCCGGATCGGTGACCCAGTCTGGCACCAGATCCTCCATAAAGCGTTCCGCTTTTCTACGCACGACGGCATCCAGATCATAAATAAAGTAGCGCGCCACATCGATCCGGAAGTCACGACCGGCAGAGGACGAGGCGATTATTTCAAAAGCCGCAGCCTTGTCTTTAGCCGAAAGGCGGGCAATATTCTTCTTCGCCTTGGATGAGTCATTGATTTTTACATGAAAATTGACTATGTCTTTGACCGATACTTCCGCATCTACATCGTGTTCCATGCCAGGTGCCTTTCAGAACGTTTTGTGCAACTATAAACGTCGTAGCGGTTATGCGCAACAGCATCGCTGCCATCCCAGAAGAAACAGCCCACGCCCGCCCCGGAGGAAACTACATGCGCATCAAACTAATCTGCCAGTATCTCATTGTTTTACTCGCCGGTTCTGCTTCAGCAGAGGACAAGATCACCTTCTACCGGGATGGCGCCCTGCTCCAGCAGGAAGCCGCTGCAGTAAAGGGAACCATCGACATTCCCCTCCCCCCCGGCCTGGTGGAACATACGCTCAAAATAATTCCGACCCCCGGCACCAGGATTCTGGCTGTTGAGGCACACAAAACGGCGACTGGCAGCATAGCTGAAAAGGAGCTCGAAACGCTGGCCGAACAGCGGCTCCGCCTGGAGGACCGTTTGCAGGCGTTGGAAACCCGCGAAGCAATTTTTACCGCCGCTGCCAAAGCGCAGAGCGGCAAGGCGCCTCGCAAGAGCAAAGCAAATCCGGACCCGATGCACGGAATCCGCCAGGGCACCGACTTTGCAATCGCCCAGCTGGAAGCGGTCTACACCGCGCGCCGGAAAACAGCCCAGGAGATCAAGAGAATCGACGCGCGCCTCACCGAAGCCGGAAAGAACAGCCGATCAGCCAGCACCACCGTACGGATAACCGTCACTCCTCCCCGCGGCAGGGTGACACTCCGCTATGCAACAGCAGAACAGAGGTGGCAGCCGTATTACAACCTGTATCCGGCTGGTGACGGGACGGCCAGGCTGCAGCTGTACGCGCGGATAACCGGAGAGACGCGCGGGCGTCAGGTCCGTGTTTCAGCAGGTTCTTTTACGGAAAGCACCAGCGCGGCAACCTTTCCGGTTCAGCCGGGGGGTGCCCCTTTTGCCGCATATCTGCTGCCGATAACTGAAGAGCGCTGTACGGAAGGTATCTTCAATCGTTTCTCCGCCATAATCACGAACAGCAGCCCGAACTACCTTCCGCCGGGAGACTCCGGGCTTTACCGGAGCGGGGCGTATCTGGGTAAATTCCGATTTGACGGATTATCGTCAGGGAGAAACAGGGTTATTTCACTGGGGGAGTGATCTTGCTGGTTCCGCCTCCAGCAGTTCATTAATCCTGCCCATCAACGCATCAACCGTAAACGGTTTCTGCAGAAAAGGCATCCCGTCATCAAACTCACCAGCGGTTAAAATGACATTGTTCGTGTAGCCGGAAATATACAGCACCTTGTCTATTTCCGGGTGGCCTGAGCTGATCCGCTGGAAAAGCTGCTGACCGTTCATTCCGGGCATCACCACGTCGGTGATCAGCAGATCAACCTTTCCCGTTATTTGCTGCAGCAACTCCAACGCCCGCTCGGGGTGTTCCGCACTGTAAACGGTGTATCCAAACCCCTCCAGCAGATCGCTCGTCATGACGCGGACCATCTCATTATCCTCAACGAGCAGAATCACGGCGCTGCCGGAATAATCAAGACCACCCTGCTCCCTCTCGGCCCCGATCCTGTGCGGTTTGTCCTCACTGAGCGGAAGGTATATCTTGAAAACAGTTCCGTCACCGATACTGCTGGCAACGGTGACATGGCCGTTGTGCTGCTTGATGATACCATACACATTTGCCAGCCCAAGCCCTGTTCCGTGGCCGACTTCCTTGGTGGAGAAAAACGGTTCAAAGATCCGCGACATGATTTCAGCACTCATACCGCAACCGTTATCGCTGCATGCCAGCAGCACGTAACGCCCCGGATTCATACCGGGATAACGGCGGGCAAATTCATCGTCGATCAGCGTCTCCCCGGTTTCAATTGTAATCATGCCGTTAACGGCTACGGCATCCTGAGCGTTCAGCACCAGATTCAGGAGTACCTGCTCGATTTTGGAGCTGTCGGCACAGACCACAACCGGCAGAGTGGCAAGCTGGAGATTGAGAGTGATGTTTGCATGCAGCGTCCGGCGCAGCATCGTATGAAATGACCCGATGACGTCGTTAAGATCGACAGCCTGCATCTTCATGACCTGCTTGCGACTGAAGCTGAGCAGCTGCTGCGTCAGATCGCGGGCCTTGCCGGAGGCTCTGATGATGCCGTCAAGTTGCGAACGGAACTTTTCGTCATCCGGTAAAGAGCGCTTAAGCATATCGGCATAGATCAGGATCGGCGTCAGCAGATTGTTGAAATCGTGGGCAATGCCGCCGGACAGGTGCCCGATCGCTTCCATCTTCTGACTCTGTCCCAACAGCTGCTCCAGCTCCACCCGTTCCGCTTCACCTTTGCTCCGTTCAATAGCGATGGCGGCAAAAGCGGACGCCTGCTGAATAAGGTTGATTTCATCTTCAGTCGGTGTTGCCGGGGTACGGAGATAGATGGCAAAGGTTCCCAGCAGCGCGCCGGAGGATGAAATAATCGGTTCCGACCAGCAGGAACGAAGCCCCGCTTCCCGAGCGGGCGCAAAATCTTTCCAGAAGGGGTGGCTGTCGATATCTTCCACAACTACCCGCTCCCTTCGGAAGGCTGCCGTACCGCACGAACCGACCCCCTCACCGATTTTAGTCCGGTCGGCGGCCATATTGTAGCAATCGGGGAGAGAGGGCGCTGCACCGTGCAGCAATCGCTGACCGTCATCGCTGGTCAGCAGGATCGAGCAGAGCATCCCCGGATTCCCATTTTCAATCGAGAGCGCAATAAATGAAAGCAGCTGTGGGAGCGGCCCACCGCCGGCAATCCGCAGAAGGATCCCCGCCCGGGTCTGCTCGCAATCCTCGGCTTTTTTCAGAGTATTGATGTTTTTTACGATATAGGCCGCTCTGACGATAGTTCCCTGCTCGTTAAAAATCGGATCAACAGAGACTTCGTACCAATTATTGTCAAGGCTGGTTTGCACAGTAGCACGTTTTCCGGTTGCCAGCATGCCCTCAAAGGGACAATCGATCCGCGGCAGAGCCTTTCCATAAACTGCCTGACAGCAGTGCAATCCGACGATATCCTGCGGCAGTTTGCCGAAAATGCGCTGTGAAGCCCGATTGGCGCGGATAATGCGGCGATCCATATCGAGCAGCCAGACAGAATCCTCAATAGCATCAAATGTTTCCCTCCACTCTGACGCTATCACTGCAAGCTTTTGTTCAAGATCCATACTGTTATAACGGTCGGCAGGCATAGCATCCTTCCTCAGGGGGATATATAATCTCTGAAACAGCGTTATCAATTAACATATTTCAGCGGGACATTATACACTGAAATCTGCGGGTTGAGCGGAACGCCGCCGTTCCGTCCAGAGCAAAAGAGCGCAAAATCATCCGCCGACAACGGCTTGCTGAAGTAATATCCCTGAATAACCTGACAGCCTCTTTCCGCCAGATACGCAAGTTGCTCTTCCGTTTCAACCCCCTCTGCCACCAGCTCCATATCCAGCCCCTGCCCCATGGCGATGATCGTATTAACAACCGCCGCATCGTTTCTGGTTGTCAACATCCGACGGACGAACGACATGTCTATTTTTAACTCATTGATCGGCAGGCGCCCCAGGTATTCGAGCGATGAATAGCCGGTGCCGAAATCATCCAGCGACAGTATGACGCCGATATTTGCCAGAGCCGTCATTTTTTCGAGCGTGCGGGTGCTGTCAACCATGACCATGCTTTCGGTCAACTCTAAGCAGAGGCGATGCGGATCAAGTCCGGTCACTTCGAGCACTCGTTTGACGGCGACATCAAGATCACTGCGCATGAACTGCAGGGCCGAGATATTAACCGACATGCGCAGCTCCGCCAAGCCACTACTCTGCCACGCGACCGCCTGCGAACAGGCCTGCCATAACACCCATTCGCCAACCGCCACGATCATGCCGCTCTCCTCCAGAATCGGCACAAACAGGGACGGAGGGACAGTCGCTTCACCGGTCGGAGTCCAGCGGAGCAGCGCTTCGGCACCGATCACAGAACCATCGGCAAGATTAACCTGCGGCTGGTAGTTCATAGTGAACTCACCGCGATCAATCGCCCGGTGAAGCTTTGCCTCCAGAGCAAAGCGCTCATCGAGCTGGCGGTTCAACTCGCGGGTATAGAAACAGACGGCGTTCTTCCCCTCCTGTTTGGCTTGGTACATGGCGGCTTCACCGTTTTTCAGGAGGCTTTCCACACTTTCGCCATCCTCCGGGTAAATCACCACGCCGATGCTGGCAGTAGCGACGATTTCCATCCCCCTGACGGTAAAGACATCGTTCATGGCATCACGAACCTCAACGGCAAACAGGGTTGCATCATCGGCAGTTGCCGAGAGCGGCGGAATGATCGTAAACTCATCCCCCACAAAACGGGATACGACACAACTCGCCCCGCAGGCCGTTTCCAACCGGCGGGCAATCTCCTTGATCAGAAGATCGCCGAATTCATGCCCGAAGGTGTCATTGACATATTTGAGATTATCGATATCGAGCACCAGCAGGGTAAGATACTGGCTTTCACGAGTGATCAGTTCCAGCTGCAGTTCAAGATGTTTCTGAAAATAGTGGCGATTGGGGAGGCCGGTCAGAGCATCGAAATTGGCTTGATAATAAAGCTGCTCTTCGTGGAGCTTGCGTCCGGTAATATCCTCCTTGTTGGCAACATAATTGGTAATAGCACCGGTTTCATCCTTGATAGGAGCGATGCTGCAGAGCTCCCAGTACTGTCTCCCCTCCTTGGTTTTGTTGCATAACTCCCCCCGCCACTCCTTACCGGAGCAGATCGTTTTCCACATTTCGGCGTAATAAAGGTCCAGGTGTTTGTCCGATTTTAGAATCCGCGGATTCTGGCCTATCGCCTCTTCCCTGCTATACCCGGATACCGCACAGAACGTAGGATTTACGTATTCGATAATCCCGTTGATGTCGGTGATAACGACGCTGTTGGCGCTCTGCTCTACGGCTGTGCTCAGCTTGCGCAGTTCTGCCGTCCGCTCCTTTACCTGCAGTTCCAGTTTTTGATAACAGCCTCGATTTTCCTGCACCAGTCGCGCCCGTTCAATACAACGGGCAACGACCAGTTCCAGCTCAACCAGATCGGCAACCGGCTTGGTCAGATAATCCCAGGCGCCTCCCCGCAACGCCTCTATCGCATCTGTCAGCACACCGGTGCCGGAGAGAACTATGACAGGCAGATTATCATCCAGCCGCTTGACCGCATCAACCACCGTCATGCCGTCGACATGCGGCATGCGCAGGTCGGTGATTATTACATCAGGGTGCAGGGCATGTATCATGTCAATCCCCTCACGCCCATCACACGCCTGCAGCACGGTAAAACCACAATCTTCAAAAAACGCGGCAACGCTGCTGCGCACCGATTCTTCGTCATCAATAGTTAACAGCACCAGATTGGCAGCCTTTGCTTCAATCACGATTCTCTCCCCATTGCGCCCAGCATCTTGATTTTCAGTACCAGTTTCGACAGATCATGAACCGGTTTCAACAGCACATCGTCAGGCGTCATGCCGACCTCACGCAGCCTATCCGAGAGCGAGTACAGCATGCCGGTATGCAGCATAAAAGAGGTGGCGGGGCAAAGAGCGCGCGCCCTGAGGATAAACTCTTCACCGTTCATACCGGTCAGATGCAGGTCAGATATGCAGACCGCCGGGCGAACAGCGACGATTATCTCCAGAGCGTCCTCAGCACTGGCGCAGCCATGCACCGTAAACCCCTCATCCTCCAGATAGGCGGCAACGCATTCCCTGACCATCTCCTCATCATCGACCAGCATCACCACGATAGCGGCATCGGCGTTGTTCATGAATCCCTCCCCTGCAACGGAAGCCTGATCGCAACACAGCACCCCGCGCCCTGTTGCGAGGTAACTTCAATAGAACCATGATGTCCCTTGGTGACAATTGCATACGCGACAGACAGCCCCAGACCGGTGCCGGCACCGACCGCTTTGCTCGAGTAGAACGGTTCAAAAATCCGCAGCCGCACCGCTTCGTCCATGCCGGGGCCGTTATCCTCTATCTCGATCAGGACCATCCCGCCGGCAGTACTGGTGCGCAGCGTGATTCGCTGCTGTCGCCCCGGCGCGGCTCCGACCATCGCCTGAGCCGCGTTTTTCAGGATATTGAGCAACACCTGTTCCATATCCGCCACGGTCACCAGTACCGGCGGCAGACCATTGGCATACATGCGCTGCAGCTCAATGCCGGAAAAAGCGTACTTTTTCTTCATATCATAATCGCTCCCCGCCAATTCGAGCACCCTGTCCAGCAGCACCGAAAGATCAACATATTCGGCTCCGAAATCACCCCGGCGACTGAAGTGGAGCATGTTTGAGATTATTTCCGAAGCCCTCATGCCGGCGCTGCGAATGTGACCGATAAAATCAAAGATGCCCCGTTTTTGCAGATAGGTGCGCACCAGAGCGAGGTCGACCCCAACCTCGGCGGCCGCTTTCAGGTTGGCCGGGATGTCGGCCGATACCCGCCGCTCGATGTTCTGGGCATGCTGCATAATGGCCCCGAGCGGATTGTTGATCTCATGCGCCATGCCAGCCGCCAACCCCCCCACCATCACCATTTTCTCCGTCTGCACCATACGTTCCTGCATCCGCTTATGCTCTGTGATGTCTCGTACAGTTTCGATGGCGCCGATCACATTTCCTGCCGCGTCGAGAAGGCGCCGGGCCTTCGCCCAGAGGTAAACACCTCCGGGACGAAAATGCGGGACGAAGATCTCCGCTTCGACCGTATCACCATCCCTCCTGAACGATTTATAGTGCCGCTCCTGCTCAAGGTTAGGCGTTATGGCAACGTCGACAAGAATCGGGAGGCGACAGCCGTAAAACGGAACGGCATATTCAAAATTGCCCTTACCTATAATACTCTCGGCCTTTACGCCGGTCAGTTCCTCGACCGCCCTGTTCCAGGCAATAACGGTCCCTTCGGTGTCAATCGCCCAGGTTGCATCTGGCAGAAAGTTGATGATGTCGGTAAGCCGGTCCCGGTACTCCATAACGCCCCCTGTCCCGTTTCTACAGCCTGAACTGCCCGACCAGTTGATTAAGCTCTTCCGCCTGACGGGAAACATCATTGACGGCGACCGCGGTTTCGTGCAGCGCGTGATCATTCTGCTGCGCCAGATCATTAAGATTCATGACGTTGCTGCTGATTTCACGGGTCGTGGCGGTCTGCTCTTCGGCAGCGGTGGCGATCTGGCTGATCTGCTCGGTAACGTTGTTGATGATGTCGAGGATCTCCTGCAGCGAGCGTCCGGATTCGGCTGCGTGACTGGTACCCTGCTCAACCTGGGTGACGCTCTGTTCCATGGAGGTGACGGCATCCTTGGTTTCTTTCTGGATCGCCTTGATCATTTCGCCGATCTCTTTGGTGGCGCGGGTGGTGCGCTCTGCCAGAGCCCGAACCTCGTCGGCAACGACCGCAAAGCCGCGCCCCTGCTCGCCGGCCCGAGCCGCTTCGATCGCAGCGTTAAGCGCCAGCAGGTTTGTCTGGTCGGCGATGTCCTCGATGGTACCGATGATGGCGCCGATCTGTTCGGAACGGGCACCCAAGGCGCCAACGGTACTGGCGGCATTTTGCACCCGCTCGGCAATTGTGCTCATGACGGCGATTGATTGATCGACGACGGCAGCGCCCTGGTTGGCCTTCTTGGTGGCGCCGCCGGCGTTGGTGGCGGCGTAGTGACAGTTGTTGGCGATGTCGCCCGAAGTGGCAGACATCTCTTCACCGGCGGTTGCCAGCGAGGTTGATTGCGAGGAGAGCTGGGCGATGCTTTCCGTCATCTGCTTTGTTGTCTGCTGCAGCTGCATTGAGGATGAAGCCAGCTGCAGCGAGCTGCCGGATACCTGATTGATGATGCCGTGCAGCTTGCCGATGAAGGTATTGAACCATTCACTCAGCTCGCCGATCTCATTCTTGCCGAGAACCGGCAGGCGGCGGGTCAGGTCACCTTCACCCTGGGCGATATCCCTGATCGTATCGACCACGGCCTTGATCGGGCCGGTCACGGTACGGGAGACCAGCCAGGCGAGCAGGATGCTGAGGGCCAGAATGCCCAGCAGGGCAACCGCGATACCGATCTGGATCTGGCGGACATGAGCGGTGACATCATCAATATAGATGCCGGTGCCGACTATCCACCCCCACGGCTGAAACAGTTCAACATAGGAAATTTTGGGTACCGGTTGGGCGTTCCCCGGCTTGGACCAGGCGTACTCGACAAAACCTTTCCCCGCGTCCCGGCAGACCGTGGCCATCTCAAGAAAAAGCGCTTTCCCGTTGGGGTCCTTGTTGTCAGAGAGATCTTTGCCGTCCAATTCCGGTTTGATCGGGTGCATGACCATCTTGGGCGTCATATCGTTGATCCAGAGATAGTTGTTCCCATCATAGCGCATGGCGGCGATCCGCTCGGCAGCCTGCTTCTGGGCTTCCTCTTGTGTGAGCGTTCCGGCTTCAACCTGTTTCTGATACGAAGCGAGCTGAGTGGTAGCTTCCTGCACCAGATAGCTGACGGTCGCCCTTTTTTCCTCCATGATCAGCCCGCGGATAAACGGAACCAGTGCAAACATGGTCGCCAGCACCAGCACCAGCCATGTCAGTCCCGACAGGCTCATTATCTTCGCAAAAATATTCCAGTCCTTGTACGCCTTGAATCTCATAATTCCCCCTTGTGATCACCGCTGCCGAACTCTGCAGCTGCAGCTTTGTGCCAAACAAACAGCAGGGAGCGTGCCAGAGGGGTGAAAATTGATTTATACGTAGATACGGGCCGTTAGGGATAAACCGGCCGGGAGAGGGGTGCGACATAACTTGACGGTTTAAGTGAGTTGCAGAGGTTACATGCGACGTATCAGCTGGTTAGAGGGGGTGTCACATGTTGCAGCAGCAACTTTTATCGCAGGGGTAATTCCCGCCGGCGCATCATCCCGACCGCGACAACCGTTTGTTAAGCGCCTGTCGGGTGATCCCGAGATAGGCTGCGGCCAGACGCTGATTATTGCCGGCCAGTCGCATCGCCTCTGAAATCAGAAATTCCTCCGCTCCCTTAAGGGTCGGAAACGTTTCGCCTAACGGGCAGACCGGACAAAGACCGGAGCCCTGGGCAGAAACGGCGTTGACCTGCAGATCGCTGCCGATCGCCGCCACGATCGACTCCAGCGGCAAGGTACGACTCCCCGAGCGGGCCACGGCATCATGGATGATCGACTCGAGCTCACGAACATTGCCCGGAAAACGGTAGGCCGCCAGATAGCAGTTCAGTTCAGCCGGGGCGACCGGAGTCGGTTTGCCGAGCTCTGCGGCCGCCTTCGCCAGAAAATGCGCCGTCAGCAACGGGAGATCCTCGGGGCGGTCACGCAGCGGCGGCAGCTCGACGCGGTGGTTACAGAGCCGGTAATAGAGGTCGGGCCGGAATGAGCCATGCACCATACTGGACTTCAGGTCGGCGTGCGTGGCTGTCACGATTCGGGCGTCGCTCCTCTGCACCTTGTCGGCGCCGAGCGGGAGGTATTCCCCCTCCTGCAGCAGGCGCAGCAGCTTCACCTGCGACCCGGGCGACAGATCACCGATCTCGTCCAGAAACAGCGTACCACCTGACGCCTGGCGGATCACCCCCTCGCGGGCCCGGTCAGCCCCGGTAAAGGCCCCGCGCTGGTGCCCGAAGAGGGTGTCGCTGAACATCGTGTCATCGAGTCCGGCAAGGTTAATCGCCACAAACCGGCCGCCCACCCCGCTCAAATTGTGCACCGCCCGGGCGACCAGCTCCTTGCCGGTGCCGGTCTCTCCGCTGATCAGTACCGGTTGGCGCGACGGAGCAACCGACTCCAGATAAAGGAAGACAGCTCGCATCCGCGGTGACGCCGTAATGATGCTGCCGAATGCGCTCTCGTCCCCCAGTGTCCCGTCCGAGAGGTGACGGCGCAGGCGCTCCAGCTCCTGCTTGATCCGGGCGCGCTCCAGGCAATGTTCAAGAGTGATCTGCAACTCTTCAAAATTCATGATCGGCTTGGAGAGGTAATCCCAGGCCCCCAAACGCATGGCCCGCACCGCCTCATCGACCGCACCGACTCCGGAAACCACCACGATCGGCGTAAATTCGGACTCTGCCGCAAGCGCCTCCACCAGTGCAAAGCCGTCCATCACCGGCATCCGCAGATCGGTCATGACAATATCAGGCGTCTCACGGTGGAACAGCTCCAGCGCGGCCTGGCCGTTTTCAGCCGACAGCACGGTGAAACCGATGTCGTCAAGATAGGCGGTCAGGGACTCCCTGACATACTTTTCATCTTCGACCACCAGGATGGTCGGTTGTTTGGTAGATGTTATCATTGCATTCAAAGCCCCAAAGCCTCCGCAACAGCCCGGCTCAGCTCACCCCGGTTGTACGGTTTCTGAATAAAACCGCTGGCCCCCATTCCCACCAGTTCATCACCGGTACCTTCACGACTGAATCCGGAACAGAAAAGCACTTTCAGCTCGGGATCCTGTTCACGCAGCAGCAGAAAGGCATCCTTCCCCCCCATCTCCGGCATGTTCATATCCAGCATAACCAGCGAGATTTCACCCCGGTGAGCGGCAAAGACATCCAGCGCCTGCACCCCGTTTTCAGCCAGATAAACCGTATAGCCAAGATCTTCCAAGAGTTCGCGGCCAACATCCCGCAGAATCTCTTCATCATCAACCAGCAGAACCCCGCCTTTGCCGGAGACCACATCTGTATCACTGCGCGGAGGGAGCATTCCCCCTTCCATCATCGGCAGATATATTTTAAATACCGAGCCGACTCCAGGTTCACTCTGGACGCAGATTTCGCCGCGGTGGCTCCGGACGGTCCCGTAAACGGCGGCCAAACCAAGGCCGGTACCTTTGCCGACCTCCTTGGTGGTAAAAAACGGTTCAAAAACATGCTCCATAACCGCTTTTGTCATGCCGGTGCCACTATCGGACACCGCTATTTCAAGATAGCGGCCCGGCGCAAGGGAGATGCCCCGCAAGCGGCAGGCGGCCTCATCCAGCTCTACTCCGGTTGTGGCATAGGTCAGCGTGCCTCCCTGCGGCATGGCGTCACGGGCATTGACCCCCAGATTGAGCAGTGCGTTCTGCAGTTGCGTCTGATCCCCCATGACAAACGGAGTGCCGCTCTCCAGCCGTGTTGTGAGCTTTATCTGTTTGTCAATCGTCCGTTCCAGCAGGCTCATGACGGCAGTAATGGTGTCATTGATGTGAACCGGAGTTGAAGCCGACGTCCTCTTGCTGGTAAAGTTCAGCAGTTCCCGTGTCAGCCCCGCTGAACGGGTTGCTGCTTCGATGATGGTGTCAACCATTTTATTGTTTTTCTCATCACCCGACAGCCGCCTCTTCAGCAGCTCGGCAACAGCCATGATGACGGCGAGCATATTATTGAAATCATGGGCAACCCCTCCAGCCAGCTGGCCGACAACATCCATCTTCTGCGACTGGAACAACTGTGCCTGGAGCCGCTTCTGTCCCGTCATGTCCATGATCGTGCTCAAAACGAATGAACGGCCGCCAATTTTCAGCATCGCAGCGGAAACAATAATATCAAGTTCCTCCCCCCCCTTCCTGCGGGCTCTTACTTCAACGTTGTTGACACAACCGTTTTCCCGCAACAGTCGCAGGTAGCGGTCCCGGTCGGATTCATGCAGCCAGATCCCCAGTTCAACAGTGGTTTTACCGAGCGTTTCTTCCCCTGGATAGTTGAACATCTCTTTGAACGCCTGGTTTACTTCACAAAAAGTCCCTTCAGGCAGACTGGTAAGGGCAACCGCAATCGGCGATTGCTCAAAGACAGCCTTGAATTTCTGCGAACTTTCTTCAACCGCCTCCAGCTGAACCCTCAGCATCTCTTCGGTTGCCAGCAGATCATCCTGACTCTGCATGTACTCATCGACCTGAGTGCGCAGCATCTCTTCGATCGTTTTCAGCTCTTCCTGCGATTCCTGATACTGGTCGATCTTGAGGCGCAGCATTTCTTCCAGGCGTCTCCGTTTGCGGATATTCAAAACCAGAACCAGCAGGCCGGTCGTACAGAGCAGGGTAAACGCCCCGCCCAGCCAGACCGCGGTCTTGTTGATGGCAACGGTTGAAGGCGGCTTGTTGATCAAAACCGCATCGTCCGGCAGGTTTGCAGGAGATATGCCGAACTTTTCCAGCACGCGGTAATCAAACATCGGGCGGGAAAGCTCACCGGTTATGACCGGCAGCTTTTCAGCGGATTCCCCGCCGATGATGCGCACGGCCAATTCAGCCGCTTTCCTTCCCTGTACCAGCCCCTCCATCATCAGGCCGCCGACGACTCCCGTCCCCAACTGTGCCGCATGGACAGCATAGACCGGAACCGGAGCAGCGTTGCTGACCAAACGAGCCGCTTCAGACTGGCCGAAAGTACGGCCGTTTTTCTCAACAGTGTATGAAAGCATCAGCACCAGGTAGTCGGCCGGCAAACCTTTCAGCTTTTCAACCGCCCTTTCCAGCGGCATCTCGTCCAGGAATTCAAGTTTGACCCCCGCATACCGGCTCGCCGTTTTTTCCAGCTCATGACGTATGGCCAGGCCGGTGTCGGTGTAATCATGAATGACCACCACGTTGCGTACCGCCGGATGCAGTTGGAGGGCCAGTCCCAGTGTTCCGGCAGAATCGAGATACTGAGCCACACCGGTGATGCGGGACTGCCCGGCAATCATGGCAGGTTCGTAGTCGTTGATGCCGCAAAAAATCAGAGGGGTGCCGGGAGAAATCCGCTGCCGGTACAGGGACGCAAACTCCAGTGCGGCATTATCCATGGCGATGATGGCATCGAGATGACGCCCCGCATATTTTGCTTCCAGCAGATCGGCGAGGCGGGGAAAATGCTTTTTGGTATGGAATTTTTTTGTATCGAGGTATTCGATGTACATTTCGGTACGTTGATACGCTTTGGCAAGAGCGTCATGCACCCCTTCCATCTCAGCTTCAGACCAATCGTAGTCTGTGTTGTATGAGTTGATGACAAGAATGCGCGGCACGGAAACTACGGCATAGAGTGGTGAAGCAGCAATCGGAATCAGAGCACAGGCCATAATGATGGCAATGACCATACCTGCCGGGAAAAAGTGACGCAGCGAAGATCTCATGAAGACCTCATAGCTATGAAAGAAGTGGTGCTGCCGGTTAAACCATCCCTGCAGCAGATCAACAGATTTGGTAGATACTGCCCGTCAGTTAGTACCATATCGGCCATATAATGCCATACATTTAAACCGCATCTACGAAAAAAGCGGCTGTCCGTATTTAATCCGGACAGCCGCTTGGACCCGCAGCAGATAATTATGCCCTGCCGGTTATTTTACAAGGATCTCAATTTTCGCGCTTTTCCGGGCCTCTTCGAGATATTTCTGGAGTGCTTCGTTAACTTTCAGCCCTTTCAGATACTCTTCGATCTTTGTTTTCACATCCTTGAAATCAGCCTTCCCGGCCGCTTTTTTCTCCGTCACCTTGATGATGTGATAGCCGAACTGGGTTTCAACAACAGGACTGATCGCACCAGGCTTGAGCGCAAAGGCCGCTTTTTCAAACGGCGGCACCATCTGACCTTTGCCGAAAAATCCGAGATCCCCCCCCTGTTGGCTGCTCGGACAGGTTGAATTCACTTTCGCCAAAGCCGCAAAATCAGCTCCGGCGGCCAGCTCTTTGTGCAGTTTCTCTGCCTTCTCATGAGCTTTTTTCTTGTCATCGGCAGAAGCCTTCGCATCTACGCCGATCAGGATATGGCTGGCTTTAACGGTCTCGTCCCGTTTGAATTTTTCCGGGTTTTTGTCATAGAAGGCGCGGGCTTCAGCCTCTGTAACCGCCGCTTTTGATACGAAGGTGGTTTCAATAAAATTGGAGATCAAAAGATCGCGACGGGTATATTCGCGCAGATTCTTTTCGTCCATGTCAAGATCCCTGATCGCCTTTTTAAACTCCTGTTCATCCTTGAAGCGGGCCTTCCCTTGGGCCATTTTGGCATCAATCTGTTTATCCAGGTCCTTAACCTCCAGCTTCGCAGCAGCCTGATACAGCAGTTCCGCCGATATCAGTTGATCAACCGCCTGTTTGTCGAGGTCCGCCTGTTTGTCAGCCGGCACCGTCTGCCCGCGCAGCAAAACTTTTTCCGCCCGGCGCAGTTCGAGGGCATCGATATCTACCCCGTTGACGCGCGCAACAGCGCCCTTAAGCGGGGCAGCCGCCGGCGATGTTGCGGCAGCGGTGCTTTCTTTTTTTGTTTCAGGCCCGGCTGCGATAACAATAGTTGAGCATGACACAACTGCGGCGATCAGAAATACTTTAACAAACCACCCTGATGAATTGACATAACGTATCATAGCAGATACTCCTTTATATAAGATTTCGGACACTCTATCACATTCGGCCTGAGCATGAAAAGCCAAACATACTTTTGACATCTGTTCTACTTTCAGCTACATTCACCAGCGTTTTCCGCAGCAATCACCTATTGTGCCGTAAAGCCGTCAGTTTATCAGGAGGAAACGTGGAAATGAAAAAAGTTCTCGTAGTTGATGACAGCCTCTCAGTTGCCCGCCAGCTTGAGAAAATCCTCGCTGAATCAGGCGATTTCACCTGCGTCGGACACGCCAAGAACGGTGCCGAGGCGATCAAAATGAATCATACCGAAAATCCGGACATCATCTGCATGGATATGAACATGCCCGGCATGGACGGCCTGACAGCTCTGCGGACGCTCTCGGTCATGGACAAAGAGGTCAAAGTTGTCATGGTGACATCGCTCGGCGGGGTGGGTGACAAGTTTACCGAGGCGCTTAAACTTGGCGCCAAGAATGTCATTTCAAAACCGTTCGAAGCCGGTGACGTCCTGCGGATCCTGCGGGAGCTCTGATTCATCAAATTAATGATTTAAAGGGGCATAAATATGGCTGTTAAATTTTTCGGACAGTTTTTGATAGGACAGGGGATCGTTTCCAGTGAAGCGCTGCTAAAAGCTATTGACCTTCAGGACAAGAACAACCTTAAATTCGGCGAGATGGCCGTTGCAATGGGACTGGTCACCCCGGCGGAAATTCGGCGCGCCCACAATGCCCAGATGTCCAAGGACATGAAACTAGGCGATCTGCTGGTGGAGATGGGCTTTTTGACTGCGGCCCAGATGGATGACGTTTTTATCCGTCAGAAGAGCACCCATCTATACATCGGCGAAGCGCTGGTACAGGCCGGAGCGTTGACAGATGAGGAACTCCGGAAGCAGCTCGATGCCTTCAAGGCCGATCAGGCCGAGTATGTATCGGACGGCATTGAGCTCCCGATAACCACCGCCGACAATCACATCTGGGAAATGACGGCTGACCTTACCTACAAGATGATTACCCGTGTGCTTGACCTGCGCTTCCGACCGGACAAATGTACTCTGGCAACAGTCATCCCCCACAACTTCATGCTGGCAGCCATGGATCTGAGCGGAGATGTTGAGGTGCGCTACCTGATCTCGGTTTCAGAGGGGTTGCAAAAATCAATCGCCAGGGTGATCCTGGGGGAAGCGTCTGTTGATGATGAACCGGCAGAAGTGCTGGAAGACACCGTCATGGAGTTTGTTAACGTCGTCTGCGGCAATGTCGCGGCCAAGGCTTCCCAGACCGGGGTCATCATAAACATCAATCCGCCGGTCACGCTCCACCCGCCGGCAAGCGGCCTGCCGATACCAGATGGCCACAGGGCGCTCAGCTTTCCGATTCACATCGAAGATGGCGACACGATGGAGATGATTCTGCTGATCAAGGGGTGACCCCTCCACCCATATCCGGACGACGGGAGACCTCAGAGTTTTTATAAACCTCTGAGGTCTTTTTATCTGCTGGATTCCACATCAGGTTACTGTTGGCTTCCCTCCCAACAACTCCGCCACTTCTTCCGTATAATTCCCGCGATCATCCCGCAGTATCAACGGCGCTTCCACCTCTACGGCTCGCCTGCTCCCCTTGGCCAACTCCGCCATGAACATGGTGGATGGTGCAGCAATGCTGTCATGCACCATCCGTAACCTGTGCAGCGCCAGCTTAAGTTCCCTGGCATGGGCGATAAAATCTGCCAGGCGTGACGGGTGTTGAATAAAACATATCCTGCCACCCGGCTTGACAAGGTATTTTGCCGCAGCTAGAAAATCGGCAAGTCCGGCAGTTGTTTCATGGCGGGCGCTGTCACGCCCGGCCCGGGGGCTGAGGCGACCGCTCCCCGCTGCCCGAAAGGGCGGATTGGAGACGACCAGATCAAAGGTCGAAACAGGGTAACGGCAGCGCAGATTTATGACATCGGCGGCAAGGACAGATACTCTTCCGGCAAGGTCATTATGCCGGATATTTCGCTCGACAAGCGTTGCCATGTCGGGGTTGTTTTCGACCGCCACCAGCGAGGCTGACGGGTTGATTCGCGCCAGCACGAGCGAAATAATTCCGCAGCCGGCTCCCAGGTCGACAACACTCCCCCCCGGTTTCACCTCCGCGCAAAAGCGCGCCAGCAGCAGCGGGTCCAGAGAATAACGGTACCCGTGCCGCGGTTGAAACAGCTGCAGACCGAACAGTTTTAGATCATCACGTGTCAAATTTTCACCCTTACTCCTTCACCCTTTTGCGACGCAGGAGCCACTCACGCATCAGCATCCCCGCAAACAGCGCAAAGGAAGCCAGTGTCAGATATTTGCCGATTTTGAAGGGAAGCGGGTCGAAGCGGAACTCCACCCGGTGGGCGCCGGGGGGGAGATACACACCGCGCAGGACATGGTTGACCGGGACAATATCGACCGGATTGCCATCGATTGTCGCCTTCCATCCCTTGTAGTATTTTTCGCCGAGGACGAGGAGTGCATTGGCAGAAGCTGCTGCTGTGACGACAATCCGTTCATTCTCATAGATTGGTACGGCTACTTCTTGCTGTGGAGATGCAACGTCCCGGCTTGGAGTGGCCATAACCAATGGAGGTGCAGATTCAACGAGCGCCACCGTGCGGGGATTAAAGGCCGGATTCTGCAAAACAGCCAGCCGCGCTGCCGGGTCACTAATCACCTGCACCGCCGGGACGAGCCACGCCTTGGGGAGCACGGTGCGGTTTTCAAGAACAAGCTGACAACCATCCGGTGACCGGAAGACCGGCCGGAATTTTTCGCCCAGCTGTCCCTTTTCCTGGGCATATTGACCCTCGGTATAAAGGTAGTACTTCACGTTCAACAGATCCGGCATGACGGAATTCAGGACAAAGTTGTCCAGAAACAGCTGCCAGCGCTGCTGCTGAACCGGGTTGGGCGTAAACATGACCGGAATACCGCTCGACGCGTACAGCATCGGATCGCTCCCGTCCAGCGGCAGGGTCCGGTACTGCATCGAGTCACACTTGATGAACTCCATGGCCGGGGTTACGCCTGCCAGCGATTTTTCCGGCAACGCCACCGTAAAGATGAATTTGTCGTTTACGCGCCAGACGTCAGCCAGGTAGATCATCACCAGCATAATCGGGAGCAGGAGCGTAAACCGCTTCATGCGGGGGTTAAAAACGATGACGGCAGCCAGGATCGCGGCGAGCGTTGCAGCGATCCCGGTCTCAAGGACGGCATTCCCCCACCGCTGGGCAACGAGGTATGCCCCCTGTTCATAACGGGTCGGCGCCGCCAGCAGTTCATGGAAGACGCGGATCCAGACCTCCCGTCCGCGCGAGAGGACAGCCTGCAGCAGAAGCAGTACGATCGGCAGTGCCGTAATACCGGCCAGATAGCGCTGAAAGACCTTTGTGGCACGCGTTTCCGTATCCATCAGGAGATCCAGGCCGCGGGCGGACAATACGCCGAGAGCGATGACCGGGATGAACATGATCATTTTGGGAACGCGGAAACGGTTGATGCCGGGAAAATAATCGAACAGAAGGTTGTAGAAGGGGGTGTACTTGCCCATCGAAAACAGTATGCCGCCAGCGAGTCCAATGACCGCGAGCCAACTGTATTTGTCACGCCTGAACAGAAGCGGCAAGGGGACCAGCAGCCAGGGGAGCAGCCCCATGTAGCTGGCGGTCTGGGTGAACACCATTCGCCCCCAGTAGTAGCTGGCGATATTGACTGGATTCGGACCCGCTTCCTGCCGGGAAAAACCGAAAAAGCCGGGTATGACAAATGCGAAGGCCTCCTCCGGCGGCAGTGACCAGGACATCGCCTCGTCACGTTCCAGCCCTCCCTTCCCCTGATTTGCCCCGCTCTGCACACCGCGGTTTGTCCCCTGGGACCAGTTGGCCAGCGGCAGCAACGAGATGGATACGGTCATCAGAAAAAAGGCCAGCAGGACCACGTTGTACCCAAGCAGGCGCGGCACGGAAAAGCGATGCTCTCCGCGCTCGTACACAATGATGCCGACGGTGCGGATGATGCCGTACGCAGCGACAGCGAGACAGGTGTAATAGGCGATCTGCCAGTGGGTGTTGAAGAATTGCAGAGCGAGCACAAACGCCGTTGCCAGGAACCAGACCACCCTTGTGCGGATAAAGCCCTTTTCAAGACAGAAGAATGCCCACGGAGCGTATGAAATGGTGGCGATCTTCATGACATGTCCGGCATTTATCAGCGACGCATTCTCGGTGGCAAGCGCAAAGACGATCGCGGCAAAAAAAGCGGCTATGCGGCTGGTGCCGATCAGGCGGCAGTAATAGTAGACTCCGGCGGCACCGAAGAAGAGATGCAGCACGATGAACCAGGCCACCGAGGAGGGGGCGGGGAAGAAATGAAGGATGAGCGGCAGATGGAGCAGGAACTGCATGGAACTCATCCCCCCCTCATTGGTGCTGCCGCTGTTGGTGAAGAGGTCCCAGGAGGCCTTCAGGTCGAACGAAAACAGCTCCGCCAACGACTTGTCATTGTACCCCTTCATCCACCAGTAGGCTTCGTTGATGATGTCCGGGGCACGGATGATCTTGTCGGTAAAGAGAATCTTTGCAAAGAAGAGCATCAGCAGCAGCAGGAGTGCGGCCAGATAGAGCAGGTCTTTCTTCCGTTCAGTCATTTAAGCATCTCCATCAGCACACATGGATTGGTACATCTGCTCCAGCCTTGCGGCACTTTCTGTCCAGCTGAAATGCTGCAGAATATAGTGACGGGCGGCAGCGCCCAGCTCCCTGCAGAGGGGGCGATTTTGCAGCAGCTCCACGCAGCGGGCGGACATGGCCTGCACGTCTCCCGGAGTGCAGAGCTGAGATTGTAGTTCAGGCGTGAGGTACTCTGGTATCTGCCCCACCCGGTCCGCGACCACGGGAATTCCGGAACGGAGCAGTTCAGTCAGCTTGGCGGGGCATTTGGCACGATTTACCAGGTTGTCGTCAAAGGGGTAGACCGCAAGATCCCCGGCGGCGAGCAGGCCGGGAAGCAGCTCCGCTTCAGTCCAGCCGGCCATGACGAGCGCAGCCGAGAAACCGCCGGCATCTGCCGCACGCCGCAGCAGCTCCTCCTCTCCGCATCGTCCCTGCCCGACGATCAGAAAACGGACCTCTGGCAAACTTTTGTGAATGGAGGCAAAAAGCTCATGAAGCGTCTTCTGGCTGAACTCGAAAAAACGGGTATAGAGCAATAGCACAGGCGCTTCGGCAGGGATTCCGAGCCGTTGGCGTGCCATGCGTCCGTCCCGAGGCGGGAGGTCGTCAACGCAATTTGGGAGGTAGAATGTTTGAGCGGCTGGCATTCCTCCTGTTATTGCGAGTTCGTACAAAGCCTTGCTCGCAGCCGTTACCGCAGCGGACCGGCGCAGCAGCCACTGTTCCTGGAATGCAAACACCCGGCGCTCTGCGCGTGAATAGGGAAGAGTTTCATTCATCCCCCCCCTCCCCTCCCAGTCGTCGGTATCGACGAGAACCGGGGGGAGCGGTGCGCCGAAACGCCGCAGCTGGATGAGCAGCATCGCCGCCAGGCCGCCATATCCCTTGGGCTTGAAGAGATGGATCAGATCCGGCTCCTCGGCCAAGGCCGCCCGCAGCATGCGCCAGGCCATCAGCAGCGTACCGGTCGCCCCTTTCTGTGCAAGACGGATATTAACGAGCCGGACCCCGCGGACGATCTCCACGGCTCCGGAATCTTCAGGGTTCGTATAGGGTGGAGCTATGATCGTGACGATATGACCGCAAGCCTGAACTCCCGCTGCAAGCGGCAGCATGCGGGCGATCAGGGTCCCTTTCGGACGGATACCAAACGGTGCCAGAAAGACTATTTTCATCGCCCCCCCGCCATCTTGTTGCCGATCAACGCTGGTATGCGCAGTTTCTTCACCATGCGGTAAAGGTGCGAGTCACGCAACAGATAATACAGCTCCAGCAGGGTTCGTGATTGAAACCTAAACAGGCGGGGGTGGTTGCGCATCAGCTGCAGATGCATCTCCACCCGGATCTGTCGATCCATGGAGCGCACCATGGAGTCAGGAGCGACCCGATAGAAGAAGAGCACTTCCGGGATACGCTCCACCGCGCACCCCAGCTCTATGAGTGAGAGCCAGAAATCCCAATCCTCCCACCCCCTGTTCATGTTCGGATTGTAGCCGGCGGTCCGTTCCCAGGAGGATTTTCTGAAAAGCGAGCTGCAGAAGATCAGGTTGGTCAGGAGCATGCCGCGCGGCGAGTAATCCGGAATAGACCACCGTCCCTGTTGCGCGCCGAAACAGTCGGCCAGGCAGTAGACGATACCTGTCTCCGGCCTGGCATCCAGAATAGCCACCCCTTTCGCCAGATAATCGGGAGCGATCTTGTCATCGGCATCAAGCGGGAGTATGAACTCGCCGCACGCTTCGCGGATGCCGTTATTGCGTGCCATGGCAAGGCCCTGGTTGGATGTATGGATCACACGGGAGTTCGGCCGGTTATAGTTTTCGAGCGTGGCAACGGTCTCCGCATCGGTTGATCCGTCGTCGACGATGATGATTTCAAAATCACGGAACGTCTGGGTCAGAACGGAGTCAACCGCTTCGTCCAGATATTCCCCATGGTTATAGCACGGTATGATGACGCTGACCTTAGGCATCGCTATCCCCGCAACTATCGTTCTCTTGCCCCAGCAGTAGCGACCGGTAGCGACAGCAAAACGCCTCTCCCCCGAAATTCTCCCGGGCATAGTCATAGGCCGCAGCGGACAGGCGCGACAACAGCTCCCTGTTGCGGAAAAGTGTTTCTATAGCAGCGAACATCGCTTCGGCAATCATATCCTCATCCACGGCATTCTCTATCAGCCAGCCGTTTGCACCGGTCTGCAGGTGGAGAGCAATGCCACCGACATCGGTAGCGACCGGCACCACCCCCTGCGCCATCGCCTCCATGATCACCATCGGGAACCCTTCCCGGCTGGAGGTAAGAAGGAGCACATGCGCATGTGCATACAACTCTTTCAAGAGCGCCTGATCCGTCACTTCGCCCATGAAACGGCATAATGGGCGGTCGGCCGCGGCAACGCCATCCACCAGGTCACCAACCATCGTGAGCGTGACAGGGATGCTTCTTTCGGCACAGAGCGCGGCAACACGGCCCGCAATATGGACCCGTTTTTCAGCCGAAGCGCGGCCGACAAAGAGGATGTCCAGAGTCCCGACCGCAGGTTTTCCAGGGTAGAGGGGCGGGATCTCCACGCGGTTTCCGATAACCTCTATCCGCGTGTTCAATGCGGCATCAACACCATTGCTGCGGTATTGCATTACCAGATCATCCCTGGTCTGCGGCGTGATAACGACGCGGGTATCGATACGCTGCGCCACCGGCAGGCTGAACTCCTCCGCGCCGCCGCCGAAGGCATGGAACAGGTCCACGACCCGGACGTGTTCGGCAAGATACGGGAGCATCTTGTAGAAAAAGAGGGTGTTGCAGCCGAAGACGACCGCGTTGGGGTGCCTGTTGACAACGCCCGCCATGAGCCAGGCGCTGAACGGGTAGCTGTATTTCAGGCGCAAGCGCCAGTCAAAAATGCGGGCGGATCTGCCGAATTCCTCCCGGAGCACACCCGGCCGGGGTGACCATTTACAGAAGAAGACCCAGGGTCGTTCCGCGGCAAAGCAGGTGACGATATCCGCGTGGACCCGCTCGGCACCGCCGATGTGGCAAAAAGGAAAGAAGAAAAACAGGCCGGAATGGTTTTTATCGGGAAGAAGCCACGAGAGCAGCCTGCCGACGCCGGCTGCTACGAACCGGTGCAGAGCCGTACGATGATTATGTGACGATGAAATGTTCACTCTGCCCCCCTTATTAAAATGTCACCACCAGCGGGGATAGACAAGGGCGCGGGTGATCATCCCGGCAGCCGGCCATAAGGAACGTGAACAGAGGCAGGCGCCATGGGCGGCCACCCAGTAGGATATGCAGGTAGCTGCGGCTGCACCCATCGCACCCCAGCGGGGGATGAGCACCAGGTTCAGCAGCACGTTTGTGGCAGCTCCGGCGGTAGTGCACAAGAGCATGGCTTTGCCCCAGTCAAGGGCGATGAAATGAGCATTTCTAACTACCGTCAGATTGGCAAAAACACCTGCCCAAATCAGGACAGCCAGAAGCGGTGCCGCCGGTTGGTAGGCGCTGCCGAACAGCAGCTGGACAATCCATGGTGCCAGCAAGGTGGCCGGCAGAGCGACTAGATATCCCAAAAAGACCAGCAAGTTGTACAGTTGTTGCAGTTTGGCGTTGAAACTTTCAGGATTGCTGGCTTTAAGCGTCACGATCCTGGGAAAAACGGCGGTAATAATGGCGGCAGGTACAAAATACCAGACCTCCGATATGCGTACGGCAGCAGCGTACTGCCCGAGCTCCGACGCGGAGACCATGGCCCCCAGCATGACCTGGTCAATTCGCAGGTAGACCATGAACACGATACCTGACAGCAACATCGGAAACGCCCCGGAGAGCATAGAGCGGAAACGGTTCCGGCTGAATTTCCAGGTGGTCATCTGCTCACCGCTGAGGCGGTAGGCAAGCAGGAGTCCGCAGCCGACCATCAGCGCTTCCGTTGCGGTGACCCATGCTATGGCGGTGATGGATGCGCCGCTCATAACGCAGACCATCTTCCCCAGCGAGGAGAGAGAAAACGAAACCATCCGGACGATGGCAACGCAGCGAGTGGCAATCTGTGACTGGAACCAAAGGTCAACCACTTCCACTGCCTGAAAAACAAGAGAGCTGCTCAGGAGTGACACAAGTATCAGGGTTATGCGGTCATCAGGGCGGATCAGCGTCAGCGTTCCGAGTGCAAGAGGAACAGCCACAAGACCGGCCGCAAGACGGATCACGAAGGCGGTACCCAGTATGGCGGGGCGCTGATCAGGGTAGGTAACCAATTCCCTCACCACCAGAGATTCGAGCCCGAACAGCGCAATGGCTGAAAACATCATGACATACGAGCCGGCAAAACTGAGCAGTCCGTAACCTCCAGGCCCCAGGTATCGGGCGACCCAGACGCCGATAAAGAGACCGGCACCCATCCTGAGCAGACGGTCAAAAAACATCCACCCGGTGTTTGAAACCATTTTTTGCAGCGTGTAATGCCCTTCGATTCTTCGGCGAAGCGGCAGCGGGAGCAGTTTCAGCCAGCCCTGATTGTTCAAGGACGCCCTTCCCGCAACGACTCCAGATACCACCGGTATACCCCGACAACGCCATCGCGCAGTTCAACGGCATGCCGCCACCCCAACCGGTGAATCCGCGAGGAATCGGCCAGCTTCCGTGGCGTCCCGTCAGGCTTGTCCGTATCAAAAACCAGCCCCCCCGTAAAGCCGACGACATCCTGCACCAGCAGCGCCAGATCACGAATGCTGGTTTCCTCGCCCGAGCCGACGTTGATCAGGGCTGGTGCAGCCGGATCGTCCAACAGCGCTTGGTAGCTGCCGTCGTCAAGGTTCATTAGAAATACGCAGGCGGCGGCCAGATCATCGACCTGGAGGAATTCGCGCAGCGGCGTGCCGGTTCCCCAGATCGTTACGACCGCATCGCCGCGCAGCTTTGCTTCATGAAACTTGCGGATCATGGCCGGCAGCACGTGCGACGTTTCAAGGTCGAAGTTGTCGTTGGGGCCATACAGGTTATTCGGCATGGCGGAGAGATAGCTGGTGCCATACTGCTGGTTATACGAGCGGCATTGGCAGATCCCGGCGATCTTTGCGATCGCATAGGCATCATTGGTCGGTTCAAGGGGGCCGGTCAACAGGCATTCTTCCTTCATCGGCTGGGGAGCGAATTTGGGATAGATGCAGGTACTGCCGAGAAAAAGGAGCCGCGTAACACCGGCGATCCAGGAGCTGTGAATGATGTTGTTCTGGATCATCAGGTTATCATGAATGAACTCGCCCTTGTAGTTACTGTTGGCGATGATCCCCCCCACCCGTGCCGCGGCAAGAAAGACGTATTCGGGGCGCTGCTGGCTGAAAAATAATTCAACCGCGCTCTGATTGCAGAGATCAAGCTCATTTCGCGACCGGAGCAGCAGGTTACCGTACCCGGCCTTCTGAAGGCTTCTCACAATAGCCGAACCAACCATTCCGCGGTGTCCGGCAACAAAAATTTTAGCATCCCTCTGCATCTGGTCTCTCGTCCTTGATTCTTGGTAAGTTGATAAAGAGAAGGCTGCAACAACAGCCGGTTACGACTAACCTTCAGAGCGACGATAACGGATAACGGTCGCCTTTTCCAGCGTGATCATCCCGCCACCCATCATGGCGTCAATCCTCGGCATGATGGCGTTGATCTTCTCCTGACTGTCAACGATCTCAACCACCAGCGGCAGATCTGCGGAGAGGTCCAGCAGCTTCTGCGTGTGATAGACCCGGTTGGCTCCGAATCCGCAGACGCCGCGCAGCACTGTCGCACCTGCAAAGCCCTCTTTCCTGAACAGCTCCACCAGAGCTTCGTAAAGTGGCTTGTGCTCGTAGCGATCACCCTCACCAATAAAAATCCGCATCAACATCTGTTCGCCAATCATTCTTGTCATAGCAATATCCTTAATTAAACCAGCGTTCGCACCGTAATTATCCCCAGCCAGGTAAACAACAGACAGGCCGCAACACTCCCCATTATATTGGCAAAAGCCACCAGAACCTGGCCATCCTCCAGCAATGCAAAGGTCTCGTAGCTGAAGGTAGAAAATGTCGTCAGGCCGCCAAGGAATCCGATCGTCAACCCGAGCCGAAGAGTATCGGGGATAAACGTGCTCCGGAGACCGAGTTCCATAATCAATCCGATCAGGTAGGCGCCGATGATATTAACCGCAAAGGTGCCGTACGGAAAGGCCCGCCCCAGCGCGCTGTAGACCCACCCGGACAGGTAGTAGCGGGTAAGACCGCCGCTGGCGCAGAAAAAAGCTATTGCTGCGGCTGTCTTCATATCAAACACTCTCCACCACCCATAGACTAAAGATCCTCTCCGGTCGTAGTCAATACCAGCTTGCCGTGCTTGACCCCTTTGACACTGATCAGTTCATTGGCAATCTGTTTCACCAACAGAACCGTCCCGCGAATGACAATCACTTCGAGACAGTTGTGGGCATCAAGGTGAACATGCAGTGTAGAAAGGATCTGATCGTGATGGGCGTGCTGGTGATCGGTCAGCTTATCGGCGAGATCCCGCACATGATGGTTATAAACCAGCGTCACCGTGCCGACAGCCTCCTGATCCTCCGCTCCGCACCTCTCCTCGACCAGAGAAGCACGGATAAGGTCACGGATCGCCTCGGAACGGTTCATATAGCTCTTCTGCTCAATCAGCCGGTCAAAATTTTGCAGCAGTTTTTCATCCAGAGAAATACCGAATCTGACTGTCTGTCCCACGCTCTGCCCCCTTGCCACTGATCGATCGTCCGCATCCTAGCCGATTTTATCCTAAATGTCACGATCCTGAGTGTGCTCGCTTTTCCGTGTAATTATTTTTATTTCTGTGTTACAGATCCGGTCATTACTGAAGTATTTGCGGCTCCATCGCAAAGGGATCGCACACCGTCATGATATCCATCAATGCAGCAGTCATTGACTTAAAGCGGCTTGACCTTCTGGCCAACGGTGATTCGCCGATCCACATTCTCGACGCCCGCGCCAAGGTACTGGTGACGTTTGTCTTCATTATCTCGGTTGTTTCATTCGACAGATATGAGCTTGCCCGCCTGCTCCCGTTCTTTATCTTCCCGATCGTCATGATCGCACTATCGGGTCTGCCGCCAATCTATATCGTCCAAAAAATTTCGCTGATCTCTCCCCTCGTACTGATGGTGGGACTCTTCAACCCGGTTTTTGACCGGACCGTAATGTACCAGATCGGGCATCTCGGAATCTCCGGCGGCTGGGTATCACTCCTCTCATTATTCATCCGTTCGCTGCTCACCGTCGGGGCGGCATTCATTCTCGTAGGGACGACCGGCTTTACGGCAGTCTGTCAGGCCCTTGAGCGCCTCGGCATCCCGCAGATTTTCGCCGTACAACTCCTTTTCCTCCATCGCTATATCTTCGCCCTCGCCGATGAAATCAGCAGTTCTTCCCGGGCGCGTGAGCTCCGCTCCTGCGGCAAAAAAGGACTCGGTGTCGCCAGCTTCGGCTCGCTGGCGGGTCACCTGTTGCTGCGTACCTGGCAGCGGGCGGAGCATATTCACACCGCCATGCTGGCGCGAGGCTTCATCGGCCGCTTTTATGTGCAACGGCAATCCCGCTTTGCTGCCTCCGAGCTCCTCTTTATGCTCGGCTGGTGTATCATCTTTATTGCACTGCACTCGTTTGATATCTCAGACATTCTCGGCGGGTTGGTAACAGGAATTTTCCCATGAGCCACCATATTGTCGAGGCGAAGAACCTGCGGCACGTATATCCGGACGGCATGATCGCCATCAAGGATGTTTCCTTCCGCATCACCCATGGTGAATCGGTTGCGATCATAGGAGCCAACGGGGCGGGTAAATCGACACTCCTCCAACATCTTAACGGCTGTCTGATTGCGACCGCAGGACAGGTCAGGATAGGAGACACACTGCTCACGAAGAGCACGCTGCCGGACATCCGCCGCACTGTCGGCATGGTCTTCCAATATCCTGACGATCAGCTTTTCATGCCGACGGTATTCGAAGATGTGGCCTTTGGCCCATTGAACCTTGGGCTCTCCGGCGAAGAAGTTGACCGACGGGTGGCTGAAGCCCTCGAAAGGGTCGGAGCCGGTCACCTGCAGGCCAAACCGCCCTATCACCTTTCCGGCGGCGAAAAGAAGCGGGTTGCCATCGCCACAGTACTAGCCATGTCGCCCGATATTCTGGTCATGGATGAACCGACGAGCGGACTCGACCCTTTCGCGCGGCGACAGCTTATGTATCTGTTACAGGAATTTCAGCACACAAAAATCTTCACCAGCCACGATCTTGACATGGTGATGGAACTCTGCGAGCGGACGATTATTCTGCACGAAGGGGCGATAATGGCCGATGGACCGACGGGTGAGATTTTCCGGAATGAAGCGCTGCTTACCGCCTGCCGACTTGAGAAGCCCTTTTCCATGCAGGGATGCCCGCTCTGCAGAAAAAGGGCAGATACAAAAAAGCCCTGACGGCTGAATTAGTCCTACTGAAGATTATTTTTTACTAGAGCCGAAAAACGAAAGGATCGCTTCATCAAGCTGGACTGTTATGCTGTCTGCATCAGGAGGCACGCCGTTTTTTGCCGGCTGTTGCGGTAATTCGAAGAGCAACGCTACATCATTTTTTGACGCAGCGCTGGATACGTTGGATGTAAAGAGCTCTGCAATAGGATCAACTTCCGGTGCCAAAGTGGGGATTTCATAATTTTCTATCAGCTGGGGGTTAAATGAGAAGGCTTTTTCGTCAAATTCACCTGCTTTCAGCCGGCGCATCATCTCCTTGTGCTGCTCTTTCATCAACTCTTCCACAACTATTTCCAGATTATCCATTTTCAGTATATCAGAATAGCCGGTTTTCTTCGAACTGATGATCACCCCGCCCCGATAAAGCAATGTTATGATGTGCGGTGCGGTCACTCCACTATCCTCGGTCTGAACGTGGAAGACCTCCCCCTTGTACATCAGATTGTGATTAAACCCTAAAACCATTATGACACCTGTTATTGTCAATACCTTATTTTTAGTTATTAACACCCGATCCGGGTGGCGGCGTTTCAGGTTCTGGAGGTGGGGGCTGTTCCAGAGAATAATCAGGCTGCAGCGGCTCGGAAAGATCGAGATGGCGCAGGATAGTCCCCGTGTTGCCGCCAATGTTTAATTTAACCCTTTGTATCTTGGGGAAATTGACGGCAACCGTATTCACGACAGCATATACCGCCAGCATCTCGGCTGAACTGCCGGACAGCATCGCATCAGAAAACGCACTATTGAACTCGATCGTGGCCTGATCCCCGTCAATACTGGCGGCATAAACAGCGGTCCCTTCCGGCATCGTTTGTTCAAATGCCCCGACCGGGCCGTTCAGCAAAGCGGCAAGAACATTTTTCAGGCAGGCGTCGTCATCATCACAATGGTCAAGTACCCGTGCTTCCCGCGCCAGACGCGTTCCATCGACAGCAAAAAAAAGCGTCACCGCCTGATGCCCATTCGCCCCCTGCTCTGGCGGAGTGGCCGGCATTTCATAGCTGGAGCGGTATTTTTGCCAGATCATGATGCTGAAAAAGATAATAAATACCAGAAACGGTATTATTATACTGATTGTGACCTTTTTTCGCGTGTGGGCTGCCATCAGACGATTACCTCTTCTTCATCAAGACTTACCTGGAATACGTCTCCCAGCTTTCCCCCCAGAAAGCGATTGCCGACCCGGATAAAACCGGCCGGTATGTCGCTGACATAATAGTAATGGTTCCCCCTTTCGGCCGGAGGGCGGAGCAGGCTCTTCTCCGCCAGAATGGAGGCAACAGTCCGCGCCGTTTCCTCGGCTGAATCCACCAGTGTCACCCCCGGCCCCATAACCTCCGCTATCATCGGCTTGAGCAGCGGATAGTGGGTGCATCCGAGCACAAGCGTATCGACTGCGGATGCTTTCAATTCATGGAGATAGGTTTGTGCCGTCAACCGTGCCACCTGGTTATCGACCCATCCCTCCTCGGCCAAAGGAACAAACAGGGGACAGGCGCGTGTCAGCACCTCGGCATCCGGCTTCAGCCGTTTAATCGCCCTGGTATAAGCACTGCTGCGAATGGTGCCAGCAGTACCGATGACACCGATCCGCCCGGAACGGGTCACGTCTACGGCACGGCGGGCTCCCGGTTCGATGACGCCAACTACCGGTATTGACAACCGGCGCTTGAGCGTCGGTAAAGCGACTGCCGATGCGGTGTTGCAGGCCACAACCAGCAGCTTGATATCCCGTTTGATCAGAAATGACGCGATCTCACCGGCATAGCGAGTCACCGTTTCGGGAGACTTGGTGCCGTAAGGGACACGTGCCGTATCCCCGAAATAGAGTGTATCCTCCTGAGGGAGCGCCTGCATGATCTCACGCAGAACCGTCAACCCACCCACACCGGAATCAAATATACCGATCGATTTCCACGTCACAACGACGCCACCTCGCATATCAGAATAATTTCAACAATTAAGAACTATATACTTTTTAGTATCATTCAGGCAAGCCATTTACGGCAATAGCCCTTATGAAAATCATGCCTCATCATGCAACAAAATAGTTCGGGATTAGTTGCACAATTTTTATGTTAAAGCGCGGCGTAATACGGTAGAGTTGCGCCGCTAAAAGTTCTTTTATCAGCGGGGGTTGCATGTATTCTATGAACAATGTCGGCAGAAACACAATCGCCATGGTTTTGGCGGGTGGCAAGGGAGAACGGCTGAGCCCGCTTACCGAACGACGGGCCAAACCGAGCGTGGCCTTCGGGGGAAAATATAAGATCATTGATTTTGTATTAAGCAACCTGTTCAACTCCGGCATAAAGAAGGTCTATATCCTGACCCAGTATCGCGCCTATTCGCTGAACAAGCATATCCGCGAATCATGGGGTAAATGGACCGGACTTGGAGAGTTTTTTGTTGCCATATCGCCTGAAACCAGCAGTGAAGGTGAAGAGTGGTTCAAGGGTACGGCTGACGCCATTCTACAGTACCTCCGTTTTGTGGAGTCATCCGATGCCGACTACGTGGCGATATTCGGCGGCGACCATATCTACAAGATGGATATTACCCAGATGATCAATGCACACCGCATGAATCGCGCTGACATTACCATTGCTGCCTTGGAAATCACACAGGAGGACGCCAACCGCTTTGGCATCTTCTCAGTGGATGATGATGGCCGGGTTCTCGCTTTTAACGAAAAACCGAAAGTACCGGAAACGATACCTGGCCGGGACACCTGTTTTGCCTCCATGGGGAATTACATCTTTTCCACCAAGAAGCTCATTGAGGTGCTTCTGGAAGGAAAAAAACAGTATGAAGATCTGGATTTCGGTAAGCATGTCATCCCGATGATGCTGGCGGGGGGAGATCGGGTCTTCACCTATAATTTCAGCGACAACCTAATCCCCGGCATGAAGGCTGAAGAGCGGGGGTACTGGAAGGATGTCGGTACTATTGAATCATACTATGAAGCCAACATGGACCTGATCAACATATCACCGCAACTGAACCTGTATAACTACAAGTGGCCGATCCTGACGAACCAGGGGAATTTCCCCCCCGCCAAAACCGTATTTGACGACGACGACCGTCGGGGTGTAAATATCGATTCATATGTCTCCGCCGGGTGCATAACAAGCGGCAGCACG
Organism: Desulfuromonadaceae bacterium; assembly: GCA_028683435.1. Taxonomy (GTDB): domain Bacteria; phylum Desulfobacterota; class Desulfuromonadia; order Geobacterales; family Pseudopelobacteraceae; genus JACRCG01. The sequence goes on along the minus strand of JAQUIG010000005.1, from coordinate 54,323 downwards.
GTTAGACGATCCATCCTCGGCCCGCTCTGCAAGGTTAACAGTTACAGCCTGGTAGAAGATTCGATCCTGTTTGAAAACGTCACCGTCGGGCGCCACGTCAGGATCAAACGGGCGATCATCGACAAGGGGGTGGTAATCCCTGACGGATCAACAATCGGCTACGACGCCGACTCTGACCTGCATAACGGCTATACAGTCACTGAATCAGGCATTATTGTCGTGCCGCGCAAGGACAAATAACCGTTGTAAAACAGTGCTATTGTGGAGTTCGAAACGACCAGGTGAACCTGGAATTTCGCATGATTTATTGGTGCATCGAGCGGGAAGTAGTTAATGGCAGGAAAACATCAGCCGTTGTATGAAGCGTACAGCTGTTTAACACGCGCCAGATAATCGCGTGTTTCACGTGGCAGATGATCGGGCCGCTTGTCAACGTTGCCCGGCCCCCAATTGTAGGCAGCCAGGGCAGCATCTACGTTACCGTCGTAACGTTGGAGCAGGTCTTTCAGAAAACGTGTCCCCCCCATGACATTCTGCTCCGGATCAAATGAATCATTGACCCCCAGCGAACGTGCGGTAGCAGGCATAAGCTGCATCAACCCGCGGGCTCCGGCGTGTGAGACCGCCTGTGGATTGAAGTCACTCTCAGCCTTGATAACCGCTCTTATCAGCCCGGAATCGACGCCATATTTCCGGGACGCCCTGGAAATAATAGGATCAAGCCAGGCCGAGTTCTTGTGAGACGGGGATGACGGGACGGCTGAAGCAGCGTCAGGTAGTGCGGCCGCCAGTTCCTGAAGCTGCGATGGAGGGGATGCCGGAGATGGGGGCGACGGCTCTCCCCCCGGGGGAATATTGGCACGATAAGCCTGCAGAAGTGCATGTGCTGAAGAAAACTGTGCCGGACTTGAATTGGCAGCGCTCCCCGAAGGGGAATCGCCACCCAGGGCCAAAGAGCTCTGCAGCATCTGCAGCGTGAGCGATTCCGCCAGCTCCCTCGCTTTACCGCTCGCGCTCGACGCAAGAGGTTCTCCGCTGCCGAGAGCCTTGTCGAGTTTATCTGCAAACCCGTTTTTCTGGAGAACACCATGACTGTCGGACTGTCGCCGGAGCGGGGTGAGCGCTCCCAGCAATGAGAGTTTTTCTACTGCTATCGACATAATGGCTAATCCTCGCTGAAAACCAGGTTCTTTTTCTTCAGCTTTTCAATCAGAGTCGTTCGCTTCAGATTCAAGAGAAGAGCAGCCTCCTTTTTATTTCCCCCTGAACGGGTAAGAGCCTGCATTATAAGATTGTTTTCAAACTCGTCTACGGCAGAATTGAGACAGATACCACCAATGGGGAGTAGATTATCTGCCGGCTGAGATGGCGCTTGGACCGGTCTGGGGTGGGACAGCTTGCCTGATAGATATTTCTCAGGGAGATCATCCGGAACGATCAGACCGCTTCCCTTCAAGATAACAAGCCGTTCAACCAGATTTTCAAGTTCCCTGACATTTCCCGGCCATTCATAGCTGCAGAGGACCCCCAGTGAGTCACGTGAGAACCCTTTTACCGCATGACGTTTGTCAGCGTTGAAGCGTGTCAGAAAAGTATGGATCAGAAGTGGAATATCTTCTCGCCGCTCACGAAGCGGAGGGATCGTGATCGGAATAACTGACAACCGGTAATAGAGGTCTTCGCGGAAATCACGGCTGACCACCAGTTCTTCAAGATTTTTATTGGTGGCGGCAACAATGCGGACATCAGTTTTCTGCGACTTTGATGCTCCGACCGGCTCAAATTCCCTGTTTTGGAGGACCCGTAACAGTTTAACCTGTAAGTTGGCCTTCATATCGCCAATTTCATCGAGAAACAGCGTACCCTGGTCAGCCATTTCAAATCGGCCGACCCGGTTGGCATAGGCTCCGGTAAAAGAACCCTTGACATGGCCGAACAGCTCCGACTCCAGCAGGTCATCCGGAATAGCCGCGCAGTTGACCGGAACAAAGTTTTTGGCATACCTGTCACTCAGTTGATGGATAGCTCTTGCTGCAAGTTCTTTGCCGGTTCCCGATTCACCCTGTATCAGGACGGTTGCATTAGAGGCAGCCACTTTTGAAATCATTTCAAAAAGTGCCCGCATTGGCGCACTTGTGCCGATCATAGTTTCCGAAAGAAGCTTGTTTTGAGCGGAGCCGCCAGGCGATTGTTCATACATTTTCATCGACTGGTACTCACGCGCCCGCATGACGAGGCTCTCCAACTCATCCAGATTGAGCGGTTTCGGGAGTGTAAAGACAGTATCACCGGCAGGTTTTTTAAGCTCGGGTGCGCTTGTTTCACCGTACCCGATCAGTACCAGCAGTGGATTCAGCAAAGAGCTGCGTTCCTTAAAATCGGGCGCTATCAAATGTAGATACGCCAAGTCGGCGATAACTATATCAACGTCATTTTTTTGAAGCGTGTCAAAAAAAGAAGCTCCACCTTCTGCGGCGGTGATCCCGTAACCCTGATATGTCAAAAAAGCCGACACCAGATCACGTGTTTTTGCATCATTGTCTGCTATGAAAATAGTGCCGTTTTCGCGCATAGCTTGGCGAGCCCCCCTAAAAATGCATAACTTTTTCGTATATTACACACAACAGGACAAAAGTCAATAAAATGACTTGCCGTACACGTTACCATCAAGTAACAATTGAACAGGTAATCAAACTTTGTTTTGACAGTTTTTTTATTTGTATGTTGCTTGATATAGATTGATATGCATGATAAATTGCCGAGGCTTGTAAAAGTGCCGTTGCACTAAAATATACGTTCACATCCATTATTATTCGAGGAGATCGATCGATGCAGAATGCTCTGGTGCCGGTAAAGACTGATGCCACTCATGATGAACTTATTCAACTGGTAAGCTTCATTCTTGACCAGGAAGAGTACGGAGTAGATGTGCTCAAGGTTCGCGAAATTATCCGCATGCCGGTTGTCACTCGCGTGCCGAACACACCGCATTATGTAGAGGGGGTCATAAATCTGCGTGGCAAGGTCGTCCCGATTATCTGTATGAGGAAGAAATTCGGTCTCATTGAATCCGAGAACGACAAGCAGACCAGAATCATGGTTATGGATATGGACGGCGAGCTGATGGGATTCATTGTCGACTCGGTCTCAGAAGTCATAAGAATTTCCGGCAGTGAAATCCAGCCCTCCCCGGCAATGGTGGCCGGCGGCATAGATCAGGAATGTATTGCCGGAGTCATTAACCAGGCCGAGCGACTGCTTGTTTTACTCAATCTGGAGAAGATGTTTTCCCGTGATGAAAAGAACCTGTTCACCGGGATGTAATAACGCCTTACCTCCATTAAATTTATCAGGAGTCGCGCACCATGCCACCTATTGATTGCGAAGATCAGGAACTACTGGACGGTTTTCTTGCCGAGACAACCGAGTTGCTTGAAAAACTTGACGATGATCTCATTACTCTTGAAAAAGAGTCCGATGATACCGAGCTGATGAACCGTATATTCCGGTCAATCCACACCATCAAAGGCGCTTCAAGCTTCCTTGGGTTTGATCTACTGGTTAAGGTTGCCCACAAAACAGAAGATGTTTTGAACCGGCTTCGCAAAGGCGAGTTGGTTGTAACACCAGAGATCATGGATGTAATCCTGGAAGCGACGGACCTCGTCAAGATCCTGGTAAGTGACATAAAGGCTGGTGATATTCAGGAGCGGGAAACTGAAGGAACCATCAACAAATTGCTGCCGTTCCTCACTGATGCTGCTGCAGCCGCTACGAAGCCTCCACTCCAGCCAGCTGCCGCAGTCGAATCAGTTGCAACGCCACCGTCCGTACCACCTTCATCTGAACCGGCTGTCGTAGCGGAAGCAGTTGCCGACTCAGCATCAGTTCCACCTCCCGATGCAGCGCCGCTTCCCGTCCCAAAACCAGCCGCTGATGCTCCCAAAAAAACAGCTGCACCACCAAAACCGGTTCAGGGAAAGGGTGGCGGTGATGACCTCTCCGACAACACGACTGTCAGGGTCGATGTAAAACGTCTGGATGACCTGATGAACCAGGTCGGAGAACTGGTCCTCGAGCGCAACCGCATGATTCAGATCAATCAGGATCTGCAGCAGAATGATGTAAATCACGTCGACTTTAACGAGGACTTCGGCAAACTCACAAAACGGATGAGCTTTGTTACCTCCGAGCTGCAGATGCAGGTCCTCAAAATGCGTATGCTGCCGGTTGAGAAGGTCTTTAAAAAGTTCCCCCGGATCGTCCGCAGCATGTCCCGCGATTTGGGCAAAGAGGTTGATTTGCAGATTGTCGGTGAAGAAACCGAGCTGGATCGATCCGTTGTTGACGAAATCGGTGATCCATTGATCCACCTGATCCGCAACGCCATGGACCACGGGCTTGAAACCCCTGACGAACGCCTTGCTGCCGGCAAGACACGCGGCGGCACCCTTGTGCTGGCTGCCGTCCACGAAGGCAATCAGATCATCATCAGCATCAAGGACGACGGCCGCGGCATAGATACCGAGCGTGTCGGGCGCAAAGCGATTGAAAAGGGGCTCATTACTGAAGAGCAGTTTACCGCCATGGGACAGCGCGAAATTTTTGACCTGTTGTTCCTGCCCGGATTCTCTACCAAAGAGAAAGCCACTGACCTTTCGGGGCGCGGTGTCGGCATGGACGTGGTCAAGACCAACATCAAAAAGCTGAATGGGCTGATAGAAATCAAGAGCACCAAAGATATTGGATCCGAATTTATTCTGCGGCTGCCGCTCACTCTCGCAATCATCCAGTCACTTCTGGTTGAAGTTGAACGGGAAATATACTCCATTCCACTCTCGTCGGTTCTGGAAACCCTTCGGGTCGATCAACGCCAGTTTCACGTAATCGGCGGGCAGGAGGTCCTGAAATTGCGTGACATCGTTCTGCCGCTGATCCGGCTGCAGAAAGTATTCAATGTCCAGCCACGGGGTGAGACGGAGGATTTCTGTTACGTAGTCGTGGTCGGTGCCGCTGAGAAGAGAATGGGCCTGGTTGTTTCCCGCCTGGTTGGACAACAGGAGGTGGCCATCAAGTCGCTCGGCAATTATCTGGCAAATATCCCCGGCATTGCCGGTTCCACCATTCTGGGTGACGGACGTGTAGCCCTGATCATTGATCCTGTTGCGATGTCAGAGGCCTGCGAATAACAAGGAAGCAATACTGCAACAAGCAATGTGTATGTTGCATGAATACAGGTAATTCGCCCAAGGAGTGAAATGTGGCTATAAGTGATAAAGATTTTGAACAACTCCGCGATTTTATTTACAACATCTGCGGAATGTATTTTCACACCACCAAGAAGTATTTTTTGGAAAGTCGAATCACCCGCCGCATGGAAGCTACCGGCGCCAAAACTTATCAGGACTATTATCTGCTGCTCAAATCTCCGCGCGGTTCAGAAGAATTAAAGTTTCTGATGGATGAGATCACCACTAATGAAACCTATTTTTTCCGCAACGTCCCCCAGTTGGCGGCTCTTGAGAACAAACTGCTGCCGGAACTTGTTGAAGCCAAGAACAAGATGGGGTTCCGCAAGCTGAGGATCTGGAGCGCGGCCTCATCCTCCGGGGAAGAAGCCTATACCATGGCAATGATCCTCCTTGAAAAGCGGGCCACACTGCTGAAAGACTGGATCATTGAAATCGTCGGCACCGACATCAATGAGACTGTTATAGCCCAGGCCAAGGAAGGGATTTACAACGCCTATTCCGTCCGGAATATACCTGATCTGTACAAACGCAAATATATCCGTGAGGACAACGGCAAATTCATTCTCTCTCCCGAAGTCAAAAAGTTTGTCACCTTTAACAAGCTTAACCTGTATGAAGACTCCAAAATGATTTTTATGAAGAGTTTCGATTTCATCTTCTGCGCCAATGTGCTGATCTATTTTGATACCGCTTCAAAATCAAAAGTTGTCCAGCATTTTTACAACAACCTGCAGCCCTACGGTTACTTCTTTGTCGGCCAGTCGGAATCCCTGCATGGTGTCAACGACAAGTTCAAGACGGTTCACTTTCCTGGTGGTTTCGGCTACAAAAAATAGCCCGAGAGGTTTTATTATATGGATAAGAAGCAGATGATGGAACGGGCCGAAATATTGGTGGGGGCGGTTGATGATCTTCCTACCATCCCGATTGTTGCGACCAAAGTACTGCAGCTGCTTGATGCCCCTGATGTCAGCGTCGAAGAGGTAGCCGATTTGATGCTGTCAGACCAGGTGATGACGGCACGGGTCATGAAACTGATCAACTCTCCTGTCTACAAGCCGGCACAAGAGATCACCTCTCTGAAACGCGCTCTTGTATACCTCGGGTTACGTCATGTCCGCGAACTGGCACTGACAACATCAGTTATCAATGCCTTTGACGGGACATCCGGAGCACTGGAACTGAATGCGTTCTGGGAGCATTCCTTCGGAGTCGGCATGGTCTCCAAGATAATTGCTCAGAAAATCGGCTATAAGGATCTTGAGAAAGCATATATTGCCGGTATTATTCATGATTTAGGCGAGGTCTTTCTCAGCAACTTCCTACGCGAGCCTTTCTTGGAGGTGCTGGAGTATATCAAACTCCACCCGGTGAAACTTGTCGATGCAGAGGCAAAACTGCTCGGCACGACCCACTGCGAAATAGGGCTCTGCATGGCGCGTAAATGGAATTTCCCTGAGGCCTACTGTGACGTAATCGCATATCACCACAACCCGGGCGAAGCTACGGTCGATCCGATTCTGTGCGCTATTGTCAATCTGTCAGACCTGTTCTGTACGGTTAGAGGGCTGAACTACGGCGGCCTTGAATGGATCAGTTTCAACCTGAGTGACGAAGAAGGCTGGAAAATACTTAAGAATGAATCGCCCGCACTTGCCCAGATGGATGTAGAGCGCTTCTGCTACGAACTGGATGATGCCATTCCAGATGTTAAAGAGCTGGTATCATCTATTTTCACCCCATCCTGACCCGGATAAACAGGATAATTGCATTAACTAAACTAAAAGGCGACCCCAGATGATTATGCCGCAGGCAAAAACCAGAATTCTGATCGTTGATGACTCATCCTTTATGCGGATGGCTATCCGCAGTGTCCTGTCAAAAGAGCCCTCATTTGACATCGTCGGAACGGCGGCTGATGGCATGGAAGGTGTCGAAAAGGCCATCGCCCTCAAACCGGATCTCATCACGATGGATGTCGAGATGCCCCGTATGGACGGCATTGCCGCCCTCAAGCAGATCATGGCCAAGGCACCGACCAAAGTCATCATGGTTTCGACCCTGACCAATGAAGGTGCCAAGTCAACGTTCGAGGCCCTAGATGCCGGAGCAATCGATTATATTCCTAAAAACGTTACCGACTCGTCTGATGCCCAGAATACTTTCCGACAGGAGCTGCTGCGCAAGATCAAGGAAGCCGTTGCTTCACGCATACGCCACTCACCAGACACAGCCCCTGCAGCCGCACGCTCCGCCACGCCGGCTACCGTAGTACGGCAGCGGCCGACGTCATCAAAATTTCTCGGGAAAAAGATCCAGTACGTCGCCATTGGAGCCTCCACCGGTGGACCGGTGGCGCTGCAGGAAGTCCTCTCGCGCATTCCGGTCAATTTTCCGTACGGTATCATGGTCGGCATCCACATGCCAAAGGCGTTTACCGGACCGTATGCAGATCGGCTCAACGCCAAATGCTCCATGACCATCCGCGAGGCGGTTGACGGTGACATTCTCAAGCCGGGAGTTGCTCTGGTTGCACAAGGAGGAATGCATACAACGCTGGTCCGACAGGGGGCCCATATTGTCGTTCGGACTCAACCTACCAGCTCATATCCTCAATATGTCTACATCCCTTCTATCGACCTGCTGGTTTCAAGCATGGCCGAAGCTACCGGTGGAGCCATGCTTGGTGTAATTTTGACCGGGATGGGTAATGACGGCTTCAAAGGGATGCAGCTGCTCAAGCAGAAGGGTGGTGTAACGATTGCGCAGGACGAAGCGACGTCAACTATTTACGGCATGCCGAAAGCCTGTGTTGACGGAGGCGTTGCTGATGAGGTGCTGCCACTGGGACAGATCGGCTTTGAAATATCCAAGTTTATGTAATCCCCGGAAGGATGCAGACGGTGGGATACCGTGAAGGGCGGCCGGCGGGGGGTCGCCCTTCGGCGTTTATAACACCCTAGCGATCGGCGTACACAACCAGACCTGACTTTGAAACCTCGACCCGACAGTTTGAATATCCGCGGCGTTTAAGGCGAAACATGATAAGCGGGGCGACCAAGGGGTGGACCCCTGGAAGAATTAGCGGAAAATGAGTGTATGACATACCAAGAAGTGCATGTATCGTTGCCTTCAGGTTGAAAGGCTGTCGTCTTCCTCCGCGTCCTCGCTTAGAAACGTCAACTTCTGGCCGTGTCTCCGTAGTGGAATTCATGTCAGCTGTGCTCGCTGGTTTCATGGAACTCCAACATTTTCCAGCTCTCAATAGTGTTGTCGAGACGCCATTGGCTGCCGGCCATATAGGTCAGCTTCCCTTCACCATCGATATAGACGTGCATGGCCTCTTTCTTCTCAAACTCTTCAATAAACTTCTTTTCGCCGGTGACCCAGCGGGCCGTAACGTAGCTGACCGGCTCAAAGGCGACTTTAACGCTGTATTCATGTTCAAGACGGTGCATAACCACCTCGAACTGCAGCAGACCAACCGCGCCGATAACCCAGTCTGACCCCATCACCGGCTTGAACACTTGCGTGGCGCCCTCTTCTGCCAGCTGCACCAGCCCTTTCTCCAGAGCCTTCGACTTCATCGGATTAAGCAGACGCACCTTACGAAAATGTTCGGGGGCAAAACTGGGGATGCCGGTGAATTTGAGATTTTCACCGCTCGTGAAGGTATCGCCGATCTTGATCGTGCCGTGGTTATGAATGCCGATAATATCGCCTGGCCACGCCTCTTCAACATTGGTGCGGTCCTGAGCCATGAATATCGTGGCATTGGCTATCTGAACGTCGCGCCCCAAGCGGACATGATGAACCTTCATCCCTCGGGTAAATTTGCCGGAACAGATACGAAAAAATGCAATACGGTCACGATGCGACGGATCCATATTCGCTTGGATTTTGAAGGTGAAGCCGGTGAAAGGCTCCTCAAACGGAGAAACGGCGCGGGTAGCAGTTTCACGTGGCAGCGGGTGCGGTGCATATTGGACAAAAGCGTCGAGCAACTGCTGCACACCGAAGGTATTGATGGCGCTGCCGAAGAAAACCGGCGTCTGGCGCCCTGCAAGATACGCAGACATATCAAATGGCTGGGACGCCCCCTCCAGCAACGCGATGTCATTCCTTAGTTCCTCTACCTGGCTTCCCAGCAGCTCATCGAGGCGAGGGTCATCCAAGCCGTTAACAGTTATGATTTCGCCGGTACCGGTGTCCGCTTCCGGGTCGAAAAAAGTCAACTCTTTGGTGTACAGATGGTAGGTACCGCGAAAACGTTTGCCCATCCCGATCGGCCAGGTTATCGGAGCGGTCTGAATATGGAGGTTTTTTTCGATGTCATCCAGGAGGTCAAATGGTTCCTGCCCTTCACGGTCAAGTTTGTTCATGAAGGTCATGATCGGGGTGTGGCGCAGACGACAGACTTCCAGCAGCTTTTTAGTCTGGCTCTCGACACCTTTTACCGAGTCAATAACCATCAATACTGAATCTACTGCGGTTAGTACTCGATACGTATCTTCGGAAAAATCATTGTGGCCGGGGGTATCCAGCAGGTTGATCTCACAGCCATCATAGGTAAATTTCATGACCGATGAGGTAACTGAAATGCCACGCTGTTTTTCCAGTTCCATCCAGTCGGATGTTGCATGACGAGAGCTCTTGCGAGCCCGGACCTCACCGGCCTGTTGAATGGCACCGCCGAAAAGCAGCAGTTTTTCTGTGATGGTGGTCTTGCCGGCGTCGGGGTGACTGATGATGGCAAAGGTGCGACGTTTTTCGACTTCAATCTGGTTGAACAGTACCACGGAATGTAACTCCTTTATGACCGGAACACGAGCCGATCAAGACACCATCTGCCGCCGCCGGCCAACATCAGATAGAGAGCCATGCCCAGCAAGGCGACATTGTACTCGATGCCGTGCCCGTGCCCGGCAACGCAGTTGATGTTAAGAAAAAAACCGTAAGCCCAGTGAATTTTATAGATTGCCACGAGCATGGCAGCTGATATACCTGCCGCAGAGAGACGGGTCAGGAAACCGGTCAGAATACCGAAACCGCCGCCGAATTCTGCGATAATCGCCAAAAGTGTAAAGATCGGTGGAATCCCCATCTTCTCTTCAAAGGTATTAAACGTCCGCGTCAATCCCTGCCCCCCAAAAAGCCCCAGCAACTTCTGAGAACCGTGAGCCATAAAGATCAGCCCGAGCGGAATACGCAGCATCAAGGGAGCAATCAAATCAGTCGCATCAAATCTTCCCTTCGCCATCTGTGACCTCCCCGTTTTGCATACCTGATACTAATTATCTCAATCGCTTTGCAACGCACATGACATCATACGGATTGCCGCGCCAGTCGTTGAGAAACGTATAATTCATCCCCGCAGCCGTGCACGCATCGATCTTGGTTTGCAGTTCCGCCTCGCTTACCTTGGTACAGCCTGCCAGCAAAGAGAGCAAAAGAAAGAGTGCTATTTTCATCGGTTTTCCTCAATAGATTCTGTTAATTGAAGCGTTATAGGAAATGGACATCGAATAAAACGTTAATGCAGCATTTACCGACGAGGGACTAAGAAGGGAGGCGACCGGGATAATGCATTTTTTAAAGCAACAGACCCGGCAGAGACAAACAGGAGAACCTACCGGTCATTACAGAACCAAAAGCATGCAATGAAGGAAACTGGCCATCAGCTTCGACAGACCGTAATCAAAATGAAATGGTGGGCGGTATGAGATTCGAACTCACGACCCCAGGCTTCGGAGGCCTGTACTCTATCCAGCTGAGCTAACCGCCCGTAAAGCAAACTGCAAGAACATTATTGGACTGAAGACAATTACACTATTTAGGCTGTTAACTCAAGTCATAAATCTGTCTTTTTACTGTTTGCTCTGTTATGATGCCGGGCAAATACTGCGGTTTAATTCGGGTTCTGATGTTATTTCCTGCGTATCTAACGCACACTGAAGGAGCTGTGAAAATGCCGGCAAAAATCAGAATCATCGGGTTGACCGGCGGAATTGCAACCGGTAAAAGCTCCGTGGCCCTGTTTTTTAGAGAGCGTGGTGTACCGGTTATCGATGCCGACCAACTTGCCCGTGATGCCGTGCTACCGGGCAGCCCTGCGCTGGAGCAGATCATTGCTCTCTTCGGGCGCGAGATAGTGACGCATGGCGGTGAACTTGATCGCAAGCGCTTGGGTACGTTGATCTTTTCAGACCCCGAAAAACGTCGCCACCTTGAAGGCATCCTTCATCCTGAAATACGAAAACTGGCTGAAGAGCGCATCGCCCTGGCTGCTGCAGCCGGCCATAAACGGCTGATCTATATGGCGCCGCTTCTTATTGAAGCGGCTGCGACCGACCGGGTTGACACTGTCTGGGTGGTCACGGTCCGTCCCGAGATCCAGTTGGAGCGTCTCATGATGCGTGACGGGATAAGCCGTGAGCAGGCAAAGCGCATGGTCGGCAGCCAGATGCCGCTCTCTGAAAAGGAGCGCTACGGGAGCGTGATTATCGACAACAGTGGCACTGAAGCAGAGACGCGGATGATTTTGGAAACGATTTGGGCGAATGAAACCGGGAGCAACAATGAGTAAATCTAATCATATTTTACGGCCGCGGGAACGCACGGCCAAACCACCTGCAGATGTGCCATCGAAACTACCGGATTCATCCGCGAGCCAACGTACAGAAATTGCAATGAATCCTGTTGCGCAGCAAGACCAGATACTGAACTGCTTTGCCGCAGTGCCTCGAGGTGCCGAAGAGCTGGCTGCCGCAGAGCTTCTAGACCTCGGGATCAGCGATGCAAAACCGGGTAAAGGGGGGGTGTCATTCCAAACCGACCGGGCCGGGCTTTACCGTGCCAACCTTTGGCTCAGGACGGCCAGCCGCGTGCTGGTCCAGTTGGCGCAGTTCCCCTGTTCGAGTCCGACCGAACTGTATGGCGGAGTACACACAATTGCCTGGCAGGAGTTGATTACCCCCGACATGACCCTGGCGGTGGACTGTTCTCTGCGTGATTCAGCCCTGACCCATTCCGGCTTTGTGGCACTCAAGACCAAGGATGCGGTCGTTGACCGTATTCGCGAATCATGCGGCCGCCGCCCGAATGTCGATACGGCTTTACCGGATGTACGCATCAATGTCCACCTGCATAAAAATATCTGCACAATCAGCCTCGACAGTTCCGGTGACTCCCTTGATCGCCGCGGCTACCGTCTGGAGCGGAACGAAGCGCCCCTTAGGGAAACTCTGGCCGCTACCGTTATCGCCCTGACCGGCTGGGACGGATCAATCCCCCTAGCCGATCCAATGTGCGGTTCCGGCACTATTCCGATTGAGGCCGCGCTCCTTGCGGCACATATCCCCCCCGGCTTGCAGCGCCAGTTCGGATTTCAGCGCTGGCTTGATTACGACGCCCGCCTCTGGAACGATATTTGCGCAGGAGCTGAAGTGGACATCCGCAGATTGCCGGTCGGCCTGATAAGCGGATACGACCTTGACAGCAAGGCACTGTTGCTGGCAGAAAGGAACTGTTCCAAGGCGGGCCTGGAAGGCCAGGTTCACTTTTTTCACACCGCTCTGCAGGAATTCCGGCCGGAGGGCGACAAAGGAGTGGTAATCCTCAACCCACCATACGGCAAGCGCCTGGGAGAAGAAGATGATCTGCGGGAACTGTACTGCCAAATCGGCGATGTGATGAAAAAATATTGTCGCGGCTGGACCGGGTACGTTCTGACCGGTAATCTCGAGCTGGCAAAATATATCGGCCTTAAGGCCTCGCGCCGCTACGTACTGTTCAACGGGGCGATAGAATGCCGGCTTCTTAAATATGATTTGTATTAGCCCTGAAAAGCAGGGCAAGTAAGTGACGAAGTAATTTCCGACCGGAAACACTCTGAAATGGCTTCTAACTTACTAAAAAGGAACGACTTACATGACTATTAGATGGTATCCGGGACATATGGGCAAGGCACAGGAAAAGATGGCCGAGGCGATCCGCAAGATTGATGTGATTGTTGAGGTACTTGATGCCCGCCTTCCCTTGTCAAGCTCCAATCAACAACTGGAAGAGATGCGCCGCAACAAGCCCTGCATCAAAGTATTGAACAAACATGACTTGGCAGATCCTGCTGTCACTAAAGCCTGGGTGCGCTATTTTGAACAGGATTCGGGGGTATGCGCCCTGCCGCTTTCCGCCAGAGTCCACGCCGACGCAAAGCAGCTGATCAAACTCTGCCAGAAAACAGTGCCACATCGCGGACGGCCGGGATGGCCGCTCCGGGTAATGGTGTTCGGAATTCCCAATACCGGCAAGTCAACCCTGATCAACACTCTGGCAGGGAAATGCATGGCCAAGGTCGGCGATAAGCCGGCGATCACCACCTGTGGCCAGCAGATCGACCTCAGGAACGGCATCGTGTTGTCGGACACACCCGGCATCCTCTGGCCGAATATGGACGATCAGGCCGTGGCGTATCGACTGGCAACCAGCGGTGCGATCGGGGCAAGTGCCCTCGACTACACCTGCGTCGGGCTTTTTGCCGCCGAATATATGATGGGAAGGTATCCGGAGTTATTGAAGGCACGGTACAAGCTGACCGAACTGCCTGAGACACCGACCGGCATGCTAGAATCTATCGGGCGACGCCTCGGATGCCTGATGGCCGGCGGAGAAATAGACGTACACAGGGCTGCAGAGGCTTTTCTGAGGGAGCTGAGGGCTGGTAAAATAGGACGCATCAGCCTTGAAGAACCAGTACAAGCTGTTGATATCGCAGTTATTGACGAGGAAACCTGTGTGGAATGAGCATAGATTCCGTTATCTTTGGAGCTTGTGACAGAATAGACAGCGGTTTTTGGGGGGGTGGTTCGGAGGGAATTGCACCCCCTTTTCCAGATGACACGGCTCACAATATGCTTCGGCCCCCTTTTTATCAGGTTTGAAGAAAGTTCGTGTGAGAAGAGAAGCATCAGGGGGTGGTGCATTTCTAAACGCGGTATCATAGGCTATTTTATGCATCTGATTATTGGGTACCGTAGTCGTTTTCTCTTTTCCGGAGATGCCGATAAAGATCCCCAACACTACAATTATTACCGTTATAAACATCCAATCACGTTTTTCCAGTTTCATTTAAATAATTCCTTACGCATATCAGTCAGATTTTATAAGTGAAAAATAGATGGTTACAACGCCGATTACCAGGCCGCCACCAATAAACGGCAGCATTGACGACATTGACAGGTCATCACCGGGCGCCGGCATGGCGTAACGCATGATCACAGCAAGACAGATCAGTATAAAAAGGCTGAGCAGAATGGCCTTTGATCGCTTGACAACGCCGTAAAAGAAGAAAACGGTAATGAGTATGATTATTGCGGGGTGAGAAAAAATCTGTCTGACGCTCAAATGCTGCAGAGTTTCAATCAGATTGGATGTTTCAAAGGGACGAAGGGTTTCGGCCGCTTTTTCGACCAGCTGGTTTTTGTCCATTGGGTATCCCTGGCCCTGATAAACAGGACAAGCGCGTTAACGAAGTTATTTTCTGCCTGCCCACATATACGGGATAAGTACGATAGAAAAAACTTTTAACTTACTAAAAGCCCTCTAAATTGGTCAAGGATAGTAAAATAGATTGCGGACTTAGGCAAGAAATAAATAAGCCCGCCTTTGCAACGGGCTCAGGATTTGCTAACTTATGAAATCCATTACCTTATCTAAAAACCCTTTTTTCATAGGGTGTACATCCTCACCACTGATCTTGGCAAATTCCTCCAGAAGTTCTTTCTGCTTTTTGTTGAGGTTGGTAGGGGTCTCTATCCGGACAACAACCAACTGGTCACCACGGCCGTACCCCTGCAGTGAAGGGATCCCCTTTCCTTTCAGTCGATATATTTTGCCTGACTGGGTTCCCTCGGGTATTTTCATAGAGACCTTGCCGTCGAGAGTCGGGACCTCAAGCTCGCAGCCGAGAGAAGCCTGAATGAAACTGATCGGGATTTCGCAGATAACGTTATTGTCCTCACGCTGAAAAATGGAATGTTCCTTGACGCTTATTGCAACGTACAGATCACCGTTGGGGCCGCCCTTCCCCTGCCCCCCTTCACCGGTTACCTTGAGCCGTGAACCGGTTTCTACCCCGCCTGGAATCTTGACGGAGAGCGTCTTGGTATCTTTTGTACTCCCCTTGCCGCGACAGTCAGGACATGGATCCTCAACGACCTTCCCTTCGCCATTGCACTGGGCACACGTTTTGCTGACGCTGAAAAAGCCCTGCTGATAGCGCACCTGTCCTGCTCCGCGACAGGTTGGGCAAACCTTGGGATTCGTACCGGGTCTTGATCCGGAACCGTTACAGGTGGCACAGCGCTTGGCAAACGGGATTTCGATTTTTTTTTCAACACCGAAAGCCGCCTCTTCAAAGCTGATCTCCATGTTATAGAGCAGATCGTCGCCTCTTCGCCCCTGCGTGCGCCCTCTACCGGCACCACCGCCAAAGACGTCGCCGAATATGTCACCGAATATATCGCCAAAAGGGGTCCCTGCACCGAAACCGCCAAACCCGCCACCCGAAAAACCGCCTGCACCGGAAACTGCGGCATGGCCATACTGGTCATACTGGGCGCGCTTCTGGGGATCTGAAAGCACTTCATACGCCTCTGAGGCTTCCTTGAACTTCTCTTCGGAAACCTTGTCTCCCTGGTTTTTATCAGGATGGAACTGGACCGCCACCTTACGGAAGGCTTTTTTTATCTCTGTTTCAGAGGCATTGCGGTGAACCCCAAGCACCTCGTAATAATCCCGCTTTTCGCCGTTTGCCACAATTAAGTTCCTTTATACCTTTATATACGTGTAGGGGCGGATTTAAAATCCGCCCCTACGATAGTGAACCGGTGCGTTCCCGGACTACTTTTTCTCGTCCTTAACCTCTTCAAAATCGGCATCGACGACCTTATCATCATGCGGCTTCGCTGCACCGGACTGGTCTGTACCAGCAGCAGCTTCGCCACCTGCGGTTCCCTCAGCACTCTTGGCATACATCGCCTCAGCCAGCTTATGAGAGGCTTCAGCCAACTCATCTGTCGCCTTCTTGATAGCTTCAGCGTCTTCGCTTTCCATCAGTTTCTTCAGTTCGGCAAGCTTGTTCTCGATATCACCTTTTACTACCGCATCAATTTTGTCGCCATGCTCTTTCAGCGACTTCTCGGTAGTGTACACCATGCTGTCAGCGTGGTTACGAGCTTCAATCGCTTCACGTTTTTTCTTGTCTTCATCGGCGTGGGCCTCGGCGTCGCGTACCATCTTGTCGATTTCTTCCTTCGAGAGCCCGGAAGATGCAGTAATACTGATTGACTGTTCCTTGCCTGTGCCGAGATCCTTAGCGGAAACGTGTACGATACCGTTGGCGTCAATATCGAAGGTGACTTCGATCTGCGGCAGACCGCGTGGTGCCGACGGGATACCTGACAGCTCAAAGTTGCCAAGCGTTTTGTTGTCGCGGGCCATTTCACGTTCGCCCTGCAGAACGTGGATTGAAACTGCCGGCTGGTTATCGGCGGCAGTTGAAAAGACCTGGCTCTTGCGGCAGGGGATGGTAGTATTCTTTTCAATCAGCTTGGTCATGACGCTGCCAAGCGTCTCGATTCCAAGTGAAAGCGGCGTGACATCCAGCAGTAGCACGTCCTTGACGTCACCTCGCAGAACGCCACCCTGAATGCCGGCGCCGATGGCGACGACCTCATCCGGATTGACCCCCTTGTTCGGCACTTTGCCGAAGATATCTTCGACCCTCTTCTGCACAGCCGGCATACGGGTCATACCGCCTACCAGGATGACTTCATCGATCTGACTGGCAGAAAGTCCGGCATCTTTAAGAGCGGTGCGGCATGGACCTTCAAGTTTGGCCAGCAACCCGGCACATATCGACTCGAGCTTGGCGCGGGTAAGCTTCAGGGTCAGATGTTTCGGGCCGGAGGCATCGGCGGTAATGAACGGAAGGTTGATATCGGTTTCAACAGAGGTGGAAAGTTCACACTTGGCCTTTTCTGCCGCCTCTTTAAGACGCTGGAGAGCCATCTTGTCGCCACGGAGATCGATGCCCTGGTCTTTCTTGAATTCATCGGCGATCCAGTCGATGATCAGCTGGTCGAAATCTTCTCCGCCCAGAAATGTATCGCCGTTGGTTGATTTAACCTCGAATACACCGTCGCCAAGTTCCAGAATGGAAACATCGAAGGTACCGCCGCCAAGATCGAATACGGCAATTTTCTCGTCCTTTTTCTTGTCCAGACCGTAAGCCAGAGCGGCTGCGGTCGGCTCGTTAATGATGCGCAATACGTTCAGACCGGCGATCTTGCCGGCATCTTTGGTCGCCTGACGCTGGGAATCGTCAAAGTAGGCAGGCACGGTGATAACAGCATCGGTAACGCTGGTTCCTAGGTAGTCCTCGGCAGTTTTTTTCATTTTCTGCAGAATCATTGCTGAAATTTCCGGAGTAGAATAACGCTTGCCGCGCACTTCTACCCAGGCATCGCCGTTGTCGGCTTTGACAATTTTGAACGGTGAAATAGCGATATCCTTCTTCACCGCCTCCGTATCAAACTTGCGCCCGATCAGACGTTTGATGGAATAGAGGGTATTCTCCGGGTTGGTGACCGCCTGGCGCTTGGCCTGCTGACCTACCAGTCGCTCGCCGCTCTCAGTAATGGCGACCATTGAAGGTGTGGTGCGTCCCCCTTCGGAGTTGGCAATAACGACCGGCTCGCCACCTTCCATGATTGAAACACAAGAGTTGGTTGTTCCGAGGTCAATTCCGATTACTTTACTCATGATGTGTAGTCCTCCTTTTTGGATACTCTGATAGCAAGATATTCATCGCGTTTACAAAAAACAAGGCCCCTGAAAAATTATTTCAGTGGCGTCGCCACGGTCACCATGGCTGGACGTAGCAAACGTTCTTTAAGCATATACCCTTTCTGGTACTCTTCAACGACCGTATTTGGTTCGTACTGGTCGGTCGGTACCTGCGCCATCGCCTGATGGTAGGCAGAATCAAAAGGTGTGCCCACGGCTTCAATAGGTGTGACATTGAACTTTTTAAGCGCCGTCAGCAGCATGGCATGCGTCAAACGGATACCCTCGACAACCGCTTCCAGACCATCTTCCGAAGCATGGGCAAGAGCCCGCTCAAGATTATCGATGATCGGCAGTATCTCTTCGAGGAGCGATTTATTCCCGTAGCTCAGCAACTCTTCCTTTTCGCGCCCTACCCGCTTGCGGTAGTTTTCCAGATCGGCCCGCTCCCGCAGAAAGCGATCCCAGTTTTCACGGGCTTCCTTTTCCTTGACCACCAGCTGTTCCTCAAGAGACATGCCAGCTTCAGGAGCTTGAGTTTCAGAAGAGCTTTCCTCCTCGGTAACGGTTTCAGGCGGTGAAATTTCTACGATATCTTTTGGTTCCATGCTGTGGTGTCCTTTTGCTGATTTCATATGGTGGTGTCCTTTGACTGAATTTAAAATTGCAATCAGACTTCACTTAACAGCTTGCTGATCATCCGGGCGGTGTAATCCACAATCGGGATCACACTTGAATACCCCATGCGGGTCGGGCCGATTACCCCCAACATACCTACAGTATTGCTGCTGGTAACAAAACGGGAGGTAATCAGGCTTACCCCGGCTGACTGGCTGAGCGACGTTTCAGACCCTATATAAATCTGCACGCCATCCGCCGTCATACAGCGCGACAACAACTGTACGAGCAGCCCCTTCTGTTCAAACGCCTGATAGATTTCCTTCATCCGGCCGGCATCACAGAATTCTGGCTGGTCAAGGATTCGGGCCTGCCCCTCTACGAAAATTTCGTCCCCTTCAGCCCTTACCGCCTGCTCGCTGATCTTCAGCGCGCGAGACAGGAGCTGGTCATACTGCACCTTTTCGGAGGTCATCTCCTCCAGAATCAGTTCGCGAACCTGAGTGATCGTCAAACCCTGCATCCTGTCATTCAGATAGTTGCCCATCCTGACGAGTTCCTCAGATTCGTAGTCATCTTCAGTCTCAATCAGGCGGTTCTGCACCGCCCCTTTGTTGGAGACCAGTACCGCCAGAATTTTGCGTTGACCAATACGGATAAATTCTATATGGCGAAATACATCAGCGGTGAAACTGGGAGCGACCACAATGCCCATATAGTTCGAGAGCTGTGACAACGTCCGGCTGGTCTCTTTTAAAATCCCGGACAGCCCGGTGCCGGCCTGGCGGCAATGGCTAATAATCTGGCGTTTTTCATCACGACTTACCTGGCGCAGGGCGACCAGAGAGTCAACATAAAATCGGTAGGCCTTTTCAGTCGGGATCCGGCCGGCGGAGGTATGCGGCGATGTCAATAGCCCCATCTCTTCCAGATTGGCCATGACACTGCGTACGGTTGCCGATGAAAGCGTCAGCGCGTGACGACGGGCAACAGCTCCGCTGCCAACCGGCTCTGCGGTCGCGATATAATCTTCAACGATCGCTTCCAGGATCTGTCTGCTGCGGGGAGTAAGCTCTATTCCCATGTCATAACCCCAAAAAAAACAGCACTCATCACTGGCCGAGTGCTAACAGTTTCAAGGTAATAAGCGGCCCTGTTATTGTCAAGGAGATTTCAGGAGATTTATTGTATCAGACATGGTTGCGCAGCATCAGCTGTGCAGGATGAGGCGCAAGATACACCTGCCCCTTCAGGTACTGTTGATCATATTTATTGATGTAGTGTTTGAGCAGGGTCATCGGTACAATCAGCGGCAACAGTCCGTCATGATACTGGCCGATAACCTCCAGCAGCTCTACTTTTTCAGCAGCTGAAAGCTGCTGTTTGAAATAACCCATGATATGCTGCAGCACGTTGGTGTTCTTTTTAACAGTAGCATGGAAGGCAAGCCCTTTCATGAAGAGCTCTTCGTAACGCCGCAGCAGATCGGGCAGATTCAGCTCTGCTCCATGCGCCACCAGGCGCCCCATCTCACGATATATCTGTGGGCTGTGGGCCATCATCAGCAATTTGTTGGCGGTATGAAACTCTACCAGACGGCCGACCGTCGTATTTTCCGCCAGAAAATCCTTCCAGCGATGATAACTGAAAAGCCGCTCGATGAAATTCTCCCGTATCGGTGCATCATTGAGACGCCCTTCCTCCTCCATCGGCAGAAGTGGGAAACGAGCGGCAAATGCCGCCGCAAACAGCCCGCTACCGACCTTCTGCGCCTGGCCATTGTTATACACCTTGACCCGGAACAGTCCGCAACTGGGGGAATCCTTTTTGAATATATAACCGCACAGATCCTCGCGATCCAACTCTTCAATTTTTGCAGAACAATACGCAACCATCTGTTCGGTCTTGTCTCCCCTAGTTTTACGGGCCATCAGGCGCAGAGCAGCAGGGTCACCCTCAAGCCGCATCGCCTCCCTCGGAGTCGGCAACCCGCAGCCGACCTCGGGGCAGACCGGGACAAAAGCGAAATATTTTCCCAAGGTATCGGTGATATAGCGATCATGTTTATGGCCGCCGTCATAGCGAACATGCTCCCCCAGCAGACAGGCGCTGACGCCGATTGAGATTGGCAGCATCATGGTTGTTGCCCACCATTCCCGGCTGACACAAAATCAGCGATCGTGTGGGCAATTCGTCCCGGCGTGATGCGGTCGTTATTAAACAGCAGGTGGTACAGCGCCGGATCATGGCCATCCTGATCGAGAAAGACCTTATTGAAATGATCGCGCGACTTTTGCTGCCGATACATCAAATTTTCAGCCTCTTCCATTTCCAGCTTTAAGCGACGGGCGAGCGTAGCGGCTTTAAAAGCGTCGGAACCGTATATTCTGAAGTGGCTTGAATGTTCTATATGCCGGGTAATGATGGCCCCCCCAAGTTCTACGATGATAACGTTCCCCTGTTCCGCCAGCGCAACGACGTGGCTGGAGAGAAGCTTGAAGCACTCCTGATCGCTCTTCCAGCGTGGCGAGAAGGTCGCCAGAACCTCGTTTAGAATCCGGTTGTTTTCTCCCAGCGTCTGCAGAATCTCCTCCGAGATATGATGACGCCGTGAAACCTCCTCCAGAACATCCTTATCGATCAAGACCCATTCATCGCCTGTCCTCTGCATCATCAGCTCACGCAGACGCTCGGCAACCAGATACCCTTCACAGCCGAATTCACGTGAGATAGTGATGCATGGCCGCGGTTTCGGCTTTTGGTGCTGTCGTGCCGCCTTTTCCTTCTGCCTGCGATTGTACTCCTCCAGAGAGCCGATTCGCAGATCAACAGAGGGTATCAATAAGTTTTCCGGCATGGCGTCCTCCTTGATTCCTGTAGTCCTGCTTCACTCCTGCTGCTGTTCACCGTATTGTCAATATTTCATTTCCACACAGTTGAAAGTATACCATACATTGCCATTCATCTCCAGATTGCCAGTAACGACTGAGGCAATATTCCGCCGTATGAAACGTGCTCAAATACCCGCCGTTAATTTACGTTCCGTGCAGCCTGGACAGCCGGCTGAATCTGGTCCAGATCATTGAACAGCCGGACATTGTCTTTCAGGAACGCAAGCGTGCGCACACCGCTTCCCCCAGCCCATAGTGCCACATCCTCAGGCAGCAAAGCCCGCAGCTTTACCAGTTGCGAGGCGATAGTGCGGCGGCCCATATATTCGCTGCAGGATATGCCGACAATGCCGCTGCCACACTCAATCGCCCCGCGTACAATCTCCTCCAGCGGTGTCTGCACACCCGCCATAACGACCCCGGCTCCTTCCAGACGGAGCATGCAGGCGACCATCAGCAGACCGATGCCATGCTGTTCTCCCGGCAGGGTTGTCAACAGCACCCGGGGATTTTTCACCCCTTGAGGCAATCCGCCTAACGCCACCGTCAACACGTTTCTGATCGTCTCGGCATATAGATGCTCGTCAAGAATACCGATTTTTCCTTCAAACCAGGCTTTGCCGACAGCGTGATTCATTGGTGCCACCACATCAGCCAAAAAGATTCGCAACCCATACAGAGAAAGCAGAGCCTCTAATTTGTTGGACAATCCGTACCCTAAACCACTGCTGAGCATATCCAGCAGCATCTCAACATCGGCAGACGCTAAAGCGGAGTTGTCCGGTCGAGAGGTCAGTCGCTGCAACTGCTGATACTCAAGGCTTACCAGCTTGCCCGGCTGCATACCGCGATCTTGCAGCTGCTTGATCAGTCGTAACCGGAGCAGCTGTTCACGGGGGTAGACCCGCTCGCCCCGTTCATTGCGGGAAGGGGTCGGAAAACCGTAGCGACGTTCCCACACCCGCAGTGTGTCACACCTGATACCACTTTCTCGTTCTATGTCGGAAATTGAAAACAGATCGTTACTCATATTTGTCCTAGACAATATTTAAATATTGTGTAAAATTATCATATATCATCGTTTTTGTCCATTTAAACAGAAAGGAAAGTATAATCCATGTCAATGACCAGCTATATTGATCAGCGCTATGATGACACCTTTGAATCGGTGTACGATAATTTAAAAAGAATGGTTCACAAACATCCTGACAGCGCTGAGCAGATAATCCGGGGGTTCTTGAAGAGTCTCTATATCAGGCAAGGTAACGACTGGACCGGGCGTGGCGCTATCGGCAACGCAGGGCTTGATGCAACGATTGCGGCACATGAAAGCTTGTTGGTGGAACTGACGAGCTGTTGATAGGCAACTGTTTATAGTTTTAACAGATTGCAGGGAGATCCTATGAGGACAAAAATCAAGGGGATACTATTAATGTCAATTGGATTGCTGGGGTTGGTGGGATGTGCCGGTGAGCGCCCGAACAATCTGGGTGCAAAGGGAGGCCTTCTAACCGCCTGCCCGTCGTCACCCAACTGCGTTTCCAGCCAGGTTGACGACAAAAAACACCGGATCGCCCCGCTGACCTTCAGCGGTGATCCGGAAGCGGCTTTCGCACGCCTGAAGCTCGCACTCGGCGGGCGAAGTGATACGACAATGGTCGAGGAGAAGCCGGGGTATCTGCGGGTCGAACTGCGCACGGCCCTTTTTGTTGATGATGGCGAATTTCTTCTGGACCGGGCGCAAAAAGTCATCCATGTTCGTTCCGCATCGCGACTCGGTTATTCCGATTTAGGCAAAAACCGCAGCCGTATGGAGGCAATTCGCCGTCAATTCATTGCAAAGGAGGCGAATCCATGAAGGGCAAAATAGTCCTCGTAACCGGTGCCAACGGTTTTATCGGACGACTTCTGACACAGGCGCTTCTCGCTGAAGACGTCCAGATCCGCTGCCTGATGCGGAAAACAGTCCCGCCGACCGACAGCCCTATTGAAATCGTTCAGGGGGATCTGCTTGAACCTGCAACGTTGCCAGCCGCCATGGCCGGCGTCGATACCGCCTACTATCTGGTACACGCCATGGCAGGAGGACGAGCCGGATTTGAACGACGCGATCGTGACGCCGCCGAAAATTTTGTCCGTGCCGCCGAGAAGGCGGGGGTCAGGAGGGTCATCTACCTTGGCGGATTAGGTGAGACCGGCGACGATCTTTCTGAACATCTGAAAAGCCGCCTGGAAGTCGCAGATATCCTCCGCTCCGGGAAGTTTGCCACAACTTTTTTGCGTGCCGCAATCATCATCGGTGCCGGAGGCGCATCATTCGAGATGGTAAAGGCACTGGTAGAACGGCTGCCGGTCATGATCACCCCGCGCTGGGTAACGACACTCTGCCAGCCGATTGCCGTCGAGGACGTCGTCAGCTATCTGGTCGGCTGCCTGAAAGATGAGCGTACGGCAGGAGGGACTTTTGATATCGGTGGGCCGGATGTCATAACATACAAAGAGATGATGGAGCGCTTCGGGCGGATCAGGGGACGGAATCTCTACATCCTGCCGGTGCCGGTATTGACGCCCCGGCTGTCATCCTACTGGGTCGGCTTCATTACACCGGTCGCTCCCTCGGTTTCGATGCCGCTGATTGAAGGGCTTAAAAACGAGGTAGTCTGCCGGGAACACACAATTCAAAAACTTATTCCGCTGCAGTTGACGTCGTACGATGAAGCTGTCCGCAGGTCGCTTGCCGCAGAAAAGTCATAACGTTCCTGCAATAACCTGGCGGAGGGAAGCGGCGGCAAATCGGGGAGATTCGGCGGCAACAATGGACGACACGACGGCAAGCCCGTCTGCTCCCGCAAGAATAACATCCCTGCCATTACTGCAATTTATGCCACCGATAGCCACCAGCGGAGTCCGGACCACTGTCCGGATCTGCCGCAACCCTTCAAGTCCCAAAGGTGGTGAGGTATCGCCCTTTGTCGGCGTGCTGAACACCGGACTGACGCCGATATAGTCCGCCCCTTCCTCTTCAGCACGAATGGCATCTTCAATTGATTCAGCCGATACGCCGACGATCCATTCGGGAGGTCCCAACTGCCGTGCATAGCTGATCGGCATATCCCTTTGCCCGAGATGGACACCGTCCGCGCCGACAGCAAGGGCAATATCCACACGGTCGTTGATGAGGAGTGGCACACCAAGTGGCTTCAGCAGCTCTATCAGCAGGCGGGCTTCGTGAAGGAAATCCCTGGTGCTGCACTCTTTTTCCCGCAATTGTACACAGGTGACACCACCGGCCACAGCCTCGCGAACGACCTCAACCAGTAACCGCCCCCCGGCAAGGGTGCGGTCCGTCACCAGATACAACAGATAGCATGGAGCTGCCATAGCTTACCCCTCCTCTATCTTGCAGCCGCGCTCAAGCTCTTCAGGGGTCAAACAGTACAATGCATCCAAAAACCGGATCATAAAGGAACCGGGACCCGCGGCACCATCGGCTGCCACCTGACCTGCCAGTCCGTAATACGCCAAGGCAGTTGCAGTTGCCGAAACCGGATCAGGATCGATCCCGGCAAAAGCGCCGATGACAGCTGTGGCACCGCAACCTGTGCCGGTGACAGATCCCATCAGGGGGTGACCGTTTGCCACCCTGACAATACGCTGGCCATCGGTAATAAAATCTTCCGCTCCGGTAATCGCTACCGGCACCCCCAGATCACGGGCCAAACGCACTGCCTGCTCCGCTGCTGCCTCCACAGAATCAGCGGCATCAACCCCCCTCGCCTTTGCGTTACCACCTGCCAGGGCAAGTATTTCCGAGGCGTTACCCCGCACCACGCTCACCCGCGTTTCTGCCAAAATACATTGTGCAGCTTTTGTCCGGAGTATCGTTGCACCCGCTCCTACAGGATCCAGGATAATCGGCACACCCAGGACGGTTGCCTTCTTTCCCGCCTTGACCATAGCGTCAACCCAGTCATCGGTCAGGGTGCCGATGTTTAAAACCAGCGCCTTGGCAAAGGAGACCATCTCTTCCACCTCATTTTCTGCGTGGGCCATCACCGGAGAGGCACCCGCAGCCAGAAGGATGTTGGCTGTAAAGTTCATGACCACAAAGTTTGTGATATTGTGCACCAGCGGCTTGGTTTCACGAAGTTTGCGGAGATTATTGGCGGCATGTGTTTGCATAGATGTTGAACATTCATGATTATTGTTCACCGTAACTCTCCTTGAAAATCTAGTGCCCGTAGCTTAAATGGCCAAACATAATAAAAAAACGTTGTCAACAATACCATAAGCCGTTATGAATGCGATAATTTATAGCCATCAAACCTGCAAGAAAGTAGGTAATGCCTTGCTCCGTCTCGGTCTCTGCTGTCTGTTTAAAAATGAAGCGGTCTCATTCCGCACGACCACCGTCAAGGCGCTTTCAGCTCTTCCCCGCGACCGCCAACTGCTCAAGCTGTCCGAAATTTGCCTGCACAATGCCCGCAACCTCCACCTTGCCCTGGAAACAGCCCGGAGACTCGGCATAGGTGCCTTCCGTATCATGTCGCCGCTTTTCCCCCGTATGACTCACCCCGAGGCGGGCTATTCGCTGGAAAATATCCCGGACGGAGAGATCATAAGCGGTACTCTTAATACCTGCAAACTTTTTGCGGCAAAACAGCAGATAAGGCTCAGTTTCCACCCCGACCAGTTCGTCGTCCTGTCATCACCACATCCGGCGGTAGTCGCAAATTCAATTCAGGAACTGGAGTATCAGGCCCGGTTGGCGGAGGCGGTCGGTGCAGATGTTATCAATATTCACGCCGGCGGGGTGTATGGTGACAAGCAGGCGGCTCTAAAACGTTTTGCAGAGGTGTATGATGCCCTGCCTGAATCGGTGCGATGCCGTCTGTCACTCGAAAATGACGATATCAGTTATACACCCGGGGATTTGCTACCGCTCTGCGAACAGCGCGCCATCCCGATGGTCTACGATGTGCATCATCACCGCTGCAATCCGGACAACATGAGTATAGAAGAAGCTACCGAGAGGGCAGGAGCTACATGGAAGGCGGCAGGAGTGGAACAACAATGCCACATTTCATCTCCCAAAGCGGGGTGGGAAAACGGGTCTCCCAGGCCGCATGCCGATTACATCAATCCTGGCGATATACCATATTGCTGGATAGGGCGTCAGATGACGGTTGATGTCGAGGCAAAGGCAAAGGAACTGGCTGTTGTCCGCTTAATGAATGACTTGAAGCTATTGAGCCAGGTTTCATGATAAAGGTCTGCCTCGCTGTCATCATTTCAAGATTATGTCACTACCAAGCATAAATGCCGCTAATGTAGCCTTGCATGCGTTTTCGACCTTGACTAAATCAATACTATTAACTACGTTACTGCAGTAAAATAGGTTATCCTGTGCACTTCTGTCTTAGCTTTGCTTTAACATTCCCCAGAGCAGCTTATATTAGTTCAGATCCGGCAGAAAGTTGACTATCAAATATGATCAAAAAAATCCTGCTTGTTGATGATTCCCCTATTTCCCGAAGAATGATGAAGAGTTGTATTCCCAAAGACCGTGGCTATGAGGTTTTCGAAGCGGGTGATGGCTTAGCCGGATTCGAAGCGTATAAAGAGATCCTCCCTGACGTGACATTCATGGATCTCACCATGCCGGTCATGGATGGCTCCGAATCAACCGAAAAAATCAGGGAATTCAATCCGGAAGCGGTCGTGATTGTCTGTACAGCCGATATTCAGATCAAATCCATCACAAACGCACTGGGCCGGGGAGCGCTCATGGTAATGAAAAAACCCGCCTCCAAGGAAACCGTCGAAGACGCACTTTTAAAAGCCGAGGAGCACATCGGATAACACTATGGACTACTGTATCGACACCATTTCGGAAGAAGAAAAAGAGATTCTTCAGGAAATAATGAACATCGCCTTCGGCAAGGCTGCTGCTGACCTTGCCGAAGTCATCAATATTTTTGTTGTTCTGAGCGTGCCCCATATCGAAATACTGAATGCTCAGGATCTGCCAGAATATCTCAAATCACAGGTCAGTTCGTATGACCGCGTCAGTATTGTTGAACAGAATTTCTGGGGAGATTTCAAAGGAAGTGCCTTCCTTGTTTTTCAGGCCAGTGCCGGCAAGGAACTCATATCTCTTTTTGGTGAGGGGTCCGAAGACTTCGGCTCAGAGTCAATCGACGCATTGGAAAAGGAAACGTTGATGGAGGTGGGCAATATCCTTATCGGCGCCTGCGTCGGCAAACTGTCCGAACTGCTCGGCGACGCCGTAACCTATTCACCGCCACGCGTCGTCACAGAAAACAGTACTAACGATGCGATCCCGGTAAACATCTTTGAAAGCGGCTCCTCGGCAATCGTGCTGAAAACGGTCTTCTGTTTTAATGAACGTAATGTAAACGGCTTCCTCTTCCTGGTAACCAGCAACGATTCAATCCTCTGGCTGAAAAAATCGCTGGCAACCTTTATGGAGCAGTACGAATGACGTTGAGTGAGCTGATCCAGATCTTTGACACCGTCAACTTCGGTCTGGTAGTCCTTGACAGGGACATAAAGATCCAGTATTGGAACCGCTGGATGGTGATGCACAGCGGAATAACTTCCGACCAGATTATCAGTGAACCGCTTTTCGATTTTTTTCCGCATCTAAGCACGCCAAGTTTCAATAGAAACTGCAAGGCGGTACTATCCTTCGGCAATTTTGCATTCTTCTCCCAAAAGCTGCACCGTTTTCTTTTTCCCTTCAAGCCGGACAGCTCATTCGGCTATCGTTTTGACCTGATGCAGCAGAGCTGTACCATGGGACCGCTCCGCTCCGACGACAATTCGATCTCCGGCCTCTTCCTGATTGTCCAGGATGTGACCGAACTTGCAACCTATGAGCAAAAACTGGTCGAGATGAACACGAAAGATGCGCTGACCGGCATTTACAATCGCAGATTTCTGGAGTCCCGCCTGCAGGAGGAGTGTGACAGACAGCGCAGACATTCCAGGCCACTCAGCCTGATCATGATTGATATAGACTTTTTCAAGAAGGTGAACGACACATATGGTCATCAGTGCGGAGATATGGTCCTGCAGTCCGTGGCGGCAAAAGCAGCAACAGTCATCAGAAACACTGATTTTATCGCCCGCTACGGCGGCGAAGAGTTCTGCTGCCTGCTGCCGGAAACGCCCGCCGATGCCGCAGAAACGGTAGCCGAACACATAAGGGCCCATATAGAAAAGATGGAAAACAGTTTTGAGGGCAACTCCGTCAAGGTCACCATCAGCCTCGGAATTTCCGACTTCGTAGCCGAAGACACACCCGATACTTTCCTGAAAAGGGCTGATGACGCGCTCTACCAGGCAAAACATTCCGGCAGAAACCGATTCATCAGAATATAACCGGCCTGAAGCCCCACGTGCCCCCCGCTGTGCGGCCACAAAACCGACAATCCGACCTCGTAACGATCACACTTCCAGATTCATTTCGGGCTGAATCATCCTGTTCCCCTCGCGTTTGAACGAGACCGATACCAGACGCACTCCAGATAGGTCCACGCTAAAGGAGACCAAAAACGAGGGGTTATTGCGCCTCTCTTCCACCAGAGTCGACAACAGGATCAGCTCTGCCAGCGCCGGTACATCCACTTCCGCAACAGTTATCGGCTCAACGGGAAGATCCCGTACAGGTGACCGTTGGAGAGATGGAAATCGTACGGTCATATTTCTACCCAGCCTGATCGACTGCG
This sequence comes from Desulfuromonadaceae bacterium, assembly GCA_028683435.1. Classification (GTDB taxonomy): domain Bacteria; phylum Desulfobacterota; class Desulfuromonadia; order Geobacterales; family Pseudopelobacteraceae; genus JACRCG01. The sequence continues at coordinate 24,962 of JAQUIG010000005.1, read as the reverse complement.
GTGGCGGCAGTAAAAATGCCGGTATAAAAACGAAAGGCGCTTCGGTGGAAGCGACTGCCGTTTTAACTGAGCCGCACATTTTCATGTAGCTCATGGTATCGTCGACAAGCCCATCAGGTGAGTTGATTATGAACGATGCATACCAGAACGGCAGAAAGATGTCGCCGCTTCCCGAAAAATGGACAACCTCTCTCGGCACAAGCCTCCCCTCTGCCAGCTCCCACATGCTACCGCATCCGCCGCACTGATAGACCACCTGTTCTTTGCCAGCCGTCATCCTCGCGGCGCACCGCCCGCAGACCAGAGGCACGATCCTGAATCCGCCATCAGCCACGCTCCACCCCCACACTTCGCTTCGGAGTTCCGGCGAGTAGCTTGATAATTGAGGGGGCGTCCAGAGTTCCTGTTCGCCATTTCAGCAGATATGCCGACAGAGCCGTTAGCGCCGCGCCGGCAGCAGGCATCGTCGTCCATCCCAGCAGAACCATGGCTATCAGCGCCAACGGCAGGAACCGTTCGCGCTGCTCTTCACCCGGAAATTGACACCTGATAATAGTGCAGTTAACCGCATCTATCGTTACGGGATACACACGCCCCCCCCTCGTAAAGAGCAGTCGCCATATCGGATAGTACGTGAGTGCGAGCCATTCTGACGAAATACGGACACGTGCTTCCTGGTGTACCGTGCCATCCGGGTTGCCGCCCACCCTCGTTATGGCAAGCGCTTCCTGCCGCGCCTGGGCGATCCCCTTGAGCGGGTCCACCACGGTTGCCCGGGCCGCTGTTTCCCGATAATCCAGTGCTTCGCATTTCAGCACAGCGGCGGCGAGGCCGACCGGCATCTGACCATAGGGGGAGTAATCTCCGGCCGGCGTGCTGAGATCAAGCGGTGCGGCCACCAGGGAAAAACTCCGCTCATTCTCCCCTTTCACTGTACGGGTGAAGCGGGTGCCGTTCTCATCATACTCAACCTCTTCCCTGAATGTTTCCTTCTCACGCCACTGCCACCCTGTTGCTATCCCTCTGATCCTCCAGAACGGCAGAAAAAGGAGCGTACCCTCTTTAAAACTGAAGGAGGAGGCGGACTCCCGGGCATCCCCCCCTGCTGCAAGCAGTTTTCGCACTGCGGCACGGGCAGCATTGAGATCAACCCGTTCACGGATCAGCAAACGATGTACACCGCTGTCTCCGGAGATTACAGAGGTAACGCCGCAAAATCGGCAGACGGCGCTACGATCTCCCTCGGCGCACTCAAACGGCCCGCCGCAGTGGGGGCATTTGAAAACGATTGTTGCCATCAGCCTTCCCTATCACCGGAGATCTCGAGCCGCCAGGCGACCAAGAGGATCAGGGCGACCAGCGAACTCCTCCAGAAGACATTCGGCGCCAGAGTCCCGGCAAGGAGCAAAAGCGCAACATAGCCGCCCAGGAACAGCAGTCGCGACGACGAGATATGAATACCGGTTTCATTCGGAATCTTTGTCAGGTAAACCTGCCAGGAACAGCCTGACACCGTCGCCTGGCACTGTTGTCCGGGCAATTCAAAATTGATCAGGTAGAGAGGCAGCTGCAGCAGCCTGAGGCGTACCGGCACTTCGGCCTGAGCAAGGAAGGTTTCTGGCGCAATCGTTGGCTGGGGGAATGATCTGCCGGGAGGAGGAAATTCGAGATTACCGGGAGGCGGTACGGAAGGTTGAGGGTAACCGTTCAGAGCACTCCCCGCCGTCTTAAAGCGGGTGCTGCCGTTGTCGAGTTCGGCAAACCAGAAGGGGTGGTATCCGAACGAGATTGCTGTCGCTGCGGCAGGAACGGCAACCCCTTCAGAGTCAAGAAGGCCGATCAGGGCTCCCCAGGCAAGCGCATCATCCGGCTCATGCCGGAAATACTGTTCGGAAACGCTCTGGCCACCAAACACCCGGAACAGGGCGCGACATTGGCTGCAGGTGTGGAAATCAGATTCTGTCAGCAGGGCAGCTTTGAAGCCACACTGAGGGCATCTCGTGGTATTCAACCGCAGCTCCTTAGCAAAAAAGGGGAAACCTTTCGGCATCCCCTTTTTCAAATTCTCTCCACCCTGTCGTCAGCATTAAGGGCCTCCGGCGAGTTCCTTAATTGTGGGAGTCAATATACTGTTTCAGGCAAACCCGCGTACTGAAGGCAGCACACCACAGCAGGGAACAACCCCCGTTTTTTTCAGCATTCCGCCCGGGCGTATCAACCAACGGGCAGGGCAGAGAGAGTTAACTTCTGATTTATTATTACTCCGATGAATCGGACATTTCAAGCGTTTTGTATACAGAGAAATTATTTGCGCAAAAAAAGAGTTAACTGTGCTATTTCGCTCATCATTTGCTCAAAACCGGGGAAGGTAAGCGATTGAGGCCCATCAGAAAGCGCCTTTTCCGGTTCGGGGTGAACTTCTATCAGCACCCCATCCGCTCCGGCTACCAGTGCCGCCTTTGCCATCGGTGAAACCAGCGAGCGCTTACCGGTTGCATGGGACGGGTCAACCATGATCGGCAGGTGCGACAGCTCCTTCACCAGCGGAACGATCGAAAGGTCCAGGGTATTACGTGTCGCGGTTTCAAAGGTTCGAATCCCGCGCTCGCAGAGGATAACCTGATGGTTACCTTCCGCAAGGATATATTCGGCCGCAGCGAGAAACTCTTCAACCGTTGCGCTCATACCACGTTTTAACAGCACCGGTTTACGGATTCTTCCCAATTCGCGCAGCAGGTCAAAGTTCTGCATGTTGCGGGCGCCAACCTGCAACAGATCAGCGTACCCTGCGACTAAACCAACATTGTCCGGACTCATGACTTCGGTCACAATCGGCAGGCCGCTCTCTTTTCCGGCAATCGCCAGCAGCTTGAGCCCCTCCTCACGCAACCCCTGAAAGGTATGCGGCCCGGTGCGCGGCTTGAATGCCCCGCCGCGCAGCATGTCCGCCCCGCATTTCTTAACAAAGAGTGCCGTCTTGACAATCTGCTCCAGGCTCTCCACCGCGCAGGGACCACCGACTACAACCGGACGGCATCCCTGACCGACTTTGACGCCAGCGACATCAACAACCGTATCTTCGGGATGGAAATCACGCGAAACCAGTTTGTAAGGCTTCGAGACGTGTATAACCCGCTGTACGCCAGGCAATTCCAGTATTTTGGAGTCATCTACATAGCCGTGGTTACCCAGTACACCGATTGCGGTTCGTTCACTGCCCGGAATCGGTTCAGCCCTGAAGCCCATCTCCTGAACTATTCTGCTAATGGCATCGACATCTGCCTGAGTGGCATTGTGGTTCATGACTATCAGCATTCAATTATCTCCCATACGCATCTGTGAGGATTTTTCAAAAGCACTACTACTCGTGTCGTTCGCTCAATTTTTCCAGTTTTTCCATCTGATGCACGACCACACGACTGCCCTGTACCTCGATGATCCCTTCATCCTTCATTTTCTTGAAGGTACGCGAGATTGTCTCGCTGGCGGTTCCCAGACGAGATGCAAGTTCACCCTTTTTGATCCCCAGATCAATATAGGTAATTCCGTCAAAACTGGTCGAGTTCTCAGCCGAACGCCGCACGAGAAAGGAGGCTAGCCGTGAAGTAACATCGGCAAAGGAGAGCTCTTCAATCTGGTGGACAAACTGACGCAACATGAGCGAGAGTGACACCACAAGGTTAAAGGCAAAGCCTGGATTACGCCCCATAAGCTCCATGAAGCCCTGGCGAGGAAGGTAGAACACCTCCCCGGGTTCAAGTGATCGGGCTTCGGCCGGGTATGTACCATTGCCGAAAAAGGCGGCTTCGGCAAACGTTTCGCATGGCTTGACAAAATGAAGTACTTTCTCGCGCCCGTCGGCTGACATCCGGCAGAGCTTGACACTTCCGGACACAAGCAGATAGAAGCCGGTAGCCTCCTCCCCTTCACTGAACAGGGTCTCTCCCTTCCTGAAGGGGCGGCGAACCGTAATGGATGCCAGTGCGGCAAGATCAGCATCGTTCAGACCGGAGAAAAGGAGCGGTTTTTTGAGTTGTTCGATCAGTTCCATAGAGACCTTAGGCCTGTTTTTTAACAAAATCCGCAATCTTCTCCGCAACCTGCGGCGCGGTGAAGCCAAACTGTTCGGCCAGGACCTTGTCCGGCGCAGACGCGCCAAAATGTTCAATTCCAATAAACAAGCCATCACAACCTATCAAGCTCCCCCACGGCATTCCTCGTCCAGCCTCAAACGCCACGCGTGGTATACCGACCGGAAGCAGTTCGTTGCGATACTCTGCCGGTTGACTAATGAAAGTTTCAAGACAGGGGACTGACACTATTCGCGCATTTATACCTTGACTGGCGAGGGTAGCCGCCGTTTCAACGGCGATATGAACTTCGGAACCGCTGGCCAGAATCACCACATCGGTTTTGCCTTCAGGTGAAGAGATGACATACCCACCCTTGAGCGCATCAGCCGGAGTAAATTTTGCTGACCGGGAAATTACCGGCAGTTTCTGGCGGGTCAGGATCAGCGCGGTCGGACCGTGATACTGCAGGGCAGCCTGCCATGCCAATGCGGTTTCTGTCCCATCCGCAGGCCGGATAACCTGCAGACCGGGAATAAGGCGCAATGAGGCGACGTGTTCTATCGGCTGATGAGTCGGGCCGTCTTCACCGACAAAGAAAGAATCGTGAGTAAATATGTAGATCGCCTGAACCTTCATCAATGCCGAGAGGCGGATAGCCGGGCGGCAGTAGTCGGCAAAGACTAAAAAAGTGGCACCATACGGGATGAAACAGCCGTAGAGCGCCATGCCGTTAACAACCGCTCCCATGGCATGTTCTCTAATTCCGAAGTGGAGGTTACGACCGGAAAAACTGTCCGCCTGAACTGATGTTGAACCTTTTATATCGCTGTTGTTGGAGGGGGTCAAATCGGCAGAACCGCCAACAAGTGAAGGCACCAATGCGGCTGCCTTCTGCAGGACTGTTCCTGACAGGGCGCGGGTAGCGCCGTCTTTACCGGCAACAACAGCCAGCAGTTCTTCAGAGAGGTTTACCGGCAGGTGTTTGTGCCACATCTGATCCCAAAGCCGGGCTTTTTCTGGATTGGCGGCATGCCAGGCGGTAAACTTGCGTTGCCAGGATGCATAAGCCAGTTTTTTTACTTCTATCTGTGCCGAACATGTGTCGTGTACTTCCTGAGGAATCTCAAACGGACCGTATTTCCAGTCAAGATTTGCGCGGGTGGCAGCAATCTCTTCTGCACCGAGCGGAGAACCGTGAGCTCCGGATGAATCCTGTTTATTAGGAGATCCGAAGGCGATGTGAGTTGTCGCTATAATGATCGACGGTTTTGTTTTTTCCGCCTTGGCCACTGCAATAGCAGTATTGATCTGATCGAAATCATGGCCGTCAATCTTCTGGACATGCCATCCGCTGGCGATAAAGCGCCCCTCAACGTCCTCCGACCAGGCCAGATCGGTTTTCCCTTCGATGGTAATGCTGTTGCTATCATAGATATAAACGAGGTTACCCAGTTTCAGGTGCCCGGCCAGAGCAGCCGCTTCATAACTGATTCCTTCCTGCAGGCAGCCATCACCTAAAAGGGCGTAGATCGTATGATCGATAGGTCTGAAATCGGCGCTATTGAAACGCTCTGCGGCCATTTTTGAGGCAACAGCCATACCGACACCATTGGCAAAACCCTGTCCAAGTGGCCCGGTCGTCACTTCAACACCGACAGTGTGGCCGAATTCCGGATGCCCGGGAGTTTTGCTCCCCCACTGGCGAAAGTTTTTTAGTTCCTCCAGCGGCAGGTCGTAGCCGAACAGGTGCAACAGTGAATAGAGGAGCATCGAGCCATGCCCGGCGGAAAGGACGAAGCGGTCGCGGTTCGGCCAGCAGGGATCTTCAGGGTTGAAGGAAAGAAAGTTGCCCCACAGGGCGAACCCACAGTCGGCAGCTCCCATCGGTAGACCGGGGTGACCTGAATTTGCTTTTTCAACAGCATCAATCGAAAGAAAACGGATGGCATCGGCACAAAGCCGGGCCTTGTCAGCGGGAATCAAAATATTGTGCATGTAAGTTCCTTTCATCTGCTCATGTAAAATGGTTAAAACCCTCAGTTTGGAAGCTGTAAGGAGTGCCATCCGGCTTGACAACGGTCACCCCGGAAAAGCTCGTTACTATACCAATACGTGTAACCGCAATGCCACACTTTTCCACGCAATCAACAATTTTTTCCCGGTTGGAGCGGTCTGCGGTAAAGCAGAGTTCGTAATCTTCTCCTCCGGAAAGCGCCATCTGGTAAGGAATAGCGGGGAAAGATGCTGTGTAGCTGCGGAAAGACCGGGAAAGCGGGAGATCTTCAAGAAAGATACGGCCGCCGACGCCTGATTGCTCGGCGATATGCCCGTAATCGGCCACAATGCCATCGCTGACGTCGATCATGGAGGTCGCCACGCCGGCTTCCGCCAGGGCCAGGCCGACTAAAACCCGTGGATTCGGGTCGAGGAGGCGGGAGAGGAGCGGTTGCATGCCACCTTCGACTCCGGCCGGGGAACTGTCTGTATGGGGGGAACCCTGATTTTGTATGGATATCTCTGTTGACGGAGTGAAGCCGAAGCCGACATCATCGGCCAACTTCAAACCGAGTGCCGCATCACCCAAAGTACCGGTCACCCAGATGTCGTCATCCGGCATTGCACCGGCGCGCCGCACAATCAGGTCAGGGTACTGCTCCCCCATAATCGTGACCGAAATGGCCACACCGGAGCGCGACGAGCAGGTATCACCACCGATCAGGGAAACCTGGTTTTCCGATGCCATCGCCAGAAAACCGCGCATGAAATCATCGATAAAATCAAGGGGAAGATCGGAGGAAAGAGCCAGGGAGAGTAGTGCCCAGCGCGGGATGCCGCCCATGGCAGCGATGTCGGAAATACTGACGGCCAGAGATTTGCGCCCCAGAAGGTATGGATCATGCCAGACACGCCGAAAATGTACACCCTCCAGCAGCATGTCGGTGGAGGTCAATAGCTGCATCCCTGCCGAAAGTGCGGTCACGGCGGCATCATCACCGATGCCGGTAATAACGTTCCCGTTCGGTGAGACTCCGGCAGTAATACGGGATATCAGACCGAATTCACCAAGATTGGCAAGTGCAGACGAAGAAGAATGGGTCACAGTCGAATCAATTCTGTAGATACCTGAAAGTTGAACGGAAACTATTTAGTCCGTTTTTTAAAAGTCGGTTATTGTACCGTACCGGGCTTTAATGGCAAGCAAAAATCAATAGTACGCCGGAAGTCAACACAGTTATCCGATCTTGTTATGGCTGGGTAGGCAGTGTGAAATAAGGTTGCAACGATCAGAGTGATATGCTAGCTTTTACCAGTTTACATACACCTAAAAACAAACTAAAAGGAGCTTTACGTGAAAATCATTAACAGCACGAAACTGTTTGCGGCGGGCATCTGTGTGGCCGCACTTGTCGGCTGCCAGGGCGGCAGCTCTTCCGACGGGGCAAAACAGGATGGCAAAAAAGCGGGCGTTGTTCTGGCTGAGGTCAATAGCGGCAGCATCACTACCAGCGATTTTGACCGCGAGCTGAAAAATCTCCCCGAATATTTAAAAACAATGGCAGACACCCCTCAGGGGCGCAAAGAGATGCTGGATACCATGATCATTCGCGAACTGATTCTGCAGCAGGCTTCCAAAGACGGTCTCGACAAAGGTCCCGAAATTGAGGAAAAACTGCAGGATCTCAAAAAACGCCTTATCGTAGAATCGTTCCTCAAGAAAAAGGTCGAGGCTGAATCCAAAGTTTCCGATGAAGATTTGAAAAAGTTTTATGAGCAGAACAAAGATAAGTTCAAGTCCGGCGAACAGATTAGAGCCAGCCACATCCTGGTAAAAACTGAAAAAGAAGCCAAGGACATCCTGGCGCAACTTAAATCCGGCGGAAATTTCGAGGAACTGGCTAAAAAAAGCTCTGTTGACTCCTCAGCTGCCAAGGGTGGGGATCTTGGGTGGTTCGGCAAAGGGAGCATGGTGCCCGTTTTTGAAAAAGCGGCTCTCGCACTTAAAGAAGGACAGATTTCCGAAATTGTCAAATCTGATTTCGGCTTTCACATCATCAAGCTGACCGGCAAACGAGCGGCCGGTATCAGGCCCTTTGAAGAGGTAAAGGAGCAGATCAAGGGAGCGATCATGCCGACCAAACAGCAGGAAGTATTTCAGAAGATCAAAGATGAACTGAAAAAAACTGCTAAAATAACGATCAAGGAAGATGTTTTAAACAGCGTCGGCACGAAGAAGGAAGAAACTAAAGCTGATGATAAAAAACCTGCCGAAGCTTCAAAACCTGCTGCTCCCGAAAAAAAATAACTCTCTTTAGGTGCAGCACAGGAATATTTTGAACAGATAAAACCGGAAGGGAGAATATCCCCCTTCCGGTTTTTACATCTAACTAAAAAAGGGCTCAACTATGAAGCAACGTACTTTGGCAGCAGTGACAGCGTCCCTGGTTCTGCTCGTGGCAGGAGGATGTGCCGGCAACAAAGCGGCTGTGACCAAGGATCCGGCAGCGACAACGCAGGTCGCAGAGCAGCCCCCCATCACCCCGACCGGGCCAAAAGAAACTAAAAACGTAACTAATGCCATTGCTGCTGTTGTCAATGACGAGATAATTACCCTGCATGATGTCAACCGGGAAGCGCAGCCAACGATCAGCGAAGCGGAAAAAACCGGCACATTGAATGACGTTGACCGAAGCCGGATTCGCCGCACGGCCCTTGATCGCCTTATTGAAAAGAAGCTGACCGAGCAAAAGGTCAGAGAGTTGAACATTCATGTCTCCGAAGAGGAAATCCGTCAGGCGATTGATGACGTGCGCAAGCAGAACAACATCCCTTCACAGGAAGCTTTGGAGACCGCACTGGCCGCCCAGGGCCTTTCCTTGGACCAGTACCGCTCCCAACTCCGGGAACAGATCGAGAAGCTTAAACTGGTGAGCATGGAAGTCCGTTCCAAGGTCCAAGTTGGCGAAACCGAGATGCGCAACTATTACGCTGCCAACATTGCAAACTATACCGAGGATGAAAGCTATCGCGCCCGGCACATTTTTTTCAAAACCGGTGAAAAAGCTGCTCCGGAGGAGATAAAGCGTTCTCAAGCTACAGCCCTTGCAGTCCTTGCTGAGGCCAAGAGCGGCAAAGACTTTGCCGAACTGGCAAAAAAATTCTCGGAAGACCCGGCGGCACGCAAAGATGGCGGAGATCTGGGGAGTTTTAAAAAAGGGGATATGCAGCCGGATCTGGAAAAAACCATTCTCTCCCTGAAGCCGGGTGAGGTCAGCGATCTGGTGACTACACCGATCGGCTTTCACATCATCAAACTTGAAGCGCGCGTAGCGGGGACAACTAAACCCTTTGAAAGCGTCAAAGCGGAGATCGAGGAAGTTCTCTACCGTAAAAAATCCGAAGAGCGCTTCAGCCAGTGGGCCAAGGAGTTGCGCGACAAAGCCAGCATCGAGATCAGGGAACTGGACGGTTTACAGTAACGCCACCATTTGCTCGTTTACAACATTAAAAACAGAACAGCCGCTGACCCGTGACATGGGAGCGGCTGTTCTGTTTTGTATTTGCCCAGTAATCACTCCCTGCGACGCAGATGTCCCAAAAATTCTTCGCAGGATAGCTGTTTTTTTCTGACCAGATGGGCGATCTCCCTGCTCAAGGCCTCCTTTTCTCCATCTCTCATGGCGTCCTTCAGCAGCACAAACATGGGTGTATTGCTGCTGTACGGGACCAGACGGAGCCGTTCCTGCAGCTCGAATGCCGACATATCCGGCAACATCTGGCTGCAGAACACCAGGTAAACGGGATGAATTGAAGCAAGTGCCAGAGCTTCCTTACCGGTGTACCCCTTGACGACCTCGAACCCCACCGACTCAATCGCCTTGGCAAGTTTTTCTTCACCGCTCCGTGACACCACCATCGCTTGCAAGTCCCAGGTTTCAGTCTCTGCGGTCAAACCATAGACCGCCAGTCGATTCTGAAAATACTGTTCGTCAAGCGGGATGGTAAAAAAACCGGCAACCGGAAACACACCGCCGATTTTCCCCTTTTCACTCAAGAAGACCGTCAGCACAGGGATATCCCGTGTAGCGGGGGAGTTTTTGATTTTGAGCAGCTCTCCCCAGCCATCTTCTGAAAAAGGGGAAATATCAAGCACAATCCCCAATGGCCGCCCCGACTCAAGATTATCGTAACGTTCAACTCGGCTGATGTACCCGCCAGCCTCCAGATATGAGGAAAGGATCTCTTCGCGTCCGCCTCCTTCCTCCACACCCAGTATCCAGAGTTCCCTGCGTGGTTCAGTGTTCTCCGCCATAGCCGCTCCTGTCTGCAATACATTGATCAAGGAATGTGTCCTCATAGCAGAAAACAGCGCCAAAAACCAGACTAATCAGCCACATTATACCAATTTATAAAACAGGAAAAGAATCGGGAGTGTGAGGGTTTCATGCAACGAGATGCACAAAAGCCCACGCTTTAGTAAGTTAGAAATTATTTCTTGCGCTTTTTGGCAAGAAAATAATTTCGTTAACGCACTTATCCAGCTTGTCTGGGCTAGGGGATAGAGACGAGTCAGTACAGGCAGGGCCCATGAACTGGAGCTGAAATCACTCCACCGAATAGAGCTCGAGGATACGCTCAATTATATTGGTAGTCGACTTGCCATCCACGAAGGTGATCAACTCCACCCGACCGCCGTATGCCTCGACCACTTCACGGCCGACCACACCATCAAGTGAATAGTCGCCCCCCTTGGCAAGAATATGCGGTTTGAGAGCGGTTATGAGTTCCAGCGGGGTATCCTCGTCAAAAACAATGACATAATCGATACAGTCCAGGGCCGCCAGCAGGTGGGCCCGTTCATCCTGATCGATCAGCGGCCGCTTCGGCCCTTTCAGGCGCCGCACAGAAGCGTCGCTATTGAGACCCAGTACCAGCAGGTCGCCAAGATTCCGCGCTTTTTGCAGATATTTTACATGCCCGAAGTGCAACAGGTCAAAGCAGCCGTTGGTGAAGACAACCCGCTTCCCCCTGTTTTTCTCGGCCGCAATCAATGCCGACAACACATCAAGACTCTTTATTTTCGCATGACTGTCCTTGTGGGCCAGTGACACGGTGTCGATGATTTCCTGCGGGGTTACGATCGAAGTCCCCAGCTTGCCGACAGCAATTCCGGCGGCGATATTAGCCAGGCAGGCAGACTCGGCCATGGTGAGACCGGAGGCGATACCGACCGCCAGCGTCGCAAGGACCGTGTCGCCGGCGCCTGAAACATCAAAGACTTCGCGGGCCACGGTGGGGATATGAACAACCTCGCCACCCTGTGAAAAGAGCGACATCCCCTCTTCGCTGCGGGTGATCAACAGGTGCTGCAGACCGCTAGCGTTCATGATGACAGCGGCAGCCTCTGCCAGAGACGCAGCATCGGCAATGGATATTCCTGATGCCGCCTCGGCCTCCTTGCGATTCGGTGTCAGCAATGTAGCCCCGGCATAGCGGGTGAAATCAGCCCCCTTCGGGTCTACCAGCACAGGAATGCCGACCGCTGCTGCAGCAGAAACAGCAGCGGCGATAACGGTCGGGGTCAACACTCCCTTATTGTAATCCGAAAGCACGATAACCCTGTATTCACCGGCATGGGCGGCTATCCAGAGGCAGAGCTGCTGTTCAACAGCAGCAGGCAGCACCTCCCGCGATTCCCGATCGATGCGGACAATCTGCTGATGCGCTGCAACGACTCTCGTTTTACGACTGGTCCGGCGATGGGGGTCAAGAAAAATCGCGCGGGTATCAATATGATGGTGGCAAAACCGCTCCAGGAGCTCGCGCCCGTTGTGATCGTCGCCAACCACAGAGCAGACCGAGACCTGTGCTCCCAGCGCCGCCAGATTATGCACCACGTTGCCGGCCCCGCCGAGGCGGAGCTCTTCGCGGATAACATCAACCACCTGCACCGGCGCCTCCGGCGAAATACGATCCGCCCTCCCCCACAGGTACTCGTCCAGCATCAGGTCACCAACAACCAGGCAACGGATTTCAGCGGTATGTGCAAAAAGAGTTTCAACGGCGGTACGGTCCACAAGAGCTCCCGATAGCATATTAGATAAACATGGTCTTTTCCAGCAGGTCGCAGACTATATGGATGATGGTGATATGCCCTTCCTGAACCCTCGGCGTATCACTGGTCGGCACAATCAGCGCCAGATCGCAGAGATCCTTAATGCTGCCGCCATCTTTGCCGAGCAGACCGACAGTACAACACCCTTTTTCACGCGCCAGCTCCAGAGCAAGCAGCACATTGGGAGAATTACCGCTGGTTGAGATTCCGACGACCAGATCACCCGGAACGGCCAGCGCTTCAACCTGGCGCTGGAATACTCTGTCAAAGCCGTAGTCATTACCGATGGCGGTCAGAATCGAAGTATCAGTTGAGAGCGCAATTGCCGGCAACCCCCGTCGCTCCATCTTGAAACGCCCGACGATCTCCGCCACAAAATGCTGGGCATCAGCAGCCGAGCCGCCATTCCCCATCACCAGCAGTTTACCGCCTCGGTTGAAGGTTTCCACCAGCAGCGTCACCATTTCGGCGACCAGCGGTGACAGTTCCAGTTCAATCCGGGTGATAACTTCCCGATGTGCCGCTAGCTGAGATGAGATCTCTGGTATCATGATAATGCCTCCTTGTGGTGCTCCGCAACAGACGTCGTGTGGGCATGAATGCTGCCGAGCAGCTCATCCAGTGAAATGCATGCGCCCCCCCCCGGAAAGGTGTCGCAACTGCCGCCCCTGACCGCAACCAGATCAGGCAAAACGCTGTGAAGCCCCGCAATCTTCCGCTTGATATCCCGCAACGAAAACAGCGGTGACACCTGCTGCAAATCTATTCCGGTATGGAGGCAATTCCACCCCGTTTTCCGGAAATCAGCATACTGGGTACGATGAAGCAGCAGCGTAAAACAATGCCCCTGGCGGGCTCCATCCAGAATGGCGGTAACGGTATCCCCAAGAGATTCGGCGTTGTCTCCCTTGCCAAAATACACGCAATAGTGGCGGGGGGCCCCCCACCTGGATATATACGCGGAACGGCTATGCTGCATCATCTCGTTTCTGCGTTGCACCGAACCGAACTGCTGTCCGGCAGAGCAGTGCAAACGCAGCGGTCCGGTGATACAGCTGCGATATCCGTAGTCAGCGACACGCCTGACATATTCTTTCAGGCACCACTCGTTGCCATCAAGATGTTCATCAAAACTGCCGGCAATTATACGCATCTCGGCGCGCAGCAGTAGTGTTTCAAAGGAAACCGTGAAGCTCTCCATGGTCGTGCACCCCGGAGCGAGGTTCGGCAGACCAGGTGCAGCAGCTCCGCTGAAAAGCGGCGAAACAATTCCGGCACCGGTAGTTTCAGCCGCGCTCACCAAAGCGTTCAACCACCCCTCCTGTACGGACACATGTGGGCGAACGATGACGGTATAATAACTGTCAGAGCGGGCCAGACCGAGATTTATCGCAGCAACCAGTCCGACATTTCTTTCGGACTTGATAAACAGCCCCTGATCGCCCAAGGACTCGGAGAACTCCTCCAGCATCAGTTCCGTCTCACGACTGCTGCCGTTGTCGACAATAATCAGACGTGCTCCGGGAGAGTGCGCAAGGATTGCCGCAAGACAGGCACGGGTTTCAAATGGGTTGTTCCAGACAGGAACAAGTATGTCAATAATTGGGGGAATCACAGCAGGCCTGGAAAAGGTTTTCAACCACGGCGTCACAGAGTTTTAAGAGCAGCGTTCTCTGTGACGCCATGGTTAAAAATCAAGAAGATATTGCTACTCTGCGCAGCAGGTCAAGCTCATCAAGTACGAGGCCGGAACCGAGACAGACACAGTCAAGCGGGTTTTCAGCAATGAGTACCGGTACTTTGGTTACCTCTCGCAGCAACAGATCGAGGTTGCGCAACAGGGCGCCGCCGCCGGCCAGAAAAATGCCCTGGTCAACAATATCGGCCGCCAGCTCGGGTGGCGTCTTTTCCAGACAGATTCTCACCGTATCGACAATAGCGTTGACCGCCTCCTTGAGCGACTCGCGGATTTCGTCAGAATTGACCTTGATGGTTTTAGGAATCCCGGATACCAGGTCACGCCCCTTGACTTCCATCTCCAGAGTTTCCGGGCCTGGATAGGCCTCACCAATTTCCATCTTGATCTTTTCTGCCCAGCGCTCACCGATCTGCAGATTATATTTTTTGCGGATATACTTAACAATTGCCTCATCCATCTTGTCCCCCCCCATCCGCGTAGACTGGGCGTAGACAATACCGGCAAGCGAGATAACGGCAACTTCAGTCGTGCCGCCGCCAATATCGACAATCATGTTTCCGGACGCCTCAGTGATAGGGAGACCGGCACCGATTGCGGCCGCCATCGGTTCCTCGATCAGATACACCTCACGTGCTCCGGCTGACTCGGCCGATTCCTTGACCGCGCGCTTTTCAACCTGAGTGATCCCGGACGGCACGCAGATAACAATACGCGGACGGACGAGGGTTTTACGGTTATGCACCTTATGAATAAAATAGCGCAGCATCTCTTCGGTGATGTCGAAGTCGGCGATGACGCCGTCCTTCATGGGGCGTATGGCGGTAATGGAACCGGGAGTCCGGCCGAGCATCTGTTTCGCCTCCATGCCAACCTTCAGCACCTTCTGCTGGCCGTTGGGCATTTTCTGCACCGCGACAACCGATGGTTCGCGCACCACGATTCCCTTCCCCTTCAGATAGACGAGGGTATTGGCGGTGCCAAGGTCGATGGCGAGATCATTGGAGAACATTCCGAACAGATAATCAAACATTTTAAGCATTAGTTAGTGATCCTTTCGGCGATCGTATCTTAGTTGGTAAAGAGGTTGGTAAGAATACCAGAGTCCAGGCACGCAATGCAAGAGAGAATATAAACAACCTCTGAATCACGACAGCCGTAATCTCACGATTCCAGCGTTTTATCCCCCACAGCCGAACGAGCGATTTCTTGACATTCCAGCTTCATATCTGTAGTTTAGTGCAGTTTTAACGAATCTGGAACGGAGAAAGTATCCCATGGAATATAAAGACACCCTCAACCTGCCACAGACAGATTTCCCGATGAAGGCCAACCTGAATCAACGGGAACCGGAAATGCTCGAAAAATGGGAGCAGAACGGGCTCTATAACAAGCTTGAGGAGGGGGGCAAGGGCAAGCCGCTCTACATCCTGCATGACGGCCCTCCCTATGCCAACGGCCACATTCACATCGGCCATGCCCTCAACAAAACCCTCAAGGATATTCTGCTGAAAGTCAAGCGAATGGAGGGTTTCCACGCCCCCTACGTACCGGGGTGGGACTGCCACGGCCTGCCGATCGAACTGCAGGTGGAAAAAAACCTTGGATCAAAGAAACACTCGATGAGTAAATTGGAGATGAGGCGGGAATGCCGGAGCTATGCCGCCAAATTCGTCGATATCCAGAGGGAGGAATTCAAGCGCCTCGGCATCCTCGGTGACTGGGAAAACCCCTACCTGACGATGAACTATGAATATGAAGGGTTGACCGCCGCCGAACTGGCCCGCTTTGCCCACAACGGCGGACTCTACCGCGGGCGCAAA
This sequence comes from Desulfuromonadaceae bacterium, assembly GCA_028683435.1. GTDB lineage: Bacteria > Desulfobacterota > Desulfuromonadia > Geobacterales > Pseudopelobacteraceae > JACRCG01. The sequence goes on along the minus strand of JAQUIG010000005.1, from coordinate 9,257 downwards.
CCGGTGCACTGGTGCTCTTCATGCGTGACGGCTCTGGCGGAGGCCGAAGTCGAGTATGCCGACCACACCTCACCATCAATCTATGTCCGTTTTGCCCTGCAGGAGGACCTGGCTGCTGTTATCCCAGCTCTGGCCGGCAAACAGGCGTACATCGTGATCTGGACGACCACCCCCTGGACTATCCCTGCCAATCTCGCCGTGGCGCTCCACCCGGAGTTCGATTACGTGGCGCTCGAAACCGAAAAAGGGGTTCTGATCGTCGCGGAAGGGCTTAAGGATTCATTTCTGGCAGCCGTTGGGCTGACCGGGACCGTCATTGCGACATTCAAGGCGGGAGTGCTGGAACGTAAACTCTGCAAGCACCCCTTTTATGACCGCGATTCGGTCGTGCTGCTTGGTGAGCACGTCACTTTGGAGGCCGGTACCGGCTGTGTTCATACCGCTCCAGGCCACGGCCAGGAGGATTATGAGCTGGCATTGAAAGAGGGGCTGCAGATTTACAATCCAGTTGACAACCATGGAAAGTACCTGGCAGATGTCGAATTTTTCGGCGGCCAGCAGGTTTTCCCCGCCAATCAGAGCGTTATCGACAAACTGATCGAGGTCGAAGCACTGCTGCAGACCTCGCAGATTGTCCATTCATACCCGCATTGCTGGCGCTGCAAAAAACCGATCATCTTTCGCGCCACTGAACAGTGGTTCATCAGCATGCAAGCTAATGACCTGCGCGACAAGGCGTTGAAAGCGATTGACGAGGTAGAATGGATTCCCAAATGGGGCCGGGAGCGGATCTACGGCATGATCGAAAATCGCCCCGACTGGTGCGTTTCCCGCCAGCGTTCATGGGGCGTGCCGATCACCGCGTTCTCCTGCTCCGCCTGCGGCGAATACATCGCCGACGGCGCGGTCATGGACCATATAGCTGAAATTTTCAAGAAGGAAAGCTCCGATGTCTGGTTCGACTGGAGCGCCGAGAAGCTTCTTCCCGCCGGGACGGTCTGCCCGAAATGCGGTTCGGCTTCTCTGGAGAAGGAAAATGATATTCTCGACGTCTGGTTTGATTCGGGCGTTTCACACGCAGCCGTACTGGAGCCGAGTGCCACGCTCCGCTCGCCGGCCGACCTGTATCTGGAAGGGAGCGACCAGCATCGCGGCTGGTTCCATTCCTCCCTGTTGGAGAGCGTCGGCACGCGGGGAGTCGCACCGTATAAAAGTGTACTGACTCACGGTTTCGTGCTGGACGGCCAGGGACGCAAGATGAGCAAATCCGTCGGCAACGTCGTCGCTCCCGAAGATGTCATCAAGAAGTTCGGTGCCGATGTCCTGCGGCTGTGGGTTTCCGCCATGGATTACCAGGACGACACCCGCATATCGCAGGAAATCCTGACGAGAGTGGCGGAAGCGTATCGCCGCATACGGAACACCTGCCGCTACATTCTCGGTAATATCAACGGTTTTGATCCGGTGTCACAATCGGTACCGTTCGCAGAGATGCCGGAAATCGACCGGTGGGCCCTCCACCAGCTGGAAATTTTGAAGGAGCGGGTGTTGACCGCCTATCAGGAGATGGAATTCCATGTCATCTATCAAGAGGTCAACGGTTTCTGCACGACAGAGATGAGCTCGTTTTACCTCGACATCCTCAAAGACCGCATGTACACCAGCAAGTCCGATTCTGTGGAGCGCCTCAGCGCCCAGACGGTCATGTTCCGCATCCTTGACACCCTGGTGCGGGTACTCGCTCCGGTGCTCTCGTTCACCTCTGATGAGGTCTGGCAGTTCATGCCGGGCCAGCGCGAGGACAGCGTTCATCTGGCAGAGTTTCCGGCCCGCCATCCGGAATTACTGGATGACACCTTGGCAGCACGCTGGGAACGGATCATAAAAGTACGTGCTGATGTTTCAAAGGCACTGGAACTCGCCCGGGTCGCCAAGACGATCGGTCATTCACTGGACGCTGCCGTAACCATAACCGCTCCAGCTGAACTTTTTGACTTCCTGCAGGGATATGCAGCCGAGCTGAACAGCATCTTCATCGTATCGAAAGCTACTCTGGCAACAGACCTGGAAGGGGAATATTGGGCGTCTGAGAATCTGGAAGGCCTGAAGATTCAGGTAACAGCGGCTCCGGGTGTCAAATGCGAGCGTTGTTGGTATTACAGCGAAGAGTTGGGTACAAACCCGGAACATCCGACCATCTGCCCCAAATGTACGCAGGCCGTTATATGAAGCGTTGGTCATTCTTTTCGGCGATCGCTGCCGTCGGCATAATCATCGATCAAATCACCAAGATCGCTATTGATCGCAGCATGCAGCTATTTGACTCGATCCCGATTATTGAACATTTTTTCAATATCACCTACGTCAGGAACAAGGGGGCCGCCTTCAGTTTTCTCTCCAATGCCTCCTGGCGTCTGCCCTTTTTTATCACCATATCAACGATTGCAGCGCTTGTTATTCTGGTCGCCTTTCGCAGGTTGCGCGACGACCAGCGCTTGGCGCATATCTCGCTGGCGATGATTTTTTCCGGCGCGGTCGGCAACCTCATTGACCGGATCCGCCTGGGGGAAGTGATCGATTTCCTCGATATACACTGGTACCGGCACCACTGGCCAGCCTTTAACGTTGCAGATTCGCTGATCTGTGTCGGAGTTTTTCTGTTGGCGGTTGATATGATTCTGGAGGAGAAGCGATTGAAGAAGGGTTGTGCTTAGAAGCAGTAATGGAATAACACCGAGCAACGGAACAACAGGGAATTTAAGACCTTACGTGAGACGACACTACGGTGAGTCTCAACATGGCTTTACCAACATTTTTTCTTTGTTTTACTCCGTTGCTCAGTGTTTCAATTTTTTTCAGGTTTAAACATTTCCCGCATAGTGCTCGCCGCCGACAAACACCTCCTGCACGCTCCCCTCACGCATAACACGCTCCAGCACGTTCTCCGCGCTGCCGCCGCAATTCCCTATTACCTGAAAATCCGCTCGTTTGCCTGCTTCCAGTGAGCCGCAGGCAGCAGAAATACCAAGAGCCTCGGCGCCACCGCTCGTAACCATATGGAGTACGTCCTGCACAGACAGGTCGTGAGGAAAGATCTCCAGCGCAAAGCGCAGTTCATCCCAGAGCGAAAGGGAGTTGTTGCTGGCGAGTGAATCGGTGCCGAGTGCCAGAGGAATTCCCAGTTTTTTGAAAAGGGCTACCGGGGCACGTCCGACATCGAGCAGTTCATTACTGCGGGGGCAGAGAGCAATGTGAGTACCGCGTGACTTGATAATGCGGGCGTCGGCAACGGAAACGTGGACGCAATGGACGGCCGTAGTCGTTGGCGTCAACAGGCCGTTGCGATCAAGCAGTTCGGTGGAACTGCAGCGTGATGGTCGTCCGATAAAACGTTCCCAGCCGACAAACGGGTAGAATTCGGTAGCCAGGTCACCCGTGCCGTCAAAAACAAAGTCCGCCTCGGAACGGGATTCCGACAGATGGATTGATAGCGGCAGAGCGTGTGATGCTGAAGCGTCCCTTATTGTTGCCAGATGTTCGTGTGCGATTGTGTAGGGGGAATGAGGAGCGAGGCCGGTTAACATCGCCTCCGTTCCGCCCTGATCTGCTGCGGCCGTCGCAGCGGCAAGCTTGCCGGCAAAATGTCCGGTTTCCTGCCCCAGCACTTCAAAATAGAGTCGCCCGGCGAGCGGTGAGGCGTAGTACAGCTCGGCGATTGCCGGATTGGTAACGATCTCGCCAATCGCTGTTGTCCCCGATTCCAGACACATCCGCACCCCCTCCCGGACCGAGGGGGGATAATCTGCTGCGGTAAGACCCCGCGATATTTTGACCAGCTGAATGATCCAGTCGGTAAATCGGCGGGGGTTGTAATCGACTGATGAGCGGAGCCGCCAGGAAGAAAAATGGGTTAGTTCAAGGTGGGTATGTGCGTTAACAAACCCCGGCAGCAGGACGCAGCCGGGGTACTCCAGAACCGGCGCTGAATAAGTGCTGCGCAGTACGTCCAGGGGACCTGTCGCAGCGACAATGCCGTTACGGACGAGCAATGCCCCGCCAGCTGCAGGCGGGGCATCAGGATTGATCAGCCAGGACGCTGCATAGATGAGATCTTCTGACATGTATCACCCCGAATAAGCAAATGTCCATAATGAGCACTGAAACCGTATTACTCAGACCGGAATCCCCGTTCCCGAACGTAGCTTACGTCCTGGAGCAGCGGTTGCCGCATGACCTTTTTTGGGCTCTTTTACCATAGCGGGCGGAGCAGAAGGAGGGTATTTCACCAGCGCAAGCTTGAGCGCATCTTCCACTTCTGAAACAGCGACTATTTTGACCTTTTTCAAGATCTCCGGGGGAATATCCTCCAGATCCTTCTTATTCTGCTCCGGGATGATGACCAGCCGCATTCTCGATCTGACCGCCGCGAGAATTTTTTCCTTAAGGCCGCCGATCGGGAGCACTTTACCGCGCAGTGTCACCTCGCCGGTCATGGCGACATCCTTTTTTACCGGGATCTGACAGAGTATTGAGACCAGCGCCACCGTCATGGCAACACCTGCCGAAGGACCATCCTTGGGTATGGCGCCGGCTGGTACGTGGACATGGATCTCATGCTCCTCAAATATTTTCGGCGCGAGATGCATCGCCTCGGCATGGGCACGAACGTACGAGTGTGCTGCCTGTACCGATTCCTTCATGACGTCACCCAACTGCCCGGTCAGCGTCAAAGCGGTTTTTCCCGCCATCAAACTGGCTTCGATATGAAGGATTTCACCCCCGACCGGTGTCCAGGCAAGTCCGTTAACCACTCCGATCTCGTTTTTGTCCAGCTCTTCTTCGCGGATATATTTCTCAGCGCCAAGGTAGGTGTGCAGTGCCTTCGCGGTCACCTTGACGGTGCGCGGGTTCCCTTCCGCCACTTTCCGGGCCACCTTGCGGCAGATTTTGCCGATTTCCCGCTCGAGATTACGCAGGCCGGCTTCTCTCGTATATTTGGAGACGATTTCGCTGATAGCTTCATCGTCAAAGCTGATATGCTTTGGTTTGAGCCCGTTCTCCTTGATCTGGCGCGGGACCAGGTAGCGCTTGGCGATCTGCAGCTTTTCCTCTTCGGTGTAACCGGCCAGATTGATAACCTCCATCCTGTCGCGCAGAGCCGACGGGATCGGATCCATCTGGTTGGCGGTCGCCACAAACATCACATTCGAAAGATCAAAAGGCTGGTTGATGTAATGATCGGAGAAGGAGTGGTTCTGCTCCGGATCAAGCACCTCAAGGAGCGCCGAGGAGGGGTCCCCTTTATAGTCGTAGCCGAGCTTGTCCAGTTCGTCCAGCATGAAGACCGGATTGTTGGCGCCAGCCTGCTTCAGCCCCTGCAGAATGCGCCCGGGCAGAGCACCGATATAGGTGCGGCGGTGTCCCCGAATCTCAGCCTCATCACGCACCCCCCCCAGCGAGATGCGGACGAATTTGCGATTCATGGCGCGGGCTATCGACTTACCGAGTGAAGTTTTGCCGACACCGGGAGGGCCAACGAAACAGAGAATCGGCCCCTTCATCTTCTTCTTCAACTTACGCACCGCAAGAAATTCGAGGATCCGCTCCTTGATCTTTTCCAGGTAAAAGTGGTCATCATCCAGAATTTTTTTGGCCCGGACGATATCGAGACTGTCGCGGGTAGACTTGCTCCATGGCAGATCAACCATCCAGTCCAGATAGGTTCTGACAATGCTGGCTTCGCCGCCATCCGGATGCATATTTTCAAGGCGGCTCAGCTGTTTTAGCGCTTCCTTCTGCACCGCAGCCGGCATCTTGGCCGCCTCGATCGCCTTTCGGATTTCGACCAACTCCTCTTTGCCTTCGTTATCGCCCAGTTCGCTCTGGATCGCTTTCATCTGCTCTCGCAGGTAATATTCCTTGTGGTTTTTACCCATCTCCTCACGTGCGGCGTTCTGGATCTTGGCCTGCACACTCAAGAGCTCAACTTCACGGTTCAGAAACTCGTTAACCTTGGTCAAACGAACGATCGGATCGTTAATTTCAAGCAAGGTCTGGGCATCGGCAACTTTCAGGCCGATATTACTGGAGACGAGATCAGCCATACTGCCCGGATCCTGGATATTTTCCAGAATGACCATCACCTCTGGTGAGACCTGCTTGCCAAGCTCCATAACCTTGGTCAACTGCTCACGCACCGTGCGTATCAGCGCCTCTGTTTCCAGCGTTACATCCACTACCGCGTCATCGTGCTGGCGTTCGACCCGCACCGTATAGAACGGTTTATCGGAAACATACTCGGTAATGCGCGCCTTGGCCAGGCCTTGGACAAGAATTTTGACGCGGCCATCAGGGAGCTTGAGCATCCTCATGATCATGGCGACCGTGCCGACCTCATAGATTTTATCGGCAGGTGGGTCTTCGTCACCGACGTCATGCTGCGTAGCCAGCAGGATCATGCGATCACCCGCCAGTGCACTGTCTACAGCCTTTACCGACATTTCCCGCCCGACAAAGAGCGGTATGATCATGAACGGGTAGACTACCACGTCCCGAATCGGCAGCAGCGGCAGCACCTCAGGTATTTTAAGCTCTTCCGGGTTTTGCTCGGTATCATTCTCTATCTCTATCAATCTAAATCTCCTTTATCGGTACAAGCCATTCGCAGCTTTTTGGAAAAATTACCCGCAGTACCCCCCGACGGTATTCCGCCCTGATCGCGGCGGGATCGATATTGCCGGGAATATGCACTGCATGATGAAAGCGGCCATGACTCCGTTCCACGCAAATAAATTTCCCTTCATTCTGTTCCCTCGGTTTGTAGGCGTCGAGGGTCAGCACCAAACCGGTCATCTTCAGAGAAATCGCGTCAAGAGTAAAGCCGGGGAGGTCAAACTCAATGATGACGTCCTCGCAGGTTTCATACATATCCATCTTCGGCCGCGTTTCATTGTCTTCAAACGCATCCCGCAACTCAAGAGCATGCAGCAGGCTGCGCAACTCGCCGACATGCCGATTGAATATTTCCTGTGTAAACGGTTTCCTGCCTGAAAAATGCGGCATAAGGGCACCTGAAAAAGAGGTAATGTACCGGAGTATCTGAATTAGCCCGAAGGTAATCATTACCTCCGGCAAAGTCAAGGCAGTCATTGTTCAGATTTTGAATTTGTAGGTTAGATGTTATTTTATGTGCTACTTTACAGGGGATACCTTCGTTCAGGTACCTATCTGTTTCACAGGGTTCAGGCTGCATTTAAATTAGAATTTGACTTTGACCATACTATGCAATAAATAAGAGAGTTTATTTGCTTGCGACTAACCGGATATACGGGGGACAGTTCATGGAAAAATGGTCCATCAGTGAATCTGCCAAGATTTACAATATTGACAACTGGGGTGCCGATCTCTTCTCGATTAATAAAAAGGGGAATATCTGCGTCCACCCCTCGTCAAACTCCAAGCAGTCCATCGACTTGCGTGATCTTGTCAACGACCTGATCAAGCGCAAGATCAAACCCCCCATCCTGCTCCGCTTCATGGACGTGCTGCAGGGTCGCATCGCATCGATCAACAGGGTCTTCAAAAACGCCATTCAGGAAAATGACTACCCTGCCAAATACCAGACCTTCTACCCGATCAAGGTCAACCAACAGCGTCAGGTGGTGGAAGCGATCGCCGGCTACGGCAAGCGCTACAATATCGGCCTCGAAGTCGGCTCAAAACCGGAACTTGTCGCCGGAATTTCGATCTCCAGCGGCAACAACCTACCGATTATCTGCAACGGCTACAAGGACGCCGAATACATCGAAACGGTGCTGTACGCCACCAGAGTCGGCTTCGACATTACACTGGTCGTCGAGAAGCTGTTTGAACTGGAAAAGATTATCGAAATATCCAAAAAGACCGGCATAACACCCAAACTGGGGATCCGGGTCAAGCTCTCCTCCAAGGGTACCGGCAAATGGGCGACCTCCGGCGGTGAGGATGCAAAGTTCGGCCTGCGCATGTCGGAGATCATCGCAGCCATCCGGATGCTTGAAGCAGAAGAAATGCTCGATTCGGTCAAACTGCTGCACTCGCACATCGGCAGCCAGGTCACCAAGATCGACAAGATCAAGACAGCCCTGATCGAAGTTGCCCGTGTCTATACCGAGATGAAAAAACTGGGTGTCGGGATAGAATATCTGGATATCGGCGGAGGTTTGGGGGTCGACTACGACGGCTCAAAATCGAGCTATTTTTCCAGTGTCAACTATACCATCGAAGAGTATGCCAACGACGTCATCTACCAGATCAAGAACATCTGTGATGAAGCCGGGGTTGAATGTCCCAATATCATTTCCGAATCGGGGCGGGCAACGGTCGCTCACTATTCGGTGCTGGTCACCAATGTCCTCAACACCAATACCCAGCACCTGATGCCCGATTTCGAGGAGACCCTGGCCCAGTCTGAGAAAATCGCCCCAACCGTCAAAAAGCTGATGGATATCCACAAAAGCATCGACCGCTATTCGCTTCGGGAGGATTACCACGACACGCTGCAGCTGATCAACGAGGCGGTCAGCCTCTTCAACCTCGGCTACCTGACGCTCAACGACCGGGCTATTGCAGAGTGGCTCTACGCCAAAATCATCCGTAAGATCAACGGCATCGTCGAAAAGATCAAGCCGATTCCGGAGGAGCTGCAGAACTTCCAACTGAACCTGCGCCAGACCTATTTTGCCAACTTTTCGCTGTTCCAGTCAATCCCCGACTCCTGGGCTATTGACCAGCTCTTCCCGATCATGCCTATCCAGCGCCTCAACCATAAGCCGGACGTCATGGCCTCGATCGCCGACATCACCTGTGACTCGGACGGTGAGATCACCAGCTTTGTCGGTGAAAACGGCCGTTCAAAATTCCTGCCGCTGCACAAGATCCGCAAGGACGAGGATTATTACATCGGCTTCTTCCTCATCGGGGCCTATCAGGAAATCCTCGGAGATCTGCACAACCTGTTCGGCGACACCAACGCCGTCCATATCACCTTCAACAAGAAGACCGGGTACATGATCGACACCGTCATCAACGGCGATGCCACGTGGGAAACGCTGAAATATGTACAGTACAAGGGGCCGGAGATCCTGAAGCGTGTCAGGGATAACCTTGAAAAAAGCGTCGTGGTTAAAAAGATCTCGATCGAAGAGAGCAGTCACTTTGTCGAACTGCTGGACCGAACATTGCTGGGATACACCTATCTGGGGGAATAATATTATGAG
>JAQUIG010000023.1 GCA_028683435.1 Desulfuromonadaceae bacterium | reverse complement strand
ATGTGGTCTTCAATTGGCAGGTGAATGGTGAAAAAACCGGTCGTTACGGCGATAGTGTCAGCTAGTGACTGGATGGCCAACTCTTTGAGCTCAATACGGAGTGGCTCTTTGACCTGTGCAAAGTCTTTGCGGGTAATAGCAACCCATTCCTCGCGGTTTTTGACTAGAAAATCACCACCACCGGTAAAACCGGAAAAGTCCTCGCTGAAATGTTCAGTGAGACGATCATCGCGGTTTGCATACATTCGCAGGTAGTCGTCAAACAGTTGGCGAATTACATGGTTGTCGTGTGAATCCATTTATTGGTGTTCTCCCAGCAGATGCTCTACTATGGAAAATATATGTGGCAAATGGTAAGTTCGTTACCGATAGCCATCGCCCAGTTTGTGTATCGATCAATCATCCCAATAATCTAGACAATATCTTCATTCCTAAATCGCTTGAAAAGCAATACGCCAAGAATAAGGCAGTAAAGAAGGACATTTACAAGTGGATATGCAGGACCGAATCCATGGCTTGATTCGCTCTCAATCAACGAAGATGCAACCTGTTGAACGCCTAAGAGCTTTGGCCATAAAAAATAAACAATTTTCCACCACGCCAAGTCGGACTGTGGATGCCCGCCCGATTGCTGGACTATCGCCTGCGCTATCTGACTCTGGCTGGCAGCAGCAATGCCATCTGCCACAAAGCCAACGACACCGACGCCCAGAACACACATAAAAGCGACAATGTCGGGCATCAGGAGCGACAAAAGAAGCATGGCAATGATCACAAAGAGCAGGTTGATAGAACAGAGCAGTGAGGCAACAAGGTATTCCGGCATGAAAATTTTTAAATCTATGGATGTGATCAAGAACACGATGCTATGCAAGATGAACATGAATAGGACCGATAAGACCCATAACCCAATGGTCTTTCCCATAACATACTGCCACCGGGCTATCGGTTTGGACAAAATACAGGATTGCATTCCCTCGTTCCGGTCGCGCCTGAATATTCGCATCGAAAGCAGAGCCGTTATGACCATCACGCCAGCACCAATGATGTGGAAGGTCACCTTCGATACGGTTCTGACTACGGTTCCGGCATCAAGAGAGTGTCCGTTCACCATATAATTGCCTTGATAACAACCACGGATAAGAAATATGCAGAGTGCGCAGATAACGAACATGATGACGAAACTTCTCTGCCGCACTTCATCAATAAGCGTATATTTAGTAATCCTTGCAATAGGGGAAAGTGCTTTCGACGTTTTCATGTCAACCTTTCACGAGTCTTACGAACATATCTTCAAGCGTCTCACCGTCTTTGACAATGGCGGAAATTGCGTCTTTTACCAAAAGCTTGCCACGGTTAATTATAGCTGCGGTATCGCATATCTTTTCAACTTCCGACAGTAGGTGTGAATTCAAAAAGATAGTCATGCCGTGGCCTTTAAGCGACTCTAAGAGCTGGCGTATTTCCCTGATGCCGATGGGGTCCAAGCCAGAGGTGGGCTCGTCTAAAATCAACAGTTTTGGGGCTCCCATGAGTGCAGCGCCTATTCCAAGCCGTTGAATCATACCCTTGGAATATGTACCAGCCTTTGCATCTTCCCTGCCTTGCATTCCGATCAGCTCGACAATGTGTCTGCATTGATCTGTAGCCTCTGGCCGGCCTATATCCAATAATTCAGCACAACGAAGGAGGTATTGCCACCCTGAAAGAGATGGTGGAATATGGTGGTTTTCGGCAAGATAACCGATTGATTGTCGGCATTCTGCCAAGGTACTTGGGATGCCGCTTAACGATAAGCTCCCCGATGTCGGTCGCGTAAAGTCGAGCAGCATCTTAACTATTGTCGTCTTCCCTGCACCATTGGGTCCAAGCAGAGCAAAATACTCTCCTGACTTGACAGAGAAGGAGACGTCGTCAACAGCCGTAAGGGAATCGTATCTTTTGGTAACGTTTTTCAATTCAATCATATAATGGACTCTTATTAAATCTCTGGAGAACTCTTAGCCAGCAAGGATGTTTGGAACGTTAATCGGCATGTGCTTTGACTTGCAAGCTAATATTGAGAAGTGATAAATAGTCGTAAGTAGTTCAAAATCCCCTTAATTGCAAGAATTTTATTGGCTCTAACTATTATCGAACGTCACGGAACAGTGGCTATTGTACAGAGGAAATCACGCAGTGACGTGGGATTTCCTCTGAGGCTGCTGTTGTGGTTATCATGGGTCTTTTTATGTATAATGCGCCTATGCCACATATATCTGGAATTAAAACCCTGCTTCGGGCATTGCGTTCTCGGAACTTCCGGCTTTTCGTGGCTGGTCAGAGTGTTTCTCTTGTTGGAACCTGGATGCAATCGGTTGCCATGAGTTGGCTGGTCTACCGCTTAACCGGTTCAGCCTTTCTGCTCGGTGTTGTGGGGTTCACGAGCCAGATTCCAACGTTTCTTCTGTCTCCTGTAGCTGGAGTGTTGGCAGACAGATGGAATCGTAAGCGTCTCTTAATTGCAACACAGGCGCTTGCCATGCTGCAGGCAGCGGTACTGGCTGCAGCAGTCCTGACTGGTGTTATCCAAGTCTGGCATATCATAGTGCTAAGCTTGTTACTCGGTATTGTCAATGCGTTCGATATTCCGATACGGCAGTCATTTGTCATTGAAATGGTTTCAGAACGAGAAGACCTAAGTAATGCAATCGCGTTGAACTCATCAATTGTACAAGCCGCCCGTCTCATAGGCCCTGCAATCGCGGGTCTTCTCGTTGCTTCGGTTGGAGAGGGGGTTTGCTTCGTCCTGAACAGTGTCAGTTACTTGGCAGTATTGCTGGCACTTGTTGCTATGAAACTTGGCCCTAGCCCCCATTGTGATAAGCCACGCCGGAACGTCCTGCATGAACTGCGTGAAGGTTTCAGCTACGCTTTTGGATTTGGGCCAATCCGGAGTATTTTATTGTTAGTTGCCCTGGTAAGTCTGATGGGGATACCTTACTCAGTTCTCATTCCGGTTTTTGCGAAGGAAATTCTGCACGGTGGTGCCCACACCTTCGGTTTTCTTATGACAGCTGGCGGATGCGGCGCATTAGTCTCTACCATCTATCTCGCCTCACGTAAAAGCGTTCTCGGCCTTGGCAAGCTCATTGTTCTGGCAGGACTCTTGGTTGCTATCGGAGTTGCTTCTTTTGCTATTTCAACCAACATCAATGTCTCGTTTGCATCTCTCGTTGTTGCGGGGTTTGGTGCGATTACAATGATTGCCTCCAGCAACACGATTCTTCAAACAATCCTTGATGAGCATATGCGGGGCAGAGTCATGAGCTTCTTCGCCGTTGCATTTCTTGGAATGGCCCCTTTTGGCAGTTTTGGAGCTGGAGCAATGGCAGGTATTATCGGCCCCCGCGAGACTCTATTGCTTGGTGCGGTCTGTTGTCTTGGCTCTACATTATTGTTTGCACGTCAGCTCCCTAAAATCAGAGAAGTAGTTCGACCAATTTACGTTAAAATGGGTATTATCAAGGAAGTTGCTGAAGGAATGGAAACAGCTGCAGAGCAACCAATGTTACCGGATAACCTAAAGTGATAATGACAGTCTTTGCGGATACACTCGTCCCTTAACTCGTTGAGTATTGAGTAAGCAACGATTTGCTGTGCTGTTAGTTAAGTAGCATTTCCTTTACGAATGACTCTATATTTGGCCCTGTCATCATAAAAAAGAAAAAGCACCTGCAATTTATCGTTGCATGTGCCTGTTTTTATTTGCGTCCCATGGTGGATCACGCCGGGTCTTTCGTGAACTTTCCCACCTGAAACTGGATCCAGTTTCAGGTGGGAAAGACCATATCAGGGGGTTTTTACCAGTGGGATAGTTCCGAGGTCTGTTGTCTTCCCTTGTTCCACACTTACCGATGAAGACGAGTAGAGACGGAATCCGTTCGTAGATATAAATGTCTTGTACGAGATCGCTGTGTTAGTGTCTTCGAAAACATGGTGCCTCCTTTTCCCGGGAATTTTTATAAAAAAAGCCGGGTTGCCGAAATATAGTGATATTTCGGCAACCCGGCTGTCTCTGTGAGACCCTATGGGCTTTCCGCCCCATCCTCGCGGGTGGTTTAGTATTATCGTGTACCAACCATTTTAGAAAAGTATACCTGAGTGTAAACGAAAGTCAACGGTGTAACGCTTTGCAAGAGATGCTTGTGAACCGGTATCATATTCTGACCCGGCATCGGCGCCCAACTTGACCCACTACAGCTTGAACATTCTTGGAATATCGATGTGTTGAAGATTCAGGTGGGGCAATCTTCGACGCCGTGTTTACCTCATCATTCCACTACCTGTTCCACCGGTCAAACCTGTTGTTCCACTTCCAGTCCATCCCACCGTGCCGCCACGGAAGGCAGACGACATGTTACGGTATGGCTGGCCCGATGTAATAGTAGAAAGGTTTGTCATCATCGTGCCCGTCAAGTTTGTCATTGCAGTCTGGGAATTGGTTCCTGTCCCTCTGACGGAGGAAATATTGTTGAATATCGTACCCATCATGCCACGGTAACGATTTACATCAACACCCGTAGTGGAACTGTAGGAACGAAATACCTGATTCATTTGGCTTCCCATCAGGGTAGCCATGTTCTGGGCAGCAGTATGCATAGCTGTGTTGTTTGCAGCTATATAGTCTCCCATCATGCTTATTCCTGTAGGTAAGCCAAGTTTACTTCTTAATTCGTTCATCGCATCCTGCATTGTGGCGTATTTACCGGTTTCCATCATTTCACGAATTTGCGATGACATCGGGCTGATGAAGTTGCTGGCCGTGCCGGAAACGCCACCCGTCGTCGGAGTGACGGCAACTGCATGCATACTGAGAACATACGTATTGGTGACTGGTAAATTGGTATCCTTATCGATAGTCACACCTTTAGTTGCAATTGCCACAATCGGGTATTTGCCTACATCGGTAGGGTCAATAGTGAGCGAATAAGCTCCGTTTGAGTCCGTAACAGCAGAGGGTTCCTCTGCGTCCAATCGGTAGTTGAAATTCTTGTCGAGGAATACTGTGGTATTGACCAGGTAGCCATCAGCAACCTTGCCGGAGACTGACGTTGTTGCGGCTGGATTTGTACTGCTGCCACTGCTACCGCAACCAGCTATAATCCCGGAATAAATAATACATAATACCGCTAATGCTCGCTTTTTCATGATTTTTCTCCTTTTGTTTCGAGTGGTTGTGTTGTGACATGCTTCCTGTGTTAATATGTGCCCATCATTGAGCTATTACTTGTGCTCATTCCCCCCATCATATTTGAATAGGCTGTTGACATATCCCAGTAGGGCTGCCCGACAGGTGTGGTTGGCGTGTTGGCTAACATAGTTGTCATGGTGCTACTAAAAGTCCCCATGCTGGATTGTGAAGACTGGCACCAACTTGACGACATGTTGTTGAACATTAAACCCATCATGCCTCTATAACGGTTGACATCAACCGTTATGGTCGAACCGTTCACACCCATAACCTGCTCCATCTGATTTCCCATGAGGGTCGACATATTCTGTGCTGCGGTGTGAATAGAGGTGTTGTTGGATTGAAGGTAATCCCCCCTCATGTCCGTACCAATTGGCAACTCTAATTGGCTGCTCAAGGCGTCCGAAGCCTGTTGCAAGGAAGCATATGCCCCCGTTTCCATCAATTCCCGAATTTGTGATGACATTGGGCTGATGAAATTGCTGACCGTGCCGGTAACACTGTCTCTCGATAAACTGAGAACATAGCTGTTGGCTATGGTTTGGTTAGTGTCTTTATCGAGAGTAATTCCTTTGATTGCCAGCACAACTATTGGATATTTGCCGACATCCGCCGGGTCAATATTCAGCGCATATGTCCCATTTGAATCAGTGGTTGTGGATGGTTCGCCTACATCTAATTGGTAATTGCCGTTCTTGTCGAGGAACACCGTCGCATTAACAAGATAACCATCAGCAACTGTGCCGGTTACTGCTTTCGCCAGAACTCCTGTGCCTCCAGAGCCAACTCCTGCGGTTGTATCAGTTCCGCTTGAGCCGCATCCTGTGAGGATATAAGCACTGAGAAGACATACGAAGATGAGTCGCCATGACTGTTTGAAGCTGGATAAATTGAGATCTTTCATTGTGTTATTTCCTTTGAACTGTTTTACGGAAACGTCGGGCTAGTTGACATTTCTGCGGTAATTGAGAATAGGTAAAATCGGTAAAGGTGTAAAGCCCGATGCGAATACGCTGATTCTGCACGCGACCAGCACGTTTATCATCTTCAATAAGTGACGTTAGAGTTGCTATCATCTTGTCATGAAGTTCTTTCCATTGTGCCATGACAAGCGGTCGTAATGTTTCAAGAGACTCTGCGGATAATTCATCGGCAAAAACAGCCTGTTCAAGGTGGCTCTTGCCATCATGTAAAACATTGGCGATAGCCGCATTGAGGTGGTCTCCAACGTTGTCACCCAGGAAGTCAAGCATCTGAAGGGAATCGTTTTGGGGAACAAAGTCTTTACGGGTAACGGTAATCAAGTCGAGGTTGTTATCATGGCTAACAAGGTCTAAACGAATTAGTTCATCAAGGAGGCTGCGGGGGTGAACATCACGAGTGATAGAATGGGCAAGGGCCTCAAAGCTTGGCGCTGTTCCCAATCGCGTAATTACCAAGGGATTACCTTCTTGGTCTCGCCATGCCGGGTCTGTTGTCCAACGTGCAAGTATCTCGGAGGCAAGCGGCTGTTTCGTAATACGTTCTGAAGTTGCCAATTTGGTTAAACGTGTTACCTCACGTCGGTTAAGACCTGAAACTGTGCTTATGCGACTTACCATACCATGCTCAGGTGCTTCAGGCTGTATTGCTTTAGCTTCGTGTACAAAAGCCCGTTTCAGGAACTCTTCAGCAGTCGCAAACGTAATGCCATTGGCAAGGCAAAGCCGGACAATCGGGCGTATCAGGCGGCTCAGTGTTCTGAATAATGTGGAATCTACCCCATTACTGCCACAGACAGTTTCGTCTGGCGTTGGATTTATATTGTCGGGCATATTTGACAAACCTTGAAAATCAAATTTGTTTTATATGTGAATTTTTCACATATAAAATGTTTTGTCAAATTATATTTTCGAGCTGAACAATATTTTTAAGCAGATGATGAAGTTTTGTTAAACCTCATTTCCATTGCACTCTACAGCGGTTGCACTGCTCAGCTACCTCACTTCATGACATTGACAAGGCCCTATGATTTTGAGAATCTTATTTTTAAAAAGGATACGTCATGAAGACCACGCAACTTGATTTTCGGGAACTGCTCTCATTCAACCCGCTGGGAGGGGTGATCCTATTCCTCGGACAGAGGGTCTACTTAATGGATGCCGCCGTTCAATCTCTGCTGCGCAAGGAGATGATCGAAACTCTCGGCCAGGAGATGGTCAGCAAGCTCTTGACCCGATCCGCCTACTCCCAAGGGTGGCGCATTACTGAAACGGTTAAGAAAGAACTTCCGGACGTATGGTTGAAGCAAAGGAAGGCATACTGGGACCGATGTTATGCGCCCTGTGCGGCTATGGTGATATGATAGAAAGTTCCCGTATCTCTCGGTTACATTCTGGATAGTGGTACTTAGGGTACATTTGAAATATACTTTTGAACATATGAAATCGCACTCAAGGAGAATCCGTCATGTCTCATTTATTTGAACCACTTGAACTACGCAGCATAAAACTTCCGAACCGTATTGCGGTGTCGCCTATGTGTCAGTACTCATGTGTGGATGGCGTCGCCAATGACTGGCACCTTGTCCATTATGGCAGCCGCGCTGCCGGCGGTGCGGGGCTCGTGTTGACCGAGGCTGCAGCGGTAACTCATGAGGGACGTATAAGTCCGCAGGATCTTGGCATATGGCACGATGATCACATAGAATTTCTGACGCGTATCACTAACTTCATATCACAACGCGGAAGCGTTGCCGGAATCCAGTTGGCCCATGCCGGCCGTAAAGCCAGCGTACCACCGCCCTGGGAGAGCCGTTCAGAGACTTTGTCCGAAACAGAGGGTGGCTGGCCGATTGTAGGACCTAGTGCTATTCCATTTGATGACGGATGTTTAGTGCCGACAGTGTTGACTGAAGAAGCAATAAAGGAGATTACGGTAGCTTTTGTTGATGCTGCCCGCCGTTCGCTACTGGCAGGGTTCAAGGTCGCCGAAATCCACGCGGCTCATGGTTACTTGCTGCACCAGTTCCTCTCACCACTCAGTAACCAGCGGACTGATCACTATGGTGGTAGTTTTGAGAACCGTACGCGTTTCTTGAAAGATACAGTGACCGCTGTCCGTAAAATATGGCCGGACAATCTACCGCTTCTGGTAAGAATCTCAGCTACAGACTGGGTTGAAGGAGGCTGGGATATTGAGCAGTCCATTGAATTGGTACGACAACTCATTCCATTAGGAGTTGATCTTGTTGACTGCTCTTCGGGCGGCACAGCCTCGCGTGCCAGAATACCACTCGGAGCAGGCTATCAGACCCAGTTTGCAGAGCGAATCCGACGTAATACAGGCGGTAAAATCGGCGCAGTTGGTATGATTACAGCTCCAGCACAGGCAGATCACATCATTCGTTCAGGTCAAGCTGATCTAGTGCTGCTTGCCAGAGAATTGCTCAGAGATCCCTATTGGCCGCTCCATGCTGCCAAGGAGCTTGGACATCTGGTACCATGGCCTGCTCAATACGTTCGTGCTGCACCGATCAATACGCCGGCATACTCTACCTCGCACTGAAAAATATTGCGAAAAAGTGGACAATATCGATCAGAGACTGGAAGTCAGCACTGAATCAATTCAGCATAATTTTTGAAGACAGAATGCCAACCTTCTAAAAACCGGGGTTGTCTGTTTAGTGGTGGTTCATAAAATTTTTGATATGCTTTGTCACATTAAAAGGATTATAAATCAGGTCAATTAACACCGATATTAGTTTTTATCAAATCCGTAGCAAGTGGGAGTTTTAATGCGGGCCAACAAAGCCAGGAACTTGTTGACAACAGCAGAAATACGCCGCAATGCGGAAGAGCTGGTGCAGGTGAAAACGGCAAAACTGCCTTTACCCCGGACCAATGAAGAGACTCAGAGGCTAACGGTTGTAACTGATGTCAAAGCAAAACTGGCCCCATTGTATATTAAAGAAACAGCCATTAACAACGGTGACAATGACGCGAACCAAAGCTGCATTACAGCACAAACAACAGGAGGTAATCACAATGATTTCGGAAAAATTGCTGGAAATTATGAAAGAGGATGGAGTGGTTGCAATTGCGACCTTGGGGGAGGATGGGCCGCATATGGTCAATACCTGGAACAGTTATCTGAGAACCACCGAAGATGGTCGTCTTTTGATCCCTGCCGGTTACATGCATCGTACGGAGGCGAACATTGCTTTCAACCCGGAAGTATTAATAACCTTGGGGAGCAGCAAGGTCAAAGGTCTAAATGGACCTGGTGCAGGTTTTCTGGTCAAGGGGAAGGCACAATTTGTAACCTCTGGTCCGGACTTTGATGTTCTCAAGGCAAAATTTGCATGGCTACGTGCTACAATGGCCGTTACTATCGACTCTGCCACTCAGACTTGGTAGCTCGTGGACTACAACGAAAAAACAAATTTATGCTGTCGCTAAAAATAATAAGGGGTATTGCAATGGATATAGCAGAAAAGGTTTTAGAAATTATGCGTGCTGAAGGCCAACCACTAAACGCCTACGGTGCTCGGCGGTTGCAACCAGAGCTGACTAATGATGGTTTTATCGCCGGGCGCGACCGCATTGTCCGCTTACGCCGGGAACTGGGGCTGCGTTGTCGGCAGAAGCGCAAGTTCAAGGCAACAACGAATTCAAACCACAACTTGCCAGTGGCTGAAAACTTGTTGAACCAAACCTTTACGCCCAACGCACCTAACCAGGTCTGGGTCACTGATATTCCTATATCCCTACCGGGGAGGGTTGGCTGTACCTTGCCGGGGTTAAAGGCGTGTTTACCTGTAAAATTGTTGGATACGCAATGGCCGAGTGCATGACACAGGAGCTGACTGGCCGGGCTTTATTTCGGGCGGTACAACAGAAACGACCGGCGGTCGGGTTGATTCATCACTCGGATCGAGGCAGCCAGTACTGTGCTCACGGCTACCGTAAGCTTATTGAACAGTTTGGAATGAGGGCCTCGATGTCGCGCAGGGGAAACTGCTATGATAACGCGCCGATGGAGAGCTTCTGGGGAAGCCTCAAAAATGAACTGGTACATCACTGCCGCTATGTGACCCGGGCTGAGGCTGAGGCCTCCATTCGCGAGTACATCGAGATATTCTACAACCGTCAACGGCGCCATTCGCGTCTTGGCTATTTATCGCTAGCCGTATTTGAACAAAATTTCAATATCCGGGCGGCGGCTGTGTAAGACGTGAGTGTCCACTATTGACAGGATACCTCAGGTTCCGATGGCCTCCATCAATCGGTCAAGGACTTGCATTTGGATGGCGGCCCGTTCAGAGTTTGATGTCCTTTTTTTCAAGCACATCCCTCAGGGAGTGGATCTGAATGGGAAGATCCTCAATAATTTTATATTTCGCTTGTTAAAATCTAATAAAAGTACATACTAAATAGATATCATAAAACATATGTTAATAAAACGCGTTAATGGTTACCCGTAAATAGGGTGACCGCACCAATGGGATTTATACGCACGCTATGGTTTTATGTTGGTGTATTCATTCAACGGCACAAGTCTATAAGGTGGTGAATAGCTTTTTAATGGCGTCAAGGAAGGGTCGCATCTAACTGAGATATGAAAAAGTCAGGGGGAAAGCGTTTATGGCGAACACTCCAACCGAATCAGGCCAGACACTCCAGCAACTCGCAGAAGAAAAATTCAAAGATGGCCGCCCCGCAAACCCGGAAACACTTTCACCTCCGCAAATAAAACAACTCTTCCACGAACTGCAATTGCACCAGATCGAGCTGGAGAGGCAAAACGACGAGTTGCGCCGCACTCAGCAGGAACTGGTGGCTTCGCGGGCCCTCTACTTCGATCTGTATGAGCTTGCGCCGGTTGGTTACCTGACCCTTAGCAAGCAGGGGCTGATCCAAGAAGCCAACCTCACAGCATCTGCAATGCTTGGCCTGATAAAATTACACCTACTTAACAAGCCGATAACGCAATTCATCTTCAGCGAAGATCAGGACGTCTATTTTCTGCAGCGCAAAAAGCTACTTGAGGCGAAAGTAGTGCAGAATTGGGAAATGCGCATGGTGAGGGACGACGGTTCCCCCTTATGGGCGTATATTCAGGCGACCCCGGCACATAACGGAGAGTTCTGGATTACTTTAACCGACATCACCGAGCGCAAACAGGTACAGAAGAAGCTGCATTGTTACGAATTACTTGCAAATCACAGCCGTGATATCGTGCTATTTCTCAACCGAGAAGATGGGCGCATTCTGGAAGCGAACACTGCCGCGATAAAGACTTATGGCTATGAATATGATGAGTTGTTGAGGTTCACCATCGACGACCTACGTATAGCTGAATCAGCGCATATTGTCGCTGCTCAAATCAGCGAAGCAGACACTAACGGCATTCTCTTCGAGACAATCCATTGTCGCAAGGATAAGAGCACCTTCCCGGTGGAAGTAAGTTCCCAGGGAACGACCATAAACGGCACGCGCACCTTGATCAGTATTATCCGCGACATCACCGAACGCAAACAGGTTGGGGAGGCGTTGCGCCAGTCGGAGGAGCGATATCGCACGCTGTTCAATTCGCTTATTGAGGGGTTTTGCATCATTGAAGTGTTGTTTGACGCGTACAATAGCCCCCTCGATTATTGCTTCCTTGAGATCAATCATGCTTTTGAGGAGCAAACCGGTTTGCTCAATGTTCAAGGGAAGCTGATGCGTGAGCTTGCACCAGAGAATGAGAACTATTGGTATGACGTTTACGGAAAAGTCGCCTTGTCGGGCGAATCATCACATTTTGTACATGAAGCGAAAGCGCTGGGGCGTTGGTACGAAGTGAGCGCCTACAGACTCGGCGGGACGGAAAGTCGAAAAGTTGCTATCCTTTTCAACGATATTAGTGAGATTAAACGTGCCGAGGGAAAACTTAAAAAGGCTCACGACGAATTAGAGCAGCGTGTAGCCGAGCGAACCGGGGAACTGTCAGCTACAGTTCTGAATCTGCAGAGTGAGATTATCGAACGGGAAAAGGCAGAAAATAGCCTCTTGCGCCTGAATCGGCTTTATGCGGTGCTGTCCAAAACCAACCAGGCCATTGTCCGCACCATGGACAGGGAAAATCTATTTATAGATTTTTGCCGGATAGCTACGGAAAGCGGAGGCTTCAGACTCGCCTGGGTCGGCCTGGTGGACCCAGAGAGCTGTAACTTGAACATAGCTGCAGCCCAAGGTGCAATCGGCTATTTGGACGACATCAAGATTTCTGTCAACAAAGAGGCGGAAGGCATCGGTCCGACCGGCATGTCGATTCGCGAAGGTACCTATTACATCTGCAATGACTTTCTGGGTTCCCCGATCACCCGTCCCTGGCATGAAAGAGGCCGAGTACACGGCATTCACGCCTCGGCGAGTATTGCCTTGAAACAGGAGGGGAGTGTGATCGGAGCCTTGACCCTTTATGCGGCCAAAAAGGACTTCTTTGACCAACAGCAGGTCGAACTGCTCAAGCAAATGGGAGCGGACATCTCTTTCGCCCTTGACAACATCGTCCGGGAGTCTCGCAGAAAGGAAGCTGAACGTGCCTTGCTGGAGGAGACGGCCGAGCGTCTTAGGACCGCAGAAGTTCTTCGCGAGAAAGAACAAATGCTCCTTCAGCAGAGCCGTCAAGCAGCCATGGGAGAAATGATCAACAACATTGCCCACCAGTGGCGACAGCCTTTAAATTCTCTGGGGCTTACAGTTCAGCAATTGTTACTGATTAATGATCCCGAAGAAATAACCATGGAGTTTCTGGGCGATTGTGTCAACAGCTCGATGGAGCTTATCCAACACATGTCCAAAACTATTAATGATTTCAGGGATTACTTTAAACCTGATAAGGAAAAGACAAATTTCAGTGTGTGTGAGGCTGTTGCAAACACTTTGTCGCTTCTTGATGGAAGTCTACAAAACTCAAAGATTCGTATTGAAATCGTCGCGAATGACAAACCTGTTATCAATGGATATCAGAATGAATTTGCACAGGTTCTCATAAACATCCTGAACAATGCCAGGGACGCCTTAATTGATGGTGAAATCGCCGATCCAAGAGTGACAATTACACTATCAAATGAAAACGGCAGCGCTGTCGTAACAATTGCCGATAACGCCGGAGGCATCCCTGAAGAGATCATGACCAAGATATTTGACCCCTACTTTACAACCAAGGGCCCGCAAGCTGGTACGGGAATCGGTCTGTTCATGTCAAAATCCATCGTAGAGAAGAATATGGGTGGGCGGCTCACTGTTCGCAACTGTGCCGATGGCGCTGAATTCAGGGTAGAGGTGGACAATGGGATTCACGCATAATCCCCAATACAGTAATTTTCATACTGTTAGAAGGTTACGAGAAATATGCTTTAGTGTGAAGTAGAAACCCACGCCCTACGTCCGGATGCTGTACTTTTCTACTATCCGGCGAGCATCGTCAAGTGAAAGCGGGGTTCCGGGACGTATGCATTCAGTCTTGATGGTTTTGTGGAATCGCTCCAGCTTGCCGTTTGACTGCGGATAGAAGGGCGATGTTCGTACATGGGTCATGCCGGAGATTCGGATGAATTCCTTGAAATCTTTGGCAATGAACTGCGGGCCGTTGTCGGAAATGATACGTGGGCGCGCAGCAGGGTACTTTTTCTTGGATCGTTCAAGAATGATTTCTATGTCTCGTTCGGTCATCTGCTCTCTGATCTCCCAATGGATGATGGAGCGGCTGCATCCATCAAGGAAGCTGCACAGGTAGTAGAAGGTGCCACGGATGTTGAGGTAAGAAACATCCACATGCCAGTGTTCGTGAGGCAATAGTGGCTGAACGAATCCAGTTCCTTTTAAAGACGGTTTCTGATTCCACTTCTGCAGCATTCCAGCTTTTGAAAGAACGCGCCACGTGCTCGACGGGCTGACAGCAACAATATCCTGATCCAGCATCATAAAAGTCAGCCGCCTGTATGCATCTCTGGCGGGTGCGATAAAATTTGCGGCCCCAAAAAAGGAATTGAGTACCCCAGGTGAGGTACTCAATTCCAATAGTGTTTGGCGTCCCCGAGTCGATTCGAACGACCGGCCCCTTCCTTAGGAGTTAATGAATGTAATCATTTCATAGCATTTTACCATCCCTCATAAAATATAAAATACCTTCTATTTATCATTGACTTATCACGTTATTACCTGTAATAATCCTCTCATAGTATTTCACTGTTTTACACCACAAGGCAACTGAATAAGTACCACTAAAGTACCACTCTGATTCAAGGGGAGGACATTACCATGAAAGCCAAGTTTGACGATCCAACTATCAGGAATCTACAGACAGCAGCCAAAACCTTTGATTGTATGGCAGAGAAAGAACCCGGCTTTGGTATCCGTGTCCATCCTTCCGGCACCATGACATTCTTCTACTTGTATAAGATAGATGGACAACGCCGGTTTATGGCTTTGGGGACTTATCCGACTACCACATTAAAGAAGGCGCGGGAACTTTACCAGGCAGAAGCTATAAAGGTTAAAGCCTTGCGGCGTGGCAGTGCCGACGGTTCCGATCCTGTTCTTGAAAAAAAGCGAAAGCAAGAGAGACGCATTGCAGAAGCCGCAGAGCAATCGCAGGCGCTTACCGTGGCGGGTCTTGTGAAGGAGTACGTAGAGAGACACGCCATGAAGTTCAAGAGATCATGGCAAGAAGATGAACGGCTTTTGAATAAAGAAATTGTATCTGTATGGGGTAAACGCAAAGCCTCAGATATAACCAAGCGGGATATGACCCTGTTACTTGAAAGCATCGTTGATCGCGGCACCCCCGCCATGAGCAACCAAGTTTTGAAAGTCGTTCGCAAGATGTTTAACTTTGCCGTTGAGCGTGACATCCTACAGCACACGCCTTGCACAGGCGTAAAGGCTCTCTCGCCTAACATACGCCGGGAACGTACCTTGAATGAAACCGAGATGAAAACCTTATGGGGGAGCATGAACAATGCAGCCATAAGCGACGAGATCAAACGAGCGCTTAAGCTGGTGCTTTTGACAGCACAGAGACCAGGGGAGGTGTCAGGGATGCATGTCAAAGAGATTGACGGCCATTGGTGGACTATACCAGCTGAAAGATCAAAGAACGGCAAAGAGCATCGAGTATATTTGACCGACACGGCAATTGAGATCATTAACGCAGCAATAGAGGATAATAAGAAGGGCCTTATAAACCACAACCTGAGGATGAAGAAAGAGAAGAAACCAGAAGTCCCTATAACTGACCCATACAGCGGCTTTATCTTCCCCTGTCCTCACAAGGACAAGGTACAGGCCATTGACTCACACGCTTTGCCTGTTTCCGTCCGACGGAACCTCGCGTGGCCGCTGACTGACACCAAAGGCAAACCGCTTTATAAGAAGGACGGCAAACCGGCCACAGAAAACCGGCTGTTGATTGACCAGTTCACTCCGCACGACTTGCGCCGGACGGCTGCAACCTTTATGGCCAGTATGGGTTATATGGACGAGATCATCGACGCAGTGTTAAACCATGTCAAGCAAGGCATAATTCGCACCTACAACCGGCACGATTACGCCAAGGAGAAACAGCAAGCTCTTGAATCCTGGGAGCGCAAGCTTTTGTCCATTGTCACCGAGAAAACAAAAAAGGATAATGTTACCAGTATCAACGAGGGTAAGCGCAAGGCGGCATAAAGTCCGTGTGATACAAAATCCGAATCTGAAAGGCGCTAAAATGGAAAATTCCGCACTTAATGAACTTCTAAAGCCTTCGCTTCCTGACTGTTATAAAAAGGATCATAGTTTTTATACCTTACCTTCGGCAGCTAAATGCCTGAAATGCACTGTAGATGTTCTTAAAGAGCAAATTTTGAATGGCGATTTTGAAAGGTTTGCTCAAACAATTTTGATTGATACAGATAAATATCCGGATGGCAGGGAATATCTTAGGAAGCCTGTATTTAGGATAACTGAAATGCAGCTGGAAAGAATACTTGATAAAAATGGGGATTTAATTGACCTTGATATAGATTTGAACGGGTGGTTATGGTCAGTCCCGCCACGTCAGGTCCGAGTTGAGATAACAGATTTGCGTGTAGCATTGCCAAACTGCGATTTCAGTGATGCAGGCAATCGCTGTAATTGTGATGACATGTCTACCCCCAGAGTGGCAAAAGGCACAGCACCAATTACACAGGTCATTAAGGAGTTTCTTGATACACAATTCGCATCTCACAGCAAGGTAAGTTTTTATGAATATGTAAAAACGCAACTTACAAAAAAAGAGACGGGTAAAAAGGAAAGTAATTTCTCCTTTTCGGTTAAAAAAATTGGCACTGGCGTTGAAAAGGGTTTGTTTATGTACGATGCAAAAGAGGGCAAAGAAGGTCTATCAAAGCTGGATTTCTGGTATTCCGATAAAGAAATTGGGGAAAGGCTTGCCAAGGCAAAAGCAGCGCATAACGCTACAAAATAATTTTGTAAGTTGCTGGTAACTTACAATGCAACTCTACCAAGTTGCAAGAACCTCCATGCGAAAAGAGATGAAACGGTGTGCGCACACTGATTCACTAAAAGTATGGAGGTTTTTTTATGCCAAATGAAATAATCAAAAAGAACGCAGTAGCACTCGCAGCTGGACAAGACCGCATCGTAAGACCAGCCGAACAAGTACTCATTACAGGTCGTTCGCTCGCTTCTATCTGGCGTGACCAGCAGGCCGGAACATACCCTCCCAAAATCCGAATAGGTGCAAATTCAGTGGGAGTACGCCTCTCTTCACTTATGGCCTGGATGGACTCCCGTGAAACTATCACCGCCGATAATGTTATTCCCGTTGCCCCAGGCTCTAAGCGTGGACGTAAGCCAAAGAACGCATCGACGGGAGCGAACCTATGACAACCGCATTCAACAACATCCCGCAAAGACTCAAGACACACCCCAATTGGGTATGTTGGAAATTTATGCCGAACTCTAGCGACCCCCAAAAACCCAAAAAAGTTCCAATGAATCCCAAGACAGGTAAATGTGCATCAGCATCCAATCCTGCAACCTGGGGGACATGCGAACAAGCTATTAACCGCCTCAACCAGGGTGGTTTCGATGGTATCGGTTTCGTCTTCTCAAAGAATGATAACTTTGTAGGGATAGATCTGGACAACTGCCGTAACAAAGAAACTGGAGTGATTCAGTCTTGGGCACAGGGGATTATCAGCCGATTTGCGAGTTATACGGAACTAAGCCCATCAGGCACAGGTGTTCATATTATTGTAAAAGGCCAACTACCCGGTAAAGGCAAAAAAGTCGGCGACACTGAAATATATGATCAGGGACGTTACTTCACTTTTACCGGAAATCATTTGGACGGAACTCCAGTGACTATTGAGATGCGGCCGGCTGAAATTGATAATCTGTACGCAAGCCTGTCCGAGCAAAAGAAAGACAAGCCCAAACAAAATGAACCCACCCAGACGGCCAACCTGACTGACGAAGAAATTCTCATCAATGTATCATTCGCAGCAGGTACATGTAATTTTGAGGCACTCATGGCCGGTGACTTTTCTGCATATCCCAGCCAATCAGAAGCAGACCTTGCGCTATGCTCTTTACTGACCAAGTTTACAGTCTCAGCCGAAGCAATTGACCGCATATTCCGGAAATCAAAGCTTATGCGTGATAAATGGGATGAATATCGCGGTGAGCATACCTACGGTCAAATGACTATTGCCAAGGCTTTTGAAGGAGACAACAAGGGCACCTCTGAAGCAAATACTCCAGGGACGTCACAGTATGCAATAGCTTTGGCTGTCATTCGCCGAGTTGGACAACAGAATATACTTTTTACTCATCAGTTTTGGCGATGGGACGAACAGAGGGGAGTCTGGCGTCAAGTTGATGATAGAGAATTTAAACAGATAATCCACAAGATTGCCGACCAAGGTAAACTCAGCCGATCACATGTTGATTCTGTTCTTGACCTAATAAAAACTGAGGCACATGCGTCTGATCACCTTTTTGACATCAACAAGAAGGCAATCAACTGTATGAATGGCGAGATCCATTATATGGGCAGCGTATGGATTCTAAAACAGCATGACCGCAACAGTTACTTTACACAGCAGATTCCAGTTGTTTACGACAAGTCCGCAAAGCCAGCCCGTTTTCTAAAATTCCTGAAAGAAATATTTGCACGGGACGCCGATTGGCTACAGAAAATCCAGATTGTGCAGGAGTTCATGGGTTATGCCTTGAGCACGACTTGTGAGTACGAGCGTTTTCTTCTACTGATAGGGCAAGGGGCCAATGGGAAAAGTGTACTCCTTAAAACCATAGAAGCACTTATAGGTCTGCTTAATGTGGCCGGAGTGCAGCCAAGTCAATT
The DNA here is from genome assembly GCA_028683435.1 of Desulfuromonadaceae bacterium. Lineage (GTDB taxonomy): Bacteria > Desulfobacterota > Desulfuromonadia > Geobacterales > Pseudopelobacteraceae > JACRCG01. The sequence goes on along the minus strand of JAQUIG010000023.1, from coordinate 22,665 downwards.
TGAAAACCGCTTCCAATTGGCCCATTTGCAAGGGAAGCTTGCAAACATCATAACTGAAATTCCGCAAGGTGCAGTTATCCCGGATGCCAAGCTGAAGGCGATTGTATCAGGTGAGTTAATGACAGCAGAACAGAAACATCGGCCACCGTTTGACTTCCGGCCATTTTGCACCATGTTTTTTGCAACTAATCACATGCCACACACACAAGACTTTTCGTCAGCGTTTTTCAGACGGGCAGAAGTAATCACATTCAACAGAAAGTTCGACGGTGCCGAGCGTGATGTGCATCTAAAGGATGATCTTCTGAAAGAGTTGCCGGGGATTCTTAACTTCGCCCTTGCTGGTCTTAAACGGCTCTATGACACAGGCGACTTTACCAAACTACCGAGCAGTGAAGATGCGAAGCAGGAATGGGAGCGGGAGGTCGATCAGGTCGCCTCGTTTGTTGATGATGAATGTGAATCAAGCCCAGATGCTGAATCTACTGTTAGTGAGCTGTATATTAAATATCAGTGCTGGACATCTATGTGCGGCATAAACCGCAAAGTCAATGTTCAGAACTTCACAACTCGTCTGGTACGTCTCGGATTTGAACGTAAAAAAGGCTCCAAAGGTATTCGTATGATTATCGGCATCAGACACAGGGTGAAATAACCACAGGTGGCGGGGGTGGCGCATAATTCTATTTTCTTTTCTTATTACTCTTGTGTTTGTATTGATCAAACAAAGAAGATAATAGAAAAAAGTAGGAAACGCCGCCACCCCCGCCACCCACCCGTGCTTCAGTTAATTGCAGGTATCATTTTTGAAAACCACCACCAAACCCGGAGGACGGACAATGAACACGATAATAACGATGGATCAGATCAGAAAGAACCGGGAAATAATGAAAGCTAACTACAAACCACTACTCACTCCGTCTGAAGATATAAAAAAATGGTGGGATGAGTTACCAGACGTTCAACGTGAACCGTACTACACCATGAGGTGGTTAGTCGATACTCTGGGATATGCCCCCAGCGTCATCGGCGTTGCACTTGCCCAGCTTGAATGGAAGCGGGGAAGATCATGGCGAAAAAATTTCCCTTTTGGCAGAACCTGGGTGCCGCCCACTCAGAATAAAGAAACAAGAGGTGCTTTATGAAGATAAATATGGAAACGATTGGAAACAATTTGTTAGCGTACTGGCTTGGTGTTCCTGAAGAAGATCAGCTGAAAGGCCTCTCAGCAAATTTGATTGCTAAGAGCATAAATACAGACGTTGAGGTTTTAGACATTCTCATGCCTCAATATAAATTCAAGAAAGTTCGTCTATTTGGTGAGATGTACTGGGTGCACGTTCGCAGCTATGCAAAGTTCCGGGAAAACATTGAGGTGCTTTTGTTGAGCTAAATTTGAATGAGGCTATCCTTAACCGGGTAGCCTCATTTAAAGAAGATATATGGGATAAGTGACGTGGTTATATATGAGCATTTTTTGTGTCAAATATTATCTTATTATATGCTAGAGCAGAGGTTATTGAGTTGTAGGTTGTTTGGTGTATGGCAGAAGTGAGAAAGAAATCGTTTTTATCAACATTGAATATTGTGTATATTCTGCCTTTAAAATAATCCCCACAGCCTAAATACATAGTCACCTTTTCATGTTTGTAATGATTTGTTGCATAATGAACAATATTATCTTTTGCAATAGCATTCCCTTTATTTGTGTAAATTATATCAAGTAACTCTCGCGTATAGCGGTTGTATAATTCATCTATAGTCAGAGTTCCAATAATATCTTTGTTGTTTGGTGATAATAAAAACATGTAAAAATGGCCAATATGTAAACTTATAAACTCTGAAAGTGACTCACTTTTTTGTCTAACTGTTGCTTTGCTATTGTGAGCAGATTCAATTAACGCAATTAAGTTATCATTATCTGCTTTTGCACAATCGAATAATTCTTCAATGCTTAGTTTTATTTTTTCCTTCATACTGGGTGGACGACTATTATTGTTGCTATTCCCAAATAAATTCCCGAAAATACCCATAACACTCTCCTGTTAATGAATTGTATTCAAACTGCTCAACAATCACATGCAGTTCCGACGCGCCTCGTCAATGGCCGATCTGGCACCATCAAGCGGGAACTCAAACTGGTAGCTATATGCTTTTACTACTGCATTTTTACCATTTTTAAATTGTCCAACACTCTGCTCGTTCATAACGAATCCAACATCTAAAGCGTTTGAATACTTAGTACCAGTCAAAGTGCTGTAAAAGCTCTTTCCATCAATTGTTATCACCATATTGTCTTTTGTACTTTTTCTCTTTATTAAATTTCCCAGTACCCTTGAATTGTCAGACCATATAATTAACGACACTTCCGGTCTGCAACTATTGTTTCTATTGTAGCTTATGACGAATGATACTGGCCCCTTGCCATTTTGAAAGGTTTGGGTTTCCGTCGCAGTCGAACCTTGAACCATCCAGTACCCGGCGGCAAGCGCCTCTGGTTTGCTTGTGGCCAATAATAAAGCAACAAATAATGCAAAGAACGTTATCTTTTTCATGAGAATCCTTCCAGCTTGTAAAGTTTTTACTAATAAATATGATTCTATACTTCATCAATCCTTCACAGCGAAGATGAGTCCATAACCGACAATAACAGCACCCAAAACTCATGTTTTCCCGCGAGATTACTTTAACCGGATTACATTGATTGTGCTGTCAACGCCATCAACCCTGAGCTTGTAACCGCCGCCGGAACTGTAGATAATAACTTCGGGGCGATAAGCATAGTGGTAAGTATATGCATAAGATGATTGTTCCCATATTTGGCCATTGGCCAATTTGAAAATTGTTTCGCCACTCCAACCTTCAAATGCTCCGTCTATTCGACTCTCAATCACATCACCTGAACTTACATATCCAGGTGATGGATGTGATGTCTGAGGTGCCTGGTAAATTCGTTGTTGGTTGACTATCCTATAGTTCTCTGTTTTTGGCTGCACATATGTAGATTTACCGAACTTCTTTTCAAGATAGGCATCATTAAATTTCAAAGCAGGTGAATTATTCGGCTGTTCATCAACGTAACTATCGGTGTTTGAGGCAGTTGCCTCTTTTCTTTCAGCTGAAATTCTGGCAGCTTTTTCTGTTTCAATAGCCAACCTGTTTATGGTTAACGTCTTACGTTCACTACCACTGAAAACATGTAATTTTATCATGTCTGTAGTGAACCTGCTTAATTCGGAAGTTCTTTTCACATCCTTTTTATTAATTGAAAGAATAATGTCACCTTGATTAAATCCAGCTCTATCCGCTGGTGAATCAATAGATACTCTGGTTATAGTTGCACGGAAACCATATATTCCATATTTCATGAAACTGGAAGGGGCGTCTCTATCAGCAATATTTGCCCCATAGAAATCGAGAGCACGCACTGGGTTGGCAATGCTGATGATGAAAAATGCTATAATCAATCGTAATAACAAAGGAAGCACCTGAAATATATAGTTTGTAGATGAATTTAATGCCTCACGACCTCGTCAAGTTCTTCAATAAGTAAAAGACTCTTTACAAGTTCCAATTTTAATATCCAGAGATCTTCACTGGATATACAGCAAGGCCCGGTGTGCGTTTAAAGTTCTATATTTTGGATATTCAGTGCACTTGTGTGCCGTACGGCTATAGAAAACGGGGCGGGGGGCTTCATTTTCACCTCTTTGCCATCTGTCATAATAAATATTATGAAAGATAGCCTTACTCTAAATTTTCAACCCCACGAACTGGCCACACATAGTAATAAACGTCTTTAGCATTGGAATACATGGCATAGTCAAAAACACTCACGCCCCAAGCATATCTGTCATCACCGCACTCGGTTCCAGTCCAATAAAATCCAGGCTGAACGTTATTGAATCCATTGGCATTGAACCACTTGAAAGGGCTTATCCAGCCTTGATCATCCGGGCATACCACGCACCCTCGAAATTCGCAAAGTTCCTCTTTTGTAGGTAAACGCCAGTCGGCATGACCGCCGTAGTTGAGATGTTTTGCCCAGTTCATGGCACTTTCCCATGCAAGCTCTTGGCCGATAATATTGCCGTTACTTGCCCACATAAGGCAGGTTTGCAGGTCAGTGTAAACGAATTCATAGGTTGAATCATTGTTCATTTCCGACCTTTCTTCTGTAGACTCCTGCATCTCAATATAGTCGTTCCACGAGGCACCTCGAAACAAAAAGCCGACATTTTCTTAAAAAACTATCTATGTGTTTGGGCTAATCTAACATTTAGTATGGTTTTGTCAATATAATAGGTCTGCCAGTAAGTTTATAAGTCCGCCATACCTGCCATGATTCGCAGCATGGGGGATCAAATATGAGCACAAGAAAAATGCTTCTGGGGGCAAGAATCAAAGAACTGCGGAAGCGAGTCGGTTTATCACAAGATCTGCTTGCTGAGAAAGTAGGGATTGAATCAAAGTACCTTTCGCGGATTGAAGTCGGTAAAAGACAACCCTCACTTGATCTTTTGGAGCGTATTGCTGATTCCCTTCAGGTAGAGATGAAAGAATTGTTTGATTTTGCACACCATAACAATGAATCTACAAGTCTGAAAGGTATTGAAATCGCACTTGCGGGGGCAAGTAATGAAGAAATGAGGCTGGTTTTCAAGCTGATAAAAGCAGTACGTCTGTGATCGAAGGATCGAATATCGAGTGAGCCCCCTTGGACAAAAGATCACTCAAACAATAAGTGGCTCACAGCACAAACCGTAACTGTCGTTTTTATTGACGTCCAGGTGTCAATTGAATTGAGAAACTGGGATGTTTCATAAATCGTTCATGCTTGTCAAGTACTTACTATCGCAATATATTTTCACCAGATATGAATCAACGCCCGGTGGGTGTTAAGAACTTTATTTGCTGTAATTCTATTGACTTGTATTACGGTCAGGATAGAGACAGCAGGGCGGCGGGTGATCATTTCCCCCCTTTGACCTATACAACAATAAATATCTTTAAAATCGAAACTTACTCCAGCACCCCCAAGGGTGCTCAGGTTTTCAGTCTTTTCGGATTGTTTCTGTCTGGTATGGCGTAGAAATAACCGGTATGATGTAGGAGCTTCAGTGTTGACGCCGGGTTAGCTGCCTCGTCATTTGAGTCGATTAGCATCTACCTTCTCGTCGTCGTCGGTATTGATAAGTTTGTCATCACACGCAACGATTCCAGTGGTTGGAAGCCACAGCATCGATGTTATTGCGTCGCCTGAATCAACCTCCCAGATAGAGCCGTCCTCCAATTTGATGATTGCACCGTCAGAAGATACCGATTGAATCCAATGACCGTCCTCGCAAGCTGATGCTGTTGAGCTGTAGAAGCTGAAGAAAAGAACCCCAATTGCTAATGCTTTAAAGCTAGACATTTTCATACTCCTCCTGACAACTCGTTATTGATCAGATCCGGACATCCTCTCTTGCAGTTTGCTGTATGCCTGCTTGTATTCCTCAGGGGTCAATTTGATATGGGATTGCTGACGGACCGAGTGTGTGAGATTACGTTGTCCAGAGTTTATCTCATCGATGGGAATGCCAGAAGCTACAGAAAGGTTTATTAGGTACTGAACACGCAGTTTCCATCGACAGCTTCCAATCTCCATAGGATTGTAATCGCAGTCGTTCTCTGGGTCGGATGCGGCTTCTGCAAGGGCGAATATGCTCCTGCTTCCTCCTGGTGCGTAGAGAAATAAATGGTCTCCCATTCGAATCCCGGGCAATCGTGCCTTTCGAAAACCAATGTACTCCGCATTGAAGTTGCCGTAGAATGGATGATCAGTTATCGGTTTATCGGACGAGCCGATAAGCTTTAACCAATTGTTCATGGTTGTCTCCTTTACAGTCACTCGTTATTGATGGCCATCCTCCTATTTTGATTGTTGGCCTGTAAAGCAGTTGACACCATATCACTAACAAACATGAATGCAAGCGTTCTAATCTTTTGCGAGAGCATAGATGGATAAGGCCAAGTTGATAATCGGGCTTCCTGGAAGCTGTCAGTGCGTCATGATATGAGTGTTGTGATTGTGGCGGCATGGTTTGGGGAGAGAAGAGATAGTTTGTTGAGGGTAGCAAGAAACAAAAGTACCACTAAAGTACCACTGAATTTGAATATAAGAAAAGGCACCTGCAAATTATTCTTGCAAGTGCCTGTTTTTATTGGCGTCCCCGAGTCGATTCGAACGACCGGCCCCTTCCTTAGGAGGGAAGTGCTCTATCCAGCTGAGCTACGGGGACATGTGTTGAAAGCTGATAAGATATATCAGAGAAGTTGACTCGGTTCAACCTCTTTAAAAACTAAAAGTTAAGAAGTGAAAAGACCTTTCCTTCCGGTAACCTCTTGCGCCCCCCAAGAAAATCCAGCTCCGCCATGAAGCAGCACTCCACGATTTCACCACCCATGCTCTGGACCATATCAACAACTGCAGCCATGGTGCCGCCTGTGGCGAGCAGGTCATCAGCTATCAGAATACGTTCACCCGGTTTGATTGCGTCTTTATGGATTTCCAATGTGTCTGTGCCGTATTCGAGATCGTATGTTTTGCTGAAGGTTTCCGATGGGAGTTTACCCGGTTTGCGAACCAGTACGACCCCTGCACACAATTTGTACGCAAGTGCCGAACCGATGATAAAACCACGTGCTTCAACTCCGACAACTTTATCAATCCGTTTGCCTATATAGCGATGAGCAATAAGATCAATCATTTTCTGGTATGATTGAGCATCCTGCAGCAGCGTGGTGATGTCTTTAAAAATGATCCCTTTTTTGGGAAAATCAGGGACGTCGCGGATGATGTCTTTCAGGTCATTCATCAACAATTCTCCTTGCGTTGTTTTAATTTATATCTGGCTCTGCGTATAAAAAGCTCTCAATTTTGCAAGGCTTTTTGCTTCGATCTGGCGGATGCGCTCACGGGTGACGCCGAAGTGATGGCCGATGCTGTCCAGAGTTTGAGGTTCATGGTCGTCAAGGCCGAAGCGGAGTGTCAGGATTTGTTGTTCGTGTTCAGTTAGTTTGTTGAAGTGGCAGGAGATTAACTCAAATATATTGATGTTCTCAAGCAGATCTGTTGGGGGAGTCATGGAGCAGTCTTCAATGGTGTCGATCAGTGCAAAGTCGTTGCCGTCGCCGATCGGGGCCTCTATCGAATAGGTGTGGCGCAGTAGTATCATCAGCCGGCGTATATGTTGGATTTTTGCCTTCATTGCGTCGGCTATTTCCTGGATGCTCGGATCCCGGTTCAGTTCTTGGGAAAGTTTGCGCGTGGCTCGAACCATGCGCCCGATGTCGTCAGAGATATGAACCGGCAAGCGAATTGTACGGGACTGGTTGATCAGCGCTCGTTCAATAGTTTGACGGATCCACCAGGTCGCATAGGTTGAAAAACGGCATTCTTTAGCGAGATTGAAGCGCTCAACAGCTTTTATCAACCCCAGGTTGCCCTCCTCAATGAGGTCCAGAAACGGTAAGCCACGGTGTATATAACGCTTTGCGATTTTTACTACCAGACGCAGATTTGACTCTATCATCTTGTTGCGTGCCGCCCCGTCCCCCTTTTCAATCTTTCGGGCTAGTTCCTTCTCGGCGGCGGCACTCAATAGCGGAGTGCGCTGAATGTCACGCAAATATATCTTGATGGCGTCATCATAACGCTCAAGTTCAACCGGCAGGATTTCATCTTCGTTCTCATCATCGGCACATTCATCATCAGGGAGAATAAGCGGCTCTTCAATGTCATTGAGCGTCAATGCAGATATGTCGATCAGGTGGAAATCGTCTTTAAAATCGTGCTGTGGCATAGTCTCTTTGTCCATCAGCAGACTTTCTCCGCATTCCGTTGTTCTCATGCCTGCCACCCCTGTCTGCCGATCAGCGGCACAAAACGGCACTGAACCGATAGTTCTCTCTGCAGCTCACCGTCTTCATTTTTGACAATTGTAAGTAACTGCTGACTGGTATCGGCGCCGACAGGGATCACCAGACGACCACCTCGGGCAAGTTGATCAGTCAGGATCGCTGGGACTTCAGGCGCTCCGGCGGTAACGATAATGGCATCGAAGGGAGCCTTTTCCTCCCATCCGATTGGGCTCCCTTCACTGTCATTAATCCTTAACTGGACATTGAAAAGCTTTAGAGAATCCAGGCACCTCCGGGCACGCAGGGCCAGAGGACGAATGCGTTCTGCCGAATAGACTCTGTCGGCCATCGTGGCGAGAATGGCTGTTTGATAGCCGGAGCCGGTGCCGATTTCCAGTACCCTTTCTGTGCCGAGCAGCGCCAGTTTTTCGGTCATCAATGCGACGATGTATGGCTGCGAGATCGTCTGCTTCTCACCGATCGGAAGGGCTTTGTCACTGTAGGCCTGAGCCGCAAAGGCTTCCTGAACGAAAATATGGCGGGGAATCTTCAGCATTGCGTCAATGACCCGCTGGTCACCGATGCCACGGGCAATGATCTGATCCTGCACCATTTTTTTTCTCATGATCTCAAAGTTCAAGAAAGTCTCCCTGCCTGACCAACTCAATACACGGTTTTCACCGGTTCAAAACGCGCGCAACTATATCAGGAGATAGCCTGATTGTCTATATGTGTCAAAACTCCCATCCGGCCAGAATCGGCAGCGATTTATGATTCGTCAGATCGAGATGAAGCGGGGTGATGGAGACGTGCTGACGGTTGATGGCGTGAAAGTCTGTGCCGGGTTCATCGTTGAGTTGTGGCTCTTCACTCCCGACCCAGAAATACTTCCGTCCGCGTGGATCGGTTTTATCGACAATTTTCCCGACGAAGGAGCGCTTCCCCTGACGGGTTACCAGAGGGTGTTGTATTTTGTCCAGAGGACAGTTGGGGATGTTGACATTAAGGAAGGTGTCAGAGGGGAGACCGTGGGCAATTACCTGGCGAGCAACCCGCACGGCAATCTTTGCTGCATCGGTAAAATTATCGCTTGGCTCGAAGGTCGCGAGTGAAAAGGCAATTGCCGGAATGCCCATCAGGTTGGCTTCCATAGCCGCCGCGACAGTGCCGGAATAGGTGACGTCATCGCCCAGGTTGGCGCCATGGTTGATCCCGGAGACGACGAGATCGGGTACAATCGGCAGCATATTGTGAATGCCCATATTGACGCAATCAGTCGGGGTGCCATCCACGGCATACCACCCCTTGTGCAACTCGAAAATACGCAGTGGTGAGTGCAGGGTCAGAGAGTGGCTGACCGCACTTCGTTCTCGATCGGGGGCGACAACGATTACCGTGCCCAACTCTGTCATCGCCCCAGCCAGAGCGCGGATGCCGGCGGCGTGGATGCCGTCATCGTTAGTGACCATGATATTCATGGAATAGATCCTCTTATTGTGGGATGAAAAGGATTCTTTTATCGCAGAAATAACCCGGCAAATCAAGATGATCACGCGTTCTGATTTTGTGTTTACAAAACAGTCGTAAGCCGCTACATTTAAAAACTCAAAAAAAGGTATTTACAGCCGGTATATAATCCAGCAGGAGGTGCAGGTATGAAGGCAGTTTTAATGGAAGCTTTTGGTGGCGTGGAAGTTCTCAGGGTTGGTGAGGCTGAAAAACCGAATCCTGCCGAAGGGCAGGTGCTCGTAAAGGTTTTTGCAACATCGATCAATCGTCCTGATCTGGTGCAGCGTGAAGGCAAGTATCCGCCGCCGGCGGGAGATTCTGTCATTCTTGGTCTGGAAGTTGCCGGGGTTATTGAGGCTCTGGGAGATGGTGTCACCGGCTGGCAGGTGGGTGAGCGGGTTATGACTCTGGTCGGCGGCGGCGGGTACGCCGAGTTTGCCGTGGCATACGCCGGTCATTTGATGCGCATACCTGAAAGCATGAGTTTCGAAGAAGCGGCGTGTGTCTGCGAATCATATATTACCGCTTTTCTGAACGTTTTCATGATCGGTGAATTTAAAGATTCCCAAACGGCCATCCTGCATGGCGGTGGCGGCGGGGTTAATACCGCTGCAATTCAACTCTGTCGGGCGCTGACCCCGTCCAGCAAACTGATCGTGACCGCTTCTCCTGCTAAAATGGAGCGGGTCAGGGAGATTGGTGCCGATTTTCTGATCAACTTCCATGAAACTCCTGATTTTACGGAGGTAGTGAAGGAATATACGAATAAAAAAGGGGTTGACCTGATCCTGGACCATGTTGGAGCCAAATATCTTGCTCCCAATATGAATTCGCTCGGCTATAAGGGGCGACTGGTTATCATCGGTGTTATCAGCGGCATCAAGGCCGAGCTTAATTTGGCCCTGATGATGGTGAAGCGTCAGCAGATCATCGGCAGTGTCCTCCGCTCGCGCCCGGTAGCTGAAAAAGCGGAAATTGTTGCAGAGTTTGCCCGCCGTGCCTTGCCGAAGTTTGCCGATCGCAGTATCGTCCCGATCATCGAAAAAGTCTTCAGCATTGATCAGGTGGCTGACGCGCACCGCATGATGGAAGAGGATAAGCATTTCGGGAAAATTGTGTTGAGAATTCAGTGATCCTGCACTAAACCGAAGTATTTTGTAAGTTCTATACAGTACACTCAATAATTTACCGGAGGAGCAGATGTCAGATCAGAACCCGCAGGTTATGCTGGAAACGTCAATGGGCACCATCAAAATCGAACTTTTCAAAGAAAAAGCGCCAATCACCGTCAGAAACTTTCTGTCCTATGTCAAGGAAGGGCATTATGACGGGCTGATATTCCACCGTGTTATCAAGGATTTCATGGTTCAGGGCGGTGGCATGAATGAAAATATGGAGATTAAAAAACCGAAGTTTGCCATCAAAAACGAGGCGACCAATGGCCTGCTGAACAAGCGCGGTACGCTGGCTATGGCCCGCACTGCTGTGGTTGATTCGGCTACCTGCCAGTTTTTCATCAATACGGTTGATAATGCGTTTCTGGACCATACCGGCAAGCATCAGGACCATTTCGGCTACTGCGTATTCGGCCAGGTCCTGGAAGGCATGGATGTGGTTGACCAAATCAGGGCGGTAAAAACCGGCAACAAGAACGGGCATTCCGATGTGCCGTTGGAACCGGTTTTCATCATCTCAGCCAAGCTCATTGAACAGGAGGCATAAGTATGAATAACGACCAGGTCTGCTATACATTCGACGCGGCGCTTGAAATGGCGATTACGATGGAAGAGGAAGGGTTCCGTAACTATCTCTCCGCTATCCGCCAACTGACTAACAAGGGAGCCAAGGAATTGATGCGCGACAATGCGCTGGATGAACTGAACCACAAGCACCAGTTGGAGAAGGCGCTTTTGGAAGGTCGGATGGATGGGGGCGATGACCTTGACAAGCCTATTCCTACCATGCACCTTGATTACATTTTTAAAAAAGAGGAACTTGGTCCGCAATCCGGTGTGCGCGAGGCGCTTATTCATGCCATACATCTTGAAAAAGGGGCTGTGGATTTTTATGGGAAAGTTTCCAGCGGTTGCGCCGGGGCACCTATGGGCAAGCTGTTCGCTCAGCTCCTTAAAGAAGAGAGTTGTCATCTTCAAGCCCTTGAAGATCTGTATGAAAAGCATTTTATGACCGAAAACTGATCTTCTGCTTAAGCAGATTCCTGTTGGTCAGAAACAAAACCGGCCGACCACTCATCATTTCTGATTTGAGCTGGTCGGCCGGCTTTTATACTGCGGAAGTAACCTGTTTAATTTTATCATGTCTATAGTGAATCTCGTCCCGCGCTATTTAAGTCCGAACTCCTTTAAATCCTCGTCTGAAAAATCGAGTGAGTCCGAGTGGTTTGCCGCGTTAAGGCGTGAACGGATATCTCTGAAACCGGGATTAGCGGCATTTATTTCGTTCAGAAGCATGTTTGCCCCTTCCTTTTTTCCTGCAGCATCGTATGCTGTTGCCAACTCATATTTTACGGCGCAGTTTTCTACTTCGCTTAAGCCCGGTTTTAACAGGGCCAGTAGCATAGTGATGGCTTTTTCCACTTCGCCGCGTTCTCTCAAACATGCACACTGCATTATCAGGCACTCCACGCGTCGTGATGAGTCCAATGAAGCCTGACGAAATTCGTTAATGGCTTCATCGTATAATCCCATCTCTTTGAATGCCTGACCCAGATCAAAATGGGACTGGGCGTCAGCAATCTCCATTTCATTGCCGAATCTTACCCCGCGCGGAGCGGTAGTGATGGAATCAAACAAGTCGCCGACGGAGTCAAGCCCGTTGCCATCTGCCGGGGCAGCCCCAATTTCGTGATCCAGTGAACCGAATGGGGAGTCAACATCGATCTCAATCTCAATCTCTTCTTCAGACTGCTGGCGCGTATCGGCATCTGCATCGGAAGGCGCTTCCTCTGATGCTATATGGGTGGAGAACTCTGCCTCTGATGGTGGCAAAACATGCACCGGTGCCTCGCCTGAATAGTTTTTGCCGGGAAAAGGTACGTCTTTTTGCACCCGTCCGGAGATAGAGCGCAATGAATGCAGTTTTGAAGTAAGTGACTGTGATTCGCTCTCATTGCCGGCAGCATCTGCCACTCTGATGAATCCTTCCAGAACTCTGATGTTGATCGGATCTATCTTGTCAAGGGAGTGATAGACCTGTTCCAGTTGTTGCAGAAAACCGGCCGAAATAAGGGATGTCTCGTATTGGTCAAGCAGCTCAAGTGCCTCTCTAAGGTTTTGTTCTGTGGTGACAGACGAGATGAGGCCGAGTATTGCAACAGGTTCTGTCGGGAAAAATTTCAGATAATGCTGATAGGCGATCTTGACCCGCTGCGGCTGTTCAAGAGATTGATACGCACGTACTATCAGGTCCCAGGTACGCTTGTTGTTCGGGTTGCTGCGAAGAAGGCTCTGGAGGCCGTCTATGGCGTCTGCTGCATTGCCCTGAGTAATCTGCTCGCTGAGGACCTCAAGCATGAAGTCCGGTTTGTCGTTGAAAAGCTGCTGAATACGAGCACAAACTTTGGAAAGCGTAGCGTTGTCACTCCGTGCCAAAAGCAGTAATGCCGTTTTTGTGAATAGAGCGTATGATTCATCATTTCTTCCCAAGAGAATATATGCTTCTGCCAGCTTGATCTTTATCGGTATATTCTGCGGATCAACATTTTGCATGCTTTCGAGTATGCCGAGCGCTTCGGAAATGTTGCCCGCTTTTTCGTGGAACTCATATACAAATTTGTATTCAGAAATGGCATTTGCAACGAGGCCATGCTTTTCGTTCAGCTTGGCAAGCATCAGGGAGAGTGAAATGTCAGCAGGAAAAAGCTTTTGCAGCTGTTTGTAGACGGCAATGGCTTTCAGATAAAAACCATTCTGTGAAAAATACTTGCCGATAGTTTCAAGCTCTTTGCGGGCATCATCGTTCCGCCCACATTTAATTAACAGTTCGGCCAGTTTCTGACGCAAGTTAACAGCAGCAGGTTCCAAAGCCAAAATCTGTTCGTAGGCTTTGGCCGCTTTGTCAAGCTGACCGCGCAGCACAAACTTTTGAGCATCTTCGATCAGCTTATCTTTTTTTGAACTGACCGCCATTAATTCCCTCGAGCCCAAGTAGCGTTGACTGACAACAGGGCAACGTGTGGTATGGGAAATATCATCTGTTCAACTTCAAATGTAAAAAAACGTTTTTGACTCACCCGAAACAGCCAGACATTGACGACTCCGTAAGTAGTAAAAGCTACTGTAACAGCAGTAGTTTGTCAAGATCAATATCTGTGGTTATATTAGGATAATCAGCATATTAAGTGGTTTTGTTTTGCTTTGACATGACACCTAAAATCCTTTACGTTGCTCAGGCATTTAGTCGGCATACTTATAATCCGGAGGCTGTGAGATGCGTTTCCTGCCGAAAGCAAATCCGCTGTACGAAAAAGTATCAGCCAATAAAATTGTTATCCCTGATGTTCTTGAAAAGCTCGGCAACGGCGGTTTTACCGGCTATATCCAACATTCGGCCCCGGAATTCGAATTCTTTGGAATCTTTGCCAAAGGGAAGCTCCTTTGTGCCGTCAGCGGCGATGATGAACGCTCCCAGACCGGTTTTGAAGCTATCTCGCTCCTGTTTGACAAGATCATCACGGTCGGTGGTGAAATAAATGTGTACCGCATGACGACAGATCTTGCCGTATGCGCCCATGCTCTGGCCGTCGGCACCCGTCTTTTTAATGGCGAAGAGGTCCGTCAGGTGGACATCAGGGGTGTCATGGGCCGTTTGAAAGCGCAGGGTGCAAACGGGGTCGTCCGCTTTTATACACCTGAACGCTCTGCCATGATCTTTTACAAAGATGGTTTGACGATCGGCTTTTATTACGATGGCGCCGGTTCGATTGAATCGTCACCGGATGAATCACGGAGAATTGCCGCTCTCCCCGGTGCGTGTGTCGAAATCCGTTCAACCAGAACTCTCGATGAGCTGATGCAGTACGATCTGCTGCAAATTGTCAACCTGCCGAAATTGTGGGAATCAGCCCGATCGCGTAATACGGTGCCAAACCAGAAAGAAGCTGCTGTTGCTGATTTCTCCGCTCCGACACTAAGTGAGCAGAAGTTGCTTGAAATTGTCGATGACCTCTCTGAAATTGCTTCTGCATATCTGTCCAGGGAGGGACGCGCCATTATTGAGAAGAGAATCGCAGAGCGGGGCGGCCCCTCGCAGTTGCTTGATGATGCGAAGCGAGCACTCTTTATAGCCGGGGTAGAAGCCGATGCTACCGCTTGCGACTCTCAAGCCCGCCTTGGCGAAATGATTGATCTGATGAAATCAGAAATTGCCGCCCGCCTTGCGGTGTAGTGTTTCCAACAGAGGTTAATAGTGCACGTTCAGCAAATCCTCAAAGATTACCTGGAACTCCATGGATACTGGGTGCTGTTTGTCGGCACCTTTCTCGAAGGGGAAGCGGTCCTGCTTCTGGCAGGTTTTCTCGCCTTTCAGGGGTATCTGGATATTGTGGGCGTCATATGTACCGCCTGGGCAGGCTCTTTTTTGGGAGACCAGACCTTTTTTTACCTCGGACGCTTTAAGGGGAGGGTGCTGCTCAAGCGTTTTCACTCTATTGCCAAAAAGTTCCGTGAAGCTCTCAAACTGATAGAAAAATACGGGAATTTTGTGGCCTTTATTTCGAGGTTCACCTATGGATTCAGAATCGTCCTGCCGATAATTCTCGGCATTACCAATCTTGCTCCCCGCACGTTTCTCTGGATAAATCTGGCCAGCGCCCTCTCCTGGGCTGCTCTCTTTTCACTGCTGGGATATCTGTTCGGCAAAAGCGCTTCACTCGTATTAGACAACGTCAGCAATTATGAACATTACCTCGTTCTGGCCCTGCTTGGTTTCATCTGCATAGCGTGGTGCGTTCATGCCTATCACGTCTGGAAGCTCAAGAAGCCTGCCAGAGAACGACTGGCAAGAATGCGGGCACACAAACTTCATGAAGGAAAATAACTTGAACAATGACATCATAATCATTCTGGTTGAACCTCAATCGCCCGGCAATATCGGCATGACCTGCAGGGCGATGAAAAATATGGGCTTAACTCAGTTAAGGATCGTAAAAGGGTGCGATCGTTTTGACGCCGAAGCGCTTAAATTCGCAGTTGCTGCCCGGGATCTGCTCGAATCGGCACGGGTATTCCCCGATCTGGCTTCCGCCATGGCAGACTGCACCCTGACGGTCGGCACTACCAGGCGTCACGGCAAATACCGCCAGGAAATCCTTTCTCCCGTAGAGGTAGCCGGTCACCTCAGGGAACAGGTCACTCCGGAGTGCCGGGCTGCAATCGTATTCGGGCGTGAGGACAGCGGTCTGACGACCGAAGAGCTGTCCCTCTGCCGTTGGCATGCCACTATTCCTTCCTCCAATGAGTATGGTTCGCTCAATCTGGCCCAGTCCGTGCTGATTTTTTGCTATGAACTTGGTAAAGCCGGGGAATCAGCGGGGGGAAGGCGTCCGTTGGAACTCGCAAAATCTGCAGAGATGGAGGCGCTTTTTGCGCATTTTAATTCATCTCTGGAGAGGATCGGTTTTCTGAATGAGCAGAATCCGGCGCATATGATGCGCTCGCTCCGGCGCATCTTCTTTCGGGCAAATCTTGACAGCCGTGAAGTCACCGTGCTGCGCGGGATGCTGACGCAGATTGATTGGGCAAGTTCGGCGTTTGACGGGAGGAAGCGTTCGTGACCCCGACGACAATCGGTTTTCTGGCCGGCACACTTACCAGTGTTGCCGCCATCCCGCAGCTGATCAAGACGCTGAAAACTCGCCATGTTCGCGATATTTCCGTCTGGCAGCCGCTCCTTTTGGCGTTCGGTGTTGGTCTTTGGATGGTTTACGGTATTCTTATCAACGACCTACCGCTGATTTTAGCCAACATTACGCCGCTGATCTGTAATATCGTCTTGACCGGCATGAAAATATGCTATGGCAGGGATGAGCAAAATAACCGACAACCAGATTCAGTGAACAAACACCATGAAAAAAACCGCTGACAATCTTTCACACTTTTAAAGCGTACCAAGCGAGCGCACAATTTGGATATCTTTTCTGAAAAAACGATTCTCACGGTCAGTCGTCTGACGGCCCTGCTCCGCGGGGTGCTTGAGGAAAACTTCGAACAGCTCTGGGTGGAGGGGGAGATATCCAATCTTTCCTACCCTTCTTCCGGCCACTGCTATTTTACCCTCAAGGACGCCGGTGCCCAATTGCGCTGCGTGATGTTCAAGAGCGCGGTCAAAAATCTTAAATTCCGGCTGACGGACGGGATGGCGCTGATTGTGCGTGGCCGCATTTCGGTGTATGACCAACGGGGTGAATATCAGCTGATCTGCGAATACATGGAGCCTGCCGGAGTCGGAGCCCTGCAGACCGCCTTCGTGCAATTAAAGGAAAAACTGGCGGGCGAAGGGATTTTTGCGGAATCTCATAAGACGCCGATGCCGCTCTTTCCCCGCAAAATCGGTGTGGTCACGTCGCCCACCGGCGCCGCCATCCACGATATCCTTAATGTGTTGAAGCGCCGCTTCGCCTCGCTGGAGGTGGTGCTGTATCCGGTACGCGTGCAGGGGGAAGGTTCAGCACTGGAGATTGCCCGGGCGATTGATGAGATGAACAGCCTGGCCGAGGTGGATATCCTTATTGTCGGTCGCGGCGGCGGTTCGCTGGAGGATCTGTGGGCTTTTAACGAAGAGGTTGTAGCCCGCGCTGTTTATCGGTCAAAGATTCCGATCATTTCGGCTGTCGGTCACGAAACTGACTGGACTATCTGCGACTTTACAGCTGACCTGCGTGCACCGACGCCGTCGGCTGCTGCCGAGCTGGTAATTGCAAGTGCCGGTGAGCTTCGCAGCCGGATTGATGCTCTGTCAAGCCGCCTGCAACGATCGGTCGGGAATCTGCTGGCCGCTCATGACGGCCGCCTCGAAGGTCTGCGCAGGTCGCTGCATGATCCGCGGACGATGTTGGGGCATCTGGCGCAGCGGCTGGATGATCTGACCGGGAGGTTGGAGACCGGGTTGAACGTGGAGGTTTCCCGCCGCCGCGACCGCTTTGAGCGCCTTCAGGACGCTCTGCAGTATAACGACCCGAAAGGGAAGATCGCTACTCTGCGGCAACGGATCTCGCTGCTGTCACTGCGGACGGAAGGCCTGCTGAATCAACGGCTGGAACTCCTCCGGCAGGGATTCGGCGACAATGCCGCGCGCCTGGAGGTGCTGTCACCTCTCAAAACCCTTGCCCGTGGGTATGCGATTGCAACGCGTGGCAGCGACGGAAGGGTGGTGGCCGATGCCGGTTCGTTGGCAACCGGTGAACAGTTGCTGCTGAGACTCCACCGCGGACTGGCCCTCTGCCGGGTCGAATCGATCGAAACCGGCAAAGCTTGACGCCTGCCGGTATACCTGTATACAATTACCACCATTAAACGTAACGGGACATAGACTATGGCGGCTGATAAATTTGAAGTATCCTTGAAGAAGCTGGAAGAGATTGTAAAGCGTCTGGAAACCGGTTCTCTTTCGCTGGAGGATTCCCTGAAAGCATTTGAAGAGGGGGTAAAGCATGCGGCCTTCTGCTCCAGCCGACTTGACGATGCCGAGCGGCGGGTCGAAATCCTGCTGAAGCAGAAAGATGGTTCGCTGAAGCGGGAGCCCTTTGAATCAGGAGAAGATTAACAGAGAGGGAGCTGGAGATGGAGCTGAAAGCATATTTGAAAGAACGGTGTGCCCTTGTAGATGCGGCACTAGACCGTTTTCTCCCCGCAGAGAGTGAGTTGCCCCACAGTGTTCACAAGGCGATGCGCTACTCTGTCTTTGCCGGCGGCAAGCGGGTGCGGCCGATTTTGCTCCTGGCGGCCTGTCAGGCGGTTGGCGGGGATATCGGCTGCGCTGTTCCCGCAGCATGTGCCATGGAGATGATTCACACCTATTCCCTGATTCATGACGACCTGCCGGCGATGGATGACGATGATTTCAGGCGCGGTAATCCGACCTGTCACAAGGTGTACGGGGAGGCGATCGCGATTCTGGCAGGCGACGCACTTCTGACTGAGGCCTTCAGGCTGGCCAGCAACTCTCATCTTGCCGCCGGCTGCGACACGTCCGCTCTTCTGGCCGTAATCCAGGAGATTGCGACCTGTGCCGGTTCCTACGGTATGGTTGGTGGCCAGGTGATAGACATGGAGAGTGAAGGTCGCCGGGATATTGATCTGGCGACTGTTCAGTATATTCATACCCACAAAACCGGTGCCCTGATCAAGGCGTCGGTCGTGGCCGGAGCGCTCCTCGGAGGTGCCTCCGGGGAACAGTTGGCGGCGGTTACCCGCTATGGTGAAGCGGCTGGGCTGGCCTTCCAGATTGCCGATGATATTCTCGATATTGAGGGTACGACCGAAGAAATCGGCAAGGATGCCGGCAGCGACCAGGCACGCGGCAAAGCGACCTATCCGGCTGTGATGGGGCTGGCTGCTGCCAAGGAAGAGGCCGCGTCGATGATGGATGAGGCGCTGTCGGCTCTGGACGCCTTTGGTGCAGAGGCTGATCCGCTGAGGGAGATTGCACGGTACATTGTGCAGCGCAGAAACTGAAACCTTACCACTCCTAGCCCTTTAGGCCCGTATTTGGGTCCTCCTTTGCCAGGAGGGGAATCTAACGCATAGACGGGCATGCCCATGTCGATTCTCGAAACATTAAATTCACCAGAAGATCTTAAACGGCTTCCGGCTTCCCGACTCCCTGAACTTGCCGCTGATCTGCGGCGGGCCATCATTGAGACCTGTGCCGTCAATGGAGGCCATCTGGCCCCGTCTCTGGGGGTTGTAGAGCTGACCATAGCCCTGCACAGGGTTTTTACCACGCCATCGGACAAGATCATCTGGGATGTGGGGCATCAGGCCTATGCCCACAAACTGCTGACCGGCCGCCGTGAAAATTTCGGCACGTTACGCACTCTGAACGGCATCAGCGGCTTTCCCAAACGCCATGAATCAGGCCATGATGCATTTGGCGTCGGACATGCCTCCACCTCGATATCTGCTGCGACCGGCTTTGCTGCTGCCCGGGATCTGGACGGGCGCAAAAACAAGGTGCTGGCGGTCATCGGTGACGGCTCCATGACCGGCGGTATCGCCTATGAAGCGATCAATCACGCCGGGCAACTTAACAAGGACATGATCATCGTCCTGAACGATAACGAGATGTCTATCGCCGAAAATGTCGGTGCCCTGTCCAACTTCCTGATCCGCACGGCATCAAGCGAATTTGTCCAGCGCTTCAAAAAAAATACCGAATCTTTTCTTAAACGGTTGGAAGTGGGGAGAGGCGTCCTCCATGTCGCCCGCAAGATGGAGGAGTCGTTCAAAGGGCTTTTTACACCCGGCATGCTTTTCGAGGCGTTCGGGTTCGAGTACATCGGGCCGATAGATGGACATGATTTGCCGGCACTGCTTGAAACACTTGAAAATGTAAAGAAATTTGACAATGCGGTTCTCGTTCACGTCCTTACGAAAAAAGGGAGGGGATACAAACCTGCCGAGAATAATCCGGAGCTGTTTCATGGGGTTGGGCCGTTTGAGATAAAGAGCGGCAAGGTGCTTAGGGGAAAGGGGGGGGCAGCCTCATATACTGCGGTTTTTGGTGCTGCGCTCTGCAGGTTGGCCGCCGAGGATGACCGTATTACCGCCATCACCGCAGCCATGCCTGACGGAACCGGGCTTGTCGGATTCTCCAAAGAGTTTCCGGAGCGTTTTTTTGATGTCGGAATCGCCGAACAGCATGGCGTTACTTTTGCCGCCGGTCTTGCCGCAGGCGGTTACCGCCCGGTTTTTGCCGTATACTCCAGTTTTCTGCAGCGCGCCTATGATCAGGTGTGCCACGATGTATGCCTCCAAAACCTTCCGGTCACGTTCGCCATCGATCGCGGCGGGGTTGTCGGCAATGACGGCCCGACCCATCACGGAGCTTTTGACCTCTCCTATCTGCGCCACCTCCCCAATCTGACTCTGATGGCCCCCAAGGACGAAAACGAACTGCAGCACATGCTGGCAACCGCCATCAGTCTTGGTACTCCGGCAGCTCTGCGCTACCCTCGCGGGAACGGTTGTGGAGTGGCGCTGGATCAGAAGTTTGAAATTCTTCCGCTAGGGGGTGCCGAACTGCTGCGCGAAGGAGATGTTGCCGCAGTACTCGCCCTCGGCACAATGGTGTATCCGGCTTTGGAAGCTGCTGCCGCTCTAGCCGATGAAGGCATTGAGCTGACGGTCGTAAACGCCCGTTTTGTCAAGCCGCTTGATGAAACATTAATCATCGCGTTGACAGAGAAATGCAAAATCCTTATAACCATTGAGGAAAATGCGCTGCAAGGCGGTTTTGGCACTGCGGTTCTGGAACTGCTTGAACAGCGCTGTCTGAACGGGATACATGTGCTGCGCCTTGGCTATCCAGATTCCAACATTCCCCAGGGGGAACAGCACGAACTGCGTGCCATGCTGGGGCTGGACAGCACCGGTATGGCATCGTCTATCCGGGCGTTTCTCGCCCAGAACTTAATAAGTTCAATTTGACAGATGATGCCGAGCTTGATGGGTGGCTAACTTCGGTGAGGCGAGAAATGACGAACAGGTAATTATTGTCTTGCGTAACCAATACAGCCATGTTATAAAATTCGTCTTTCGTCGGTGAGTAGCGCAGCCTGGTAGCGCACCTGCCTTGGGAGCAGGGGGTCGCTGGTTCGATTCCAGTCTCACCGACCAGATAATTCAGCGGCTTACGATTTTATTCGTAAGCCGCTTTTATTTTGACTACTTCATCAAAGTCTTCAAAGCCTGCTTCAACAGACCTTCCACCGAGACTCCCCCGCCAGCGTCCAGCCCCGCCAGCGCTTTTCTTACCTGCGGTTCCTTATAGCCAAGATTAAGCAGTGCCGATATGACATCCTCAGCAACGTCATCAGCCGGTATTACCCTGACTTCGGCAGCAGGAAGCGAAGATAAATCCAGCTTGCCCACTTTGTCTTTCAGCTCCAGTACCAGGCGTTCAGCCGTTTTTTTACCGATGCCGGGAATGGTTGCGAGTTTACTCAGGTCGCTCTGCGTCAATGCCTGAGCCAGTGGCCCTGGCTGAATATTGGAGAGAATATCGCGTGCCAGTTTGGGACCGACGCCGGCGACGGCGATCAGCATCTGGAAGAAAGATTTTTCCAGTCTGGTGCGGAATCCGTAGAGCAGTATTGCATCCTCTCTGACGCTGGTGTGTATATGCAGCGCTGCTATGCCTCCTTCTTCAGGGAGCTCATAGTAGGTCGAAAAGGGTATGTGTACCCGGTAGCCAACCCCCTGTACGTCGAGGACGATATGGTCGGGCGATTTATAGGCGATCAGGCCAGTCAGAAGTGCAATCATAGCTTCATATCCCTCCAGGATGTTTTTTGTTTCTTTGTGGTGATACTGGCGCCGGATATCTGCTTGAGACTGTATGAATTGATATGGCAGATAGCGACAGCGAGTGCGTCAGAGGCATCAGCCTGGGCAATCTCCGGTAAGCCGAGCAGCGCTTTGACCATTTTCTGCACCTGCTCTTTTTCTGCTTTTCCCTGCCCGGCAACAGCCTGCTTAACCTGCAATGCTGTATATTCGGCGACCGGCAGACCGCAATGCACCGCAGCAACAATAGCGGCACCTCGTGCCTGCCCCAATTTGAGCGCGCTCTGGGGATTGGTGGCAAAAAAAATGTTTTCGATCGCTACCTGATCGGGGCGATATTGAGCGATAACCTCCAGGAGGCCATCAAAGATTTTTTTGAGCCTGCCGGGAAAATCAGCCGCTGTATCGGTGAAAATTGCGCCATTATCGATGTGGATCAGGCGGTTACCCGTCTTTTGCACGATGCCGTAACCGGTTATGCGTGAGCCGGGATCTATGCCGAGGACAATCATGTACGGTTCCTTTTGCGAAAAAAAGGCGCCCAATGTTTTGGACGCCTGATGCGGAAATGATTACGGTACCGTTTTTTATTTGCGCAGGACTTTGATGACTGCGGAGACATCTTCTTCGCCAAGGCCGGCATCAACTCCCGCCTGATAAACTTTACTGGCAGCTTCAGCTGCCGGCAGCGTCAGGCCGACCAGGCGAGCGGCATTCATGACCATAT
>JAQUIG010000022.1 GCA_028683435.1 Desulfuromonadaceae bacterium | reverse complement strand
TGGCTACCCTTGATGTATGAGGGTAATGATGACTGCCACATGAAGCACAGGCGCAACTATGTCGTCATGGACTTGGCCGACGGCAAGAAGTATCAGACCAGTTACTACTCGGCGGGTGAGTGGGCGGAAGGCACCCTGAGGTTCCCGCTCGCCCCCCGCAGCCTGAGCGCGGTATTCTCATGGCTGCAGGACCGGGACGCGGAGAATCAGGGGAGGTGGGCATATTTCGGTTTTTTCTCCCAGCTGCAGGCCCCCACGCTAGTCTATCTGGTGCTGCTGGCGCCACTGCTGGCACTGGTCGGCGGGCTGGCGGTTATTGCCTTTACCAAACTCTACAGTTCAATCTTTCTCGGTACACCGCGTAGCCAGGGCGCTGCTCATCCGCACGAGGTCGGGCTGACGATGCTGCTCCCGATGGGACTGTTCGCACTGCTCTGTTTGCTGGTCGGCCTGCTGCCGCAGCAGGCGATGCGCCTCGTCGCACCGGCGATCGCGTCATTCATGCCGCAGGTGTCAACAGCGGTCAATCCGGCCGAGTATGGTGTCATGTTGGGACGGATCAGCCTGATGGCACTGCTCCTTGTAGTGATCGCCGCTGCGGTGACCCTGCTCTGGTGGCGGCGGCTGGGGAGTGCGCGGGTCACCACGGCGTCTACCTGGGGGTGCGGCTATCAACGAGGAACTTCCCGTATGCAGTATGGTGCGACCTCATTTTCGGAGCTGGCTGTTTCGGTTTTCAACGGCATCATTCGCGAGCGAATAACCCGTCCAAGCCTGAACGGTCTTTTTCCCGGCCCTGCAGGGTGCGGTGACAAGCCGACCGAGACGGTGCTGGAGAGGGTCATCGCCCCGCTCTTTACGATTGCAGGTGTATCGTTTGCTTTCCTGCGGCGTCTGCAGCATGGACAGATGCATGTTTATATGATTTATATTTTTGCCACCCTGTTTATTCTGATGCTCTGGGCGCACTAAAAAGGGCGTTGGGGAGGGACACCATGATTAATAGTATCATTCACATATTTCTGGCACTCGTTATGCCGCCCCTGCTGCTGGGGGTGATCGGCAAGACCAAGGCGGCATTTGCCGGACGGGTCGGTGCGCCGTTTTTGCAGCCGTACTACGATATCCTGCGCTTGCTGCGTAAGGGGAGCGTATTCAGTACGACCACCACCTGGATCTTTCGCGCCGGTCCGATCGTCACCTTGGCAACGACGGCGGTTGCTGCCCTGCTGATACCGTTTGGGGCACATCAAGCACCTATTTCATTTCAGGGCGATATGATCCTCTATGCCTACCTGTTTGCCCTGGGGCGTTTTTTTACGATGACAGCGGCTCTGGACACCGGCTCAAGTTTCGAGGGAATGGGATCAGCCCGCGAAGCAACCTTCTCCTGCCTAGCCGAACCGACCCTCTTTTTTGCGCTGATTACCCTGTCACGTCTCTCCGGCTCATACTCGCTGTCGCCGATGCTGATCAACATCAGCTTCGGTGTCTGGCTGAATTCCGGTGCCGCACTCCTGATGCTCGTCGGCGGGATGTTTATTGTGCTGCTGGCTGAAAACTGCCGTATCCCGTTTGATGATCCGACCACACACCTGGAACTGACGATGATTCATGAGGTCATGGTGCTGGATCACAGCGGCCCGGCTCTGGCGATTATCCATTATGCCGCTGCACTGAAACTGTATGTGCTCGGAGCCTTTTTTGTCCATCTGGCCCTGCCGTATGCTACCGGCAACGCAGCCCTCGACTGGGGTCTTTTCATCATCTCCATGCTGGAACTGGCCGTTGTTATCGGTATTGTCGAGTCAGTTATGGCCCGTCTGCGTATGATACGTATTCCCCAACTGCTGGTGGCCGCCACGATTCTGGCCGCATTTTCTACTCTGCTCGTCATCAGGTGATGTCATGATTACTATCGCTGACCAACTTCTTGTGCTTGTCCTGCTGATCAACTTTGTTGTGCTCGGGACCAGCCGTCTGATCTTTTCGATCCGCGCCGTAGCGGTCCAGGGGGTGATTCTGGGGATACTGCCGGCCCTGATCCACCCCTTTTCGTGGCATCTGGTCGGAATTATCTCCATGATCCTGGTCACCAAGGGGGCCGTTATCCCGCTGCTCCTGAACCGGGCCATGCGCTCAGCCGGGATAAAGCGTGAGGTGGAACCGTTTCTGGGCTATGTTCCCACGCTGCTGCTGGGGGCGGTCTTTACGGCGCTTTCATTCGGTTTTGCCGGCAAACTGCCGATGCTGGCCGAACATCAGAATTACATGTTTGTCCCGGCATCAATCGCTACGCTGATGACCGGTTTTCTGATCCTGACGACCAGGCGCAAGGCCATTTCGCAGGTACTCGGCTATCTGGTCCTGGAAAACGGCATCTTCATCTTCGGTCTGCTGCTGGCCGAGGCGATGCCGATCATGGTTGAGGCGGGGGCACTGCTTGACCTGCTGGTAGGCACCTTCGTCATGGGGATCGTCATCAATCACATCAGCCGTGAGTTTTCTTCGCTTGACACCTCACGCCTGACCTCCCTGAAAGAGGAGTAGCACCATGCTCGCTGCACTTATCATGCTTCCGCTCATAGGAGCGGTTGTCACCTGGCTGATCCCGTCCGACAGGCTGCGCCCGATTGCGCTGTCAGTTTTTGCCTGCGGACATCTGGGGGTAACGCTCCGGCTTCTGATCGCCACTCCGCCTCCGTCCGCAGGAGGCTGGTTTAACCTCGATGCGCTCGGCAAGATCGTCCTGCTTAGCACCAGTGTCCTGTTCTTCTTCTGTGCGATTTATTCGATCGGTTATCTGGCCTATCGTCTGGAACGTTCCAACCGCGTGCTCTGCATCGGCCTGCTGATCTGTCTCTCCGCCGCATCAATGGTCACCATTACCCACCACCTGGGTTTGCTCTGGGTGGCGCTCGAAACGACAACGATCTCGATGACACCGCTGATCTATTTCAATCGCAATGCCCGTTCGATCGAAGCCACCTGGAAATATCTGCTGATCTGTTCAGTCGGGGTCGCCCTCGCCTTGATCGGACTCTATTTCCTGGCGTACGCCACTATCGTTGCCGGGGTGGAACCCTCCTTGCTGCTGGATGATCTGATACGAGATGCCGACAAGCTCTCTTCCGGGTGGGTACATGCCGCCTTTGTCTTTCTGCTGGTCGGCTTCGGTTCCAAGATGGGTCTGGCACCACTCCATACCTGGAAGCCTGACGCCTACGGGGAATCTCCGGGTCTGGTCGGCGCCATGCTGGCCGGTGGGCTGGTGAATCTGGCTTTTCTTTCCCTGCTGCGTGTCTATCAACTCTGTCTGGCCACCAGAGAGATCGCTTTTTTTCAGAATGCGCTGGTGGTGATGGGGCTGTTCTCGATGATTATGGCCGCCATCTTCATGGCTCGCCAGGCCGATTTCAAGAGAATGCTCGCCTACTCCAGCGTTGAGCATGTCGGTATCATGGCGGTGGCGCTCGGTCTCGGGGGAAAGGCGGTCTTCGGAGCCCTATTCCACATCCTGGCCAACGGTCTGACGAAGGGGGTGCTGTTTCTCTCTTCCGGCAACATCCACCGCTCCTATAACAGCAAAAGTACCGACCATGTCCGTGGTGCTCTGCGGCGCCTTCCCTGGTCCGGGGGGATCTTCCTGGCCGGATTCATCGCCATCACCGGGTCGCCGCCCTTCGCACCCTTTATCAGTGAATTTACCGTCGTCAGCAGCGCTTTTATCGATGGCCGATACATGGTAGGTGCCCTGTTTCTGATCTCACTGGGAATCATCTTTATCGGCATGGCGCTGACGGTTCTGCCGATGGTCATGGGTGAGGTCCCGGAGGATAGTGAAGTGACCTCCTATCGTGATACACTCTGGACGGTCGGTCCGCCGCTCGGCCTGCTGCTGATGGTCTTTCTGCTGGGGGTCTGGATTCCGGCACCGCTGATGACCATTCTGCAAGAAGGCGCGGCGCTGCTGGAGGTACATCCATGAGCTACGGTATGAAGATCTTCTATAATGGCTCCTCCTTTTTGCGTTCCGAGATTCCGTTGCCTGATAATGATACCTTTTTCCAGAGTGTGCTGGACGCCGTTACTTCCGGCTGGCGAGTCTGCTCCTATTTCGGGATGCCGACTGCCGACGGGGCGCTGCTGCACTGCATCATGTCATCACGCGGGGGCAATGGGGCACTTGGGATTATGGCGACGAAAGTTGGTCGCAGCTTTCCTTCTCTGGCAGCGCTCTGTCCGCAGCTTGATATGTTTGAACGTGAAATCGCCGAGCAGTGCCTTGTGCGCCCCGAAGGGCACCCGTGGTTTAAGCCGGTTCGTTTCCAGAAGCCGCTCTGTGAAGGGAATGGTTTCTGGAGTGAAACCGATGGCGGCGGACTGCTCCCCGGAGTGATGGATTTCTATCGTGTTGAAGGTGAAGAGGTGCACGAAGTCGCAGTCGGTCCGGTCCACGCCGGCATCATCGAACCGGGCCATTTCCGTTTTCAGTGCCATGGTGAAGAGGTCTTTCATCTGGAAATAGCGCACGGTTTTCAGCATCGCGGTATCGAGAGGGCACTGATCGGCGGGCCGACACCACGGACCATGCATCTGATGGAAACTATTGCCGGGGATACGACGGTCGGTCACGGTCAGGCCTACTGCATGAACATGGAATCGCTGGCCGGCATCTTTGCGTCATCGCGGACCGAGACAGTCCGTGGAATCGCGCTGGAGCTGGAACGGCTGGCCAATCATATCGGCGACCTCGGTGCGATAGCCGGGGATGTCGGCTATCTGCCGACCTCCTCCTTCTGCGGCCGGATTCGGGGTGATTTTCTCAATATGATGGCACTGCTCTGCGGCAGCCGTTTCGGGCGAGGTCTGCTGCGCCCGGGGGGGGTCGGCTATGACTGCGATCCCGGTATTGTTGAAGAACTGCAAAAACGACTGCAGATAGGTCGGCAAGAGATTACCCAGGCTATTGATCTTCTTTGGAGCACTCCCTCGGTCATGGCGCGTCTTGAAGATACCGGCAGCGTCTCTGATGTGGATGCCCGGGCGATCGGGCTGGTTGGTCCGGCAGCCCGCGGCTGCGGACTGAATCGTGACGTGCGCCGCGACCATCCCTTCGGCATCTTTCGTATGAGTCAGATACCGGTTATCACCGCCAGCAGTTGTGATGTTTATGCCCGTACTGTGGTGCGCTGGCTGGAGCTCCTGCGCTCGCTCGATTTCCTTGATGAGCAGGTTAGCCACTTGCCGCGCGGCAGATATCGGACGGAGATGAAACCGATTGCTGCCGATCGCTGTGCCGTGGCGTTAACCGAAGGGTGGCGCGGGGAAATCTGCCATGTCGCCCTGACGGACAATAGTGGACGATTTGAACGCTACAAGATCGTTGACCCTTCGTTTCATAACTGGAATGGGTTGGGACTAGCCCTGCGGGGTCAGCAGATTTCCGACTTTCCGCTCTGCAACAAGAGCTTTAATCTGTCGTACTGCGGATTCGATCTGTAACATGGAGCCTGTATGTTAAAAGCGATTATGACACGTTTCCGTCAGGGGCATCGCACCTTTGCGTATCCCGATGCGCCGCTGCCGCTGCCTCCCCGTTTTCGCGGGCTGCCGCTGCTGGACATTTCTCGATGTGGTGATGGTTGTCATGCCTGTGCCGATGCCTGTCCATATGGTGCGATTTCCGCTTCCGGCCCCCTGAAACTGGATATGGGAAAGTGTCTTTTCTGCGCCGATTGCGCCGCTGCATGTCCTCAAGATGCTATCTCATTTACAACAGATGCCCGCCTTTCAAGCCGCAGCCGTGAAGGCTTGACGGTGGTCGCCGGTGAGGCGTATAAGCCGGGAGGCCCGCTGGAAGATGAAATGCTGCGCCTGTTCGGACGCTCACTCAAGCTGCGTGAGGTCAGTGCCGGCGGCTGCAATGCCTGTGAAGCCGATACCAATGTTCTCTCCACCATCGGCTGGGATCTGGGGCGCTTCGGCATTCAATTTGTCGCCAGTCCGCGCCATGCCGACGGTCTCTTTGTCACCGGTCCAGTCACTGAAAACATGCGTCTGGCACTGTTGGATACGTATGCGGCAATTCCGGAACCGAAGCTGGTGATCGTTACCGGCGCCTGCGCGATAAACGGCGGACCGTTCAAGGATCACGCCGAAGTTCATAACGGCGCTGATGGTCTCGTTCCGGTAGACCTGTACATTCCCGGCTGCCCCCCCAGCCCCCTGACAATTCTGGACGGGCTGCTGCGCCTGGTGGGCCGAATTCAGGAATAAAGTGACGTATGTGGAAAAACGATGCAGTAACTCATGATACTAAGGAGATTATGTATGGATCAGCAAAAACAGGATAACTACCTGCAGGAGTGGAAAGAACTTGAAACGTGCGCCGAACAGATGCTGCCGATTATCGGCCGTCTGTACCGTGATCATAATATCATTCTGACCCTGTACGGGCGCACTCTCGTGCACAGCACGGTTATTGATATCTTAAAGGCTCACCGCTTTGCCCGTATGATTCTCGATACGGAACTCACCGTCATGGAAACTTATCCGCTGCTGGCGGCAATGGACAAACTTGACCTTGCTCCGGGGAGAGTCGATCTCGGTAAGCTGACTATTCAGTATCAGAAACTGGTTGATAAACTTACACCTGATGAGTTTATCAAACAGGAGCTAGCCAGGATCAACACCGGCAGCAGCGCTGTGCGTGCCGAGCCGCAGGATATTGTATTGTACGGTTTTGGCCGCATCGGCCGACTGCTGGCGCGGATTCTGATTGAGAAGTCAGGGAGCGGAGAAAAACTGAGGATCAGGGCGGCTGTCGTACGCAAGGGGGGGGCGGATGACCTGTTTAAACGGGCCAGTCTGCTGCGCCGTGACTCGGTGCATGGCCAATTCAACGGTATTATTACTGTTGATGAAGAAGAAAATGCCATTATTGCCAACGGTAACATGATCCGGATCATCTACGCCGATGCTCCGGAAAGTGTAGATTACACCAAATACGGTATCCGCAATGCGATTCTGATTGATAATACCGGTAAATGGCGTGATCGTGACGGGCTAGGACGGCATTTGCAGGCGCCAGGTATCGCAAAGGTTGTTCTGACCGCTCCCGGCAAGGGGGATATCCCCAATATTGTCGCCGGCATTAATAACCAGCTGATCACTGATCAGGAACAGATATTTTCCGCCGCCAGCTGCACCACCAATGCGGTTGTTCCGATCATGAAGGCGATCAATGATCGTTTCGGCATTGTTCACGGTCATCTGGAAACCTGCCATTCCTACACCAATGACCAGAATCTGATCGATAACTACCACAAGGCCTCCCGCCGCGGCCGCAGTGCTCCTTTGAATATGGTCATCACAGAAACAGGCGCCGCGAAGGCGGTTGCCAAGGTCATCCCGGAGCTGGCAGGAAAGCTGACAGGGAACGCGATCCGGGTGCCGACCCCGAATGTTTCTCTGGCGATCATGAATCTGGAACTGGCACACGCGGTTGACGTTGAAACCATCAACAGCTATCTGCGCAACATGTCGCTCGATTCGCCGTTGCAGAACCAGATCGATTTCACCAATTCACCCGAAGTCGTTTCAAGCGATTTTGTCGGTTCACGTCATGCCGGTGTCGTCGATTCACTGGCGACAATTGCCGAGGGGAACCGGTGTGTTTTATACGTCTGGTACGACAATGAATTCGGTTACAGCTGCCAGGTGGTACGCATGGTTCAGCAGATGGCCGGCCTGGAATTGCCAACCCTGCCGAGCTGATGGCCAACGCAGCGCCAACCGTTGATAACGTTTCGACAAGGAGCATGCCACATGACAATCGAAGCCAGAACCACACATACTGCGGGGGATGACAAGATCGCCCATTTTGAACAGCTTCTATCAGACCGCAGCCACGAAGGTAATCCGCTGATGATGGAATATCGGCTGCTGTATGATGAATACTGCGCCCTAAAGCATCGCGAAGTGCTGATTGAAAAGGAAAAAAAGAGTCTGAAAACGCTGCTGGGTGAAATGGACCGCTCTCTTGTCCTGGTGACCCGGATCGATCCGATGACCGGCCTGGCAAATCGGCGTGATATCATGGAGAAAATGGAGCGTGAGTTGAGCCGCTCCGAGCGTCACCAGCGGACCTTCGCGGTCATTCTCCTTGATCTGGATAATTTCAAAAAGCTTAACGAAAAATACGGTTTCAATGACGGCGATGATGTGCTGGTTGAGGTGGCAAGGGTTCTGCGAGGGTGTGTCAGGAACGAGGATGTCTGTGCCCGTTGGGGAGGCGAGGAGTTTCTCTTTCTCCTTACTGAAACTAACCTCGAGGGGGCCTTGACTCTTGCCCGCAAGATACTTGAGTCAATATCGATGACCGAGTTCAAGGCCAACCGCCCCGGAATCCGCATCACTGCGAGTATCGGTTTGTGTGAGCATCAGGCGGGAGAGACGATCCATGACTGTGTTGGGCGTGCGGACATGGCGCTTCGGCAGGCCAAAGAGGGGGGGAAGAACCGCTTTGTTGTCGCCCCCTGATTTTAATCCGCATTGCTTCCAATGAAATGAACCGCAAGCCAGACCGTCTTTTGCCCGGTGTCGGTCCGCTCCACCCGGTGGCGGCAACCGGCCGGGATCATCAGATGATCACCAGGTTTCAGAACCAGAGGCGGGGTGTCGCCATCAAACTGCAGCGTCGCTCCACCCGAAACCAGCAGTACCCACTCATCCCCCTCCTGATCATACCATTCACCAAGCGGTGTTGCCTGCCCGTCAGAGACAATTCGTTCAATTCTCACCGTACCCGATTCAGCCAGCGTTTTAAAAATCTCATTCTGCAGTGTCGCCGGGATGTCGTTGAACAGATTGTCTGTCTGCAGTGCCATTATTCTTCCTTGATCACTTGAAATTTGCTTGTTTCATAACAGATGGTTTAGTGCATGAAACACAGACGGCGTTGTTTCTCTGCCGGAATTGTAGTTCACGCAATAAATGCTGGTTTGTTGCTATGTACTTTGCTATAAAACGGTTGCTAAATCAATTTATTAACTCGGCAGCTCCTTTCGGGAGCGCTGTTGGGACCATGTCATGCCACCATCCGACGAAAAACTGAAAAGCGATCTAATCCTGGACGAACTCAAAAGACGGCAGCGTACAAAAGAGGTCGTCGATGTCGAGGAGGAGCGGGTCAAGGTGGTCATCTTCATCTGCGGCGCAAACCTGTTTGCCTTTTACGGCAGGGATATCAGGGAGATACTCCCGCCGTGCGATATATCGTGGGTTCCCTCCCTTCCCGACTACCTTCCCGGCCTCATCAATGTACGGGGGGATATCGAGTCGGTTATCGACCTCCGCCATTTTCTCGGAGAGGAAAAGGCCGATGACGGCAAACGCCTGATTGCAATGGCGGTGCATGGTGATTTTCACTCCGGCGTGATGATTGAATCGATTGAAGATGTTGTCGATATTCCGATTAGTACTATTTGTCCGCCACTTGCTACGCTGAACGGTGCTGTCCGCGACCTGGTGATCGGGGAGATCGAATATGGTGGCAAAACCATATCATTGCTCGACATCGGCAAGTTGGCGGCTCTTGTGGCGCTATGACTGCCGCTGGCGATATCCAGATCGATCTGCTCCTCTTCTCGCTTTGTGGCATTCATTTCGGTGTCGATGCCGGGCAGGTGGCAGGAATTGAACTCTACGCCGGGGAGCAGAATGATGACCTGTTCTGGTTCCACGAAGAGATAGGCTTTGGCGACAGGTCGGTCAGGTATTCTGCGCCGACGGTTGTTACGATCAGGACAGGGAGCGCGCCGCGCTACCGGCTGATCATCGATAAGATGGAAGATATCGCCGCTTTTAGCCAGAACGACATCAGGCTCTTCCCGGAACTGCTGGAACGGTTTACCCTGCGGAACGGGCTATGGGGGATTCTGCCGAGGAACGGAAGCATGGTACTGCTCGTGGATTTTAAGCAGTTGTCAAAGGAAAGGCACCCCGACCGGTTCTGACCTGAATCAAAACACGGTAGTGTCGTTAGTGTGATGTAACTATATGATATCATAAGCTTGACCGGGAGGTTATTGTGAGGTTTTCGCTGCAGAAAAAGGTTATGGGATTAATGTTTATATGCGTTTTTTCAACCGCTACGGTCTTCTCCGTTATTTCTATCATGAATATGCGCTCAAGAGGTGAGGAGCGGATAGTTGAATTTCAAGACTGGATTGTTAGCTCCGGCGTTCACGTGGATGACATGGATGCCTTGCTTCTCAAGGAGCGTGCCACTATCGGGCGGGAGGTATCAACCAGTATTATCCAGTATATTGCTATAACCATGGTATTTCTGGTCATTCTGATGATCCTGGTTTTTTTTCTGGCCAACAGGTTTATTGCCAGACCGATTGGAGCGATAGCCGGCGCGCTGAAAAATTTCAATAACGATCTGAGTACAACGGTTCCGGTGACCACAGCCGACGAAGTGGGGGAGCTTGCCAGCTGGTTCAACGATCATATCAGAAATCTGCATCAGATTATCGGGGAGGTTTCCGGGATAACCGAAAAAATACACTCACATGCCGGCGCCATTGCATCAACCATGGATCAGCAGTCCGGCTTTTCCACCCAGCTTTCCAGCTCCGTTGTGGAGATATCGGCCACTATGGAAGAGTTCTCCTCTACGGCAACCCAGATAGCCCAGCATAGCCAGGGTGTGGTGAAAAGGGCCGACAAGACTCTGGAAGACACGAAAGACGGTGCTGCCGAGGTCGAGAACCTTAACTTCAAGATCAATGACATAAGTAACAATATTCAGGCGAATCTGAGCGAGATCGTTGAGCTCGGAAGAAAGTCGAAAGAGATCAACAAGGTCATGGAGATTATCAATAACATCGCCAACCAGACCAAGCTGATAGCATTCAACGCCGCACTTGAGGCGGCTAGCGCGGGAGAGGCTGGGAAACGCTTTGGAGTGGTGGCGGTCGAGATCCGGCGTCTGGCCGACAGCGTGGTCGAATCGACGTCCGAGATTGAAGGGAAAATTACCGAGATTCTTGATTCGGTCAACCGGCTGGTAATGTCTTCTGAAAAGAGTTTCCAGTTGATTCAGGAAGGGCAGGAATACGCCTCCCATACCGTAGTGATGCTGATAGAAAGCGTGGACGGCGTGGATGAAACAGCCAGCGCCGCCAGGCAGATATCCCTTTCCACGCAGCAGCAGCAGATTGCCAGCAGCCAGGTCGTTCTGGCGCTCAAAGACATCGACCAGGGGGTTCGCTTTGCCACCGATTCGATCTACCAGACAAACAGCGCTACGGACGAGTTGCTGGGGCTCTCAGAGCAGTTGAGGAAACTGGTGGTGACCTTCAAGGTCGGCACAGATGGTGGCGGAGAGGACGACGCTCCTTCCGGGGAAAATCGTTAGCCGATGCTGAAACCGGAAAGTATCATACGGGTACTGCTGGTGGATGACAGCACTCTGGTACGGGAGATGATCCGCGCCATCCTGGAATCGGAACCGGGCATTGTGGTGGCCGGCGAGGCTTCGGACGGGGTGGAGGCAATTGCCAAGGTTGCCTCGCTCAAGCCCGATATCGTGACGATGGATATTGAAATGCCGGTCATGGGGGGGCTCGAAGCCATCGAGAGGATCATTGCCTCGCATCCGGTGCCGATTCTCGTGGTGACCGCTCTGACCGGCGTGCGTACCGCTTTCGCCGCAATATCGAAGGGGGCGCTGGACGTCATCGAAAAACCGGATATCAGCCCCGAGAATGTGCGAACTTTGGTCAAGAAGATCCGCTACCTTGCCAGAGTGGACGTCTCCGCCCATCTTCGGGCGACGAGAAGTCGCTCAGCACACGTGGTCGCAACGGATGCCGGGATGCAACACTGCTCAGCGGAAACCGGGATTATCGCCATAGCAGCTTCTACGGGGGGGCCGCAGTCGATCTACGCGGTCCTGTCGGCTCTTCCCGCATCTTTCCCTGTCCCGATCGTCATAACCCAGCATATCGCCGAAGGGTTCACCGGGGGGATGGTGGAATGGCTGAACGGCGGAACTCCGCTGGCTGTTGTGATGGCCGGCAATGGGGTCCGGCTCGCTCCCGGTCATGTATATGTCAATCCCGCCGAACATTCGATGAGGATCACGCCGCAGGGGATGATCCTCCTTGGTGCGCGGGATGCCGCCCAGATCTACAACCCCTCCTGCAACACGCTCCTCTCTTCGGTTGCCGCGGCATACCGGAACCGTGCCGTCGGCCTGATCATGAGCGGCATGGGAGATGATGGCGCTGTCGGCATGGAGGCAATCAAGGTGGCCGGTGGTGTGACACTCGCACAGGATGCGGCAAGTTCAGTGGTGTTCGGCATGAATCGGGTCGCTGTGGAACGGGGCTCCATCGACAGGGTGGTGGCGCTCGCGGATATCCCTGTTGAACTGATGCGGCGTGTCGGTGGCAGCAGGTGAAGAGTATGGAAGTATCCCGCAAAGTGACCCCGGCCGTCGACCTTGCCCTCTTCAAGGAGTTGCTGCTGCGTACGTGTGGACACAGTTTTGAAAAGGAGCGGGAACAGACGCTGGTGACGGCGCTGCAACGCCGGATGGCTGCGCTCGGTATCGATGCCGGCGAAACCTATCACGCCACGCTCGTACGCAACCAGGATGAGTTGCTCCGCCTGACGGAACTCCTGACCGTCAATGAGACCTATTTCTTTCGTGAACCTGAACATCTGAGCCTGATGGTCGATACGCTGATGCCGGAGTTTATGGCAGCTCGCAACCAGAAGCCGGTCAGGATAGTGAGTGCGGGCTGCTCCACCGGAGAGGAACCCTACTCCATAGCCATTATGTTGCGGGAGCGCTTCGGGGACGAGTCTGAACGGCTGTTTGCCATCACCGGCGTGGACATTGATTCCACCGTTATTGCCACGGCAAAACAGGGGGTATACGGGAAGGGCTCGTTCCGGGGGGTGGAGAGCTCCCTGTTTGAGCGCTACTTCGAACCGTGCGGTTCAGGGAAGTTTCAGGTCTGCGATGCCATCAGAAAACAGGTTGGATTCGAGGTGGTAAATCTTCTCGGTGCATCCTATCCGCAACGGATGCAGTCGCCCGACATCATCTTGTACCGGAACGTCTCCATCTATTTCCCCGGGGAGGTGCAGCGTGAGATATTTGGCAGACTTGCGGAGCTTCTTGCCGATGGCGGCTGCCTGCTGGTCGGCGCGGCGGAAACGTTTCACCATGACATCGGCATTCTTTCCCTCGTAAAACAGGATTCCCTCTTTTATTACCGCAAAACACCCCCGCTGGTTTTTGAAGAACGCCGCGCAGCGGGTCGGCCCCCCTCGACTCCCGCACGGTCACGGGTCAGGCCTGTGCAGACGGTTCCACTTTTCGCTGCCAGATCGGAATCCCTCCGGAATCGGCCCCAAGCTGGGCGTGCATATGATCGCCCTCTTATCCCGCCGTATTCACCCGGGCAGCCTGATGTCAGGGAACGTTTTGATGCGGCCATCAAGCTGGCTCACGACAAACAGCCCCATGGTGCACTCACGCTTCTCGATGCCGTCATCGCAGAGGATAGTGCCTTCGAGAAGGCGTACACCCTCAAGGGAAGCCTTCTCCTGAGCCTGTCCCGTTTCGACGAGGTCCGTAGCGTCTGTGAAACCATTTTAGGGCGGGATCCGCTCCGTCTGGAAGCGTACCTCATGCTTGGGATGGTCGCGCGCCAGAAAGGAGACATTGATGACGCTCTCACGCGTTTCAGGGAGGCGCTTTTTCTCGACTCATCCTGCTGGCTGGCTCACTTTTACAGCGCCGAAATACTGTTTGCGCATCAGGACGGGAAACGGGCACGCAGCGGCTATGATGCGGCGCTGAGGATTCTGGAGAAAGGCTCTCTGCAGGAACATGGACAGGACTTTTTTCCCCTGTCATTCAATGCCGAACAGTTCATGATCATCTGTCGGCACAAGCTATCGCTATTGACTCCAATGGACGCAATACGCACGGCGACGAAGTCACCCTTTGCCCAAGGTACACAGAATAATATTTCAAACGTATTACAGAGGAACGGTTAACACATGGCATTTGACCACTCCAAATTTCTGGCACGTTTCGTCGAAGAGGCGCGCGAGCATTGCTCCCGGATAAGCGACGGCCTGCTCAACCTGGAGAGGTCGCCCGGCGATGCCGAGACGGTCAACGCTCTATTCCGTTCAGCACACACCATCAAGGGCTCATCGCGGATGATGAAGCTTTCCGGTGTCACCCTGCTTGCCCACAGCATGGAGGATGTGCTCGATGCTGTCCGCGGCGGAAAAATCCCCTTGACCACATCAGTATCCGATGCCCTCTTTCGTGGCGTGGACGCTCTTTTGGTCCTGTTGGCAGCGATAACTGCGGGGGACACTTCGGCGGAAGCGCCGGGTGAGCTCTGCGCGGAACTGGCCCGGGCCGCGGCGGTCACGGCTGCCGGGGGAGCGCCGGAGGAAGAGCCGGCTCCCGTCGCCGCTGACAGTCGTGCGCCGGAAGTTGCCGCTGCTTCCTCTCCGCCTGCCGAGTCTCCCCCGCCACCCGCGGCCGCCAAAACCGGGCAGGTCGATTATCTGCGTATCAATGCCGCCAAGATTGATGACCTGATCAGGCTTATGGGAGAGATCGTCTCCGAGCAGGGGAGGTTCAGAAGGCATATCGGCCGGCTCACTGAAATCGAGCGGGGAACGGCGCGGCATTTGACGGCCGTTGCCGGACAACTCGGCAGCGGTGCTGAACACGAAGCGCTGCTCGAGGCCGGCGCCGCACTGCAGCTTTCCCTGCGCCAGTCGGTGCGGGCCATGGCCGCCGCGTCCCTCATGCAGGATCATCTCGTCGGTGATCTGCAGGAAACATCGCTCCGGATGCGCATGCAGCCGCTCTCGACCGTTTTCGACCCTCTGCGCCGAACGGTTCGCGATCTTGCCCATGAACAGGGGAAGGATATCGATTTTGTTGTCGCGGGGGGGGATACCGAGCTGGACAGGAAGATCATCGACCGTATCGGTGATTCTCTCATGCATATGATCCGCAATTCATTGGACCATGGTCTGGAGTCGGGCGAAGAACGGCGTGCGGCTGGGAAAACGCCCAAGGGGACCATCACCCTTTCCGCTTGTTACGACAGCGGCTGCGTCACAATTTCGCTGGGGGACGACGGCCGGGGGCTTTCCGTCGACAAGATCCGTGAGAAGGCACTCGCCAAACGGCTGTTTGACGCCGACACCCTGGCCGGCATGTCACGGGCGGAGATTACCGATCTGATCTTTATGCCCGGTTTCAGCACGAGCCCGATCATTACCGATATCTCCGGCCGTGGTGTCGGTATGGATGTCGTCAGGAAAAGTATCGTCGATGAACTGAAAGGGACCATCATCATCGAAACGAGGGAAGGGGAAGGAACGACCTTTCTGCTCCGCCTGCCGCTCAATCTGGCGGTGTTCCCGCTGTTCCTGCTCTCCGCCGGCAGTAAGACCTGCGCCCTGCCGGCTACCTCACTGGTCGAGATGCTCTCGGTTCAGCGGGGGGAGATCATCGAGATCGTCAACAAACGCGCCATCCGTCTGCGGGAACAGATAATTCCGGTCGAAGGTCTGGCCGCTCTCCTCAGGCTTGCGCCGACAGCATCTGCCGAGGGTGGTGAGGCGCTGATCGTCATCATCAGGGATGGAGAAGAAAAGCTCGGGTTGGTGGTGGACGAGATCATCGGCCGGGAGGAGATGGTGGTGAAGCCGCTGCCGCTCCACCTGCAGAACCTGCGCATGGTCTCTGGCGTCACCATCGGCGAACAGGACAGCATCATCAACGTCCTCCACGTTCCGGAGCTGATCAGGCAAGCGCGTGAGATTGCCGAGCCGGGACGGTTGCGCCCCTCCGCCAAGGAAGATCATACGGCAACGGTGCTCGTGGTGGATGATTCCATCAATACCCGTGAGATCGAAAAGAGCATCCTCGAGGCGTACGGTTACGCGGTGGCCACGGCGGAAGACGGTGAAGAAGCGTTTGAGAAAACGCGAGGTACCCTGTACGATCTCGTCATCACCGATGTGGAGATGCCGAGACTCGACGGCTTCTCCCTGACCAAACGGCTGCGGGATGACGAGCGTTATCGGCACGTGCCGATCATTATCGTGACCTCGCTGGAAAAAGACGAAGACAAAAAACGCGGCATTGCGGTCGGGGCCAACGCCTACATTGTTAAAGGGGCATTCGATCAGTCAAATCTGATTGAAACGGTCCACAATCTGATCGGATGACAAGGGGGATGTAATGAGTGACACAGCTGCAACCATTCTGGTGGTGGACGATGACGAATTTACCGCCGAACTGACCGGGATGATCCTTGAATCTTCAGGGTATGACGTCGTGATCGCCGTAGGGGGGATGGATGCGTTGGAGAAAATTGCCGGCGACACCTCGATCCGTATGATCGTTTCGGACATGAACATGCCGTTTATTGACGGGGTTCAGCTCTTCGCAGAGCTGCGGGGGCAGGGGTATAATCAGCCGTTCATGCTCCTCACCGGAGATGATGCCGCCCCTCTCAGGTTGGCTCATCCGGACATTGATGCCGTACTGACGAAGGATGAAAATCTGCAGGATGCGCTGCCGGAACTGGTGGAAGCGCTTCTTGCCCGCAAGTGAGATGTGGCGATGATGAATGGCATGCCGCTGAGTGGTGTGCGGAATGTTTTTAAAATAGGGGTGACTATGCCTGAAAAACCGAAACTGGCGGTCTACTGGGGAGCATCATGCGGCGGCTGCGAGATTGCCGTTGTCAACCTGCACGAGAAACTCCTTGATGTTGATGCAGCCATGGACTTCATGTTCTGCCCCTGCCTGCTGGACACCAAGAAGAAGGACATCGAGGCGCTCCCCGATCGGGCCATCGCCGTGACCCTCTTTAACGGCGCCCTCCGCACCGGGGAGAATGTTGAGATGGCCCGGTTGCTGCGACGGAAGTCCCGGTTGCTGGTCGCCTTCGGCTCCTGCGCCAAGGGAGGGTGTATTCCGGCTCTCGCCAACTTCACCACGAAAGACGATCTGCTCAACACGGTCTATCTCGACAATCCCTCGGTTGACAATCCGGCGAGGATAATCCCCTCCGGAACGACCTCCTTTCCCGAGGGGGAGATTCATCTGACGCCGCTGTTGGAGCGCGTGAAGCATCTGGCTCAGGAAGTGGAGGTCGATTACTATATCCCTGGTTGCCCTCCAGAGTCGCACCAAATCTGGAATGTGGTAGAGGCGGTTCTGTCCGGCGATCTGCCCCCCAAGGGGAGCACGATCGGCTGCGGCACCCTGACCGTTTGTGACGATTGCGATCGGGTCAAGGAGGAGAAGCGTATCACTGCCTTTCGGCGTAATTACGAGTTCTACCCCGACCGCACGGCCTGCCTGCTCGAACAGGGGCTGCTCTGCATGGGGATCGCCACCAGAAACGGCTGCGGCGCCCCCTGCACCAAGGCCAACATGCC
The DNA here is from genome assembly GCA_028683435.1 of Desulfuromonadaceae bacterium. GTDB lineage: Bacteria > Desulfobacterota > Desulfuromonadia > Geobacterales > Pseudopelobacteraceae > JACRCG01. The sequence continues at coordinate 24,094 of JAQUIG010000022.1, read as the reverse complement.
CTGCACCGGTTGCTACGGCGTACCGGAAGGGATTCAGGACCAGGGTGCGAAGATGGTCGCGGCACTCGGCTCGGTCATGGATATCGGTGATACGACCGGCCTGTCGGAGGGTGAGATCGCCGGACGGGTGGACGACTTTCTCGCAACGATCCCCGACTATGCCGGACTGTTCTATAAATACACCCTGGCCAGTTCGACACTGGGCGGTCGAGTTATGAGGTAACGAATGGCGCGTATTACGATTGATCCGGTCACCCGTCTGGAAGGGCATGGGCGTATAGATATTTTCCTGAACGATCAGGGGGGGGTGGAGAACACCTACTTCCAGATTCCAGAACTGCGCGGTTTCGAGCAGTTCTGTGTCGGGCGGATGGCCGAGGAGATGCCGGTCATTACGAACCGGATCTGCGGGGTCTGCCCTGAGGCGCATCACATTGCGGCCACCAAGGCACTGGATGGCGTCTTCGGCGCCGAGCCGACCGCCGTGGCAAAGAAACTGCGCGAAATCCTCTACATGGCCTTTTTCGTCACCGATCACACGACACATTTTTACGCCCTGGGCGGGCCGGACTTCATCGTCGGACCGGATGCGCCGCCATCCGAGCGCAATATCCTCGGGGTGGCCCGCACGGTCGGCCTGGAGGTTGCCGGCGAGGTGATCGCCTGCCGCAAGCGCAACCACGAGATCATCACCTTTCTGGGGGGGAAGTCGATTCATCCGGTGGCCGGAGTGCCCGGCGGCTGGAGCCGCCCGATCACTGCGGAGGAGAGAGCTCAGATTGAGGATACGGCGCGCAAGAACATCGAATTCGCCCGTTTTTCCCTCTCTCTCTTCGAAAAAATCGTGCTGAAGAACCCGGTTTACCTGGAGATGGTGACCTCCGACATCTACCTCCACCGCACCTACTCGATGGGGACCGTCGATACGAACAATCAGGCGAACTTCTACGACGGCATGATCCGGGTGGTGGATCCCGAGGGGAACGAATTTGCCACATACCCCCCGTCCGACTATCGCGAGCATATAGCCGAGCGGGTGGAGGCATGGACCTACCTGAAATACCCCTATCTGAAAAAGGTGGGGTGGAAGGGGCTGACGGACGGGATCGGCAGCGGCGTCTACACCGCGACACCGCTGTCGCGGCTGAATGTCTCCGAGGGGATGGCGACGCCGCTGGCCAATGCCGAGTACCAGCGGATGTACGAGGCGTTCGGATGCAAAAAGATTACCGCGTCACGCTACGAACCGATCCATCACCGTCTCGCCACCCACTGGGCACGGCTGATCGAGCTGCTCTACGCCTCGGAACGGATGCTGGAGCTGGCGCTTGACCCTGAAATAACGTCATCGGAAACCCGCAACATCCCCGATCCTTCCCGCTTCACCGGCGAGGGGATCGGCTCGGTCGAGGCTCCGCGCGGGACACTGACCCACCATTTTGTCACCGATGAGAGGGGGGTGCTGACGAAGGTCAATATGATCGTCGGCACCACCAACAACTATGCCGCAATCTCCATGTCGATCAAGCGTGCTGCGGAAAGGCTGATCACCGGTAACGCCCCGGATGAAGCGATCCTCAACAGGGTGGAGATGGCGTTCCGCCTCTACGATCCCTGTCTTTCCTGCGCAACCCATTTTCTTCCCGGCAAGATGCCGCTGACGGTGTCGATCCGTGACAGCAGGGGCGGGATGCTGCGCGAGATGCGGAGGAAGGGATGAAAGCGTCCGTTTATGGGGGGACCGTCATCATCGGGATGGGGAATCCGCAGCTCTCAGATGACGGCGTCGGGCTAGCCGTTGCCATGGCCGTGGCGGAACGTCTGAGGCAGCACATGACGCTGACCGTGACGGAGTTGAATACCGGGGGGATCCGGCTGATGGAGGCGATGGCCGGTTTCAAACGGGCGGTGGTCGTAGACGCGATGCTGAGCGGCGCCCCTCCCGGCACCGTCCAGCGTTTCGACCCGAAGGATTTCGTCACCACAAAGAATACGTTTTCGAGCCACGATACCGATTTTGCCACCGCCTATGACCTGGGAAGGATGGCGGGTGTCTCCCTGCCGGAGCAGGTTTCCTTCTGGGGGATCGAGGCGCGCGAGTTTGACCTTTTTGGCGAACGCTTCACCGCCGAGGTGGCTGCTGCGGTGCCGGTGGCCGTGGAGCGGATCGTTGCCCAGATTACTGAATGGGAGGGGGGAGCATGAAGATAGGGGTCTATTTTTGCAACTGCGGCAGCAACATCGCCGAAAAAATCAGCTCCGCAGCGGTGGCCGAAGCGGCCAGCTTTTTTCCGGACAGTCCCTACGTAACAATTGTGGATTTTATCTGCTCGGAAGAGGGGAAGCTGCAGTTCGAGGATAGCCTGAAGGCGGAACAGCCGGATCGGGTCGTCGTCGCCGCCTGCTCGCCACGTGACCATGAGGCGACTTTCCGCAGCTGCCTGACCAATGCGGGGATGAACCCCTATCTGATGCAAGTCGTCAACATCCGCGAGCAGATCGCCTGGGTGACCGAACATCCGGGGGTTGCGACCGAAAAAGCGATAGCCGCTATCAGGGGGGCTGTCTGCCGGGTGCGGCTGCAGCAGCCGTTGGAGAAGAAACAGCTGGAGGTCTGTCCCGACGCACTCGTGATCGGCGCCGGTCCGGCCGGCATGAAAGCGGCACTGTCGCTGGCCGAAGCGGGGCGATCAGTGGTGCTCGTGGAGCGGACGCCGTTTATCGGCGGCCTGCCGGTCCGTTTCGAAGACCTGTTCCCGGCCATGGAGTGCGCCCCCTGTATGCTGGAGCCACTGATGGGGGACCTGCTCCACGGTGAGCACCCGGGCAAGATCGAGCTGATGACGATGGCGGAGCTGGTCGAAGTGACCGGTTTCTATGGCAATTTCATCGCAAAAATCCGCCGGAAGCCACGCCACGTATCCTTGCACGAATGCATCGGCTGCGGCGAGTGCGTGGAGGCCTGCCCCGCAACGACGATGAATGAATTCAACAGCAGCGCCAGCGGGCGCAAGGCGATCGACTTCGCTTTCACCGGTGTCCTGCCGAATGCCCCGTTCCTGATGGAGGAGGTCTGTGTCCGCGCGCAGGGCGTGGAGTGCCGGGCCTGCAAAGACGCCTGTCCGATGGGGGAGGATGTTGTCGATCTGGACGAGGAGAGTACGGTTGTCGAACGGACAATCGGCTCGATCATCCTCGCCACCGGTGCCGGACTGTACGATGCCTCCCGCGTGGCCGGCCTGGGGATGGGAGTGCTGCCGGATGTGTATGACGCGATGCAGTTCGAGCGGATGCTCTCATCGACCGGACCGACGGGGGGAGAGATCGTGACCGCAGCGGGTGCCGTCCCGTCATCGGTGGCGATCATCCATTGTGTCGGCAGCCTGGATGAAGATCATAATCCGTACTGCTCCGGTATCTGCTGCCGCTATGCTTTCAAGTTCAACCATCTGGTCACCGCCAAACTGCCGGGGGCATCGATCACCCATTATCACCGCGAACTGGTCGTGCCGGGGAAAGAGGCGCATATGCTCCTCCGGCACGCCGCCGGGAACAGCAGCACTACCCTGAAGCGTTACGCCGCCATCAGTGATCTCGCGGTGACACGTGACGACAGCGGCACGCTTCACGTCTGCTCCAGAGGGGAGGTGACTCCTGTCGATATGGTGGTCCTCTGTCCCGCGGTGATTCCCGCGGAGGGAACCGACAGATTGTCCGCCCTGCTGGATGTCAGTTGCGACTCGTTCGGTTTTTTCCGGGAACTGCACGGCCGGACCGATGCCGCCCAGAGTACCCTCAAGGGGATCTATCTGGCCGGAGCATGCCAGGAGCCGATGGATATCCGGAGTGCGATGCTCGAAGGGATGGCGACTGCCGGCCATACGCTGGCCGGGCTTCAACCGGGGCGCACGATCGAGATCGAGCCTATCGCCGCCGAGGTTGACGAAAACGGTTGCGCCGGCTGCCGCCTCTGTCTTTCGGTCTGCCCCTATCACGCCATATCGTTCAACAGCGAACAGAATATTTCACATGTAAACGCCGTCCTCTGTCACGGCTGCGGCACCTGCGTGACCGCCTGCCCGGCCGGAGCCATTACCGGTCACGGCTTTACCAATGAGCAGATCATGGCCGAGATTGAAGGGGTCCTGCAATGACAACCGTGGAAAGCTTTGAACCTAAAATAATCGGATTCCTCTGCAATTGGTGCTCATACGCCGGGGCCGACAAGGCGGGGGGGATGCAGCTGTCATACCCTCCCAATGTCCAAATCATCCGGGTCATGTGCAGCGGCCGGGTTGATCCCCAATTTGTATTTTCAGCTTTTGAAAAGGGGGCCGACGGTGTTATTATCCTGGCCTGCCACCCTGGAGACTGCCACTATAAAGAGGGGAACTGCCGTGCTCTGCAGCGCCACTGCATGTTGAACCTGATGCTCGAGCAGTTGGGGATTGAAAAAGAGCGCTGCCGACTGGATTATGTCTCCGCCGGAGAAGGGGAAAAGTTTAGCCGGGTCATCGGCGAGACCGTTGAAACTGTTCGCGCGCTGGGGCCGCTCCGGCTGGATCAGTAAAAAGTATTCATGCAATGATTTTATGCTTGCTGCCAAAAAAATATTCAATTTAGTCGAGAGAAAAAACAACAAGGAGTCTACGTTATGGCTGTTTCAGTACTGGATGCGCGGGGGCTTAAATGTCCTCAACCAACACTCAAGATCACCGTCATGTCGATCAAGATGAAACCGGGCGATGTTCTTGAAGTTATCGCTGATTGTGCTACCTTCGAAAAGGATGTGCGCGATTGGTGTTCCCGTGCCAGAAAAACCCTCCTATGGGTCAGGGAAGAGGGGTCGGCAAAGAAAGTGCAGATCCAGTTCTGATCGTTATTGCACCTTCTAACTTACTGAAAAGGATGGAATCACTTGAGTACGAAAACTGTCATCGTCGCATCAAAGCTGAAAAAGATCCGCGAATCTTACATAAAACAACTTCCTGTGCAACTGGAAGGAATTCGCTCTTCCTACTCTGAGTTTGTTCGCGGCGAAAAGGGGGACATACCGCTGGAGGATCTGCATCGTCGCATCCACACTATGAAAGGGGCGTGCGCTTCGTTCCGGCTGAGTATGTTGAGTTCGGTGGCCATGGCGGGAGAAGTTCTGGCAAAGGAGGCGTTGCAGACCGCAACACCTCCCGACAGATTCTGGCATCAGAAGATGCAGGAGCTGTTCGAACGGATGGATCACGAAATTTTGACCATCGATCCGGCGCAGGGAATGGAGTTGCAGATCCAGGAGCTGGCGATTGCCGCCGAGGCGACCATAGAAAGGGAGCGAAAGCTTGTGTATCTGTGCGAGGATGACTCGTACCAGCGGCTGACGCTGGCGACGCAGATCGGCTGTTTCGGTTTTGAGGTGCTTTCTTTTGGCGAGCTGGAACAGCTGGCTAACGCCGTGCAGAGCGCCCCCCCCGATGTGATCGTCATGGATATGATCTTTCCCGACAGGCCGCTCGGCGGGGCCGATGTCATGCAAACTATTCAGGAGGGCAGGGAAACACCGATCCCAACAGTCTTTATTTCTTCGCAGGGTTCGATCTCCGGCCGTTTGTCTGCCGTGCGTGCCGGATCGAGCGCCTATTTCGTGAAACCGGTCAACGTGACCGAACTCTGTTCAACCCTCAGTCTGCTGACCTCGGCGGTTAAACCGGAGCCGTACCGGATCATGATCGTGGACGACGATCCGCAACTGGCCGATTATCACGCCTTGATACTCCAGGAGTCGGGGATGATCACCATGGCGGTAAACGATCCGCTCCAGGTCATGTCACCATTACTGGAATTCAAGCCGGACCTGATTCTGATGGATATGTACATGCCGGGGTGCAACGGTATGGAGTTGGCCAAAGTTGTTCGCCAAATCGGCGCCCATTTTAGTATCCCGCTCGTCTACCTCTCCAGCGAAACCGATACCGATAAACAGTTTCAGGCCATGCTGACCGGGGGAGATGCGTTTCTGACGAAGCCGATCCAGCCACAGCGACTGGTGTCTTCCGTGGTTGCCCGTGCCGAGCGGATGAAGATCATCCGTTCCTACATGGTGCGGGATAGCATGACCGGCCTGTTCAATCATACCGCCACCAAGGAACATCTGGATACGACCATCGCCCTCGCCCAACGTAAACAGGAAGAGGTCTGTTTCGCAATGATCGATGTCGACAAGTTTAAAACGGTGAACGATACCTACGGTCATCCGGTCGGTGATCGCGTGCTGATTGCGCTGGCGCGCCTCATCAGGCAGCGTGTACGTAAGGCGGATATCGTCGGCCGCTTTGGCGGTGAGGAATTTGCCGTCATTCTCCCCGGCTGCGGTCTCTCTGAGGCGGTATCACTGCTGAACGAGTTGCGGGAGAGTTTTGCTGCCGTCACTTTCGAGGCAAAGGATGAAAGCTTCTCCTGCACTTTTAGTTGCGGTATAGCCGCTCTCTCTCTCTGCGGTGATGCGATAGCTCTTAACGCCGGGGCTGATGAGGCTCTCTACGCCGCCAAACATGCCGGCCGCAACCAGATTATGGCTGCCGGTGGTGTTAACGGAGTCAAGCAGTAACGACGTGCGAAAATTTACTCGCGTTGTTGTGGGGGATTAAACAGGGGTTTTGCCAACTTAGATTTTGCTGCCGGCCGCCAGCATCTCGGCGGCGTGTTTCAGGGCGGAATCGGTGACCGTGGCTCCGGCCAGCATGCGGGCCACTTCGCTGGTACGCTCATTCAGGTCGAGTTCACGAATGCGTGTGGACGTTCGTCCGTCAGTTATCAGCTTCTCCACCCGCAACTGCTGATCGGCGAAGACCGCAACCTGGGGCAGATGGGTGATGCAGAGCACCTGTTGGCGGGTCGCGACATTTTTTAGTTTTTTCCCTACCAGTTCAGACGTAGCTCCGCCGATGCCGGTATCAACCTCGTCAAAAACCAGAGTTGGCACGTCACTATCAGGGAGCACCTGTTTTATCGCCAGCATCAACCGGGACAGCTCGCCACCGGAAGCGATTCTGGCCAACGGCCGCGGGGTTTCTCCCGGGTTGGGGGAAAATAGAAATTCAATTTTTTCGTAACCACCGACACGAGGTTCCGCCAGCGCTTCCAGGGCCGGTTCGATGACCGCTCCCTTCATGGCCAGCTGGTGCGCCTCCGCCTCCAAAACCTGTTTCAGTTTTACCGCAGCTGCGGCACGGAGCAGAGTCAGCTCGCCACCCTGCTGTTTCAGTTCAGCTTCAAGATGTTCTCGTTCCGACTCCAAATCCTGACGGCTGTGTGTTATCCCCTGCAGCTGTTCCAATTCCGTATCTATCTCTGTCTTGTACGCCAGGATTTCTGCAATGCCGGGCGCATATTTCTTTTTCAGGCGGCCGATGAGGTCAAGCCGGTCATCGATAGCCTGCAGTGTACCGGGGTCGGCTTCTATGCGCGATGAATAGTCGCGCAGAGTTATGGCGGCGTCCTCCAGCTGCAGAAAAGCACTTTCAATCGAGGCCGCGTTCCCTTGCAGAGCCGGGTCGATGGCGGCCAATTCAGAAATGGTAGCTGAGATACGCCGCAATTGTCCGAGAATAGCACCATCGCCACCGTAGAGCCTCTCAAAAGCGTCACCGCTGCCGGTTGCCAGTTTCTCCGCATGAGCCAGCAACAGGCGCTGCTCCTCCAGTTGTTCCTCTTCACCATCCTTCAATGCCGCTTGACTGATTTCCTGGGCCTGGTAGGCCAGCAGATCTGCACGATGCGCCGCTTCGCGTTCTGTACTGTCCAAACCTGCTATGGTACTGCGCAGCATATTCAAACGCTGAAACAGCTGGGCAAATGCTTCGCGGTTTTCATTCAGTCCGGCATAGGCATCCAACAGTCGGAGGTGGTTTTCCGGTTTGAGCAGGGTTTGGGAATCATGCTGGCCGTAAATATTGATCAGTCGTGGGGCGATGTCGGTCAGAAGCGCCAAAGTAGCCATGCCGCCGTTGATGAAGATCCTGTTTCTGCCACTCCGTGACAACGAACGTTTTATCAACAGCTCGTCGGCTGCTTCAAATCCGGCCTCTGCCAGCTGCTGTTTGATTTCCGGCAGGGCAGAAATATCAAAGATCGCTTCGACGACAGCTTCTTCCTCGCCGGAGCGGATCAGGTCGCTGGAAGCGCGGCTCCCCATGATCAGACCTACCGCATCGATGATGATCGACTTGCCGGCACCGGTTTCGCCGGTCAGCACGGTCAGCCCCGGTTTAAAGGTTATCTGCAGGGTGTCGATGATGGCGACATTTTTGATGGTCAGATCGGTCAGCATGGCTGTCTCAGCGCTCCCCCCACTTCAATTTTGTGCGCAGGAGTTCAAAATAGTCACGACTGCGCGACACGACCAGTGAGGTCTTGTGAAGCGCCTTGCGCACCTCTACCGAGTCACCCTCCTGCAGTTCGAGGCCGACCTGTCCATCAAGGGTCAGGTAGACCTTCTCATCAAAGGAGGCGGTTATCGTGACGGAGATGATCGCTTCGTCGGTAACGACAATCGGGCGGTTGGTCAGGGTGTGCGGACAGATCGGGGTGATAACGATGCAGCTCATCTGTGGTTCGATGATCGGGCCGCCGGCCGAGAGGGAATAGCCGGTGGAACCGGTCGGGGTGGCGACGATCAGACCATCGGCCTTGTAGGTTGTTAAGAAATGCTTGTTGATCCTGGTTTCCAGATCAACGATGCGGGCCAGAGCGCCCTTGTTTATGACGACATCATTCAATACGTGGAATGTTTCATTCGGTTTGCCGTCACGCAGCAGCGTCACCATCAGCATCATCCGGACTGAGACTCGCGGGGCACTCTGCAGGCAGAGTTCAAGGCGCGTATAGAGTTCATCGACAGTGATCTCGGTCAGGAAACCGAGGCTCCCCAGATTGACCCCCAGGATGGGAACATTATACCCACCGAAGAGTCGGGCAACGGAGATCAATGTACCGTCGCCTCCCAGAACGACAACCAGCTCGGCCTGGTCTCGGATCTCCTCCTCGGTCATTGTGTCTGGGTGCCCGATCAGCCGCGCCAGATCCGGTTCCACCAGAGGTGTACATTTTCTGGTTTCCAGCCACTGTATCAGGTCACTGGCGATCCCCTGACATCGTGGATCATGCATCTTGGCGAATATGGCGACGTTCTTGATCTGCAGCGGCATGATTATTCCCGTTTTTAGTCTGTTTTGTTGCGGGTGCGGTTACACCCATTTCAAAGCTGATGTACCGTGTTGCTATTTCAACCCTCTGATTTTTCCCAAACTCTCTTCCAGCACCAGCTTTTTACCGCCTGCGTCGGACAGTTTCTGCCGCTCCTTGGCGACAATATCCTCCGGTGCCCGGTCCACAAAGGCGGGGCTCTCCAGCTTCTTGGAGAACATCTCGATATCCTTGTCGATCTTGCCGATCTCCTTCAGCAACCGCTCCTCTTCGGCAGCTACGTCCACCATCCCCTTGAGCGGTACATATATCTGGACATCACCGGCAACCTGTATTGAAGAATCCTCCGGTTTTTCGATTCTGCAGCCGATGGCAAGGTCGGAAACCCTGGCCAGACTGATGATGGCGCTTTCATTGTGTTTCATCAGACGCTGGCCGGCTTCGCTGTCGCAGGAGAGGATCACTGCGATCTGTTTCGAAGGTGGCACCTCCATCTCGCCGCGAATGTTGCGGATTCCGCCGATAACCGCCATGACCCGCTCCATCTCGGCTGCGTCCTGTGGAAATGAACGGTCGTCACAGGGGGCAGGGTAGGGGGCCTGCATGATGGTCGGAGTCGCCTTTGTCCCCGGCAGCGCCTGCCATATTTCTTCGGTGATAAACGGCATGAAAGGGTGCAGCAGGCGGAGCAGGTTCTCCAGTGTGTACCAGAGAACATATTGAGTCGCCAGTTTTCGCTCCGGCGTGCCGTTGTAAATGTCCTGTTTGGAGAGTTCCAGATACCAGTCGCAGAATTCACTCCAGGTGAACTGGTACAGTGCCATCGCGCTTTCGTTGTAACGGTAGCCGGTCAGCGTTTCATCGACAGTCCGGGCGGTTTCGTTGAGGCGGTGCAGGATCCACTTGTCCCCCTGTGACAATTCGAGCGAGTCAAGGGTGGTGCCATCCGGATCGAACCCTTCAAGGTTCATCAGCGTAAAGCGGGCCGCATTCCAGACCTTGTTGCAGAAGTTACGGTACCCGGCGATCCGCTCCTCGGCCAGTTTGATGTCGCGTCCCTGGGCGGCGAAGGCGGCCAGCGTAAAACGGAAGGCGTCGGTGCCGTACTGATCGATGACCGTCAGCGGGTCGATCACGTTCCCCTTTGACTTTGACATCTTGTGCCCCTGGGCATCGCGCACCAGGGCGTGGATGTAGACATCGGTGAACGGGACCTCATCCATGAAGTGCAGCCCCATCATCATCATGCGGGCCACCCAGAAAAAGAGGATGTCGAAACCGGTCACCAGGCAGGAGGTCGGGTAGAATGTTTTCAATTCGGCGGTCTGGTCAGGCCACCCCATGGTGGAGAAGGGCCAGAGGGCCGATGAGAACCAGGTATCGAGCACGTCGGTTTCCTGGCGGAGTTCGTCGCTGCCGCATTTGGAACAGACCGTCGGCGCTTCCATCGCGACGGTAATTTCGCCGCAGTGGTCGCAGAACCAGGCCGGGATACGGTGTCCCCACCAGATCTGGCGGGAGATGCACCAGTCGCGGATATTTTCCATCCAGTCGTAATAGGTGTTTTCCCACTGTTTCGGGAGGATGCGGGTCTTGCCGCTTTTTACGGCGTCCAAGGCCCGCTCGGCCAGTGGCGCCACTTTCACATACCACTGAAGGGAAAGGTACGGCTCGACCACGGTCTTGCAGCGGTAGCAGCCGCCGACTGACATGGCGTGATCATCGATCTTGTCCAGATAACCTGCTGCTTCCAGGTCGGCTACAATCCGTTTTCTGGCCTCGAAGCGATCAAGTCCTTCGTATTGGTGGCCGGCGGCATTGATGACGCCGGATTCGTCAAGCACGTTGATCTTATCCAGGCCGTGGCGCAGGCCGACCTCGAAGTCGTTAAAATCGTGGGCCGGGGTGATCTTGACGACGCCGGTGCCGAATTCACGATCGACATAGTCATCGGCGACAACCGGGATCTCGCGATTAAGGAGCGGCAGGAGGACCTTTTTACCCACCAGATCGGCATAGCGCTCGTCTTCCGGGTGGACAGCCACGGCGGTATCCCCCAGCATGGTCTCCGGGCGGGTTGTCGCCACGGTCACAAAGCGTCCCGGTTCACCGACGACCGGATAGCGGATGTGCCAGAGATGCCCCTTGTGGTCTTCATGCTCAACCTCGATATCGGAAAGGGCGGTGTGGCAGCGCGGGCACCAGTTGATGAGGCGGTTGTCACGATAGATCAGGCCATCTTCGTACAGTTTTACAAAAACGGTACGCACCGCTTTCGAGAGCCCTTCATCCATAGTGAAACGCTCGCGCTCCCAGTCGCACGATGCGCCCAAGCGTTTCAGCTGGCCGATGATCTGGCCGCCGGACTCAGCCTTCCACTTCCAGACCCGCTCGATAAATGCTTCACGCCCCAGATCATGGCGGTCCTTCCCCTCGGCGGCCAACTGCCGCTCGACAACGTTCTGGGTGGCGATCCCCGCATGGTCGGTGCCCGGCATCCAGAGGACATTGTATCCCTGCATCCGTTTCCAGCGGCAGAGGATGTCCTGGAGGGTGTTGTTGAGGGCGTGCCCCATGTGCAGGGCGCCGGTTACGTTCGGTGGGGGAATGACTATGGAGTACGGTTTTTTATCCGAAGTAGCGGCGGCGCGGAAATAACCTTTTGTTTCCCACTCGCTGTACCATCTCTTTTCAACATCATGGGGCTCGTACCCCTTGGCAAGTTCTTTGGTCATTACGCGATTCCTTTTTATGAAAAATCTGAGCGTAAAGATATACTACTGTTGGCTGATTCAGGTCAAGTGCACTCTTGGAACCTCCGCGGGTAAATACCGGTTCTGCCCATCAGCGATATAAAAAATCGTACCCCGCTACTCCTCAGATAGTATATAAAATGCTGATAACAGAATTACCGCTCAGCCGAGGTCCGTATGTTCAGACAGAAAAAACTGGCTGTTATTGCTGCAGGGATTCTTGTGGCGCTGCTTATTTTCAGCGTGACCCTTCTACCGATACTCGTAAAAAACAAGGCCCGCGGCTATTCAGCAGGCCACCGGGCGGACGGTCCGCATAGAATCCGTGTCCATTAACCCTTTTGTTCTGGCGATAAACGTCAAGGGGGCTGCCATAGAAGAAAAAGGGGGCGGACCCTTCATCGCGTTCGCCGCTCTCCGTGCGACTCTCAGTCCGGCATCCATCTACAGGCGCGCCCTTATTCTCTCGGAAGTCACCCTTGAAGCACCTTCGCTCAGCATCACCCGCACCGCCGCTAATCGTTACAGCTTTACGGATATCATCGAACGCCAGCAGGCACACAAAAAACCGGCCTCACAAGGAACGCTGCTTTACTCTATCAACAACATAACCGTCACAAACGGTACCGTTGACTTTAACGACCTTGCTGTGGACGGCGGCAGAAAGCACACGGTCCGTAACCTGCAGTTTGCCATCCCTTTCATCAGCAACATGCCTTATTTGATGGATAAATACATTGATCCCAAACTATCCGCCGTAGTTGACGGCGCCGCTTTCAGCTTCGCCGGCAAGGTTAAGCCGTTCAGCAAGTCCATGGAGACGGAAGTTGACATACACCTAAAAGAACTCAATATCCCCCGGTTGGTGGCCTATTCACCACAGCCACCTCCGGTTGAATTGGCTGCGGGAAAGCTGGGGGTTGATCTGGGTATGACGTACCGCATCTCTGCCGACAAAATACCGCAGTTATTGATCAGAGGCCATGCACGGCTGGACGGCATCGCCGTAAACCTGAAAAACGGCCAGCCCCTGTTCAGGTTGCCGGCCTTGGAAGTCAATGCTTCGAAGCTGGAGGCCTTCGCCAAGCAGTTCGAGTTCGAAGCGATCACACTTGATGGTCTCGAGCTGTTCGTAAGACGTGATGCAAAGGGTCAATGGATGTATGAGCGGCTGCTGCCGCAGAAAAGCACCGTTACCTCGCCTGAAACAGTCCAGGGCAGAAAACAGGAGCCTGTGAAGGCGGTCCAACAGCCGTTCGTCCAGGTCTCTGTCTTGAACTTCACCAACGGCAGCGTCCACATGAGCGATGCCGTCCCCAAGGGTGGGTTCAAAGGATCCCTGAACGATATCGATTTTAAGATGAAACACTTCACGACTGCTGCGGACAAATCGGCTGAATATGACCTGTCTCTGCAGGTGGATAATGAGGCAACCATCACCTCCGCTGGCAGCTTCTCCGCCAATCCGCTGGCAGCAAAGAGCTCAACCAGGCTTGCCGGATTGAATCTTCAGAGAGGGTGGCCCTATATGGCCCGGTTTTTCACAGCACCGCTCAAGGGTGTCCTTGATCTGTCCGGAGAAGTCAGCTTCAGCAAAGATAACGGTCTGACAGCGGAAAATGGCCGCCTGATCCTGAAAAACCTCTCTACCCGCTATGGCAGGAACGACGGTTTTGACTTTTCTCAACTGACGGTGAACGGTGCAGCCTTCAAAGAGAAGGAGAACCGTCTGGAGATCGCCGAAATCAGACTATCGAAAGGGAATATTGCTCTCTCCCGCGAGACCGACGGGCAGATCTCAGCGATGTCGCTGCTGGTGCCGCAGCAAAATATGTCACCCAAAAAAAATAATCCCGCGGCTTCAGCGCCACAGAGCAGGTCGCTGAAGACCGGTTCCGTGGAGCTGAAGGACGCGTCAAAGACCTTTACCTATCGGTTGAAGCGTTTTCAGGCGGATAAACTCAATCTGCTGTTTCACGACAAGAGCCGCTCTGGAAAGCCCACATTCTCGTTGCGGAATACCGGCATCTCACTTGCAAACCTGAACGGACCGCGCTTCACATCTGCACAGCTTCGCTTTGCTTCGACCTTCGGCAAGCAGACAACCCTTAAAGCCAGCGGTGATATTACTCCGCTCCCCTTTCGTTATAAGGGGAGTCTCACTGTCGGCCATCTCCCGATCAGAGATTTCGAAGAGTACTTCCCTGAAAACCTGAATGTGTTCATCATCGGCGGCTATCTTGACACAGCTCTGAACATGGATGTCGCACTCAAGGAGGGCAAACCGACCGGCACATTCAAGGGAAGCGCCGGTATACGTTCCTTTCACAGCATCGACATGACTGCGGAGGAGGATCTGCTGAAATGGGAAAGCCTGCAACTGGATGAATTCCGGGGGGGGCTGGAACCGTTTTCCCTGAACGTGAAAGAGGTGGCCCTGAATGGCGTTTATTCCCGCATCATTGTTCGCAAGGACGGAACCCTCAACCTGCAAAATTTATTACTGAAGCCGGCGTCGGCGTCCACACCGAAAAGCCAGGGGCCATCCCCCGCACCCCCGGCTGCTCCCTCCGGAGGTGCGGTCGCCACCCCGTCTGACACGGAGCAGAATGCTCGCGCCAAGGGGCAGATCAGCATCGGCGCAGTGACCATTCAGGACGGTACGCTTTCTTTTGCCGACCATCATCTGTCGCAGCAGTTCAATACAACCTTCTATAACCTGGGGGGACGGGTCAGCGGCCTCTCTTCCGAAGAGACTAAATTTGCCGATGTCGATCTGCGCGGCAATCTGGAGAACCACTCGCCGCTGCAGATCACCGGGAAAATAAATCCGCTGCGGGATGACCTCTTCGTCGATCTGATGGTTTCTTTTCATGACATCGAACTCTCGCCAGTCACTCCTTACTCGGGCACCTATCTGGGGTATACGGTTGAAAAAGGCAAACTGTTCCTCGACCTGAAGTACCATATTGAAAAGAAGGAACTTACGTCGGATAACAAGATATTCTTAGACCAGTTCACCTTCGGCAACAAGGTAGAGAGCGACAAGGCCACCAACCTGCCGGTACTGCTGGGCCTGGCGCTGCTCAAGGACCGCAAGGGAGAAATTCATCTGGATGTTCCGGTCACCGGCCGTACTGATGACCCGAAGTTCAGCGTCTGGAAGCTCGTTTTTCAGGTCTTGAAAAATTTGATGGTCAAGGCGGTCACCTCACCACTCTCGCTGCTCTCGTCAATGCTCGGCAGCGGCGAGGATTTCAGCGCGGTCCAGTTCGGCTATGGCACAAGTGTCATCCCTCCCGGTGAGGAGCAGAAGCTGAGCACCCTGTCGAGAGCGCTGCTTGATCGCCCGGCCCTGAAGGTTGAGCTGAAGGGGTACGTAGATCCTGAGAAGGATGTTGAGGCATACCGGCGTGAACTGTTTGACCGCAAGCTCAGAAACGAAAAATTCCTGACGCTCGGCAAGGAAGGAACCTTGAAAGAGGGCGAAAAGGTCGATGCAATCGTAGTTCTGTCGGAGGAATATGCCGCCTACCTGGCAGCGGTGTACAAAAAGGAAAAATTCCCCAAACCACGCAACGTTCTCGGTCTGGTCAAGAACCTGCCCCCCGACGAAATGAAAAAACTGATCATCGCCAATACAATCATCGGTGCTCCCGAGCTTCAGGCGCTGGCTCGGGAGCGGGTTGTGGCGGTAATGAACTACCTCGTCAGGAAGGGAAACGTCCCTGCCGAGCGGATATTCCAAAAGGAAGGTGACGTATCCAAGGCGCCGGAGAAGGAATCCATCTCTCGGAGTCGAGTAGAATTAAACGCCATTGTTCAATAAATCGGGAAGGTTCAACACCATATTCAGCGGTAAAGTGAAAAAAACGGCTGGCATTCTCTTTGTCTTGACGAGCGGTCACAGGTGTACTATTCTAACACGACTAAAGATGTCCTATTGCTGTCTGGGGGGTACAAATGACTAAAATCACCTTTGGAACATCCGGCTGGCGCGGAATCCTCTGTGAGGATTTCACTTTTGCTAACGTGAAGGTCGTTGTTCAGGCCATAGCCGATACCATTAAAGCCTCCGGAGAGCAGGAAAAAGGCGTCGTCGTTGCCTGCGATACCAGGTTCATGGGGCAACGTTTTGTAGAGGCATCCGCCCGTGTCCTGGCCGGTGCCGGAATCAAGGCGTATATTTGTGAGCGGGATACTCCCACGCCGGTTATAGCGTACGAAATATTGCGCCGCGGTGCCGCCGGCGCCATCAATTTTACCGCCAGCCATAATCCCCCGGAATACAACGGTGTCAAATTTTCGCCATCATGGGGAGGCCCGGCGCTGCCGGAAACAACTGGTGAGATCGAGCGTCGCGCCAATGCGACAATAGGAACCGACTGTTACAGTGAGCTGTCCCTTGTGGATGCCGCCGAACAGGGGCTGGTGGAAAACATCAATCCTCACGACATCTATTTGAGATCACTGGAACAAAAGGTGGATTTTGATGTCATCGGCAGGGTGGGGAAAGTGGCGCTCAACCCGATGTACGGAACTTCGCGGGGGTATCTGGACGCCCCGTTCCGCCAGCGCGGCATCCCGTATGCGATCATTAATGATCATCTCGACCCCTACTTTGGCGGACAGCCGCCTGAGCCGTCCGAGGCGCACATCCCCGATTTCATTTCCCTGGTAAAGAATGATCCCGATATCAAGCTCGGCCTTGCTACTGATGGCGATGCCGACCGTTTTGGGATACTCGATGCCGACGGTAGCTACATCGAACCGAACTATATCATCGCGCTGCTGCTGGATTACCTGATCCGGGTGCGCAAGCTTGAAGGTGGTGTGGCACGCTCTGTCGCGACGTCTCACCTGATCGATGCCGTCGCGAAGAAACATGGTGTGCCGGTGTATGAGACGCCGGTCGGCTTCAAGTATATAGGTGAACTGATCAGCCAGGACAAACTGGTCATCGGCGGTGAAGAGAGCGCCGGCCTGACGATCAAAGGGCACGTCCCGGAGAAGGATGGCATTTTGGCCTGTTTCCTCGTGGCTGAAATGGTGGCCCGTGAAGGGAAGGGTGTCCGGGAGCTGCTGGAACGGTTATATGGCGAGGTGGGACGTTTTGTTACCCGCCGCGACAACCTGAAATTGTCGCCGGAGCTGGAGATTGCCTACAGCAGCAAGATCAAAGCTGTCCCCGCCGAATTCGCCGGTTCGAAGATTAAGGAAATCATCAGAATCGACGGGACAAAGTTGCTGTTAGATGACGGCAGCTGGATGCTGTTCCGTAAATCGGGGACTGAACCGGTAGTGCGGTTGTATGGCGAGGCACGTAACGATGCACGTCTTGCAGAGGTAATGGCCGCCGGCCGAAAGTTTATATTAGCAAGTTAGAAGTTGTTTGCTGCTTTTTCAAGCAGCAAACAACTTCGTTAACGCACTTATCCTGTTTATCAGGGCTAAACGAGAATAAGACAAACATTTTCAGGAGGAGTTACATTCATGTGGGATTACACGCCAACCGTTAAAGATCATTTCTTGAACCCCCGTAATGTCGGGGATATAGCTGATGCCGATGCCATTGGTGAGGTCGGCAGTCTGGCCTGCGGCGACGCTCTCAAACTGTATCTCAAGCTCGATGAGAATAAGGATAAAATTGTCGATGCCAAGTTTCAAACTTTCGGCTGCGCCAGTGCCATCGCTTCTTCCTCCGCCCTGACCGAGATAGTTAAAGGAAAAACTCTCGATGAAGCTTTGGCCGTCAGCAATAAGGATATTGCCGATTTTCTGGGGGGGTTGCCGGAAGAAAAGATGCACTGTTCGGTCATGGGGCAGGAAGCGCTGGAAGTGGCGATTTTCAAGTATCGCGGCATGGATATTCCCCAGCACGACAGTGAGCACGATCAGGGACACGCCTATCCGGATTATGAGGGGGAGATCGTCTGCAAATGTTTCGGCATCACCGATACCTTTCTCAAGAAGGTCATTGAGACCAACCGCCTGACGACTGTTGAGCAGGTGACGCATTTTACCAAGGCTGGCGGCGCCTGTGGCGGCTGCCTTCCCAAGATTAAGGAACTGATTGCCGAAGTGCTTGGTGATCCGGCTTCCCAACCGCGCAAGCGACCTGAAAAACTCTCCAATATGAAGAAGATGCAGCTGATTCAAGAAGTATTGGAACGCGACATCCGGCCGCTGCTCTGGGCTGATGGCGGCGATCTGGAGCTGATAGATATTGATGGCCCAAACGTGCAGGTGGCCTTTCGCAAGGCCTGCGCCGGCTGCGCCTCATCCGGCAACACCGCGCGCATGGTTCAGGTCAAGCTGCGCGAGCTTGTGGCTGAGGATATTGTCGTAGAGGAGGTTTCACGATGAAAGAGATCTATCTTGACAACAACGCCACGACTAAGGTGGATGAGGATGTATTCGAAGAGATGCGCCCCTATTTTTGCGAACTGTATGGCAACCCCAGTTCGATGCATTTTTTCGGTGGTCAGGTGCAGAGCAAGGTCACCGAAGCCCGTGTCCGCGTGGCAGAGCTTTTGGGGGCGGAACCCGAAGAGATTATTTTCACCGCCTGCGGCACCGAGAGTGACAATGCCGCAATCCGTTCGGCGCTTGAGGTCTTCCCCGAGCGTCGGCACATCATAACATCTCGTGTTGAACACCCGGCCGTTCTGACTCAATGTCGTAACCTGACCCAGAAAGGGTATCGTGTCACGGAGATCGGCGTCGATGGTGCCGGCCGCCTCGATATGGAAGAATTGAAGGCGGCAGTTGACACTGATACCGCGATCGTATCGCTGATGTGGGCCAACAACGAGACCGGTGTTATCTTCCCGGTTGAAGAAGCGGCCGCCATTACAAAGTCAAAAGGTGCTCTTTTTCACAGTGATGCCGTACAAGCCATCGGTAAAATACCTATCAATATGGCCGCTTCGAGTATCGATATGCTCTCGCTTTCCGGACATAAACTGCACGCGCCCAAGGGGATCGGTGCGCTTTATTTGAGACGTGGTACTCCATTTCGGCCTTTTATGGTGGGGGGGCATCAGGAAAAGAGTCGCCGGGCCGGTACTGAGAATGCCGCAGCCATCATCGCCCTGGGGAAAGCCTGCCAACTTGCCGGGCAGTATATGGAAGTCGAAAATACGGTTGTCAAAGCTATGCGTGACCGCCTGCAGGAATCTCTGATGGCGGCAATTCCTCATGCCCGCATCAATGGCGGCGGTGCCGAACTACTGCCTAATACAACTTCTATCGCCTTTGAATTTGTCGAAGGTGAGGCCATTTTGCTGCTGCTGTCAGAACTGGGCATCTGTGCTTCATCAGGAAGCGCCTGCACCTCGGGGTCGCTGGAACCTTCCCACGTCCTGCGCGCCATGGGGGTCCCTTTCACCTGTGCTCATGGGTCGATCCGCTTCTCACTTTCGCGCTATACTACCGATGCAGAGATCGATACCGTTATCCGCGAGATGCCGCCGATCATCGCCCGTCTGCGGCAGATGTCGCCCTTTGGTCGGGAATTTCTGAAAGGTGAGAAATAGTTGCTTGATTGATTGTGCAACTAACCCGGGGCGGCCATGTTTGGTCGCCCTTTGTTTTTACTGGAGAAACGATTGAAATGAGGTAGAATACATGGAGTTTATCCGGCATAACCAGCGTATCTAAATCCAAAATGGAGAGTAACCCGTGGAAATAAAAATACCTGAAGTCGGTGAGTCGGTGCGTGAAGCCCTGCTGGCCAAGTGGTTCAAAAAAAGTGGTGATGTTGTTAAACGTGATGAGCCGCTCTGTGAAATTGAAACCGACAAAATTACACTTGATCTTAATGCCGACGCAGCCGGAGTCCTCACGATAGTGGTAACTGAGGGTACAACGGTAACCGTAGGAACGACAATAGGCACCATGGAAGAGTCCACACCCTTGGCGGAAACGCCTGTCACCACCCCTGTGACACCTCTAACGGAGAAACTCGCTGCACCGGCATCGTCACCCTCCTTGCGGCGTGAGATGCGGGAACAAAATATTTCTCCGGACGAGCTGACTGGAAGCGGCAAGGGGGGGCGTGCCACGCAGGATGATCTCTTCGCCCGTATCGAAATGAGGTCTAAAATGCCTCCTGTCTCCAAGCCTGCCACTGTTGTTGAGGCGACTGCGGCTGTTCCTGATCAGCAAGGCGTCGCCTCTTTAGCGGTTCAGCCGGGCACCTCTCAGCCATCTGCTCCACCATTTGCCGCTGAAGGTGTAAAGCCGTTTTCTGTACGCACGGAAGAATCACCGCTTTATTCATCCGGCCGTGAGGAACGCCGCCCGATGTCGCCTCTCCGCAAGCGGATTGCCGAGCGTCTGGTGGCAGCCCGCCAGCAGACCGCCATGCTTACGACGTTCAACGAGGCCGACCTGTCTAATGTCAAGGCGCTTCGGAGCACCTATCGTGAGCATTTTCTGCAGCGTCACGGGATCGCCCTTGGCTATATGCCTTTTTTTGTCAAGGCGTGTATAGAGGCTCTCAAAGAGTTTCCACTGGTCAATGCCAGTATCGATGGTGATGATATCGTATATCACCATTTTTATGACATCGGCGTTGCCATTGGCGGCGACAAGGGGTTGGTAGTGCCGATCATACGGGCTGCAGATCAACTCAAGTTGTACGAGATTGATCAGGCTATTATCGCTTTCACCGAGAAGATAAAAAACAATAGCCTTGCTATCTCGGATCTGGAGGGTGGCACCTTCACACTCAGCAACGGTGGTGTGTACGGTTCGATGCTTTCCACGCCGATTCTTAATCCTCCCCAGAGCGCAGTACTGGGGATGCACGCCATTCAGGACCGCGCGGTTGTGCGTGACGGACAGATCGTCATACGGCCGATGATGTATCTGGCGCTTTCCTACGATCACCGTATCGTCGATGGCCGTGAGGCGGTTGGATTTCTGAAAAAGGTTAAAGAGTATATTGAAAAGCCGGAAGAACTGCTGCTGGAAGGGTGAGGAAAGTACATGGGGAAGCAGGGTCAAAACTGATTTTTTCTTGCCGCTTACCCCTATTTTAAGGAGGTTAACAAAATGTCTGAGCCACACATATACGACCTTATCGTTATCGGTGCCGGGCCGGGCGGCTATGTTGCCGCCATCCGTGCTTCCCAGCTCGGGTTGAAGGTCGTTGTCGTTGAAAAGCGCGCCACATTCGGCGGCGTCTGCCTTAACGAAGGGTGCATCCCCAGCAAGGCGCTGCTCGACTCCAGCGAGCTTTTTGCCCTTGCGCGTGACAAATTCGCTCTGCACGGCATAGCGATAGCTCCTCCGCATCTCGACCTGGATGCCATGATGCTACGCAAGGAGGATGTCGTTAAGAAATTGACCGACGGTATCGCCTATCTGTTCAAGAAGAACACAATTGAACGGCTCCAGGGCACCGCCGTTCTAAAGGGTGTCAATGCTGCCGGTCAGCATGAGGTGGAGGTCGCAGTGACAGTTACTCCGCCGGTCCCAAGTGCTCAGCAAAGCCTTCTTGAGCCTGTCTCACACTCGGTCGTCACCATTTTAGCTCCAAAGGTGATTCTTGCGACCGGCAGCGAAGCGTCCGCTCTGCCCGGTATTCCTTTTGACGGCCAGTTTGTCGTCGCGGCACGCGAAGCACTCTCTTTCGATCAGGTCCCGGAACATCTGGTCGTGGCTGGTGGCGGCTATATCGGGCTTGAACTTGGTTCCGTTTGGAGGCGACTGGGTGCCCAGGTAACGGTGATGGAGATGCTGCCGCAGATTCTGCCGAATATGGATCGTCAGGCGGCGGATACGCTTTATCGATCGCTACGCAAACAGGGGATTCAGTTCAAGCTTGGTACGCGCATTACAGGAGTACGAAGGATCGGCGCCAAGGCAATTGTCCAGTTCAACTCCGGTACCGGCGCCGAAGAGGTCGATTGTGATAAAGTGCTGGTGGCGGTCGGACGACGGCCAATGACTGGAGGTCTCGGCTTGGAGGCCATCGGTGTTGCACTGGATGAATCGGGGAGAGTTATCATAGATGATGCGTATCAATCGTCACTGCCGGGAGTTTATGCCATCGGCGATCTGGTGCCCGGACCCATGCTTGCTCACAAGGCCTCTGAAGAAGGGGTTGCCTGCGTAGAGCGGATAGCGGGCATGACGACAAAAGTTGAATACGAGTACATCCCCGGAGCGGTCTACACCTGGCCAGAAGCCTCCAGCGTCGGGTGTACTGAGGAACAACTTAAAGCTGATGGAGTACCTTATCAAAGCGGCCGCTTTAATTTTTCGGCACTCGGTCGCGCACGCTGCATGGATGAAACGGAAGGGTTTGTCAAGATTCTCGCACACTTGGAAAGCGACCGGGTACTGGGTGTCCACATCGTTGGCCCACGGGCGTCTGACCTGATATCCGAGGCGGCTACGGTCATGAGCTTCGGTGGAACGGCCAGGGATATCGCACTTATCTGTCATGCTCATCCAACCCTGCCGGAGGCGATTAGAGAGGCGGCGCAGGATGTACATAAAGAATCGATACATGTATGAAAGGAGTGATCGTGCCCGGATTAATCCGTAAAACCAAAATAGTTGCTACTATTGGTCCGGTAAGCTCATCACCGGATATGATTCAGAAATTGATGCAGGCCGGTGTTGACATATTCAGGCTGAATTTTTCTCATGGCAAAAATTCGCAGAAACTGGAGCTGATTCGGGTTATTAGGCATGTGTCTGATAAACTGGGTCGTCAGGCTGGCATTCTAGGCGATCTTCAGGGGCCTAAAATCAGGACCGGAAAGATGGCAGGTGACAGTATGCTGCTGACGAAAGGAGAGGAGGTCGTTATTACCACCGACGACGTGCTTGGCAGCGATGGTGTAATCCCGACAATTTATCAATCTTTGCCGCATGACGTGCGTCCCGGTTCTCGAATCCTGCTTGATGATGGACTACTTGAATTGAAAGTTATTGCACTTGACGGCGAACGGGTTCGATGTCTGGTTGTAGCTGGAGGGTTTCTCAAAAACAATAAGGGGATCAATTTGCCGGGAGTGAACGTTTCTGCCCCCTGTCTTACGGAAAAGGACCTGATAGATCTCGATTTTGCTCTTGAAGCCGGAGTTGATTTCATTGCGTTATCTTTTGTACGTACAGCTGAGGATATTAAAGAAATAAAAAGATTGATTACTGCCAAGGGGAAAACTACTCCGGTAGTTGCCAAAATAGAAAAGCCGGAGGCGCTCCGCAACTTCAAAAAAATCCTTGAAGCGACCGATGCCGTCATGGTGGCACGTGGTGATCTCGGTGTCGAAATTGAACCGGAAAAGGTGCCGATCTATCAGAAAAAAATAATCCAGGCATGCAACAAGGCCGGTAAACCGGTCATAACAGCTACACAGATGCTGGACTCAATGATCCGCAATCCACGCCCGACGAGGGCGGAGACATCCGATGTAGCAAATGCTATTATAGACGGCACTGATGCCATCATGCTTTCGGCAGAAACAGCTTCAGGCGATTTTCCGATAGAATCGGTCAAGACGATGGTCCGTATTGCTAAAGATGTGGAACGTGCCGATTTACCTGGCGTGGATAGTCATTTTAATGCCGTAACAACAACGGCACAGGCGGTCGCTGAATCATCCTGCCGGACTGCCGCAACTCTCAAAGCAAAGGCAATCGCTGTGTTTACGCGATCCGGCAGTACTGCAGCTCTTATATCGGCCTTCCGGCCATTAACCCAGATCATTGCGTTCACCGCCTCGCCGGAGATCCGGCGCAGGTTGTCGATCTACTGGGGAGTGTACTGTACTGAAGTTGGCATCATGGAAAATACCGATCAGCAGATTCAAGAAGTGGAAAAAAAAATGTTGGCAACAGGTTTTCGCAACGGAGATCAAGTGGTAATTACAATGGGTATCCCCATCGAAACACGCGGTTCAACAAATCTTATGAAAGTACATAAGTTGGGAACACACGGATTTTACGAAGTTTTTGACGGGTCTAAGTAACTACACCCATGTTTTTTCTTATCAAAGGTTATTTTTCTTTTGACATCATCGGATTATGTATGATAGAAAGCGAGTCCCTTTTGGAGCGGAAGTTTCTTGGGGTTCTCAGAAAAAGGTTTCTGCCGGAAAGAAAGTTGTTGACAGCAGAGATTG
>JAQUIG010000065.1 GCA_028683435.1 Desulfuromonadaceae bacterium | reverse complement strand
ATTGATTTACCTTCGCCGAGCAGCTCCTCGAAGGAAAAAAATTTCTCCTTCAGAAAAATCAGCGAGGTTTCGTGAAATGACCCGACCAGCACCCGCGCATCAGCAGGAGATACGACTGCATCCGTCTCTGTCGGCATCGGGCGGCATTCCCAGTAACGAATCTTCCGCTCGAATATCTTACGAGGCGTGTCCAGCCGGCTGGATGGGTCGAGACACTCTGACAGGTCAATGCCGCAATCGGCGAGAAAAGCACGTTCCGATAACACGGGACGGTCAAAATTGACCATACTGAGGATGTGGGACGACCAGCTGCTGGTCAGTATCTTGAACAGAGCCGTATTGTTCTCGCGAACGCCATGATAGAGCAGTCGCACCATCCGGTCTCCCAGCAGCTGTTCGGTTATTACCATGCCGCTATCCCGCTCGATATACTGGTGCTGTATCATCCGGTCGACTCCTTTGAATGTTCGCTGACTGCGTGGCTGCCTGCTCGTCGTGATGCACCGTGAACAGCAGCAGATTCATCAGGCGCTGCAGGGTTGGGATGTCGGCCCGCTCGTGGAGGACATCCTCTTTGGCGCTCTCTACAAACCGGGCAGCGTCCTGTCCCTGAATGACAACCCGCAACGCCTTGCGCTGCAACTCATCCAACAGACCCTGCTCCCGGTCAAACATGCTGCAATCCTCGGCAAGAAACCCGAAGGCCTCATCCAGATGACGCGTGCGCAGGGTGGTACGGTAATACTGCTCGGCGCCTACATTGAATTCTCTCGCATTGACGCGCAGGGGTGACGACCCGTTCACCTCGGCGAGAATGCCGGAGGTGATACGCCCGGCGGCGGAATGGAGAGCAGGTTCGTTCAGCCGCATTTCGAGGTCGTTCAACGTATCGTGCAGCCCCATCAGTTCGACCAGATCGGCCGCATCCTCACGGATCACCTGCAGCAGCGCCCGGCGGTACTCATGAATCTGCACCCGAAGATAGCCGGGATAGCGGCGACTGGGGCGGATGCCGGCCGTTTTTTTGAGGATCTTGTGCAGAAAGGCGTTGGCGCCCTCTTTATGCACAAAGAAGGTGGGGATGCCTATGGCAGCGCCGAAGAAGATCTGCCGCCGCTCGCTCTCCACCACCGGGGCGTCCGGAATGTGGGCATGGGTCGTGCCGAGCGCCATGTATTTGTAGGCCAGCGCCGTGATCAGGGTCTGCAGGTCGGTCGCCCGCCCCATGTCTTCCCCGAAATTCTCGAACACACTGTAATGCCTCCCTTCAAAGCCGGAAAAACCCATTTTGGCAAATTCGCGCTGCTTGTAAAGCAGGTAGACCGACATCTGTTCATCGAATACCCCCATATCAGCGAGGTCGCGACGGAGGAGATCACTGTTGCCTACCTGGCCGTTCAAGCCGGGGCTCTGCTCCGTGGAGAGCAGGCAGACGAGGTAATCGACCAGTCGATAATCCGGGACAAAATCACCCTTCAATCTGAAGGCTGAGCTCACCACCCTGTCCAGCGCACCTGGTCCGAAAGGGGTGAGCGGCTGGCCGAAAATGGAGAGGTCGGCCTTCTTTTTCCAGCGGCGCCAGATCATTCTCAGGTGGGTATAGTCAAGTTCATGGGGGAGAAAGCCGAGCGCCTTTTCCGGATGAAAATCGGTGAATGCGAGCCGGTATGGCGCTGCGGTATAGGTGCCGACAAAGAGCGGCAGGAAATGCTCGCTGATTTTGATCGCCAGATCGCCGAAATGTTTCTCGTGGGCCCCGTTGAAGCCTGAACTCCCATCGGCGAGAGCAGCGGTCAAGCGGTTGCTGCCGAGACTGATGTGGGTGCCGTTGTTGGCCAGACAGACATTGGACAGATTTGGCAGCACCACCAGATTAGTCTGGATGATGCCGGCATCCCTTAGTTTGGCAACCGCATTGAGCTGGCTGCGTGACAATACCTGGTGGCAGAGCTGCATGTAGCGGAATTTATCCGCCCCCTTGTCCCACCCGGAAAGACAGGGGCTCATGAACAGGTCGCGGTAGAAGCTGTCCGAAACATGGTCGTTCAGTTCTTTCTGCCGCACCGGCGGGTGCGGAGCGAAATAGGTCATCGCCTGCTGACCATACTCACCGATGCCGAACGCCTGATTGGCGTACATCACCAGCAGCTGCGTCATCAGGAAGCGGAGTGCGGTTTCCCTGGCGATGGACCTGCCCATGCGGCTCTTCGGGGTGAGGGAGACGACGTTGAATGAAAAGGTTTCCGGCGAGGTGTTGTCGTTGAGGTAGTGATCCATCAGGCGGATGCCGGTCTCGCGGATCAGGTCGGGGAGTATCTGCTGGGAGCCGAGCAGGTCAGCCAGCGCCAGCTTGATCAGATAACTGATCGGCAGCCGCAGCATCTCCTCGCCGACTGTGTCCCGAAAGGTGAAGCGCTCCGCGTCGGAACGCCTGCCGGATGCCGGATTCTTTTTATCCGCCAGCAGATCTTTTTCAAACACATCGTGCGCAAAGCGGGAAAGGGTGCGGCGGGGAAAGCGCACCCAGCTGTTTTCCCACACCTGCGAAGGGTTATCCGCCAGGAACCGTTCCAGATCAGCCACAACCTTGCGCGGCGTTTCGCCCGCCGCCGCCCGCTTCATCATATTGGCAAAAAAGTTGGATTGTTCGATAATCAGCGGCAGGTCAACATCTTCTTTTGCTCCGCAGACCACCGCCTGGAGTTCGCTCTCCGAACCGGCGGTCACATCGTTCATGGAGAAAGGCAATGTCGCCGCAAGTTCGTCCCGCGAGGCAAAGGAAACGCCCAGTCGCGCAAAAACCGTGCGGGCGCTCTCCGGTGTGAAGTCGGCTTCGGGCTTCTGTTCTCTGGCGCGGGTAGAGTTGATCATATATTTTGATCATATATGAAAATTGTGACGGCGGTGTTCGCGGTGTGTAAATGTTGTGTTACGTTTTATTATCACATCTCCTTATTCACCGCCGTCGCCTGAACGGAATACGAATCCTTCTCTCCCCTGCCGTCCTGGCGGTACATCACCACCGTTGTCCCATCCCAGGCGATCCAGCGCCGGGCTTTTTTGTTCCGGTCCGAATAATCAACGACACGGCAGGGGAATTCCTTCCCGGCAACGGCGTACTGTTCCGTACGGACGAGGCGGTATTCCCGCTTCACAACCGCCATTTTCTCGACATCGAGTACTCGTAGTGTGACCTCTGCTTTGCCTGAAAAATCCTGCCGAGCTTCGGGACACTCCATGGTGGTGTAGTCATAGCTGCTGCGGGGAATAATAACGGAGCGCGCCCCTCCCTGTTCACGGACATCAAAACGGAATGAGGAGTTCTCAAGCCGCCCTTCAATATCGATCATGGTTCCATTTTCCCGGCCCTTGCGGGAATAGCTGACCAGGTTTTTTTCCTGAATGATCCCCTTCTCTATTATCTCCTGCTGATATCCCATCCATAGAAATGTCGCCTTGACCGCCGTTTTTGTTTCAAAGTAAAGACTGGCAATGCCGCCATCTTCGGAGATATGCTGGGTGGTGGTGACATTGCCGATGGTAAACGCCATTGACGAAACTTTGTAGTGCGCCACCGTTTTTGTGTTGGTGCCCGCCGAATAGATAAAAGTAGGCGCCAGGCAGAGTGCCGCGACAAGAAGCAGGTATCTGCGAAGAGGCAAGAAGCTATGATGTATTTGATTTTGCATGTTTTTAATACTATTCATACTCAGGAATTATGCAAGTTACAACATTGTCACAATCTGCCAGGTCTGTTGTTTCATAGGCCACTCCATTTTTCTACACAACAATTACACAACCTCAACACGCCTGTAACATTGCCATGCTATAAATCTCAGCATGAACCCATACAAAGCAGACCTGCACGTCCACTCGAGCCATTCCAACAAACCCACCTACTGGGCCATGCGCAAGTTCAGTGTGCCGGAGAGCTATACCTCGCCCCGGCACCTGTACAAAGTCGCCCGCGAGCGCGGCATGGATTTCGTCACCATCACCGATCACAACACCATCAACGGTGCCCTGGAGATCGGCCATCTGCCGGGCACCTTCATCAGCTCCGAGATAACGGCCCATTTCCCGGAAAACGGCTGCAAGGTTCACGTCGTGGTGCTGCATATCTCTGAAGCCCAGTTCCGGGCGACCCTCGAACTGCGCAAGAACGTGTACGAGATGGTGGCATGGCTCCACTCTGAAAAAATCGCCCATTTTCTGGCTCATCCGCTTTATTCGCAGAATGACAAGCTGAATCTGGAGATCATCGAGAAGTCGCTGCTGCTCTTCACCACCTTCGAAATAAAGAACGGCTGCCGGGCACACCGCTTCAACGGGTTCACCAAACGTATGGTCTCGTCCCTCAATGAAACTGTCATCACTCGCCTTGCCGACAAACATGCCCTGCAACCGTATGGAGCCACCCCCTGGGTCAAGGGAATCGTCGGCGGCTCGGATGACCACGGCGGCCTGTTCATCGCCCGGGCGCACACAACCGCCTATGACACGCCGACGGTCGATGGCTTCATCGACGCCGTCAAGTCTGGCGTCAGCTGGGCCGATGGCAAAGATGGCGGGGCGTTGACCATGGCCCACAGCCTGTACGGTATCGCCCACTGTTTCTACCGGGAACGGTTGGGTGAGCGCCGTCGCGGCGCGACCCCCTTTGTCAGCGCCCTGCTCGACCGCTTCTTCAACATCGGTGCGGACAAGAGTTCGTTTATCGAAAAGATCCGCCTCTTTATTCTCAAAAACCTGCCCACTTCACGCAACCATACGGGAAAGAGTTTTGAAGAGATTCTTGACAGTGAAGCGCGCCTGCTGCTGGATGACGCAGCTTTTCTGGCGGGCATCCGTGATGGCGACAGTAACGGCAAGATATTTGCCGTCACCAGCCGCCTCGCCAATCGTCTGATTTTTCATTACACGAACCGACTGATGACCTTGCCGCGTAACGCCGGGTTTTTCGACTATCTCAACACCATCGGCACCATCGGGCTCGTGCATGCCCTTATTTCCCCCTACTACCTGGCGTTTCACCACCAGCACAAAGGGAAAGAGCTGATTCGGGATCTTGCGCATGCGCTGCCGGAAATGCATCAGCAGGAAGCTCCGGAAAAGATCGCGCTGTTCACCGACACCCTGGATGAGATCAACGGCGTCGCCATCACGATCAAACGGCTGATCAGCACGGCAAAAAGCCGCGGAGTCGGGCTGACGGTCATCACTGCCGGAAATAATGTTGTAAACAGCGTTGAAGGGGTAAAGAAGTTTCAGTCTGTGGGTGATTGTGTGTTGCCGGAATATCCGGAATTGAAGCTCAACTTTCCACCGATCCTCGATGTAATGGATTACATCGAGCGGGAGGGTTTCACCCGCATCCATGTGAGTACCCCCGGCACCGTGGGGCTCTTGGGCCTCCTGATCGCCCGGCTGATGGATATACCGGTAGCCGGCACCTATCACACCGAGATCCCCCAGTATGTACGCAGCCTGACCAATGACGAATTTCTGGAAAAGGCCGCCTGGAGCTACATGATCTGGTTCTACGGCCAGATGGAAGAGGTTATGGTCCCTTCAGCCGGAACGCGGGAGCAGCTGGTTTCACGTGG
The DNA here is from genome assembly GCA_028683435.1 of Desulfuromonadaceae bacterium. GTDB lineage: Bacteria > Desulfobacterota > Desulfuromonadia > Geobacterales > Pseudopelobacteraceae > JACRCG01. Next base: position 5,131 of record JAQUIG010000065.1, on the reverse strand, counting down.
TCTGCCGCCTGAACGGATGAAGCCGCTCCCCCGCTGGGTGGATACGGACGTCTACTCCCCGGAGATGCGTAATCCCAGCTTCTGGAAAAGTCGCGGCATCGGTCTTGGCAGGGTTGTGCTGCTCTACGTAGGGCGGGTTTCCCGCGAAAAAGGGTTGGCGATGCTGACAGACGCCTTCAAAGAGCTCGTGGACGGAGGGGCGGCGATTGCCCTTGCCGTTATCGGCGATGGGCCGTACCGGCAAGAGATGGAGGCGTCCCTCACCGGGTATCCGATCCTCTTTACCGGCTATCTGGCAGGGGAACAGCTGCAGCGGGGCTATGCCTCGGCCGATCTGTTCGTATTCCCGAGCGCCACCGACACCTTCGGCAACGTCGTGCTTGAAGCGCAGGCGTCCGGTTTGCCGGTGATTGTATCCGATCAGGGCGGTCCGCAGGAACTGATGATCGATGGCGAAACCGGTCTGGTGTTCCGGGCCGGCAACAAAAACAGCCTGACGTCCGCGATACGCATGCTGGCCTCCGACCCTGAGCGGCTGTCTCTCATGGGACAGAGCGCCCATCGCTTTACACTATCCAACGCGCCGGACAGCAGCCAGAGCTACAGCACCATACTCCACCTTGACCTGCAGCCGATTACTCCAGAAGTAGGTTCTGTTTTTGCCGGCGCCGGAATGTAGTCCATGTCCCTAAAAATGAAAGCGAAACCACGAAAAACAATACCAAATCCTGCCGGAGCAATCAACCTGTCCGATCCCTGCTGGTACCTCAACCGCGAACTGACCTGGCTGGAGTTCAACCGCCGGGTGCTGCATGAGGCCGAAGACGAGCGTACGCCGCTCCTGGAACGTCTCAAGTTCATCGCCATTGTCAGCGCCAACCTCGACGAATTTTTCATGAAGCGCATTAGCGGCCTCAAGCAGCAGGTCGGCGCCGGTTTACGTGAACTGAGCCTTGATGGGCTTACGCCACTCCAGCAGATACAGCTGTGTCACAGCTTCATCCGCATCTTCGTGGAGAGAAAATATAACCTGTTTCAGCAGGTTTTAGAACGCCTGAAAGAGCACGGCATAATAATTTCAGCGGTGAAGGATTTGATGCCGCGTGAGCGAAAGATCCTCCGAAACCACTTTGCAACAAATATTTATCCACTATTAACCCCACAGTCCATCGATCCTGCCCACCCGTTCCCATTCATATCCAACCTGTCTCTTAACCTGCTGGTTACCTTGAACAGCGCGGCCGGACTCGACATGCAGCTGGCTCGCGTCAAAGTGCCGGTGGGAGGGGGCACTATCCGCTTCATAGCAGTACCGGGTAAAAAATGCCGTTTCGTGCGCCTTGAAGACCTGCTCATGAGCAATCTGGATATGCTCTTTCCCGGCATGATGGTCGTGCGCTGCGACCTGTTCCGGGTCACCCGCAATGCCAATACGGAGACCGATGAGGAAGAAGCGGATGACCTGCTGGAGATGATCGAAAGCGAATTGAAGGAGCGACGCTTCGCCCCGATTGTACGAATGGAGGTTGCCGAGGGGATACCGATACTTCAGCGGGGCAGACTGGCCGCGGAACTTAACATCAACGAAAATGACGATGTTTTTGAGGTTCCGGGATTACTGGCCATGAGCGACCTGTTCGAACTGTCCCGGCTCGACTATCCGCATCTGCGCGACCCGCCTCATTATCCGACTGTGCATCCGCAACTGGAATCAGAGCGGAACATTTTTCATATTATCCGCGACGCCGGTTCTATCCTGCTGCAACATCCGTATGAATCGTTTTCAACGTCAGTGGAACGTTTCCTGCGCGATGCGGCGAGCGATCCCAAGGTACACGGCATCAAGATGACCCTCTACCGTACCTCCATTCAGGGGCGGATCATTGAAGCCCTGCTGCTGGCCGCCCAGAACGGGAAACAGGTGGCGGTGGTCGTGGAGTTGAAGGCACGCTTTGATGAAGCGACCAATATCCGCCTGGCGGAACAGATGGAGCGGGCCGGCATCCACGTCACCTATGGCGTGGTCGGGCTGAAGACCCATTGCAAGGTGATTATGATCGTTCGCCAGGATTACAATTCCCTGCGCCGTTATGTCCATATCGGCACGGGAAATTACCACGCCGACACCGCCCGCATCTATAGCGACATCGGTCTGTTAAGCAGCAGCGAAGCGCTTGGCAATGATGTGACCGAGCTGTTCAATTACCTGACGACAGGATTTAAACCTCACCGTAAGTACAGCTGCTTGTTAACCGCACCGTTTTTCCTCAAAAGGGCTCTGCTGGCAAAAATAGAGAGGGAGACGGCTCTTCACCGTGAGGGTGGCGGCGGCCTGATACAATTCAAGATAAACGCCCTTGAGGATGGTGATATCGTCAAGGCGCTCTACCGTGCTTCCAAGGCCGGTGTTGCTATCAACCTGATCGTGCGTGACACCTGCCGTCTCCGCCCCGGCATCGCCGGATTGTCGGAAACCGTCCGGGTTGTCAGTATCGTCGGGCGCTTCCTGGAACACTCACGGCTTTACTATTTCCGGAACGGTGGAGCGGAGGAGTATTTTATCTCGTCGGCTGATGCGATGAAGCGTAACCTGGAAGCAAGGGTGGAGGTCCTCTGTCCGGTGGAGGCGCCGGGGCTGGCTCTTCAGCTTCGCTCCATCCTGGACATACACCTGCAAGACAGACGTTCCGCATGGGATATGCAGCCGGATGGAAGTTATATTCAGCGTATTCCAGCCGAAGCGGACGCAGCCGGAGGCAGCCATTGCCAGTTAATTGAACATGCGGAAAAGCGGGTTGAACAGTATCGGAAAAAAATTAAAAAAACATGTCGGCTAAAACGGTGAAGGAAAAAATTTAAAATCCTGTCCGGAATCGACCTGATTCAGCGACACAAACTCACAGAAAAGTGGAGGAAGCTATGAAACTGGATGAAATCAAAGAGATAGCAAAACGGCATTCCATCAAGGCCGGAAAGATGAAGAAAGCAGAGTTGGTGAGGGCAATCCAGCAGGCAGAAGGTAATGATGTCTGTTATGAGACAGGTACGGTGGACCATTGTGGGCAGAATAAGTGTATATGGCGTGGAGAATGTGTGTAACGCTTGAAAATCAAAAAAGGTCGCACATAGCGAAGTTGCTGTTTTTAAAAAAAGCCGGATTCCCTCGATGCGGCCATTGCCGGGCACGTGACTCTGACTCAGGGGGAAAGGTCTGAATTGGCGGAGATTGCGTCAAACATCCTTTAACAGCTGTAAAGCCAGGCGAGCACGCTGGAGGTCAGACTCTGGATGCACTTAAGAGAGCTCTCCAGGTCGCTGTGATATCAGGGCCTTGTGAACTGGAAGTACGCAGACACACACAACTTCAAAACATTACAAACCGGGTGAAAGTGCGTCGGCGGCAAGGACGACTCGGCCGTTTTCCTCAGTGACAACATGTGAACCATGTTCGATAAGATCAAAGAGGTGCTGATAATTAGCGACGAGTGCAGGGGTTCGGGTCTTGCGGCCGTAGTACCTGCCTGGCTGGCTGAAAACCTCGATAGCCACCTTGTCGTCGTAAATGGCAAAATCAAAGGAACTGGCTGTGTTCCGGCCGCTGGTTTCACTTACCGCCGGCAACTCGTCACGATACGTAATACGCACCTCGATTTTGTCACGCAGCTGTTGAAGAAGGACCTTTTGTACCTCCTCGTCCGTAAGATCTTCCCGGTTTAAGACGAAGATGCGGGTAACCTGCACCCCCCGACCCATCGCCCGCAAGTTTGCCTGGTAGTAGTTGAGAAGGGCACCACGACTGTCACAACCGGTCGTCATCGGATTAACTGTCTTGACCTGACTAGTACTTTCACCAAAGTATTTGGTCCCTTTCAGGTAAAACTCGGTCTCGTCAAGGGGGACGTAACCCTGCAGGAGAAGCGCCAGCGTTCGTTGTGTCCCGGCCAGTATTTCGTAGGCCTTTTCCCGGCATTCCGGATCAGTAATTTGGGCAATGGTAAAGGTGATCTCATGGGCGTGATTGTACTGGTCGATTAGTTTTTCGCGCGTTTCCTCATTATCTTCCCGCAAAAGGTACGTGGCAAGGGACAAGAGAATGCCGACCCCGAAAATGATATACGCAGCCTCCGCATGGTTGAGCACGATATGGAAGAAAACCGCAAGGCCCGAGCCCGCTAGAAATTCGATGAAAATCGATATATTGTTTATTTTTTTATGCATTAAAGTCCTCCTTGTCTACCGCAGAAAGCAAAAAAGCCTGACGGCCTGAATATCTGGGGAGATTTCGGCAACCCGGCTGTATTCTTGAGACTCCAGGGGGTTTCAACCCCATCGGTCACTGTTCTCCGTGATGACCCGTTACCGCCAACCACCGGTTTCTTTCACTCTCGTTCACACCCCTTGTTTAATAACTCTGACTGCTCTTCCAGAGTTGCAAGTCCATATATGGCCGCACTCAGGGCATTCCTTGGCTGGAGTCTCCGCACTTACCATTCCTTCTGAATGCAAACTTATCTCTAATTTACGGTTATTACAATTCGGACACTTCATTCATATCTCCTAATTGATTTTGCACCCAGATTGGAATTACAGGTGCGGCGTGGTAAGCGTGTAAAGCCCGGTTATTTTGAACAGCAGGGCATTCGTTTTGCTCTCTCCAAAGACTGCAACTTCAGACCTTTTCTCAGTCTTGATACTCTTGATAGAACGGAGCAGGATTGCAATACCCATTGAATTGATGCGCACGGTGTTGCTGAAGTCCAGAACGACATTTTTCCCCGTGATTCTCTGGACAAGCTCTTCAAAGTGCTGTTCTGTATGTGAGTCGATGTTACCGTAAAAGGAGATGTTATCACCCACTCTGTCTTTGAAGATTTCGTATTTAAATTCAGCGGACATTCTATTCTCCTTTTTCCATATTTGCTGGACAGAGGCTGAGGATTCCGCCCATTGAAGTGCTTATGTCCGGATTGATATTCACATAAAAATAGTCCAGAAATTTCCACATGATAAACAGGCCGCGCCCGCCTCTGTCACTTCCGGGATCAGTTGCATTGTGGTTCAAGGTCAAATAACGCTCCACTGTTTCAGGCGACAGGCGTCCCCAACTGTCACTTACTTCCAGAAAGAGCTC
>JAQUIG010000064.1 GCA_028683435.1 Desulfuromonadaceae bacterium | reverse complement strand
TGATCCTGAAACCTTGACCGTCGCTGAAATCATGAACAGCCCTCTGATTACGATTTTCGAAGATGACTTTCTGTTCGAGGCGCTCCACCGGATCTCCCGCCACCGGATTCATCGGCTGGTGGTGACCAATTCGGCCGAAAATCTGGCAGGGATCATCACCGATTCAGACATCCTGCGTGTCCAGACCCGTTCTCCTCAGCAGCTGGTGCGGGAAATTGAGGAAGCTGCAACCATGGAAGATTTGAAGGCTCTTCACCAGCGAGTAGAGGAACTGGTCCGGCACCTGATCGGCACCGGTGTCCATATTCGGGATCTGGTGCGCCTGATCGCCCACCTGAACGACCGGATTGTGATCCGTTTGCTCGATTTTTTGCGGTCGGAGCGCTTTGCCGGGCTGACAGAACAGTTCGCCTTTGTGGTGCTGGGAAGCGAAGGGAGGAGTGAACAGACCCTGACAACCGACCAGGACAACGCGCTGGTTTATGCCGACGATCTTGCAGCGGGGGATGTTCATCAGCTGGAAGAATTCAGCACCATCCTGATCGACAGTCTGATTGCCATCGGCGTCCCATCATGTCCCGGAGGCATCATGGCAAAAAATGAACAGTGGCGGCGCAGCCTCAGTCAGTGGCGCATCGTACTGGATGGGTGGTTCAGTATACCCACCCCGGAAAATATAATGAATGTCAGTATGTTCTCCGACCTGCGGATGCTTAGCGGTGACCCTTCCCTGGAGCTGGAATTAAAGAAGTACGTTACCGGGCGGCTGCAAGGAAATGATCTCTATCTCGGCCATATGACCGCCAACCTGCTCCGCTTTGCCGTGCCGCTTGGTTGGTTCGGGAAAATCAAGACCGAAAAGGGAGAGCATGCCGGGCGGGTTGATCTTAAGAAAGCGGGAATTTTCACCATCACCGAGGGGGTTAAAATCCTCGCGCTGGCGAATGGGGTGCAGGAGACCGGTACAACGCAGAGGATCGAGCATCTGATAAAACTGGAAGTGCTGGCTCAAAAGGAGGCTGACGACCTGATCGCCAGCTTTTACGCGCTTGTGCATTTCCGCCTGCGTACCCAGGTTGACGCTATCAACTCCGGGCGGCAGCCGGACAACCGCATCACGCTTGCAGGGTTGAACCGCATGGAACAGGAACGGCTGAAGGCCGCGCTGGAAGGGGTGCGCTCTTTTCAGAAAAGCATGGGGAACCGCTATCAGCTTGGGCAGACGATGTAGGTTGATATAGTTGAAATTTCACCGGACATCCAATGCTGTTCCGGTAAAAAAGTGAGAGGGAGGCTACATGAAGGTTGGACTGATGGGTTTTGGTAAAACAGGCAAAGCAGTGGCTACAATTCTGCTGCAGAGCGAGGAGACCAAACTGCAGTGGGTCGTGCGCAGGTCGCATACACTTGAGCACCGCTCTGTCCCTGAATTTCTTGGAATTACGTCAAAAGAGCCTGGTCTGATATATTCTTCTGAAGAATATTCCGCCGCCGAACTTATCAAGCGGCTACCGGTTGATGTGATAATAGACTTCTCGTCTCAAGAGGGAATTGATTATTACGGCCACGATGCAGCTGATCAGGGGATTGCAATTGTCAGCGCCATCTCCTCCTATGATCCTGAAAAAATTGATCTTCTGGGTCAACTAGCACAGCATACAAGACTTTTATGGTCACCCAACATAACCATTGGAATAAATTTTTTGATCATTGCAGCAAAAATTTTAAAAAAAATAGCTCCCTATACGGATATTGAGATTATTGAAGAACACTTCAAGGCTAAACCGGAAATCTCCGGAACAGCACGGAAGATTGCTGATGCCCTGAGTTTGTCGGAAAAAGATATCAAGGTTGTCAGAGCAGGCGGCATTATCGGAGTACATGAAATCCTCTTCGGCTTTCCCTACCAGACTGTGCGACTTCGACATGAGTCCATTTCCCGTGAGGCATTTGGAAACGGTGTACTGTTTGCAGCACAACACCTGTTTGGAAAACCAATTGGCCTGTACACTATGGAAGATCTCCTGATGCCGTACTTTCATATTGATGCGACCGTGCTGGAAAAATAAATGCTGCTCGCACTCGTTATGTCCGGGTTTCTGGCCGCGCTGGCAGCCCCCGTCCTGTACCACTTTGTCCCGGGGTGGGCAGGGCGGCTCTGTCCGCTGCTGCCGCTGGCACTCTTTGCCTGCCTGTTGACCGTCGCCGGACAGGTATCCGCGGGAACTCCCCTGGTCTTTTCGCTCCCCTGGATCCCATCACTCGGTGTTTCTTTTTCCCTCTATCTGGATGGTCTGGGGCTGCTGTTCGCCCTGCTGGTGACCGGCATCGGTTTTCTGGTATTCCTCTACACCCCCGCCTATCTGGATGACGACCCTCGCCTGGGGCGCTTGTCCGCGTGGCTCTTCGCCTTTATGGGAGCCATGCTCGGTACAGTCATGGCAGGCAATCTGATGACCATGTTTGTTTTCTGGGAGCTGACCGGGCTCTGTTCCTATATTTTGATCGGTTTTGACCATGAGCAGGAAGAGTCACGCCGGGCGGCACTTCAGGCGCTGCTGGTGACCGGTGGCGGCGGCTTGGCGCTGCTGGCCGGTTTTATTCTGCTGGGGAACATCGGCGGCACGATGGAGCTGGCCGAACTCCTGTTACGTGGTGATGCCGTGCGGGCTCATCCGCTCTACCTCCCTGCCCTGTTGCTGGTTCTTGCAGGTGCCTTCACCAAGTCGGCACAGTTCCCGTTTCATTTCTGGCTCCCCTCCGCCATGGCAGCACCGACGCCGATTTCGGCTTATCTGCATTCGGCTACCATGGTCAAGCTGGGGGTGTTCCTGCTGGCCCGTCTGACTCCAATCCTGGGAGGAAGCGAGGCGTGGCTCTGGCAGGTTTCCGGAGTCGGCGCAGTCACCATGCTGACCGGAGCCCTGCTGGCGGTGAAAGAACATGATCTGAAGCGGATTCTTGCCTGGTCAACCGTCAGCTCGCTCGGGAGCATGATCCTGCTGTTGGGGATAGGTACTCCGGGTACGGTGATTGCGGTAATGACCTTTCTGCTGACCCATGCCCTGTACAAAAGTTCCCTCTTTCTGACAGTGGGGGCGATCGATCATGTGGCAGGGAGCCGCGACATCAGGCAGTTGGGTGGATTGGCGAGCGGCATGCCATGGCTTGCAGTTGCCGGGATCCTCGGAGCTTTCTCCATGGCCGGACTGCCTCCGCTGCTCGGCTTTATATCCAAGGAAATTGTGTATAGTGCCACCCTGCAGTCAAATATGCTGCCGCAGATCCTGAGTGGGCTCTTTCTGGCGGGAAACGCCCTGATGGTAACGGTTGCGGTCATGGCCGGGGTGGGTCCCTTCTTTGGTCGCAAGCCGGATACCCCGCTGCATCCGCATGGACTATCACCCCTGCTCTGGCTTTCCCCTCTTATCCCTGCCCTCTTCGGGCTGCTGTTCGGGCTGTTTCCGGGGAGTGCGACATCATTTCTGATCGAGCCGGCAGTCAGAGCTGTATCGTCCCCTTCCGTTAACGTATCGCTCGCTCTTTGGCACGGTCTGAATATGGAATTGCTCCTCAGTATTATAACGCTGGCTCTCGGGTTGGGGGTCGTTCTGTTTCGCCGCCGGTTGATTGCCCTGTTGCCGTCATCATCCGATGGATTCAGATACGGTCCTTCCGGCTGGTATCGGCTGTTGCTTGATGGAGTGCCGATCGTGGCGCGTTTGCAGACCCGTTTCGTACAGGATGGCCGCTTGCGTCACTACCTGATGATATCTATCGGTGTCGCTATGGGACTCATGGGGCTGACTTTTTTGCAGAGCGGCGGGCTGCCGGGAGATCTGCCGTTCCCCACCGGTTATCTGCATGAATGGCTGACCGCCGGCATCATCGTTGCCGGGGCCGTGACTGTTACCCTGACCGATTCCCGTTTGGGGGCGGTGGCTGCCCTCGGTACGGTGGGATACGGGGTATCGCTGGTATATATCCTCTACGGCGCCCCGGATCTGGCCATGACCCAATTCTGTATCGAGACCCTCTCAATCGTACTTTTTGTGCTGGTGCTTTACCGGCTCCCCCTGTTCACGCTGCTATCCACTCCTGCGGTGCGACTGCGGGACGCGGCCATGGCGACTGCCATCGGCGGGCTGATGATGCTTTTAATGCTGTATGTAATTTCCCAACCGCTGGTCCCGCACGTTAGTGAGTTCTTCCTCGCCAACAGCCTGTCGTTGGCCCATGGACGTAATGTGGTCAATGTTATTCTGGTTGACTTTCGGGCGCTCGACACGCTGGGAGAGATCACGGTGCTGGCAGTCGCTGCCGTCGGGGTTTTCGGGCTGTTGAAATATCGAAGCGCCGGGGGGAATGAACCATGAGCTCCGTTATCCTTTCCACAGCTATCAGGCTGCTGCTGCCGCTACTGCTGCTCTTTTCTGTTTTCCTGCTGCTGCGAGGCCATAACGAACCGGGAGGAGGTTTTGTCGGGGGGTTGGTGGCCGCAGCCGCCATCGCCCTTTACGCCCTGGCGGAAGGAGCCGGAGCAGCGCGGCGGCTCCTGAAACTTGATCCCCGCTCATTGATCGCATTCGGCCTAGCCCTGGCCCTCACCAGCGGGATGATCCCACTCCTGTTCGGGCAGCCGCTTCTGACCGGTCTCTGGCTTCCCTTTCCGTTGCCTGTGCTGGGGCATGTTGGCACCCCGCTGCTGTTTGATGTGGGAGTTTATCTGTTGGTGGCCGGCATGGCGCTGCTGATCGTACTCTCGCTGATGGAGGAATAATATGGAGAGCGTTTTTGCCGTTGTGGTGGGTGTACTGTACGCGACCGGAATCTACCTGATGGTACGCCGCAGCATCGTCAAAACGATCTTCGGGCTGGCTCTTCTCGGCAACGGCGCAAACCTGCTGATTTTTACCGTCGGCCGTCTGACAGCCGGGCGCCCACCCTACATCCCCGCAGGGGAGCTGGCGCCGCTGCCGCCGGTCGCCGATCCTCTCCCCCAGGCGCTGATCCTGACCGCCATTGTCATAGGCTTCGGGGTGCAGGCATTTGCCCTGGTGTTGATCAAACGCGTGTATCAGACAGTCGGAAGTGACGACGTTGATAAGATGACGACAACTGACACGATTGCAGACACCGGGAGAACCCCGTGAACCATCTTCTCTTCCTTCCGCTGCTGATCCCTCTGACCACGGCCATCATCTGCCTGGCGCTCTGGCGTCGTCCTGACCTGCAGCGCATCGTCAGCCTGATAGGTGCCTCGGCCCTGATGCTCGCGGGATGGGTTTTGCTGACAGCGGTGCGGCAGCAGGGAGTGCTGAGCGTCCAGGCCGGGGCTTGGGCTGCGCCTTTCGGCATCACCCTGGTAGCTGATCTTTTAAGCGCAGCAATGGTATGTGTGACCGGGGTCATGGGTCTGGCTGTGGCGATCTATTCTCTGGCGGATACGGAGCCTGAACATGAACGACTGGGGTATCACCCACTTATGCAGGTCCTGTTGCTGGGGGTTTGCGGCTCGTTTCTGACCGGAGACATCTTCAACCTCTACGTCTGGTTCGAGGTTATGCTCATCGCCTCGTTTGTGCTGCTGGCCATGGGGGGGAAGCGCGCCAATATGGAAGGGGCGATCAAGTATGTGGTGCTCAACCTGATCGCTTCATCCCTTTTTTTGGCGGCGGTCGGCATCCTCTACGGCGTGGCCGGTACACTCAACATGGCTGATCTGGCGCGTCTGATCCGGGACGCTGAGGTCACTGGTCCCCTGCCGGTGATCGCGATTCTCTTCTTCACCGCCTTTGGCATCAAGGCGGCGGTATTCCCACTCTTTTTCTGGCTGCCGGCCTCTTATCACACCGCCCCCATCGCGGTGACGACGATCTTTTCGGCCCTGCTGACCAAGGTCGGGGTTTACGCTCTTATCAGGATCTTTACCCTTATTTTCATCAATGAAATCGTTGCGTGGCAGCCCTACATTCTGACTGTTGCCGGTCTGACCATGACTGTAGGGGTGTTGGGGGCGATTGCCCAGTACGAAATACGTCGACTGCTGTCATTTCACATCGTCAGTCAGATCGGTTATCTGATCATGGGGCTCGGGTTGTTGACCAGGCTCTCGCTGGCCGGTACGATCTACTTCATGATCCATGTCATTGCCGCAAAATCGGCCCTGTTTCTTGCTACCGGCATGGTGCGGCGGATCGCTGGAACGACGGAACTCAAAAAACTGGGGGGGCTTTACCGGACAGAGCCGTTAGTAGCGGTGCTTTTCCTGCTGCCAGCACTCTCCCTGGCCGGCATACCGCCGTTGTCCGGTTTCTGGGCCAAACTGGCGCTGGTATGGTCGGGGCTTGAAACCGGGCACTACATTACCGTGGCGACCGCGCTGCTGGTGAGTATTCTGACCCTGTTCTCCATGACTAAAATCTGGAGCGAGGCGTTTTGGAAGGCCGAGCCCGAAGGTGCCGGAACAGCGCCATTTTCGACAGTAACTCTGCCGAAAGGCTCTTTCTGGCTGATGGCGCTGCCGACCGGTTTTCTGGGATTGACAACGGTCATAATCGGGCTGTTCCCCGAACCGTTATATGCCCTCTGCATGGAGGCGGCCGGTCAACTGCTGCAGCCTACCGCCTATATCGCCGCAGTGCTGGGAGGTTCTCCATGAGTCTGTTTATGACCAACCTGCTCCTGTCGCTGGCCTGGGTGGCATTGACCGGCCAGTATCAGGCAAGCAACTTCTTTGTCGGACTGCTGCTCGGTTTTGTTGCCATCAGGATTACCCTGCGAGGAAAGCCCAGCCAGGCTTACAACGCCCGGCTGAAGGCGATTGCCGGATTTGTGCTCTTTTTCATCAAAGAGCTGATTATGGCTAATTTGAAGGTGGCATTTGACGTACTGACCCCCCGGCATCATATGCGTCCCGGCATTGTAGCTATTCCGCTGGATCTGAAAACTGATCTGGAAATAACCGTGCTGACGACGCTGATTACCCTGACGCCCGGCACGCTCTGTCTGCATGTGACCGATGATCGCCGGACCCTGTATCTCCACGCCATGTACATAGATGACCCCGAACAGATCACCCGGAACATCAAGAACGGCTTTGAACGTCGGGTGCGGGAGGTTCTGCAGTGACCCTTTCCCACTACATCCTGCTCTTTATACTGCCGCTCCTGGGATCCGGAATAGTTATCGCCTTTGTGCGGCTGGTACGGGGGCCGAGCCTTCCGGACCGGGTGGTCGCGCTCGATTTGATGGCAACCCTGATCATCGCGGTTTCAGCCGCCTATTCCGTGGTAACCGATCAGCCGGCCTACCTGGATGCAGCGATTGTCCTGGCACTGATCACCTTTCAGGGGACGGTGGCCTTTGCCTATTATCTCAACCGGAGGGGGAAAAATGTCTGATCTGTTGACAGCTGCACTCCTGACAATCGGCACCCTTTTCACCGTCATTGCCGCAGTCGGAATCCTGCGGATGCCGGATTTCTACATGCGCATATCCGCCTCCACCAAGGCCTCAACCCTAGGGGCCACTTTCATTCTGGGGGCAACGGCACTGTACTTTCGTGACGCGGCGGTCAGCGGCAAAATCATCGCCATTATCGCCTTTATCATCCTGACCACACCGGTGGCCGCTCATATGATCGGTCGGGCGGCTCACCGGAGCGGCGTGCCGCTCTGGAAAGGGAGCATCCGGGATGATCTGACGGTATCACAGGAGATCTCATCAACACCTTAAACTCACCCAAAAACCTCCCCATTATTTGGAAAGTTATGCTACTTTAAAAAATTCGGCACATTTTTCACACTTACCGCTTCAGAAAGAATAAAAAATATCATGAAAAAACATATCACTGAACAGGTTACCCTCTTTGCATCGGTGGTCAAATGGACGCTGTATGCCTCAATTGTCGGCGCGCTGGTCGGTCTTGGCACGTCCGGATTCCTTCGTTTGCTTGCACTTGCCTCCCGTCAGGCGACCGCCTATCCATACTATTTTTACTTCCTTCCGCTCACTATGTTGGTCAGCGCCGCGCTGGTGCGATGGCTGGCGCCGGATGCTGCCGGACACGGCACGGAAAAGGTCATTGAAGCGGTACATAAACGGATGGGCAGGATTCCCTTTGCCGTGGTGCCGGTAAAGCTTGTAGCAACGGTCATCACTCTGGCCGGAGGCGGTTCTGCCGGCAAAGAGGGGCCCTGCGCCCAGATCGGAGCGGGGTTGGCATCCGCCTTTGCCGATCTGCTGAAAGTTTCCGACGAGGATCGGCGCAAGCTTGTTATTTGCGGCATTGGCGCCGGTTTTGCCACGGTCTTCGGTACGCCGATTGCCGGAGCCCTTTTCGGGGTAGAGGTGCTGGTGCTGGGGCAGATGCTGTACGAGGTACTCTTCCCCTCGTTTGTGGCCGGGATTGTCGGGTATCATGTCGCCATCGCCCTGGGAGTTCAGTACCCGCACCAGACAGCCAGCCTGCTCCCCAAACTCACAGGTTGGAGTTTTTTAGAAGTCGTTGCGCTCGGTCTCTGCTGTGGTCTGGTGGCGCTGCTTTTTATCGAGGTCATGAAGGTTGTGCACAAGCTTTTTGAACGTCTCCAATGGCACTGGTCGTTCAAGGCGCTGCTTGGTGGTCTGCTGCTGACAGCAATCGGCGGGTTTGTATCTCAAAGCTATCTCGGACTGGGTCTTGAATCGATGGAAACCGCCCTTAAAGGAGGAGCCGTTCCGGCAAGCGCGGCTTTCTGGAAAATCGTCGCAAGTTCCATTACCCTCAGTTGTGGCGGGAGCGGCGGAGTTGTCACGCCGATCTTCTTCATCGGCACCTCCGTCGGCAACCTGTTTGCCCAGCTGTTTAACGAGCAGTATATCGCCGCCTTTTCAGCCATCGGCATGGTGGCGCTCCTGGCAGGGGCTGCCAATACGCCGATCGCAGCCTCTGTCATGGCAATGGAGCTGTTCGGTCCGCAGATTGCCCCCTTTGCGGCAATTGCCTGCATGGTCAGCTTTCTGATCGTCGGCTACCGCAGCATTTATCCAAGCCAACTGTTGGGGATTCAGAAAAGTGCCAGCTTTCATGTGCCGACCGGCAGTGCAATCAGCGAGATGGGGGAGGTAACGGCTTCTCTTCGCAAAAAGCCGTTCATGGGGCTGATAATCAAGGTGCGAAGGCGTTACCGGAAACGGAGATAGATCCGGTTTTTTGACACTTACCCGATAGTTTCTTTCCACGTGGTAAGTCCGCGCATGATCATTTCAATCGCAAACGTTCCGACAACGAGGGCGGTAACCCGTCCGGCAATATCTATGTATCGCTCTACAAGCTCTTCGCTGTGTACCCGCGCATAATCATGGACATACTTTAAAAGAATAATCAGGCTCACACTGGCCATAACTGCAACTGTTATGGAAAGAACCGCATTTATATGTGAGAGTCGCTTACCTACCACTATGCTGGCTCCTATGGTTCCCGGACCGATCATGAGCGGCATGGCAATAGAACCGGCGATGTGCCGTGATTCCCCCCGGAGTCCTTTTATTGCAGAGTTTCCTTCAAAAACAAACCGGAGGGCAATCAGCAGAAATACAATGCCGCCGAACACCTGAAACGAAGCGAATTCTGCCTGCAGAAGCACTCGAAACAGGACATCTCCGAGTATGGCCGCGAGAGAAAAAACAATGGTGCTGATGATACCCGCCCTTATAACAACGCTGCGAAAAGTTTTGACAGGCAGCTTATCAAATACGTCAATCATATAGACGACCAACAGGAAGGGGTTAAGCAGCATGAACAGCAATGTCGTTGAGCGGATAAAATCCACCATAAAATGCCTCGCTAATCAATCAGTTTTATAAATGTTTAGATATCAACATATCTGCCGTCAACTTGCATAGCAAAGGAAGGCACCGGTCTCACCTCTCATCCCCCTTGAGATATACCGTCCGAATCGGAAAGGGAATCTCGATCCCCTCATCACGATAACGGCTATGTAGTCGTTTTACGAACTCGTGTTTGACTAGATATTGGTCAACGTACTCACGACATCGCAGGATCACTGTGAAGTTAATGCTGGAGTCTGCAAAAGTATGATAACGGATGAACGGTTCGAAGCTTTTGACCCCTCCCTGAACCTCCTTCAATGATTCCTGCGCTACTTCGACTGTTACCTGTTCAACTTTTTCCAGATCGCTGCTGTAGCTGACCCCGACCTGAACAAGTACTCCCATATCAGTATCTGGAAGCTGAAAATTGGTAACTATTGCCCCGGAAAGTTTGGAATTCGGAATCAGCACCATGTTGTTGGCAAGGGCGCGGATCATAGTATTGCGCCAGGTGATATCGGTGACATACCCTTCCTCACCACCGTCGAGGCGGATGTAGTCCCCCTGTCTAATCTGCCTGGTGGCGATGATCTGCAGCCCGGCAAAGATATTTGACAATGTATCCTGCATTGCCAGTGCCACAGCAAGCCCACCCACGCCGAGCGCAGTCAGGATAGGAGTAATGGATATCCCAAGCGATTGCAGGATAATCAGTATGCCGATGGCAAAAGCCGTGACTTTGGCCAGATTGGTGAATATAGAGGGGGAAGGGAGCACGGCTTTTCTGGCATAATGCAGTACAAAGCCGGCTGACAGGCGCATCATGAAAACTGTAACGAGCATAAGAAAGAGTACCAGAATCAGTTTTCCGGCAATACCCTGTGCCCGCTCGTCGAGCGGAAGACGCAGCAATGCCCCATAGATACCTGCGAGGAGACAGGAATAAAATGTAAGCCCCTTGAGAGAAGAGATAACAATATTGTCACCACCCCAAGTAGTATACTTAGCCAGGGATTCGAGCCGGTGCAGCACGAACCTTTCCATGAGAAGACCAATGACAGCGCTCGCTATTAAAAAACCGCCAGCGGTGAGGAGCATATTCACGTTAAAGAGCGTTACAATTTCTTGCAATTTTATCCACATAGCTTATGAACCTTGTATAAAGGTAGATTCAACATCCTGATCGGCTGAATGTCTGGTACGAGACAACGTCTTGTACCAGACATTCATGCTTTCCAGACTGCCGGAAATATTGGTGTTGTTGGTGAGGGTGCCGCCGAAGCTGTAACCATCCCTGGCGAAAGTTATATTCATGCCGAACGAGTAGGCC
>JAQUIG010000097.1 GCA_028683435.1 Desulfuromonadaceae bacterium | reverse complement strand
GCAGGTTTCTCCTCCGCGGATGCCGGTGAGGTGATACCGATCAAAGCTACCGAGAGAAGCAGGAACAGAATACTGGTCTTTTTCATAATGTCTCCTTTTAGTCCGATTTAGCCGTAAGCATGAGACTGCTCATGCTCGGTCGATGGTATGCCTCGCAACTAACGTGCCAGAGGAGATCTGCAGGAGCCTGCGGGCGCAACGGTTCGATTCTACGGGGTAAAATTACAGAAGTTTCTGCGGGGTGTTGGGAAAACCGTCAAGGGAATCCGTCATGTGTAACGTAACTGCCATATATGGCGGACCGGGGGTAAGGCAAAGGAGGAGTGCATTTAACATATAATCAACTGTTAACGGAGGGCACCTGAATTACGTGCGGTCGGCATGCTGTTCATAAGCGCAAAATGGTAAAGTGAGTCGAGCTCATTGCGCGTGCTTGCAATTATTTTACCCGGTATTCCCGGTAGATAGCTGCCGGCATAGAGTGACGCAGCGCCGTTGAATTTTTCATGAGCAGCGGCGAGGTTGCCGAGGGACAACAGTCTCACCCCCCCTATAACATCGCTATGGAACTCGGTTGCATCAAGGTGAATACGCTGCTGGGCGATTCTCATACCCTCGCGCCCTGCAATGAGAGGATTGAAACCGAATTGTCTGGTGAGGTAGCTGTTAAGAGGCCGGATAAAGGTCTCCTCCAGCAGGCGCCTGCTGGCAGGTGTATCCGGTACACCCAGCGTGGAGCGACAGATCCGGTCCCAGGTGAAGTAGAGATCCAGCGGCGAAAGGAACGAGCAGAAAAGAACTTTCATTGTTTCGTCCGGCCAGTCTGTCGCAACAGCTTTTCCGGCAACAGACATACTGAAGCGGCCCAGTGTCTGGATTTTCAGAGTGGTATCGGGTGTATCCATAGACGCTCCCTGAGTAATAAAATCACGGCAGTGCTCATATCTTGCCGTAATTCTACTTCGCAACTTGCGTGCCAGTGAGGAGCAGAGAGTGTAACTAGTTTATTATACAGGATAGAACTGAGAGAGGAGTTGTTTGGTGAAGGGAATAACTGTCAGCCAAATCCGTCATGTTTAACATAACTGCAATATATGAAGGATTACCTTGGGGCACGCCAAATCCCCCACAGTCCCCCTTTTTAAAGGGGGAGGCTTAACTCCATATGTTAATGAAAGAGGGTGACGGTAAAGTTTTATTAAGTGTGTGTTGGGGGGGTAAAGTTCCCCCCTTTGTGAAAGGGGGGTTAGGGGGGATTTGCCTTTGGGGATTACATTTATTTACTGCCTGACGATGCCGTATTTCCTCATCCGGGCGCGAAGGGTACTGGCATTGAGGCCAAGGAGAACCGCTGCCCCTTCTTTTCCCTCGATTCGCCAACCGACCTTCTGGAGTACATGGAGAATGTGGTCCTGTTCCAACATGGCGAGAGCCTTGACCTCTCCATCTGCCGGTTCGTCTGCCTTCCTGAACGTATCGAAGCGGTCCATAACCTGCAGTGCACTCCCCTGGCTGATGATTACCGCCCGCTCGATGACACTTTCTAGCTCCCTCACGTTGCCGGGCCAGGCGTATTCCTGAAGTGCATCCATGGTCTCCCTGGAGACGGCCTCTATCTTCTTGCCGATCTTGGTGTTGAATTTGGCGACAAAATAATTTACGAGCAGCGGGATGTCTTCTCTGCGCTGCCGGAGCAGCGGCATGGTGATGGGGAACACATTGAGCCGGTAGTAAAGGTCTTCCCGGAATTTGCCGTTCTTGATCTCTTCTTCCAGATTCCGGTTGGTAGCTGCGATGATCCGTACATTAACTTTTATGGTGCGGGGGCTCCCCAGTCGCTCAAATTCGCCGTCCTGAATGACCCGGAGGAGCTTGCTTTGCAGCTCCAGCGGCATCTCGCCGATTTCATCAAGGAAGATGGTGCCGCCGTCGGCCAGCTCAAAACGCCCGATCTGTCTGGCATCAGAACCGGTGAACGCACCCCGCTCCCGCCCGAAGAGCTCACTCTCCACCAGTGCCGCCGGAAGTGTCGCACAATTAACCGTTATCAACGGTCGCCCCTTGCGGGTACTGCTGCTGTGGATGGCGTTTGCGATCACCCCTTTGCCGGTGCCGGTCTCGCCAAGAAGAAGAACGGTCGCATTCATCGGGGCTACCAGTTCGACCTGGGAAAATACCCGTGAGATGGCGGCGCTTTTACCGATGACCTCACCGAAGTTGTATTGACAGGCAACCTCGTGCTGCAGATAGATATTTTCAGCCTCGAGCCGCTCCTTCAACAATTTTATTTCCGTATACGCAACATGAAGTGATTCATCTGCCTTCCTGCGTTCCTCTATCTCCTGCGTGAGCTGCATATTAACCCTTTGCAGCTCTCCCGTCCGTCCCTGCACCGCCAGCTCCAGCGACGTGTTGTCAGTAATGATTTTTTTGTACAGCAGTCGCACCTCCAGCATATTGCGGATACGCGTCTTGATTTCAACAAGATCAAAAGGTTTTGATATGAAGTCCTTTGCGCCGGCTTGCAGTGCGCGCAGTTTGTGCCCCGGTTGGGCGGTTATCGCCAGAACCGGAAAGTAGCTCTCTGCCTCTACTTTTCTTAGTCCCTCCATTACCTGGAACCCGTCCATGACCGGCATCTGCAGATCGAGCAGGATGAGGTCGTAACCGTTTGCACCATGCAG
>JAQUIG010000096.1 GCA_028683435.1 Desulfuromonadaceae bacterium | reverse complement strand
GCGGCTGTTCCAGTAGGTCTCAAATTCAACGGAGAACTTTTCGAGGATGTGCCCCATATCCTGCGTGGTAACTTTAAGGTTCCACTCCAGGCCGCTGGTGATGGCGGCATGGGACATGTTGGCCGAACCGATGTAGGCCGTGGAAAAACCGCTGTTGCGCTTGAAGTGATACGCCTTGGCATGAAGCCTGGTCCGCTCGGTATCGTAGGAGACACGCACCTCGACATTCGGTAGATGAGCCAGCCACTCCACCGCCGGGGCATCGGAGGCCCCCATGTAGGAGGTTGTGATCAGCCGCACCGGCACATGGCGATCGCGCAAATCCTCGAAAGCCGGCATCAACAGGCGCAGGCCGGACCATTTGATAAAGGATACGAGGATATCTACTCCATCGGCGGAGCGCATCTCTTCCAGCAATTCATGACCAAGTTGTGGTTCCTGGGGTGAGCCAGTGAAGAGGCTGCTTTCTGTCAGCGACGTGTGCGGTCGGGGAATGCCCGATTTGCCATAATGCGCTGGGGTGATTTCGAGGAGGATCGGTTTTTGATCCTGGATCAGGCGATGTTTGTCGAGGTGGCCGCGGCCCGGCTCACAGGCGACCTGCCCGAGAATATGATTGCAGAGGGCAAGGCGTTTCTCAGGGTCGGATTCTTCGCGCAGTGCCTGTTCCAAAACCTTGGCCACAAAGGAAGCATACTTGGCTGGCTGTTCCTCCGGGTCGATCTTGCCGAAAACGGTACGCAATTCTGGGTGCCGCGCCAGTGTATCGCGCAGAAATTCGTCGAGGAGTGCTTCGTATATTCCGGGAGAGAATGTTTGCATAAAAAGTACTGGGGCCTCACATAAAATAAAAAAGCCGCTCCACCAATAAATCCGGGTAAAGCGGCTTCAGTCCTCTATCTATCTCAATCCCACTCCACAACATAAAAGATCGCTCACTTTACTCCGGCAACGCCTCCCTGTCAACGGCTCAGACCAAAGCACACGCCCTCACTCCCCATCCGTCCCAACCAACCCTTTTGCATCGCGCTTCCATCAAGCTCAAGAACCGGCGATGTGCTCTTGATCCGCTTCACCCCCGCAGCGCCCGCATCACCGCCTCCGGTTCACGATCAATCACCTGCAAGAGAATCCGTGCCGGCCCTTCCGGATGACGGACACCCTGCTCCCAGTTACGGACTGTTCTGGAACTCAGCCCGAAGAGGGCGGCAAAACGATCCTGTGACAAACCGAGTTTTTCCCGCAGATGGGTAATGTCAACATCCGCAACATTTACCTGATGTGCGGTGCCGCGCGAAATGTCGCCATCAGCAAACGCCAGCGCATCTTCCAACCCTGCCATGATCTTTTCAAAAGCTATCCGTGCCATGTCCTTACTCCCCGTATTTGCGGGCCAGCATTTTTGCCGCATTACCCAGCATATTCGTTTCTGACCGTGTCAGGTTTGCCTGTTCGTTTTTGGCAAATACCGCCAAAAGAAACACCGGTACCCGCTCATTGTGAAAATAGTAGATGATCCGTACTCCGCCGCTTTTTCCCCTGCCGCCGATAGCAAACCGCACCTTTCTGATGCCTCCGCCACCGGGAACAATATCGCCGCACTCAGGATTGGCAGCAATCATGTTTATCGCCTCTGTCCGCTCTTCATTGGTCATGCAGACCTTTGCGTCAGTCACGAACGATGCTGTTTCAACAACGGTGATCAACTCCTGTTTCATGAATATTGTACCTCAATGGAGTATATTTGCAAATAAAAACGTCTCACCCGGTATTTACGGCAGAGCGCGCAAGCCTTTCCACGAATCCCCTTAATTCTCACTCCCCATCCGTCCCAACCAGCCCTTTTGCATCGTCTCCACCAATCTCAAGAACTTGATCCATTCGACGTTGCAGATATATTGTTCGTCACCATCGGCCATATCAAAGCCCGGTAATGAGTCCAGCCAAGGTTCGGCGAGAAGCCAATGGAAGTGCGAGACTTTTCGACGGCCTGTGCCATATTATCCAAAACGCCACTTTGGATGTGGCGATTTTTATTGGCTTCCAATTCACCACCTGCAATGTGGCAAATTTCAGGATCACGATCAGCATAAACGGTGTACCGCTAAACCTAAGTTATTGATGGTTCAGCGGCCATTATCATTGACTTGATGGTCCCACCATGCGCTTCTTCCCCATCCCCATAACATAAAAAAAGCTTCACCTTACTCCGGCAGCCCCCACCTGTCAACGCAACAGCATTCACCAAGCGCTCGAATCCTGCCTGCTTGCTACCAAACCGGACAATTCAATTTGATTCTGACAAGCTTATTATGAAATGCTGGACAAAAAGAAAATCATATATTATATTCCTCGTTCGATTAAATGGAGAGATGTCCGAGCGGTTGAAGGAGCACGCCTGGAAAGCGTGTGTACGTTAATAGCGTACCCAGGGTTCGAATCCCTGTCTCTCCGCCATTTTTTCACAATGCCACTTTTGGGCGTTAACTGCGGTGGTTCTTCGAAAGCTACTATGTCTCATTCGCTTTCTCATCGCCGCCTTGTTACCATCTCAAATCTGTCATCGTTATGTTTGCTGTTTGCAGGCGAAGATGATAGCCGGGCCTCGCGCAACGGCACGCCGTGAACTCCGCCAGGTCCGGAAGGAAGCAACGGCAGCGGCTCCTGCTGTGTGCCGCGGGTAAACCC
>JAQUIG010000004.1 GCA_028683435.1 Desulfuromonadaceae bacterium | reverse complement strand
TTGACCTTGTTATTACTGATCAGGCCATGCCAAACCTGAACGGCCTTCAACTGGCAGAAGAAATTGCGGCTTTACGGCCTGACCTGCCGATTATCCTCTGTACCGGCTTCGACCCCACCTCCAGCTATGGTACTGATGAGAATGGACAGATTGCAGAATTTATCACTGAAGTAGCCATCAAGCCGCTTGAACGGTCTGAATTAGCACTAACCGTGCGACGTACACTTGATGCTGCCGCACCATCGGGAGCTGTCTAATGGCCAAGGCACTAATAATTGACGACGACCAGCTATTTTGTAAATCACTGTCACTGGTGGCACAACAACAGGGACATCAGGCGACAAGTGTCCATACCCTAGCGGATGGGTTTGCCCTAAGCAAGCAACAGTTCGATGTGGTTTTTCTTGATGTTAACCTGCCGGACGGTAGTGGTCTTGACTGCATCCAGCATCTGTCAGATTATACAGCCGCGCCGGAGATCATTATTATAACAGGGCATGGCGACCCGCAAGGCGCCGAACTGGCCATTAAATGCGGAGCATGGGACTACATCGAAAAAGGTGCTTCGGTCAAGGAGATCACTCTGTCTCTGCAGCGTGCCCTGCAGTATCGCGAACAGAAACTGGTTGGACTGCCCCCTGCCACTGAAGTGAATTTTCGTCATGAGGGCATTATCGGCAACAGCAGCAGGTTAAAGGAGTGCCTCGCCCTGGTGACCCAAGCAGCCTTAAGCGATGCAAACGTGCTGATTACTGGGGCTACCGGCACCGGTAAGGAACTGTTTGCCCGTGCCGTACATCATATCAGTCCCCGTAGCGCCAGAAAATATATTGTGGTTGATTGCGCTGCCATGCCCGACAGCCTCATTGAAGGAATACTCTTTGGTCACGAAAAAGGATCCTTTACCAGCGCCGATCAGAACAGAGAAGGTCTGATAAGTCAGGCCGACGGTGGCACTCTGTTTCTTGATGAAATTGGAGAAATGCCGCTGTCATTGCAAAAGGTGTTCTTGCGGGTGTTGCAGGAGCATCGGTTTCGTCCCATCGGCAGCGTCAATGAACAGGCCAGCAATTTCAGGCTGGTGGCGGCTACCAACCGGAACCTGGAACAGATGGTACAAGAAGGGGCGTTTCGTGCCGATCTGCTGTTTCGTCTCAGTACCTTTATTATTGAGTTGCCTGGTTTGCATGAACGGAGTGACGACATCCCTCTGCTGGTACGTCATCATGCCGACCGGATCTGCGTTCAATATGAAGTTCCGCACAAGGATTTCTCCCCTGAATTCATGCGCATGCTGGAGATGTACAGCTGGCCCGGCAATGTCCGTGAACTGGTAAATACACTGGAACGAACCATTGCCGTGGCCCGTAACGAAAAGGTTCTCTTTCCCAAGCACCTTCCTATGCAAATCAGGATTGAAGTGACCAGACAGGCGATGCAGAGGGGAGAAACCGCTACAACTGATCAAGTTGCACCACCACATGAGCTTCCACAATTGCAGGAATATCGCGATGCAATCTACCATACGGCCGAAAATAAGTATCTCAATGAGCTCATGGAGCTAACCGATCACTCAGTTTCAGAGGCATGCCGCATCTCAGGGCTTTCATCCTCCAGACTCTATGCACTGTTAAAGAAGCAGGGCATAACCATGCAACGATAGTAATACCTTCCCACTTTCCTGCTTGGCAAGAATACTCCTGTCGCTCAGGATACCCACCAAAGACCGTATAAAATCAAATAAGCACACTCAACCCACTGATATTAAATAGAAATATCAGTGGGTAACATACATGCTGAGTTTTTTTGTGCTCCGCTATCTAAAAGAGTCCAACCTCTGCTGCCGAAAATAGATCTTCATAACCAACTAGTATTGCAGCTGTATTTTACTTTACCATAATTGGCACAGCAAATGCTTATAACATGACTAGATACACTTCAGGTCCATTCAGGTATGTGAAAGGGGTAAATCATGCTCAGATCAACCAAGTTGGGATCATTATCAAAAAAAGTTGTAAGTATAATGATGGTCGGGATGGTTTTGGCTGGTGTAGTTGTTTTTGCAGCTATGAGCAAGACAAATACTAACGGTGATGTAATGTCAAAACTTTTTCTCATCTTCTTCGGGGTCATAATTACATTTCAGATTATTCCAGGGATAGTGCTGTTCAGCGTAATGATTAAAGGCCTGCTCAAGTCTGGACGCAAGGAAGTAGAAACTGTAAAAATAAATAAGTAATTACCATCTCTACTGCGAGGCAGCTCATGAAAAATCAAAGCATTCTGGTCGCGGACAAGGATACTGCATTTCTGAGAGATATTTCCAGCTGTCTGACAGGAGCCGGTTACGATGTTGAAACGACAACCTCTACCGTTCATGTTATCAGTAATATCCTCAAAAAAAAGACACCTGTCGTACTACTTGGAAGTGACTTTGACAACAGGATAGATCTGGTAGACCTTGTCCGTTTGCTGAAAAAATGCAATCAGCATCTGGCTGTAATCCTGGTTTCGGATGAAGCCTCATTGCCGGGTGTACAAAAGATCAGAAAAGAAGGAATCTTTTATTACGCGATGCGCCCTGTCAACGCAGAAGACCGGGATGAGATAAAGAATGCTGCTATTTGCGCGTGTAAGTCCGTAGCGCGCGATATACAGCAGGATAGTCCAGTAAATTCCGACCAAAGTGTTCATAACCTACCAGAAGGAGTTCAGCCATGTTAACAATTAAAAAAGGTCTTTTTATTGCGGCAGCTTTGGCAATAACTGTAGTGCCAGCAGCGGCATCTTCCATTGACCGGGGAAACCCGTCTAATTTTTCAGTATGGGCTTTTTTAACCTTTTGTGGGTTGATTATTGTGGCCCAGATTCTGCCGCTATTGCGTAAAGCCAATGAAAGCACAAAAATGATTGCAGCAAAAACTAGAGAAAAAAAGAAGCTGGAAGCTCACTGACAATGAGTAGTCTAATGGTATAGTGGTATAGAAACGCATTCCTCGACCTAGAAAGGGAAAATACTGATGAAGAGCTTTTATCAGAACTTTTATAAAAATGTATTTACTGTTTCTGTACTGGCACTCTGTTGCATATTTCCACAGACTGGACAAGCAGACCCAGGTTTTTCTTTTGGCAATGCGTCATCAGACAATCAGGCATGCCTTGTCTGTCATGCTGATATAGATAAAGTAAAAAGTGATAAAGATTTGCTCAATCCCGGGCAGTTTAACCACACAACCCATGCTAAATTTGGCTGTAAAACCTGTCATGATACCGTTACGGCCGACCACCCGAAAGAGGGTAAGGTGACAAGAACAACCACCTGTACAAACTGCCATAGCGATATTGCCGCAGAGTATGCCACAAGCAAACACTCTCTGAATGTTCCAAATTGCAGCGCCTGCCATAACCCGCACAAAGTGCAAAAACCTGATGAAATATCTGCACTTACCATGACAGCCACCTGCATGAACTGCCATAACTATAATAAAATAAAGTCTACACACGCCCAGTGGCTGCCACAAACCGATCTACATCTTGGAGCAATAACCTGCGTTACATGCCATACAAAGGCTAAAAACTATGTCGTCTCAGTATATGTTGCCCGTCGCAACGTCAAAACTAACGCATCTAATCCTGTAATTGCGGATTACAGCTACCTCAGTAAGAAGATCGGTTCCCAGGATATTCAATATTTGGTCGATAGAAATAGAGACGACTACATTTCCATTGAGGAGCTAAAAGAGTTTAATAATAATTCAGCAAATAAGGATCTTTATCTGAAAGCAATACTAACACCAACCGAAACAAGCCACGCTTTCCAAATATCTGACAAAAGCTGGAACTGTACCTTCTGCCATGCATCCGGTCCGTCATCAGCCCAGCTAACCAAGATGGTCCTACCAAATAAAGATGGCACTTTTACAGGGTTTGATGTGGAAAAAGGCACCAGCATTACTTCGCTGAACGCAATCCCAAATTTCTACATGATGGGTTCAAGCCGGAACAGTCTGGTGAACACAATCGGCGGTATGGTTCTTGCCGGTGGCCTGATTATGCCGGTGGGACATGGATTTATTCGGTTTTTGACCAGAAGAAATAGAAGAAAGGAGTAATATCATGGAATCCAAATTTGTTTATCTACAACCGACACCTGTAAGAATTTGGCACTGGCTGAACGCCTTCGGTATCGTTACCCTGTGTATCTCTGGAGCTCAGATACGCTTCCCTGAATTTGTTACCATCTGCGGAAGTTATCGATCAGCAATTCTGCTTCACAACACCGCCGGCATCGTGGTCGCACTTTCGTTTTCATTCTGGTTTTTTTATTACAAATGGGTATCAGGCGCACTGACTAGTATTTACGTGCCAAAAATGAATGAACTGTCCTATCCCTTGTTGCGGCAGGTATTCTTCTATTTCTATAGCTATTTCAAAGGAGCCTCAAGTCCATTTCACGCAACACCTGACAGTAAATTCAACCCCATGCAGAAGTCAGCCTATCTGGCAATTATGTTTGTTATTGTGCCTTTTGTCAGCCTGTCCGGCATTGCCCTACTCAATATAGGGCCGGTACGTCAAATACTGCTGATGGTCGGAGGTCTACAAATCCTTGTAATAGTACACTTTCTGCTGGCCTGCATACTAGGGGCATTTTTAATGACCCATGTATATCTGGCAACCCTTGGTTCAACTCCTCTCGCTTATTTCAAACCGATGTGGACAGGATGGGAAAAGGTAGATCATCACCATGGCACTGAACATGGTACTGAAGAGGAATCTGGAACAGTAGCCTAGCCAAAACACACGCCTCAACCACACTTTATTAATCAGATCACTACCGATGAACCTATCCTTATCGTACCTTTGGATAGGTTTACCGGTTTTAAAACTGTTCAGCTAATTTACAGGTTTATCAGTGTGCAAAAATCAGCCAAGCAGTCCCCACTCTCCTGCCTGAAAAGAATAGTCCTGTAAAGCAGGACTACCCCTAAAGCCAATATAAATTCGATTATTCTTTTCAACATATTGATTATAAAAAGGAAAAACTATTCTTGTTTTGTTTATTAGCTTTTCCTACTCCGCAATCTGAAGAAAATCTATTTATTCCACCTGCAGCAAACATCTCTAACTAGCTAGTATACCAGTATTTTTATTTTGTATTTAGCTTGGCACAACAAATGCTTACATATCAGACATAAGCAATTAGTATTTATAAAAAGAGTCGCCTTAAACGACTGACCATAAGGAGATGGGGCCATGTTAAGAGACAAAATACGAGCAGAGGCGTCTGATGAGACGGTTGATAACAATGAAGTTTCAGTACATTACGATGGTAAACAACTTACCGACCTTTATGGTCGTTCATACATCGGACTTTGTGGAATCTGTATATACTTAGCGGTTAGTATGATTGCCTTTCATTTCAGAGAGCAAAGCCTGACCGGGATATTACCCTCGGATCTGATGAACAAACTTGGCACAGTTCCCCCCGTATTCATGGCCGTGGGGCTGATGTGGGTCTCAACGATCAGTGCTCTGACAGTAATTATAGGCAGGCTTTACCATGGTACTCCTCCATCGGGTACGACGTCACATGTTGCCTTCAGAATCGGCTTCTTCGTGTTGTTTTTCCTAATTGGCGGACTTGGCCAGTATATTAATGAGATTTTCATCTCAGGACTTGTGGTGCTTACGCTGCAGCACTATAACGTTTATACCTACTATATGCAGAAAATAGAAAAGAAGTTCATCATCGGAGGCGGACTGCACCAGGAAGCGCTGTAAGGCGCACACTTTACTTTAAACACTTCACATGACAGGACAAGACCATAAAGGGCATTCGACTCAACATATCGAATGCTTTTTTTGCGGTGACCTAACTCCATACAAACTATTGATGCATATGTTTTTAATACAGTAAGCAGTATTTGGATAGTTTGTTATTGCGTGCAATAACTACGAGTTACATGCAGCTTAGATTGTTTCTGACAGTTTACTGAATAATGTATTTATACATTTATATTATCTGCCCATAAAGCTAACCGTCGCAGTTACAATCTATATTAATATATTTTTCAGCATGTTATAGCATTTTTAAATTAACATCAAAAGTTGGCACTCCCTGTGCAAATACAATGGTATGATTCGAACATTAGCTGGGTCCCTGAGGAGAATGCCATGAAAACGAAAATCACTAATTTTTTGATCCCCTTGCTCGGTGGTAGTGCTACATCAGCCTTGGCAGTAGATGGCGTCATCCAAGACAGCGGTGGTCCGTTGGTATGGTTCTTTATCGGTTTCGGTGTGCTGGTTGTCATGTTACAGGTAATCCCCGCAGGCATCTTGTTATTTGCAATGATCAAGGCGATCTTTAGTCCGTCAGAAACCTCGAAGCTTGCCGATTTGACACACTCAGGCAAATAAATCAGCCACAAAATAATTTTAAAACTATTAAGGAGATTCAATACCATGAAATTCACAAAAATCATTCTTACTACAGTTGCTCTACTTGCTGCCAACCTGACTTCTGCCGTTGCCTCAACTGCCCCTGGTACAATTGATACCAGCCTGACTTACAACAGCGGCATTCTTGTGTTAGCCTTTGCCGGATTTCTTGCTCTTGTAGTAGTAGTGCAAACCATTCCGGCCGCTATCACTCTTTACAGCATGATCAAGGGTGCTGCAGAAGCGAGTAAACAACAAGTTACTGCAGAAGTAAAATCACGCAACTGACGATGGATAGAGAGCATCCCACCTCCAAAAGAATCTTCACCCTCTCGCTGTTACAGGAGGGGGTGGAATGACAAAAACAGAGATGTCACATGGAAGAGCCCACAAAAACTGATCCAGCTTCTTTTAGTGCGGCGATGAGTCGGATACGAAGACGCCGTAAATATTTTTTTGCCACAATTATCTGTTATATGCCAGCCATGTGGTTGGCCAGCAAGATTTCACCAACTTTTCGTAGCGTGGCTATCACCTTTGGTTTATGGGTAGTAGTTTTATTTGTTACCGCTCTTTATTCTGCTCTGGTGCGTTGCCCCAGATGCGGACAATATTTTCATATGCACGGCATGTCACTTATGTACTTTCGCCGATGCCTTCACTGCCATCTGCATATTACTGCTGATACAGCAGAATAAACCGCTCCAATAAGAACAAAACGGGCAGAGAACCTTGTCAATGGTGCTCCGCCCGTTTTTTTTGTGGTTTATATTAGGTGATTATCTATTGTGCCCCCGCTCAAGGCCCATCCTCCGTTCAAGTAATGCCAGAGTTTCTTCCTCTTCACGGATCTTCGCCATGCTGAGAGTCCAGATATGATAGCTTTCAAGACACAGGATGGTCATGCCGGTAGCTAGTACCGCCCAGAAGTTTTCAGAAAGTACTCCCGATAAATAGTAGAAGGCATAAAAGCAGACGAGATAGCCGATATGACTGAATGAGACAGTTTTGGGTGAGGCGTTAGTTATTCTGCCCAGCACCAGCAGAATGGCAGAAAATGCGTAGACAATCAAAAGGGCACTGATCATATTGCTTGTGGGTGGTGTGCCCAGCATCTTTTTTACTTCTGGAGTCAGTGGGGGGAGGATCCGGTCACCAAGCATGACGAGCACACTGGTAAAGGCAAAAGCTGCAATTGTCCACATCCCACGGTGGGAGCGGGCGTGCAGCCGGCGTATTGACTCCAGCAATGCCGCCCGTTGGTCTATCTGTGTCAATTCGCGGCTGGTCTCCTGGTTGGTCATATAACTAAGCACCTTCCTTGGTAACCACCTAATGATATTTCAATCTGATTGGATGCTCAGCATTAATGCTTAGGTATTCTCAGTATCAGCTTTTGTCTTATTGCAGCTATGGCAACGTGCGAGTGCTTCTTTAGCGTCATTCAAGCGTACTACCAAACTGTGATAATTTTGTGCCAGCAAAGAGACCTCGCCGAAACCGGATTCCAGCTCTTTTTCAGCATCACTCAGTACTGAAACGCTGGTAATATCAACCAGCTTCTTCAGGGGTATAAAAAAAGACCGGTTCAGAAGAGCTGCTACTCCACCCACCGTGAGAACTAAAATCATGAGTGTAAAAATTATCATACGATAGCGCATTAAAGCAAGTGAGTTTTGCAATGGTCCCTGGTCAAGCCCGATATCCAGCATCCCAAGCACTCTGTTATTTTGTGAATGGTAATGACAAGCCGTAGTTGAGCAGGATGGTTCGTTGTAAATAGGTTGTGACATCGCCAGAACTTCCACGCCCCGTTCATTTTTGAAGCGCCTGGTCTGTTTTTCCGCCGCCAGCAATGCTGCCGGTTTAAGTCCGCTATGGCACCCGCTGCACCCTTCCGTGTTTTTGTTAATCTGTTGACCCGTTTCAGACGTATTGCGGGAAAAAGATATTAGTCCTTCATGGTTGAAGACCCGCAAGTGTTCGACACCCTGTTGCTGACCAATATTAGCAATGATGTTCCCCAAGTGTTGCCGGTCGTTATGCAGCATAGCGTAGCGGGTTGAGAGCACAACAGTATTAGCAATATTGCGACCGCTTTGGGCAGCTTCATCAATCATGTCCTGCTTCATTATTGAATACAGGCTTAGGCAACATATTGCTACAAAGCCGGTTACGGCAAGGCCGACCGGGATTATTGAACGGGTGGCTATACTCTGGAACATGGCGGACCTCCTGAAGCAGACCAACTAAAACAAGCCGGCGGGGATTACTTTCCCCGGTCGGCTATGAAAATCTCAGTTCTTTTTGTGACATTTCAGACAGTCGCCCTTGGCGGAAAAAGCGCTATTTCCATCATGGCAGGCGCCGCAAGACGCGCCAGCCTCCATCTGTTTCATGGTCGTGCGCTTACCATTACCGTAAGGATACAACTTGGTGTGACAATCACTGCATTTAAAAACTGCTGTATGAAACTCGTGGCTAAAGTGGCCAACGACAGTCCCGTTTTTACTTTTGAACGTCAACTGGGACGGAATTTTGAAGCCGGTGTGACACTTTTCACAGTCACCTTTAACCGAGAAAGCACTCTTTCCATCATGGCAGGTGCCACAGGACCGCCCCTTTTCCATCTCAGCCATGGTGACCCGCTTGTTTTTCTTCCGATCAGGCTTCACCGAAGTCGAATGACAATCTTTACAATTATACGCCTGGGTATGAAAGGCATGGCTGAAGGTCGCCTTGTTAATAGGTGCGGTATTGTATGTCAGCTCTGGACTGCGGTGACACTTGCTGCATTTGTTAACTCCAAATACCTGTTTGCCATTGTGACAGAATCCACAGGACTTGCCTTTTTCCATCTCAGCCATTGACACAGCCTGGTTTTTACCGGTCTTATACAATTTGGTATGGCAGACTGAACAATCTTTGACCTTTGCAAGGTGCAGATTGTGGCTGAAAGGTGTTGGACCGGTTTCCTTAACCTGATAAACAATTTCTTTTACCTGGTGACATTTACTACATTCATGCGCATCAAAAGCCTGCCTGCCGTTATGGCAGGCCCCGCAGGACTTCCCGCTGTACATCTCGGCCATGGTGTAATGCTTTTTACTCTTGTTAGCGGTATGACAGGTAGCACAACTAAAAGCTTGGGCACCTCTCGGAGACTTCTTGGCCAGGTGCTTACTGTGACTGAAGACAACCGTGCCTGCCTCTTTGGTACTATAGGTGATATTTTTCAGTTCTAACGCACTGGCTTGTGTGGTGATCATACTTATCAGGCAAACCATTAGGAATAATAGAGTACGGTTCATTACGTTCTCCTGGACTGTTCCCCCTGCCGTATCGGAGGGGGAACAGTAGTTTGGGCAATTACTTGCCGATGTGGCAATCTTAAAGCTCGGAAACAGCAGGTTTAGCACCCGTTTTGGCGTCAAGAACAGTATATTCGCCGTACTTTGTTTTCCAGCGAAAAAGCACCGGCCAGCGATAGAGAATGAAACGGTATGTTGCGATATAGACGCAGTATATGGTTATTGTGATCATAAACTCGCGCCAGGGTGGTATTTCTATTTCGCCATGTTTCCAATTGAAAGTAATCAGATAGACATTCAGACGGTTGAGAATAACACCCAAGATAGTGGTCCAGGCACCCAGTCGAATCAAGGTAAGATTTTTATTTCTGGCTCCTACCGTAAGCAGTATCATCGACAGAATCACGCCAACACCAATTTCAAACATCCACCAAGTGCCCCAACCGGTTGCCAGATAAGCCCATTTGTTATCATGCGCAACACCGACCATTCTGATGACAAAATAGGTAAACAGACCCATTGAGGCGCCCTTAGCCAGTGATATATGCAATTTATCGAGATTTAATTTGAAATTATCATCACAGCGCCATGCCATAGTCTTGATGACGATGGTACTCACTACAATCACCATGCAGAGTCCACCCGGCAGGGATGAAACAAAGAAATAAAGCCATTGGAATGAGGACGAATACCAGAGTGGGTGTATCTTCCCAGGAGCGTATGAAGATAGAGCGCCCAGTGCCCCCTGGTGCAGGGTAGAGAGAATGATGCCGGCTACGGCCAGACCCAGTGCCATCTTTTTGATGACGGTACGTCCTGCAGGCCACCCCATCCATTCAAAAAACGGCGTGGACATCTCCGCAGCTTGAACCGACAGGTATGTTGCAACATGCCAAGCAACAAGAAACAGTACTGAAGCAGGCCCCCAGGAAACCACCATCGGGTACGGCAAACGCCACGGCTGTCCAAGGTCCACCATCAAGAATATGACTGCGAAGAAGTAACCCAGAATACCGTTCAGTATTCCTAAGCGTTCGAGTGGCTCCATATCGTGCCGACCAAACACCTCAACTGCCGAGCCCATCTGAAAACCGGACGATGACAGCGGAACCATGCCGAACAGACCAAATCCGAGGAAAAGTCCCCAAGCATTGCTCTGCGGACCGCCGGTTGCCCACTCAAGGCCAAAGATGAAGCGCCCGATAATGACTGGGAAGCCAATGGCAAAGATTAGCGCCAAGAACCAGTTAAAAGGATTCCTGATGGCCTGAGCTATATATTGCTGCAGCGTCAAACCCATAAAAAGCTTTTCCATGAGTGTCCATCGGCGGCCTCTGTCATTATCTGTGCGCAAACTATCGACTATTTGTACATCAGAATTGCTTGTCAAATACTGTTTCATTGCTGGTCTCCCTCTTCATGATCGTGGTCGCCGTGTTCCCCCTTGTTTTTGGTGGCCAGCAGATGGATACCGGTGAACAGCGCCGGCCAGATGGAGAGCACCATCGGCACCATGCCGAGGAAGTCTTTGACGTTGGAAATGATTGGCTCATTTTGCATATGGTTATCAAGACCAACCTTATCAAAATCCACGCTGCTCAAATACATCCAGCTGGTACCACCCACTTCTTTTTCTCCATAGACCTTGTTGACGTATTTGGCAGGGTCGTTTTTGATACGTTCATGCCCAATTGCCAACAAATCGGAACGATGTCCAAAGGTCATGACCTGTTGCGGGCAGATCTCTACACATGCCGGTGGCCGGCCGTTTTTGAGCCTGGTGTCGTAACAGAAGATGCACTTCTTGATCAAAGGGTTGGTAGGACTCGAATAACTGTATGCCGGGATGTTGAAGGGACAGGCGATCATGCAGTTACGGCAGCCGACGCAGACCTTCGAATTGTATATAACCGCTCCTTCTTTTGTCTTCGTATAAGCATTGACAAAGCAGGAGGTGAGACAGGCTGGCTCATTGCAGTGGTTACACTGCATCTTGCGGAACAATGTATCCTTGTCGGCAATTTCGTATTTATTTACAACGGTATAGGCTTTGTCTGTGGTACGGCGCTCTTCTTTGAATACGGATTGGTCATCAAACGGCAGATCAGGATCTGGTAATTTTTGTTCATTATTACATGCAGCCTCGCAACTGCGGCAGCCAACACAGCGTGTCAGGTCAACAAGCACTCCCATAGCATCCGGATACCCTTCAAATGAACCTGCTGCAAAAGCGTCCTTACCTACAACGCTGATGGAAGCAGCGGTTACACTGCAGGCCAGACACCCTTTTAGAAAATCTCGACGATCAATCATGGTACGCTTTCTCCTTCCTGTGGATATCGGTTCAGTGGTGAGACGATTTTGCCTTGCCCGGTGTCTTCGGGGCGTACGTGCCGGAGTGAAAGATACCGTTACCGCTATCGTTCCGCTTATGACAATCCTCGCAACCGGTAGGGGCACCCATTTTCTGGTGGCAACCAACGCAGCCCAAGTGATAGGCCCCTTTTAGACCCACCTTGTCCATATGGTAAATCGGCGGATGCTGATCTTTCTGCCGCTTTAGCTCCTCCGGGGAAAAGGGTGTAGATGAGTGGCATCCCTTGCAGCTGACAACCGCTTGTGCACCACTGTTTTTGTGACAGCGGACACAGTTGGGATCGGAAACCTGAGCACCAGTGGTGTGGTGGTGACAGAGCCCACAATCTTTAAGGTTGTTAATGTGTGCAGCATGGTTGAAATCAACACCGTCGTAATACTTCTGAATCGAGTTGATGGTAATCCTGTCCGGAATGCCGGAACCGAAGCAAATACTGGATACCAGCATCACCATGGCTCCAACCGCCGCCATGACCATCTGTCGCTTTACAGCATACATAGCCCTCTCCTTTTTTTAAAAATAGCGCTATCCCTTTTTAGGGATGCCCATCATTGATTACAGCAACCTGATTGCTCCTAGTGTGATGTCTTTTCTGCCACAGGCTGGATTTTGTTCAGATACCTGTAGAACATCGGAAAGCTCACAAAGAAAGCGAGGCAGATCAGATATTCAACCGCTTTGATGTACTGGTAAAAATCTACCAGCGTGTGAATCGACTTAACGTACCCAACTGCACCTAAAAGCTCCGTCATTACTGTACCCTCCTTTTATCTATGCCGGCAATCTGCCGGCTGTTATGTATTTTTCATGTTTTCGAAAGCACAGGCTACAACTTGGCGCAATTCCTCCCTGTCTTCCGGGTCTATCGGCTTCAATGAGTGATAAAAAATCCCTTCTTTTCGCATCTTGCGGATGTTTGGCAACGAGGTTTCATTAGACACCAAAATAATAGTCAGGTCTCGACTGCATTTTTTCAGGAGTGGTATCAACTCTGCTGCTGCCAGTTCATCAAATTCATCGCTTAACAGAACTACCTGCGCCGATTTTTTTAGTATTCCATGCAGCACGTTGGCTGCCGAGTTCGTTACCATGACGTTGTATCCGGCCTCAATACAGAGGTCTGCCAACACCTTCCGTGATTCAACATTTTCATCAGCTATCAAAACACCTTGCATGTCTGGTCCCCTTTATTTCTTTAGGGAGCGTGTTTGTACTCCGGTAAAGCTGATAAACTATTTGTTGCTCTTACCTTTCTGCGCGGTAAGGGGTGCTTCAGAGGCTTTGTTGAAAAAAAACCTATTCACCATAGAGCAGAAAATAGCCATGGCCGGTACAAGCTGAAAAAGCAGAACCATAACACCAAAGCCGATTAAAAACCAGAGCAGGATACCGTCGCCAGCCTGCTCAGTACTGTTGATTGCGGCAATAGTCGATGTTGTACTACCGGCAAATATCAGGATCATAAT
Source organism: Desulfuromonadaceae bacterium (assembly GCA_028683435.1). GTDB lineage: Bacteria > Desulfobacterota > Desulfuromonadia > Geobacterales > Pseudopelobacteraceae > JACRCG01. The sequence continues at coordinate 112,957 of JAQUIG010000004.1, read as the reverse complement.
TTTCAGAATTATTGTTTTCATTCTTTTACTCTGGCTTTTCCGTGTAAATGTTTAAAATCCCATCCGCATTGAAGCATGCATCGTGCCAGTATTGTCGCCAAACGAAACTCCGCCTTCAAATAACCGTTATTATAGGCTTCTGCATCTGAGTGAGCTATTGAACAACATGACCTTACTAAGTATATACTGTATAAAATAGAAGTACACCGGCAAAGCTCTAATGACTCAGTTGAGAAGACTTTACGCACTTAACCGGCTGTTACTACAAACTAAAGTAGTACTGTATATTGAACGTATACACGATTTGTGTATGTATGAAACTTTAGTATGAATAGTGGAGTCCCTGAGCGAACAGTTTCCCAAAAACCCTCCCATCAAGGACGGAGAAGGAAGCACATAATGATGGCATATATCATTTCATCTGGTTTTTGACCACAATTACCCTCTTTACAGAGGCCATAGTTTGTATCTTGCTGACGCCGTAATCTCGGGCCTTCACCGTGCGTTGCTTTGACGGACTTGTTGTATTCCCCTTGATAAACAGGATCGACCAAAGCCAGAGTGTGAAGTGAACCGCGCCATTCGCCATACTTGTCCTGATGGCAGCCGGCACAGGTATCCGGTTCAGTAAAACTGGCCTTCGTCTTTTCATAAACCATCAGGGAAGGGTATAATTCGAATAGATCACGATCCACCTTTAAAACTGACGAGGCAGTTGAGATAATCTGCTTTAGGTGGCGTTTTATATAGTGACATCAGCCCCGCAGCGTGGCGATAATCCGCTGTGGAATCATTAACATACCCATCGCATCATATATGCTTCTGGCAATGACATCAGCATGTTGGATAGCAGATACTGCACTCCCCTCTCCTTCAAGGACGGCAATGCCGAGCCGGGAAGCCTTCAACATCAACCGGTCATTGGCACCGTTACCGACACAGACGACATGATCAGCCCCTAGTTCATGAACATATCGCTCCTTCTGTTCAGCTATCAGGTCACCATTAAATATCTGCACCGTGCATGGCAGTCCTGCCAGTTCCAGTGCTGCTGTGCCGCAGCTATCTGCGGTCAGCACGTGAATGGAATATTTACCTGCAAGTTCTTCCAACGTCTTGTCCAGATTGGACAAAAGTTTACCATCGCGGGCAATGGTGCCATTATAGTCGAGAACCAGATACTTCAGGCTAAGTGATCCAAAACCGGCGATATCGATATTCATAGCAGCAGCTCCTCATAGTTGTGAGAGTATTTCATCGGCCATAATCTGTTTATTTATGTAGCATGAAAGGCTTCAACAGTGAAGTGTATATTAAAGAGCATTGTTTTTTCACTCCGGGAGTTATTACGTGACACTATTCAACCTGGCTAGCAATTCATCTAAATCAATTTCATAGCGGTCGGAAATTTCGCTTAACCTGCAGAACAGCGCTTCACAACAGATACAAACCCCGACCATGCGGGTGTAGTGTTCAAAAACCAGTTCAGTTTCAGGGTACAGATCCACCAGCTCAAGGACTGTTTTATCGGCAGTTATCAAGGTATTAAATCTCCATTTCCAGAATATGTTTAAAAGCTAAGGGATTAAAGTGACTGAAAGAAGGTCTCTGCAGTTTAGCGATGGTAAAAGTAGCAGGAGCGCAAAAGGGAGCCATTTTCATAGGCTCCCTTTTGGATGTGTTGTGAGTATGTTTCAGTGCGATACTTCCCCGTTTTGGTCTTTGTTCAGATATCTGTAGAATGCCGGAAAGCTGACAAAAAAGGCGAGGCAGATCAGATATTCAACCGCTTTGATGTACTGGTAGAAATCCACCAGAGTGAATACTGACTTTACGTATCCTACAGAATTTAAGATGTCTAGCATGGTACTGTCCTCCGTATTTATTACTTATGAGTAGTCGAGTCGGCAACTTCACTCTTGCTGCTTTCCGAAGCGGCGGTTTTAATCATAGTGTACAGAGTAATGACGGCTGGAATGGCCTGCATAACTACTACCAAGGCCAGAAAACCGGCAAAGGCCAGCACTAGAATGCCACTGTTGAAGGTAAGGGTGGTGTCAACGTCACCAGGGGCAGCAGAGGCGATGGCAGAAGTAAGGCTTGCAAGCAGTACGGTTACGGTGTTGATAATGACAGTTGTCGTTTTCATGATATTTCTCCTTTAGTGGTTAGCAATAACAATTCTTTGTATTTTGGAATGCACAGGCAACAACCTGTTTAAGTTCTTCACGGTCTTCCGGCAGTACCGGTTTCAGCAGGTGGTAGAATATTCCTTCATTGCGCAGTCTGCGGATAACCGGCAACGATGCCTCATTTGACACTAAGATGATAGCCAAGTCACGACAGCACTTTTTCAACAGTGGTATCAGTTCAATTGCAGCCAGTTCATCAAAACTGCTGCCCAGAAGAATAACCCGAGCTGTCTTCTTTAAGATCCCGTTAAAAACACCGGCAGCAGTGGTGGTAACGGTTACGTTATATCCGGCTTCAATACAGAGTTCAGCCATAACCTTACTGGACTCCCTATTCTCACCAGCAATCAGGATACCGTTCATATCAACCTCCCTCATACCTTCGGCACATGGGATGCTTTGTCAGCAACAGAAAACACCCCTCTCAACATCGAAACAAACAGTATTACAGCCGGCACCGCCTGCAACATGACTACCAGCACTCCGAATCCGATAAAAAACCAAACCAGCGGCCCACTCCCTTCTCCAGCAGCCCCTGTGGTGGCTGCAAATGCCGATGCCGCGCAGGCGGCTGAAAGTGCTATAACGATTTTTATAATATTTGTTTTCATGATTTACTCCTTTCATCCAGCGTTATGTTCATGCCTTGATCACAAGCATGAAAGGTGCCAAGTTTTATACGGACCACAAACAAAACCTAACAGGCTGATATATAAAAGACAATTTATATTCATCTCCTAATTACGGGCGTATTGTTTGATTAATATATGTATGGAATTTATATGCAGCTGAAGGGGAGATAAATGGGTGAACGTGCATAACAATCTGATATGATACAGTTTAGACATCATACCCATTAGCTATCATCTGTATTGTAGATTCATGCAGGGAATTAGAAAATATAAAACATTGCGTGGCCGAATGTTTTATAAGCATTTTAAGAGCGGATAGGGAGATAAACTGCGAAAGTTGTGCCTTCTCCAGGCTTGGAGGCTACGGTGACAAAGCCACCATGCTGCTGCACGGTGCCAAAAACCATGGAAAGCCCCAGACCTGTCCCTTGCCCCACCTCTTTTGTTGTAAAGAACGGTTCGAAGATATTTTTGCGGATGCCTTCCGGAATGCCACAACCATGATCTGAAACGGTTAGTTGGGCAAACAGACCTTGATGAGAACAGTGGTGGAGCGCCAAAAGTTCGGGGCTTGCATTTGCAAGTCTGGTGGCTATGGTAATGGTGCCACGATCAGGCATGGCGTCTCGTGCATTGGTCAGCAGGTTGAAGAGGATCTGCTGCACCAGGGTGCTGTCGGCAACAACGTTCAACGGTTCCTGGCATGGCACGAATTCAAGATGAAGCTGCTTTGGTATAAGTTTTTGTCCCAGTAGCAGAGCATCGGTCAGCAGCTTGTTAAGTTCTATAGGGCGTATCCGCATAAATTGTTTGCGACTGAAAGCCAGCATGCTGCGGGTCATGTTCGAGCCGCGTTCCACTGCCGTCAGCATCTCTTCAAGACTGCTGTATATCGGATCAGTTTTATCGTATTTTTCCATGACAAAGCGGGTGTTATTGGAAACAATCTGAAGAATGTTGTTAAAATCATGGGCGATACCGCCCGAGAGTTGCCCAACAGCCTCCATCTTTTGGGCTTGACGCAACTGCTCTTCAACCTGCAGCTTATCGGTGATATCGGTAAAACTACAGACCATACCGACAGCGTGTTCACCGTCCCGCATCGGGAGGACACTATATGACACCGGAAAGGAACTGCCGTCTTTGCGCCAGAACAGTTCGTTTTCAATGACTCCTACTACGCCGGTTTCACTCATTTTATGGGCTGAACATTCTTCTGCAGGATACGGACTGCCGTCAGGTCTGGTGTGATGCATAAGGTCATGCATTGGCTGCCCCAGCAGTTCATTAGGTGAATCATATCCCAATAATGTGGCGCAAGCCTTATTAGCCAAAGTGCAGCGGCCATTATGGTCAGCACCGTAAATTCCCTCCTGGGTTGAGTCGAGCAGCAGCTGAATTTTATACAGATGTTCCTGCTGTTCTGCATCACTGGCGAACAAATTTCTACGGGTAATAGAAGAGAGAATACAGACCGCCATTGTGAGTAAAAAAAGTAACACACCAATTGGAACAAGCGAATCTAACTGATGCTGGTGCAGTTGGCTCAACATTTCGTTGTCAGAATGTACGCCTATCTCTGCCAGAAAGTCTTTATGGATTGACTCGGCCGTATAAAATAAAAACAGCATAGCGCTGATATAGGCCAACAATGCCGGAACAAATCGATTCATAAACAGACGGTGAATTGAAGGTATTTTTTCCATGTGAGCCTCTTTGACTGCATAAGGTTGAAGGCACTCTAAATTAACTTGGTATCCTATTGAACTACGTTTTGCAACTATGAAAAAAGTAGCGCATCAAGCTTATATTGATCCTTTCTTGTTTGCGCTCCTATCCTAATTTTCAACAATATACATATTGACATTCATATTCTTGTATTATATTTTTGTGCATATACACATATTGCTGAAGGTTTTACCTTATCAAGTAGCACTTGAATGACGATTTGCGAGGGCTTCATGGTTGATAAAAATAGTGATAATATTCTTTTCGCCCCAACCAGTGCTATCTTGGAAAGTATCTCCGACGGAGTTTTCACGGTTAACCAAAACTGGCGTGTTACCTCTTTCAACCGCGCTGCTGAAGCGATCACCGGAATACCGCGTGGAGAAGCATTGGGGAAGCTATGTTCCGAGGTGTTTAAATCCAGCATGTGCGAGGCTGAATGTGCCCTTCGGCTGACTCTCAAAAACGGAAAACCGCTCATTAATAAATCCGGATATATCATTGATGCCGATGGGGAACGTATCCCTGTCAGTGTTTCTACCGCTGTTCTCCACGATGAATACGGGAAAGTCATCGGTGGAGCCGAAACTTTTCGTGATTTGAGTGAAATTGTGGCTCTCAGAAAGGAACTCGAAGGACGTTTCTGGATTGGTGACCTTATCAGCCACAGCCAGATGATGAGGCCGGTTTTTGACATGGTGCCGTCTTTGGCAGCCAGTATGACCAATGTGCTTATTCAGGGTGAAACGGGAACCGGCAAGGAGCTTTTAGCCAAGGCGATTCACGGCATGAGTTCGCGTTCGCAAAAACCTTTTATAGCGGTCAATTGCGGAGCTTTACCTGATACTCTGCTGGAGTCCGAGCTGTTCGGCTATAAAAAAGGCGCTTTTACCGGGGCTAATATCGACAAACCTGGGCGTTTTGCTCTTGCCCAGGGTGGAACGTTATTTCTTGATGAAATTGGAGAAATCAGCATGGCCTTACAAGTGAGGCTTCTGCGAGTGCTCCAGGAACAAACCTACGAGCCACTCGGGTCAACTCACAGCGAAAAGAGTTCAGCACGTATCATCGTAGCCACCAACCGTAATCTGGCCGAAATGGTAAAAAATGGTGAATTTCGTCAGGATCTTTACTATCGAATAAACGTCTTCTCACTCGAAATTCCGCCACTTCGCAAACGGAAAGAAGATATACCGCTTTTGGTCGAATATTTCATAGAGCATTTCAATAGAGCCCAGCATAAAAATATCAGAGGATTTACCGCCGGTGCATATTCACTGCTGATGGCGCATAATTGGCCAGGCAATGTACGCGAACTCGAGAATGTTGTAGAACGGGCATTTGTGCTGTGCCGGTCAAAATTGATCGGTCAGGAATATTTGCCGGTTGAACTGACCGGCACCAGCCAGATTTTTGTAGATTCCAACAGTCTGGAAGCGGTGGTCCGTAGCGCAGAAGAACAGAGCATTATAGCAGCGCTGGAAAGAAACCGCTTTGACGGTGCCGCAGCATCTCGTGAACTCGGTATCCACAAGACCACTCTCTACCGCAAAATAAAAACATTTGGCCTGCCCCTCCCCCAACAGAAAAGGCGTCCCGCAAAAGCTTAAGATTGTAGCGTTATTGCTACTGCACCTTCCCGTATAGTTGCGTAACTGCAATTATCTTTCGTCAAACAGTCCAGCTCCACATACATAAAATAACATAATAACAGCATATTGAGTCTCCTATGAATGTTTATATCATTTTCGGCCCGACTGTTGCTAAGTACATAGCAGCGAGCGTGGCCGGAGCAACCATGAAAATAGCAGTCACAATATGGAATAACAGGGTATCTCCGGTGTTTGACGTGGCCGGAAAGGTGTTGCTGTTTAATACAGCTGGCAAAAATATTTGTTCAGAGCAGCAACTGCTATTACCGGACACCTGCGTAGCGGCGAAAGTGCTCAGCCTGACTGGAGCGGGAACGGATATTCTCATCTGCGGCGCCATATCCAGAGATGCCCATCAATTTGCGCTTAATGCCGGTATCAAGGTTTATCCCTTTATCGCCGGAGATGTCAGGGGAGTTCTTCAGGCCTGTTTAACAGATAGGCTTATTGAAGGCGGCTTTGAGATGCCGGGGTGCGCCTGTAGAATCGCTTGTTCCGGAAAAGGCAGACAAAGCCGAAGAAGAGAGCGGGTAACTGGTTCTGCTTTCTTCTGCAAACAGCAACCAGAAATAAAGGAGGTATAACATGCCACGAGGTGATGGGACAGGTCCAAGAGGAACAGGGGCAGTGACAGGCAGAGGAACCGGCAACTGCGTTGGCGGCCAGAACAGATATAGTGTGAGAAGTGGTTCCGGCAGGGGTGCCACCGTCCGAAGAATGTGTAACTGGTTTCATGCATCCGATTTGGCAGGAAACTCTGCGCAGGAAAACGAGGGCAAACTGCTGGAGGAGCAGGCAGAGGCACTTAAAAAGCAACTGAATGAGATTGACAGCAGACTGAATGAGCTGAAAAAAAACTAAATGACAGTATGTTGTGCACGTCTTAAATGGAGGCATTTAATGAAAATAGCAATAACCACATCTGGTGACAATCTGGACGCACCATTGGACAGTCGCTTCGGCAGGGCTGCCAGGTTTCTTATCTATGACACCGACACAAAAGAGGTTCAGTCAATCGACAATACACAGAACCTGAATGCGGCCCAGGGCGCCGGCATACAATCAGCACAAACAGTGGTCAACGCCGGCGCTAACGCCTTGGTTACCGGCCACTGCGGCCCCAAAGCTTTCCGCGTGCTTCATGCCGCCGGCATCAAGGTTTATAACTGCGAAGCAGCAACCGTTGGAGAAGCACTTGGACTGTTAAAAGAAGGTAAATTACAGTTGGCTACTACTGCTGACGTAGAAGGCCACTGGCTATGAAAGTGGCTATTGCAAGCGGAAAAGGAGGAACCGGCAAGACGACGATCGCGGTTAACCTGGCCTGGTTTTTGGCGAATAGCGGCAGCAAGGTGCAGTACATAGACTGCGATGTTGAAGAGCCTAACGGGCATTTTTTCTTATCACCTCACCTGTCGGAAAAAATTTCAGCTTGCGTTATGGTGCCGGTGGTTAATCAGCAAAAATGTACGTCATGCGGCGAGTGCTCCGACAAATGCCAGTTTAATGCGATAGTTCGGCTGCCGGGCAATACCTTGATATTTCCGGAGTTATGCCACGGTTGCGGCCTCTGCCTGCTTGTGTGCCCAGCAAAAGCAATCAGCGAAGATGAACGTGAGATCGGCGTAGTTGCAACCGGTATGGGCTGGGGAGGAATTCAGTTCGTTCATGGCGTTCTCAATGTGGGTGAACCGATGCCTAATCCATTGATCCGTAAGGTCAAGGAGCAGGGACTTAATGATCATATTCAGATTATCGACGCACCTCCCGGGACATCCTGTCCCTTTGTTGAGACCATATCCGATGCCGATCTGGTGATTTTGGTTACCGAACCGACACCCTTCGGCCTGCATGATTTAAAGATATCTGTGAATGTTGCACAGGCCAGGGGCAAGTCAGTCTCTGTTGTGATCAACAGAGAGAACGGGACGTTTCCTCCATTGGAGAGATTCCTTGAAGAGCAGCAGCTCAAAATATTGGCGCGACTGCCGGAGGATCGTAAGGTAGCCGAGGCTTATTCTGGTGGTGATATTCTGCTGGATGTATTGCCTGATTACCGTGTGCATTTTGCAGCCATTGCAGCGGAAGTATTCAGACAGTCTGACAAGGGGGTGCGGCCATGAAGGAGATTGTAATCATCAGCGGGAAAGGAGGAACAGGCAAGACCTCCTTTACCGCGAGCATGGCGGCCCTTTTTGATAACAAGGTTGTGGCTGACTGTGATGTCGATGCAGCCAATCTCAATCTTGTCCTCAATGCTGCCGTAGTTGAGGAGTATGAATTTGTCTCCGGGCACAATGCCGCCATAAACAAGGATATTTGTACTTCCTGCGGAAAATGCCGCGAAGTGTGTCACTATCAGGCCATTAGTGAAAATTATCAAGTGGACAGGTTTTCCTGCGAGGGGTGCGGCGCCTGCTTTTATCTCTGTCCGGCTGGTGCGGTTTCTTTTAACGAAGCGCTCTGCGGCCACTATTTTGCGGGTAAAACAAAAGGTGAGGAATGGGCTGTCTTTGCTGAACTACTCCCAGGTGCAGAGAACTCCGGCAAGCTGGTAACAGCTGTCAGGAAAAAAGCGGGGGAAATTACCAAAGAAAATGGCAACGAAATCATTCTGACAGATGGTCCGCCCGGAATCGGCTGCACCGTAATTGCATCACTGACCGGGGCCTCCTACATTGTTTTTGTAACCGAGCCGACGGTCAGCGGCGTCCATGACCTTAAAAGGGTCATGGAACTCTCCACACATTTCAAGTTGCCGGGAGGGGTCGTTATTAACAAGGGTGATTTGAATCCGACTTATGCAAAAGAGATTGAAAACCTCTGCCTGGAGCGCGGTTTTTCCCTTCTTGGCTCAATCCCTTACGAACCGCTGGTCAGCAAGGCCCAGCGCCAGGCAAAAACAATACTGGAATATGCACCGGATTGTCAGGCGAGTGAAGCAATCCGGCAGATTTATAAGCAATTATACACGCAGCTGTAGTTTTCAGTATATGAACAAGGATCCGGTTTCAGATTGCCGGGCAAACATCTAGACACCACAAAAAGGGGTTTGTAATGAGATTTGCCGTACCTACCAATGACAGGAAGTTGTGCGCCCATTTTGGGCATTGTGCCGAGTTTGCAATTATCGATGTAGAAAACAATGCTATCGTTACCGAAAGCTATATAACTCCTCCTCCGCATGAACCGGGTCTGCTTCCCGGATGGTTGTCCGAAAGGGGTGTAAATCAGATTATTGCCGGCGGCATGGGACAGAAGGCGCAGCAGCTTTTTGCTGCAAACAACGTAAAGGTAATAACCGGTGCGAGCGGTGAATGTCCCCGTGAAGTAGTGGAAAATTATCTGGGTGGATCCTTGGTGACAGGAACTAACACCTGTGATCACTGAAAATGTCGAGCGCAACGTAAAGAAGACTCATACACAATGCATCATGTGCGGAGACAGCAACCCGATGTCACTTCGGCTTATATTTGATCCCGGAGCGAGTGGTGATGTCTCCGCATCATTTAAGGGTAATTCTTTGCTGCAGGGATATAGCGGTATACTACATGGCGGAGTAATCAGCGCCCTGCTGGACTCGGCCATGGCGCACTGTCTGTTTTACCGGAATATTGAAGCCGTAACAGGAGAACTTTGCATCCGGTTTGTAGCATCGGTTCCTTATGACGCTAATGTGACCTTGCGTGCATGGCTCGTGGCCGCGACACCTCCGCTCTACCAACTCAAAGCGGAACTGGTAAATGCCGGGACGCTGATGGCGAGCGCGGAAGCAAAATTCATACAAAAGCCAAATGGCAATTGAATGTAATTATATTTTAATCGATTTTGCATGTAAATGGTTGCCATTAACGCAGAGTTTCCACATCTGAAACGATTATACATATTGACATTCATATTATTATATTATATTTTCGTGCATATACACATATCTTATAAGTTTACAACTGTGAATGGCGCAAAACAATCCCATGCACAAACTGCCAAGCATTTTAGTACCGTCTCTGACATTTCGGTTCTTCCCCGGCGTTTACGGCTGATAATTTTACAATCGACCAATCCATTATTAATAATAATGATCATTTCCATGTTGCTTGTAATCCGCCCTGTCTTGACATTGACGTGTGGGGTCTGCGGTATGGGTTGTGGAGTATTTATGTTGCTGAAGAGGTCTCACCGATAAGCTTCGAGGGTGAGATGGATAGTTCTAAAAACCAGCGAAAAGGAGAATAGACAACATGAGTAAATGGGCAACATTGGTATGTCGTGAAACAGACAAAAGCGTTGAGGAAGTGATTGCCGCTCTTCAAACCATTTGCAGTGAAACCGGTTTTATAATTCATAATGAAGACAAAATGGAAATGGCCAATACCTTTGGCAGTCATGGGGTTGAAGTGGCAAAGGATTTTGACCTCCATATGGTACAGATCTGCAACCCTGAAAAAGCTGCTCCAAGCCTGCAGAAAAATCATGAGCGGGCGGCCCTGATTCCCAAATTTGTGACCATTTTTTCCCAAAACGGAAAGACTCAGGTTCGCCTTCTCCGTCTTGAACCGGCCCTTATCGAAGAACTTATACAAGACAAAGATTTTGCCGAATCATCATCAAAAAACTACGACGCAATTATTGCTCAGGTGGATAAAGCTCTGGCAGTTTAAATCTATTTACAACGAGTCACGGAGTCACTTTCATGGAATCTACTACACAAAAAAGTCACAGTCGTCTTGAGCATTTTCCCATCTCGTTTTTTGCGGTGGTCATGGGATTGGCCGGTCTCACGATCTCCTTCAAAAAGGTTGAACATTTCTGGCACTGGGGAACCCAGGTCAGTCCGGTCTTGTTCGTCATTTCTGCGGTGATTTACCTGATGATAGCCATTACCTATCTGACCAAATTGATGCGTCACTCTAAGCATGTAGTAGAAGAGTTCCAGCACCCGATCCGGCTCAGTTTCTTTCCCGCCATCTCCATTGGCGTGCTGTTGCTGGTCATTGCCGGAGAAGGTATCTTACCGCGTGGTGTCTCATTGACGCTTTGGACCATTGGCAGTTCGGTGCAATTGCTTTTTACTCTGATCATTATGTCGGCTTGGATCCATCATGAAAAGTTTCAGATTCATCACAGCAATGCCGCCTGGTTTATTCCGATTGTCGGCAATATCCTAGTGCCGGTGGCCGGCGTGCCCTTTGGTTATGTCGAGATATCATGGTTCTTCTTCAGTATCGGTATCCTATTCTGGATCGTGCTGCTCAGTATCCTGATGAATCGCTTTTTTTTCCACAATCCGGTACCTTCCAAACTTCTGCCTACGCTGTTCATCCTGATTGCTCCTCCTGCGGTCGGTTTTATCGCATGGATGCGTCTGCATCAGGGCGTTCTGGATGATCCCGGCAGGATTCTGTACTATGTGGCACTCTTTATCACCATGCTGCTATTCTTTCAGTGGAAGCAGTTTGCAAAGGTCAAATTTGCGCTTCCTTGGTGGGCTTACTCATTCCCCACGGCCTCGATTACCATCGCCTCCACTATTATGCTTGAAAAGGTTGGTGGGACCTTCTTTGCCGTGCTGGTGCCTGCCCTTTTAGCGTTTCTGACTCTGATGGTACTGGTGCTGGTCATAAACACCTTTAGGTCTATGGCTAAAGGCGAAATCTGTGTGCCTGAATAAAGAGATTCTCTGAAACAGCAGACTGAGCACCGTTCTGCCGTGAGATTATAAAGGTTAGGGAAGTAATACGGTGGATTTCAGGCATGTAATAATTTATTTTTGTATTTGTGTATATGCACAATATAACATTGACACCGCAAACATTTTAATGGTATTTTTGTGTATATACACATTTGAACAGGAGGTACACAATGAAGGTATGTTTTCCGGTTTTAGAAAATCAGGGGTTGGAGAGTCAGGTGAATGGGCATTTTGGTTCGGCGCCCGGTTTCATCGTGGTTGATATGGAAACCAGCGAAGTAACGGTAATTAACAACAGCGACAAGATCCATGAACATGGGGCCTGCAATCCGGTCGCAGGACTTGGCGGTCATCATGTTGATGCAATAGTCGTCGGCGGCATCGGCGGCGGTGCACTGAATAAACTTAACAACGCCGGGATACGCGCTTTTCAGGCGCATGAAGGAACCATCGCTGAAAACATGGCGCTTTTCCGTGCAGATGGACTGCCGGAATATATGCCGGGACATACCTGCGGCGGCCATAGCCACAGCGGTGGGTGCTCCCACTAACATGCCGCGTCCATGTAAACCGAGAATCTGTACTTGTCCTCACCAAATCGGGTACGGAGCGCTCTTCAAACCTGCCGGCACTCCGCTCAAGGATATTGAAACGATTCAACTATGGCATGACGAATTGGAGACAATGCATCTCTGTGACGGTGAGGGCAAGACCCAGGAGGAAGCGGGCGTATGCATGGGTGTATCTCGTGGTACGATCCAGCGTCTTTTGACGAGCGCCCGCCGCAAGGTAGCTCGGGCGCTCGTCGGTCAGAAGGCGCTGGCAATTTCCGGAGTTATGCCGAAAAAAGAAGAGATTGCAACCAAAAATACAAATAGTTAACAACTAGGCTATCATATGGAATGAATCTCTTTTTAGTGACCTTTAGAACTCCTTCCTATTGAATGTTTCACTGCCAAATCCCGCGACAATTAATCGACGCGCTACACCGAGGTTACACAAAAGGTTACAGATCAGCCTAAAACCCAAAAAAGGCACTTACGGATTAACGTAAGTGCCTTGAATTGTTGGTGCGCCTGGAGCGATTCGAACGCCCGACCTACGGATTCGTAGTCCGTTGCTCTATCCAGCTGAGCTACAAGCGCAATTGAATTGCTTTTATAGCTTATAATTAACGATATATCAACCTTTTTTATATGTTGCCGATATACTCGCCCATAGTGCCGTTTTCTGCTACCCAATCAGGTCCTTTTCGGATATTCTAGCGAGTAGGATATGTCACCGGTTTTTAAAGGTTTATTATGGATCATTTTATTATGGAAATAAGCGAAGCTGATGTGAAGCGAGAGCGGGAAAAATCGAGGGAGCTGCGCAAGAGCCGCTGGTGGAAAAATCGTCTGGCCTTGGGGCGTTGCCACTTTTGTGACGGGATTTTTGCTCCGGATGAGCTGACGATGGACCATCTGGTTCCTGTATCGCGTGGCGGGAAAGCGTCGCGTAATAACGTTGTCCCGGCATGCAAGGGATGTAACAGCAGCAAGAAATATCTGCTCCCGATAGAATGGAATGAATATCTGGACAAGCTCAAAAGTCCAACTGCGGAGCCAACGGATGAATAAATTTAAAAGCCGCTATAAGGTCGTCATCTATGACTGTGATGGCGTGATCCTTGATTCAATCGAATCTAACTACGTTTTTTACAACCGGGTCATGGAATTTTTGGGGAGACCAGAAATTGACAGGTGCAACAATGATGCAAAAAGGGTTCTCCACACCTATTCCTTCAACGATGTGATGGAATATTTTTTTGTTGGCGACCCGCGGCGGGAAGATGCCTTCAGATTTGCCAAGACCATTCACTATCGCGATCTGATGCCATACATGCGGATGGAGGATGGTTTTGTCAGCGCCCTCGACCAGCTGAGAGGACATACATCGCTGGCAATATGCACCAATCGAGCGACCTCGATGGATATGATCATAGAGGATTTCGGACTGACCGGTTATTTTGAATATGTGATGACAGCGTCACAGGTAACCAACCCGAAACCGCACCCGGAACCGCTCCTAAAGGTACTGGATTACTTTAAGATAGCTCCGGAAGAGGCTCTGTTTATTGGTGATGGTGAAGTTGACATGCAGGCAGCCAACAGTGCCGGTGTTCCATTCATCTCCTACAAAACCCACCTGCCGGCGCTGGCCCGCCTCCAGCACCATGCTGAAATCGTTCAGCACGTTTTTACAGCTTCATAGCATAGCCATTTATCTGACCAGTTTTGACAGCTTTTTAAACTGGTCGGTTCCGGCGACCTGCAGCAGCTGAAACAGCGCAGATTCCGTACTGGTCGGGATCGCTCCGGCAAGTGTCATGGCCTGAACGGCCGTCTGCCAGTTCTGCTTGCTGCGACTCATGACGGCATCCTTCACAATATGGACCGTAAAACCGGCCTCGCGCAGCTCGATCACCGTCTGCAGCACACAAACATGAGTTTCCATGCCGCTAACAACGACCTGCGTCCTGCCGGTTGACTTGAGAGCAGCAACGAACTCGGCGCTGCCACAACAGCTAAAGGTCATCTTTTCATAACAGGAAGCCGCTACAGCCTTTTCTTTCAGCTCCGGCAGGGTCGAGCCAAGCCCCTTCACATACTGCTCAGTCACCATAACCGGAATATTTAATTCGGCGGCACTCTCCAGCAGGATGCCGATATTTTTTACAACCTGTTTCAATACAACACCATCCATCGCAACACACAACTTTTCCTGCACATCGATCACCACCAGCACCGCTTTGTCACGCTCCAGAAAAAAAGTATCTTTTATTGACATGGTCACCTACCCTCTTTTTAGATGATAATTCGAATGTCATCAGGGCGCTCCACTCGGAGCGCCCTGATGGAGAAATATAACTACAGCAGTGCTTTTGCAGCGGCAATCGCCCCGGCATAATCGGGCTCACCGGTGACTTCCGGAACAATCTGGATGTAGCGGATGATGTTGTCTGCATCAACGACGAAAACGGCGCGGGACAGTAACAGCAGCTCCTTGATCAGGACACCGTAGCCAAGGCCGAAGGATCGTTCGCGGTAGTCGGAAAGGGTGACGACCTTGTCGATCCCAGCGGTTCCGCACCAACGTTTTTGGGCAAAGGGAAGATCGAGACTTACGGTCAGCACGACAACTTCTCCCGGCAATGCAGCGGCTTCCTGATTAAAACGGCGGGTTTCGGTGTCACACACCGGGGTATCCAGCGATGGCACCGCAGCGATGATCTTGATTTTCCCGGCGTAGCTGGAGAGCGTTACGGCGGCAAGCCCGTTGTCAGCCACGACAAAGTCCGGGGCTGTGTCGCCCACTTTGAGCTCGGGTCCCATCAGGGTCATCGGATTTCCTTTAAACGTTATGATGCCTGTCTTTTCACTCATGATCAATCCTCCTCGTCAAGTTCTACCGTGAAAGGTAGTTTGCAAAATTTTTCCCCGAAGGCGCAGTTACCTTCCAGAGTAGACAAAAATTGCATCACCAATCGGTAGGTGATGCCCCACAGCACCGGCTTATCATCAACCGGAAGCTTGATGGCCGGCACATCAAGACGCTTGTCATCAAAAGCGACACGGCTCAGCAGATGATTCTTCGGCTCCTGCAGGTCGGAAAGTGTAACCCAGAACAGGTCCCCCACCTCTCCGTTCAGGACCGGGCGGCATCTCGTCCGGTCGACGCCGAACAGACAACAGGATACCCTGACCGGAAGGTTGGCTCCGATGATATCGGAAAGTCGCCCCAGATACCTACCCTGCTCCAGGTCAATCCCGGTCTCTTCAAGCGTTTCTCGGCGAGCCGCCTGACACTCCAACTCCCCCTCTTCCAGCTTGCCGCCCGGAAATGCGATGTGCCCTGACCAAGGGTCAAGAAGGTGAGCAGCACGCTGGATAAACAGAATTTCTATATCGTTAGCGGCCTGATGCAGTATCATGGCTACTGAGGCGTGTGTACGGCCAACTGAATCGGGTGCGACATCACCATTAACCCGCATGGCAAGCAATTCCGAAATACGATTAAACATACTACCACGCTCTGTTGATAAAGCTCTCATAGTTCCGCTTATTCCTTTATGGATTATTTCATATACTTACCGTATCATTCGGCATCGTCAAGTAAATTATAACAGGATACGCCGCTATGTCGAAACAGCTGTTGTCTGCCATGCCACAGGTTTCAATCCTCATGCCGCTCCGCAATGAAGAACGCTATCTGCAGTCAGCGCTGGACTCCCTGTATCGTCAAACATCCGCCAACTGGGAGCTCGTTGCGGTTGATGACGGTTCAAGCGACCGAACAGCTGCCATTCTTGCTGAAGCTGCTCACAAAGACCACCGTGTACAGGTTATCTGTCGTGAAGGTGGCGGTTTGGTAGCGGCACTTAACGCTGGCCTGGAAGCCTGTCGTGCCCCCCTGTTGGCCCGAATGGACGGGGATGACATCTGCCATCCCAGGCGTCTTGAGTTGCAGGCCGCTTATCTGGCTTCATATCCTGATACAGGGCTGGCAGCCTGCAAGTTCCGTCATTTCCAGCGGACCGGCCTCAAACAGGGCATGATTGACTACGAAACATGGCAGAACGGCCTGACAGACCATTCTCTAATCATCCGTGATCTCTTTGTAGAATCCCCCTTTGTCCACCCCTCCATCATGGTACGAAGAACGGTCCTGGAGGAACTAGGGGGGTACCATGACAACAGCTGGCCCGAGGATTATGACCTCTGGCTCCGTATGGCAGCGGCGGGGGTACAGTTTGCCCGCCTACCGCAAACGCTCCTTTTCTGGCGCGACCATCCCGAGCGGGCCACTCGCACCATGGATGAATATGCATTACACGCCTTCCGCGCCTGCAAATGCCACCACTTGCTGCACGGTTTTCTGCAAAACAGCCGCGACGTTGTCATTGCCGGGGCGGGATTGGAAGCGCGGGCATGGCAGCGTTTGCTGGCCGCTGCAGAGGTAACTGTTTCCACATGGCTTGACGTTGACCCGCGCAAGATCAGGCGTATTCTTCACAATGCACCGGTAATCCTACCCGAAGAGCTCCACCTGAATGGGCGGAAAATGATCGCAGCCATCGGTGTGCGCGGTGCGCGCGAGCAGTTCCGGGGTGTGGCGGCACGGCGTGGCTGGCAGGAAGGCGTGGACTTTGTCTGCGTCGCGTGATAAAAATTGAGACAACGAAGTGACGTATTGATGGCATAAACATGTAAAGGGAAGGAGTTGCCGATGTTACCAAGCAAAGAAGAATTGGCTCTTACGATTGATGAAGCTGACTGGAGCTGCCTGCGCGCCCATTTGGGCCGCGGCGGGCTGATCCTGGTTGATGATACCCTTGATCTCGCTGATACCGCACATAAAGTCGCTGCTGATGACATCGGGATTATCCAGCATCTGGTTGAAAACGGCATGATCGGCAAACCATCGGATTCAAAAATCCGCTCATGGGAAGAGGACAAGCATAAAAAGTTTGCCATGCTGATTGTCAGCCCTTATGTGCTCTTCCAGGAAAAAATGTTGACGTTTCATTGACACGTGATGGAGTACAAAAGTGGATATTGTTCTTAACGATGTTGAAGTACGAGTGATGGGGAGCCTGGTAGAAAAAGAGCTGACCACGCCCGAGTATTACCCGCTGTCACTCAATTCGCTCACCAACGCCTGCAACCAGAAGTCGAACCGTGACCCGATCATGGCTCTGGCGGAAGAGGAGGTTGTACGGGCCCTCGATTCACTCCGCTTCAAACAGCTCGTGGTCCTTTCGGCAGAAGGGGGACGTGTGCCAAAATACCGTCATCTGCTTGCTGAAAAAATGGGGTTGATGCCGGCAGAACAGGCGATCATCTGCGAACTGCTGGTGCGTGGACCACAGACCGTCGGCGAATTGCGTACCCGCGGAGAGCGAATGTATCCGTTTGGTGAACTGGCAGCGGTTGAAGAAGTGCTGCAGGAACTGATCGTGCGGGAAACTCCGCTGATTACACTGATGCCACGCCAACCGGGGAGGAAAGAGGGACGTTATGCCCAGCTTTTTTCCGCCATCCCGGAGTGTGGCGAGGAGGGTCCGGAGAGTCGCCCAGAGGCGGCACGACAGAGAGTTATGGCGGAAAACGAACGGATTACAAAGCTGGAGGAAGAGGTCGCTACCCTGCGGGGTGAAGTGGCCGGTTTACAGCAGCAGATGGTGGAGTTTAAGGCGCAGTTTGAGTAACCTCTTCGTCTTCAGGCCAGAAGCGCCGCTGCAGCTCATCCATCAGAGGCTTGAGACTTTTACGGTCGCGGGCCGAAACCATGACGCTGTTCTGGGTTCTGGCTGACTGACGTACCTTGAGAAACGCAACCATATCCTTTTTCCTCATATCATCCAGCAGATCAGCCTTGTTGTACACCAGCAACTCCTGCTTATCCCCCAACTCCAGCTCCGTCAGAATGTTCCGCACCTGAGTGATCTGGTCCTCAAAGCGGGGGTGAGAAGCGTCAACGACATGCAGCAGCAGGTCGGCATCGCGCATCTCTTCCAGCGTCGCCTTGAAAGCCCCTAGCAGAGATTTCGGCAGCGAACGGATAAAACCGACCGTATCGGTAATGATCACCTCACGCTCACGCGGGAAGCGAAGGCGACGACTGGAGGTATCGAGCGTTGCAAAAAGCAGATCCTCGGTGAATACGTCGCTCTTGGTCAGGGCATTCAGCAGGGTTGATTTTCCGGCATTGGTATAGCCGACGATCGATATGATCGGCACCCCCGCCTTGACCCGCAGTTTTCGCCGCTGGTCACGCCCCTGGGAAAGTTCTTTAAGTTCCCGCTCCAGACTGGCGATCCGGTCACGAATACGCCGACGGTCTGTCTCCAGCTTGGTTTCACCCGGCCCTCTCCCGCCGATTCCCCCCATCAGGCGCGACATCTGCACGCCACGGCCGGTCAGGCGCGGCAACAGATACTTGAGTTGTGCCAGTTCAACCTGCACTTTCCCGTCCAGCGTCTTTGCCCGGCGGGCAAAAATATCCAGGATCAGCTGGCTACGATCGATAACCTTCAGTTCAGTCATCGAAGAAATTGAACGCATCTGGGCCGAAGTCAGCTCCTGATCGAAGATCAGCATGCTGGCACCGCGCTGCATCGCCCTGATGACCACGTCACGCATCATCCCCTCCCCCATCAGAGTGCGTGGATTAAGGGTTTTCGGGCGCTGGATAAATTCGTCGAGCGCTTCCACCTGGGCGGTACGGGCGAGCTCACGCAGCTCGGCCATTGAATCTTCTGCGTCCTGACGGGTGCCTTTAGTCGTGACAGAGATCAGAATCGCCCGTTCGAGAGCATCCTTGGCTTTCGATACAGTACGGGCCGCTTTTTCCAGATCGGCTTCCAGCTCGGAGATCGCGTGACTGCAGTCAAGATCGACCTGTTCAAGCGGGACGACCGGATCAAGGACCGTACTTGCCCCCCTACGGTCAGGTGAGAGCCAGGCCAGCTGGGTGTTTATCTGACCTTTACCGGGGGTAAAAAGCAGGGCGGCGAGCAGATCGAGTCGCAACAGGGAAAGATCGGTCAAATCGTCTTCGGAAAGAGGTTCGTTTTTCAGGTGAGTGTGGATCAGGCGCAGACCGCGCATGACCCGTTTGCCGAGCGGGTAATCGCGCAGTTCAGGGATGACAACCCCTTTTTCATCGCCGACAATGACGTATTCCACATTGCCGGCGCGATTGACAAGGATGGCGATTTGGCGGCGTAGGTCGCTGGAAAGTTCGACGAGGCGGAGTGCCAGATCATGGGAGCAGAATTCAACGACCGGTACACGCCTGCGGTAAAGGCGTTCCAGCGACTGGATCTGGCTTGATTTCAAACCTGCAAGATTGCCGAATACTTCTTTAATGGGATAACTCCACGTTATAATCCAATTATATTATAGCCGCCGTCGACATAATGAATCTCGCCGCTGACACCGCTCGCCATATCGCTGCAGAGGTAGAGCGCCGAATTGGCCACGTCTTCCTGGGTGATGGTCCGTCTGAGCGGAGCTTTTGACTCGACGTGGTTGAGGATATTGTGAAAACCGTTGACCCCCGCAGCAGCGAGCGTACGAATCGGACCGGCTGAGATAGCGTTAACCCGGATGCCTTCAGGGCCGAGCGCCTCCGACAGATAGCGCACAGATGCCTCGAGAGCCGCTTTGGCAACACCCATGACGTTGTAGCTCGGAAATACCTTCATCGCCCCATAGTAGCTGAGAGTCAGGGCGGAACCTCCCCTCCCCAGCATCATCGGTTGAGCCGCTTTCATGATTGCCAGAAGAGAGTAAACGCTGATATCCATCGCGGTGGCAAACCCTTCGCGGGTAGTATTTAATATAGTCCCCTTCAACTCCTCCTTGTTCGCAAAGGCGATCGCATGAACAACAATATCAACGCCGTCCCAGACTTTGCCGAGCTCGTTGAAAACCGAAGCTATCTCATCATCACTGGTAACATTACAGGGGAGTATTGCGGCGGCATCTATCGACTCAGCCAGGGGACGTACCCGTTTTTCAAAGGCTTCTCCGGCATAGGTTATTGCCAGTTCGGCGCCCTGCTCCTGAAAAAGCCGGGCGATCGCCCAGGCGATGCTCTTGTCGTTTGCGACACCAAAAATTATGACTTTTTTTCCACGAAGCAACATCTTAATAAATCCTCCAGGGTTCTACACTGCTGGTGACACTTCCGGACCGTTTTTCTTGGCAGCAGGTTCACGCAATGTCACTCAATTTCAAACGAGTGGCCTGCTTGGTGACTCACTTGATTGATCCATCTGCTGTTTCTGCTGTTTCTGCTAAACTGCCGCTCTGTCCGACCTCTCCGGCTTTGTCCTCTTCCTGCTCGGCCGGCTTAGCCCGCTGAAGAGCGGCTTCAAGAACCGCCAACCTGCCTTCTATAGCTTCTAAAACTTCCAGCGTCCGATCCTGCTTCCCCTTGATCGCAAATACGACAAACGGCATGATCAACCACACTACCGCCAGAAAAAGGCTGATGATGCTCATCATCACCATGAAACCGCCAAAAATTTCCATATACGTCTCCCGAAAAATACAAGCGTGACTTATAGCACTATAACATCAAAAAGTTAAGGTCATATTTACGGTATACGGCAGAGCAGCGGAGCATGGTTGGAGCTGAACTGCGGCGGATCGTTCCTGATTATTGCGGCAATGGCCGGGTGACGTTTGAATTCGCCCTCCAGAAAGCGGCGCACCTGATGACGATCCCAGTCGCCAGGATGACGGAAAGCTGTGTAGAGTGAAAGGTCGCCATCGTAGAACGGCTTATTCCCGTATTCGTGTGCTTCATCTCCGTAAAGCGGCATATTGAACAGCGCCAGGTTAAGAAAATTGATCGTCTGATGGTGGCGGACAACAAAATCAAGAGTCCGGCGAGCCTCCACCACCGTTTCTCCCGGCGTTCCGAACAGCAGATAGCAGTAAACCGCGATCCCGGCTCGGTGGAGATTATTCAGCACCAGCGAGGCGGTCACGAGGTCTATCCCCTTGCTCATCCGGTCCAGTACCCCCTGATCCCCCGACTCCAGTCCCAGCTTGAGCATTACGCACCCCGAGCGTTTCAGGGCCAGACAGAATTCCGGGGCGGCAAGAGCTTCATCTATACGGGCAAAACCGTACCAGGGGGTTCCGGGCGGATTTTCGGCAAGGGCACGCAGCAGCGCCGGGCTGATGGCATTGTCCAACAGATGAATCAGGATCGGCTTGCTCTGTTCGATCAGCAGCTTCAGATCCGACAGTACGCGGGAGGTCGATACGGGGCGGTATGCATTTCCTTCGGCGCGCTCCGGGCAGAACGAGCAGCGGTTCCAGTAGCAGCCACCGGCAGCGCTGTAGGGGAGGATCAGACCGGGCGATAAATACTCCGGCAGCGGCAGCGGAGTGTAATCGGGGGGTGCGTGCTCCTCCGTCACCGTACGGCTACCAAGCAGCTCCAGCAGCGGTTCTTCTCCCGGTCCGGAAATCAGAGCATCCACCAGGTCTCCGAAGGGACTGCGCCAGCCGGGGCGCTGCATCCAGGATGTCACTAACCCGCCGCCAAGGACTATTTTCAGCGTCGGATTCCGCTTTCTGAGGAAACCGATCATGGCAAAGGTGCAAAGCGCCTGGCTAAGATAGTTGAGTGAAAAGCCGACCGTCCCGACGCCGTCGAGAAGCTCTGGCAGTCGCTGGTTGAAATAGAGAAAAAAAGGATTCTGCTCCGGCTTACGCGAAGCCGCAATCAGGTCGGCACTGCGTAATGGCGAGAGGAAGGCATGCTGATAGTCGGCAAGCCCGACGGCGATGCCGCCAGCGACGGCAGAGAGAGCCAGAAGCCGGTTAAGATCGCTGACCGCACGGCGATAGCGGTCAGGAGTCCGGTATGTCTTGATGTCACGTAAAGCGTCCAGGTTACGGAATCGCCCCTTGAAGGCCCGTCGACTCCATGTATCGACGGCTGTCTGCGGCTGTTCCAAAAGCCAAAGCTGCCCTTCCAGATTGGCATCAAGCAGTCGACAAGGCACGCCGTGAGCTTTCAACGAGGCTCCAAGCTGTGCTATGCCTGGCGGTGGTTCGCACGCTTTTGCGAGGGGTGGAAATATGAGGAGCATGCCGGGTGCTGACCGGTTACTGGTACTGGATATAGAGAGGTTTCGGATTCAGCTTGAGCACTTCCTGCGGAGTCATCAGCGGATCACCCTTCTTTGTATCGTTGTGATAAAAAAGCTTGAAACCGGTGTACTGCACCGGCTCGGCCACAACATAACTCTTGTACGAATCACGCTTCAGCCACGGGGCACCCCACCCATCCATATGCATAACCAACTGCACTTCCGGGCGCAATATAATGTTCTTTGAATTTGTGACGCCGTTGCGGGTAAACCGGTGCACCGTAAACACCTTCGGGGGGAGATTATACTTCTTGACCATCCCTTGCAGATAGCCGGAAGCGTAATTAATATCGGCCGCATCGTAGGTACCAATCTTCGTGCCCGGCATTTTGCCGCTTTTAATCAAGTTAAATTCCGGATCGATCCCCAGATGGACGTCCGGGTTCTTCAGAATCCACTCAAAGCGGGGCAGAACGGTGCGGATATCATCATGGCCGGTCTGGATATCAATAAACATGAGCGCACCGGCTTCTTTGGCCCAGCCGTATACCTGATTAATAATATTGTCCGGCATAACCATACGGTATTTGCCAGCCTTGCCGGGCGCCCCCTGCGCAACAACCGCAATCAGATGAAGCGCAGGCATAACAGGGGTGGCCGGATCAGCCGCCTGCCACTTGGCCACTTCACCTTTCAGGCGACGCAGCATATCGTCCTTGGGGAACTCACCGAGTGCCCCCATCTTCTTAGAAAGCGGGTTGCCGTAATAGGCGATAATGCGTTTTGACGGCAGAATCGAGCCGGGCAACGGCGCGGGGCAACCTACCGGCCAGCCGCACTCTCTGGCATACTCCGGGCTCTCGCCGGCGTTGTACTGTATTTTGGGAGCCGATTTACGGGCGGCGCTGGTCTGTGCCGCAAAGAGGGCTGCCTTTCTGGTGGCAGAGGTAGTAGCCGCAAAAACGGCTTCAGCAGCCCGCTGGTCCGATTCCTTTTGGTCTTTTGCTTTTGCCTCTATTGCGACGTCTTTATTGTCTTCACAGGCCGAAAGTGCCAGCAGTGCAAAAATCATTACCGGGGGGAGAAGTCTTTTACTATTGTATTTCAAACGGCTGTACTCCTTTACTTATAGTATAGATCACTTATTTTGCGACAAAGCAGAACTGCATTACTCCGGGTCTTCAATCAGAAAATCCTCGGTGTCAATGACATCTTTTACCTTGTACAAAAGGGCGTCCGGCCACTCCCTGATAGAAAGTCTGGTCAGGATTTTCGACTCTTCGAACGTCAAATCAATGTCATCAGACAGCTTGTCTGCAAGCTCCCCTGCCCACCTTGTCTCATGCGCTGTCAATGGAGCCTGCAGCAACTCCCTGTTCAATATTTCCATAACTACCCACGTCCTTTATCACGTTTTTTGCAAACGTTAAAATTACACTGAAAGCAGATCCCATACAAGCTCTATCTTGAGATACTATTTGACAAATGAGCACGAAATATGTCACCAAAACAACCACTATACACAATGTCCTTATAATTTGGATGTGGTATTAGCGAACTCATTTTATGAATTTACCAAGGAGAATCAACCATGACTTTATGTCCGTGCGGCAGCGGGAACCCCTACTCCGAGTGCTGTGAACAGATCATATCAGGGGGACGGACGGCGACCACAGCCGAGCAACTCATGCGCGCCCGCTATTCGGCCTATGTTTTTGCCATGATGGATTTTGTCTTTGAGAGCACCCACCCAGATCACCGCCAGGGGTACGACCACGCCGGCACGAAAGCGTGGGCCGAAACAGCCGAATGGCTGGGGCTTGAAATCATCGGCACCAAAAGAGGGGGGGCTGACGATTCAACCGGAGAAGTGGAATTCATCGCCAATTTCAGCGAAAATGGGGAGCGCCGCCAGCATCACGAGGTGGGACAATTCCAGCGTAAAGAGGATTGCTGGTATTTTACTGAAGGGCAGATGGTCCGTCAGAAACCGTTGGCAGTCACAAAGCTCGGCCGTAATGCCCCTTGCAGTTGCGGAAGCGGCCTCAAATACAAAAAGTGCTGTGGGAAATAAATACCCTCTATACTTCTGAATTCAAATTAAAAAGGCGGCTGAAGAGCCGCCCTTATTTGTTAATCTGAAACAGGATTTCTACTCTTTTTCACCGACGTAAATCGTGGCGATACCAAAGGTAAGTTCATGAAGATGGATATTACGGAAACCGGCTTCGGCAATCATGCGCGAAAACTCCTCCTGTGAAGGGAATTCAAGCACAGAGTCGGGCAGGTATTTATAGGCGTTGTAACGCGAAAACATCCCCCCGACAACCGGCAGCAGCCGGCGAAAGTAAAAATAGTACAGCTGCCTGAACAACAGCGAGCGCGGCGTGGAAAATTCCAGTATGATCATCCGTCCGCCGGGACGCGTTACCCGCCACATCTCAGCCAGCCCCAGCTTTCGATCTACAACATTTCTGATGCCAAAGGCGATGGTAACCGAATCGAAGGTCTCATTGGCAAACGGCAGATCCTCACAGGCAGCTACCTTGAGGTCAATCCGCCCTGCATATGGCGATGCCGCCACCTTCACAGCCCCAAGATCAACCATCTCCTTGCAAAAATCAGCTCCGGTAATCTTAACCGAATCAGGTGTCCGGAGGGCAATTTCCAGCGCAACATCACCGGTACCGGTGGCTACATCCAGAATGCGGGAACCTTCGCGGTATTTAAGCAGTCGTACGGCTTTGGTTCGCCAGCGCCGGTCGATACCAAAGCTTAACAGCCGGTTAAGAAAATCATAGCGGGGGGCGATCGCCCCGAACATCTGCTGAATTTTTTCGCCTTTATCAGAAAGCCTGAACATCTGTTTACACTACCTTTCAGGTGATTTAAGTGTTATAAAACGGAGCGTACATGTAACATATTTAGTCGGCCATTAACCAGAAAAAACGAAAATCTGATATTCTCCAGGGAGTACGATCTAAAAGTGATACCGACCATCCGCATTCAGGATATCGCAGACATATTGATTATGACTTTTCTGCTTTACCAGCTGTACTCCTGGTTTCGAGGCACGCGGGCGATGCAGGTGCTGCTGGGTTTGGGGGTTGTAACCCTTATCTATTTTGCGACCCGCTTCCTGGATCTGTATATGACAAGCTGGGTGCTTCAGGAGCTCGGCACCGTACTGATCATCCTCATCATTGTCGTATTTCAAACCGAGATCCGGCAGGCATTATATCGCTTCAGCCTCCTGCGCCATATACTTGATAGCCACAAGGAAACGCAGCACAGTCAATTCCAGGATATTGCCGAGACGCTATTTAGGATGGCAGCCGATAAAACCGGAGCGCTGATTGTTTTTCAGGGCAATGAATCGCTGCACGATCTGATGACAAACGGGATCGTAATAGACAGTGAAATCTCCCCTCAAATGCTGGAGTCTATCTTTTACGACGGCGCGCCTTTCCATGATGGAGCGGCTCTCATCAATAACGGCAGGATTGAAAAAGTTGCCTGTCACCTGCCTCTCTCCGTCAGCCCTGAAGTCCCGCAACACCTTGGCACCCGCCACCGTGCAGCTCTCGGTCTGTCGGAACGAAGCGATGCGGTTATTGTTGCCATTTCAGAGGAACGTGGAGAGGTTTCCCTGGTAACCGCCGGGAGATTGCGCCGTATGAAGAGCCCCGCTGAACTGATCATGGCACTGGGTGAACTGCTACGAAGTGAGACCGAAAGCCCCCGTATCACTCTACGCCAGCGTTTTTTTTCAAATCTGTTCCCGAAGATATCCATTCTGCTTGCTGTATGCATTTTCTGGGGACTGATAACAACCCGGCAGGGACAAATCACGACGGTAACAGCCCCGGTACAACTTCATGGTCTTCCTGAAGGGATAGTTCTGCTCCGCACACTCCCGGAAGATGTAACCGTTCAGATAAAAGCGATGTCAAGTCTTGTCCCGCCACCTTCAAAGCTCGACCTGATTGTTGAAATAGATGCCTCAAAAATAACAGAGGGGACCACCTCTATAAGAGTCGATCATGCCAATATTAACGTACCATCAGGCATGATCATAACTTCGGTATCGCCTGCGAGCATCCGGGTTTCTGCAGAAAAGAAGCAACGTAAGAGAGTCCCGGTGAAAGCAACACTTAAAGGGAAACTGCCGCCCGGACGGCCATTACAGGTCTCCTGTGAACCAGCCTCAGTCGAGATTGAGGGGCCAGCCAGCCAGGTTTCACAGATTGTATCGATAGCAACGGAAGATATCGACGCCAACCAATTAAAAAAAGGAAAAGAGTACCAGAAAAATCTGCGCTTTCCGGATAAGCAGGTATCTCTGCTCCGAGACACGGCTGTGACAATTAAACTTTCAAATCGCGCCAGACGCCAGCGGTAGGGGGATGGCGCCAGGTTTGCACAGGCATAAAGGGTACACAACTGCGCCAAAGGTTGACTTTCGAGATTTGTTGTTATATAAACGGCACCTTCCCTATCGAATTTAAAACAACCCGGAGGAAACATGACCCATATTCGTATTGTTGTTGCGATCTGCCTCATACTCCTGGCACTACCTCAGCTGGTTCTCGCGTCGAAATCTCATGTGGTACGCAAAAGGGAATCGCTGCAGTCAATTGCCCGAAAATACCATGTTTCTGTAGGTGAGCTTAAATCCGTCAACAACCTGACCGCTTCCCATGTTTCCAAAGGTACCCGCCTGATAATACCATCACATGCCGAGCCAGAACAAAAGAAGGTCACAACTCACCACGATACCTATAAAGTTTCCAGAGGTGACACACTTCCCAAAATAGCCAGAAAAACCGGCGTCAAAATTGCTGTTATCAGAAATCTGAACGGGATGAAAGGAAACAAGGTCAAGCCTGGCCAGGTTCTGACCCTTGTGGCTGCCGAGACAACCACCCGCCCAGCCAATACCAATAGACTGCAGCTTATTAACAAAGACCTTTTAAACGAGCAGGAGCTCAACGATACGCTGGCCGAGTTGACCGACATCGAGTCGGACAGACAGGTTGATCTCGCAAAAACGCTTGAAACCAATCAGAATATCAGCAGCATTAAAGAGAGCGCCTACAGTTTTTTGGGTGCACGCTACCGCTTCGGGGGAAACAGTAGCAGCGCGCTTGACTGTTCAAGCTTCACCCAGCAGGTTTTCCGCCAGCAAAGCGTAAAACTTCCCCGTACCGCCAGGGAGCAGTTCTATGTCGGCAACGAGGTCGTGCGTGGTGATCTGAAAAAAGGGGACCTCGTTTTCTTCCAAACCTATGCCCGCTTCCCTTCACATGTCGGCATTTATCTTGGGAATGGGAAGATGATCCATGCCTCTTCGCGCGAACACCGTGTTGTTATTTCATCCATGGATACACCCTACTACCTGTCACGTTATCTTGGCGCAAGGCGTATGATGGTAGATACGGCTTCCGACTCTGTTGACTTCAATGAGTTACTGCTTGGCGTCGAAGAGGAAAATGACAATGACATTTTGGCAAATGACACCCTTGGCGTGTCACTCAACCTTGCAAAGTAGCTACTGCCACGCATTCATAACTACTACATCCGGGTCACCTGACCCGGATTTTTTTTCGCCATGAAGATTCTTCTCGCCTACCAATCCGGGTTGCCGCACCGTAACGATCCCTACATCAGCCTGGTACCGACCGGGTTATGCTACCTGCACGCATGTTTACAAGAAGCCGGATATGACTCGGTCTTGGCCAATTTTTCTGCATGGCCGGTCGCCAGAATCAAGGAGGAATTACTGGCGCTCAAGCCTGATATCATCGGCATTTCCCAATGGACTCACAATAGGCATAGTTCGCTGGAACTTGCCGCAATATCACGCGATCTCCTCCCGAAAAGCATGATTATGATGGGTGGTGGCCATGCAACCTTTTGCTATGAGGACATATTGATCGAGGGTTCGCCAGTAGATATTGCTGTTCTGGGGGAAGCGGAATCTACGCTGTTGGAATTGGTCGAACGGTTGGCATCCGGGAAAGAATGGCAGAGCATATCTGGAGTGGCATTCCGCCGCAACGGCACAATCGTGCTCACCGCCCCTCGAAAAAGCCTTGGCGACCTCGATCGTTTGCCGCTGCCGGCCCGCTATCTTGACAGGTCACTCGGTGTTGATCTTGAATTGCAATCCGAATTCATCGTTACAACTCGAGGCTGTCCTTCAACCTGTTATTTCTGCAGTTCACCAGATTTTTGGGGCAAAAAGGTTCGCTTCCGCTCGCCAAGTGCAATTGTTGAAGAGATTCAATATATTCGCCACAAATACGGCCTGATCTATTTTTCAATACGTGATGACACCTTTACGGCTGACCGCAGAAGGGTCCTGGAGTTTTGTACGCTGCTGCAGATGCGGGAGGTCAACATTCTCTGGAACTGCCAGTCGCGAGTCACTGCGATTGACGAAGAGATGGTAATCGAAATGAAACGGGCCGGGTGCGAATGCATCCAGCTCGGTGTTGAGTCCGGTTCGCCGCGGCTTTTAAAGCAACTTGGTAAAAATATCACCCCTGCACAGATTGAGCACGCCTGTGCGCTGATCAGGGAGATCGGCATCAACCTTTCAATTTACCTGATCAGCGACATTCCGGGAGAAACTGACGATGACATCCGGCAGACGATTGACCTTGTCCGCCACCTTCGCCCTGATCACGGCTATGTCTCGCCGCTTGCCTATTACCCGGGTACACGCCTGTATAAAGACGCTCTGGCTTCCGGAAACACCACGTCAACCCTCTTTGCAGACAAGCGCCATGCCGCCCTTTACGTCGCATCGGCACATGGAGAATCATCCGCCAAGCTCATGAAAGAACTGGCAGGGAATCAGCAGGATGATCCGGAGTGCTTCAAGGTGCAGAAAAGGCGCCTCGGATACTGCTATACGACCAATGTGATAGCAGGTGAGTGGTATCGCCAACGGGGTGAGTACGATAAAGCCGAAAAGGAATTGCGGGAGATGACGACCATGCAACCAAATAATCCGTGGGGGTGGTTTCTTCTGGGAGATCTGTACTCCGAATGGGGCAAGATCAAAAAAGGCAAAGCTCTCTACGCCAAGGTGCTGAGCATCGTCCCTCAGCATGGCCCATCAAAAGTGGCACAAGCAGCACCATAAAAAACGGGGCCATTTGCATGACCCCGTCCACTGCACACACTCTGAAGCTTACTTCACAATTCTGATACCAGGGATAAAGAGAATTTTTTCAAATGTCTTGTCCAGCGTTTTGCTGTGGAAGTTCGCCATAGGCGGAGTTTCCGGGTACTCAATCTTGTCCCCTGTTGCAACCTTGATTTCAGGGAGCGCCAACCAGACTTTCACACCTTTTTCGTCTGCCGCTTCCACATAGGTATAGCCGCCTGAGTTCATGGTCTGGGAAACCGTCGCTTTTTTACCGGTTCCTGCAGGGATTTCAAGAGCCTTCATGCCAGCGTGGGGGTCTCCACCTGGAACTGCGGCACCCGGTGTTACTGCCGGATGACCGGCCGGCATCTGCCCCTGCTGCGGAGCTACTGTCGGGATTTCAGTTTTGGGTTTGTCTTGACACCCTGCAAGGGCGATAGCGGCAATACTGAGAACTACTAATGCTGTCTTTTTCAAATTCTACCTCCTGTTTTTTTGTGCTGATTCTATATTTTTTATCATAACAGTATGATTGTTCCAAGAGAATTTTTTTGTCGCTTTAAATGTATAATAGTATTTCCCAAACCTCATCATCGATGAACCACACCGCTAGCGTCTTAACTATTTGAGATTACGGCTTAGCAATGATGGAGTCTGGAGGATTCAGGGAGTCGTACAGCGCAATCTGTTCCGCCATAGTTCGCTTGCGATGGCGGCAGACAGATTGGTTAAGGCAGAGCCGGCAGCGGTCATCCGAACACCACTGGCAACAGCGGCAGTCCGGACAGGAGTGCTTTTTCAGAGCCTCATCGGGCATCAATATACGACATTGCGCCTGACAGCGTTCCCCTCAAGGAGCTGTACAAAGGCTTTGCCGCTATCAGCATTAACCAGCAGATAGCGGGGAAGCTTTAGAACTGAATCCGAGGCGGTTGTGTGGCGACGTTCAATTGTGAAGGTAGCGCCATAGCCGGCCTCCATGGCCTTGTGCAACAGATAATCGTCGCAGATCCCAAAAGGCCAGGCCAGCATGTCAACCTTTGATCCCAGCTCGGTTTCCAGTCGGACTTTAGATTTTTTCAACTGCGTCATGACAAAGGCATCCAAAGCAGCTTGACTAAGCTTTCTGCGCTCTTTCTTAAAATTCGGATGCCAGTACGTGTGCGACTGCACATCAAAAAGACCGGTTTTTGTCAGTTCACGCAGCTGATCCCAGGTCATGGCATATTTAGCATTGGAGATTGCTGACGGGTAGACAAAAACAGTTACTGGATAGCGGTATTTTTTTATGATCGGAAGCATATCGCTGTAGACCGACTTGTGGGCATCATCTTCAGCGATGACCACTGACTTGGGACCTGGAGCCGGCGCTTTCCCACGATAATAATCAACGAGCCGCCGGAGCGGAATCACCTTATAACCGTTGTCATGCAGATATTTCATCTGTGCTTCAAAAACCGGGGTCGTAATCGTCATACCATCGGCAACCGTTGCCCCAAACCGGTGGTACAGCAGAATCGGCACACGGAATGATTCAGCGGCGTAGGATGGCAGCGGCGACAGCAGGGCAATCAGGACTAAAAACGGTATAACAATGGAACGGTACATAAATAAAGATCCTTTCTTGTCAACCCCTCACGATAAAAACCGAACAGGCTGCATTACTGGCGACTGCATGGGAGACACTCCCCTTGAGACGGCGCTGAACAAACCCTTTTCCGGAGCTGCCGATGACGATCACATCAATTTCCTCGCGCTTGGCAAGATTGATGATTTTATCGGCAGGATCACCATATTCAACTATCATTTCTAACGGGATCTCATGTTCCGTTGCGCATTTTTCTATGACATAAAATATCCGTTCCCGAAGCTCATCCCATTTTTTTGTTTCGGTCATCGGGGCGGCAGGTACAAAATCGGTATAGGTTGAAGTAGGGGCATTCGGCAGTACGAGCAACGCATAGATTCGACTTTTAAATGGGCTCTGATTTCCGGCCGCAAGCCGCACCGCCTCTTCGGCCGCTTTGTCAGATTGGGGAGAACCGTCAATGGCTACAAGTATCTTTTTGCGCAGATTCAGCATGGCATCCTCTTACATGTTTTTATGAGCAAATCATCCACCAAGGATGACAACGGCATCCGAGATTTTAATATAAAGTAATTTTTCGCACTTGACAATTGTAAAACAATATTCTAGTATTTACGCCAGATATTCAAAAAGTGGCATATTTAGCTTTTTTTTTAATTAACAACGAAATTTAAATACGTTGCACATCGCTTTCATTACTCTAATTCACAAAAAGGGCTCATCTCATGGCAAAAAAAGAAAAATCCGAATATCTTATACAGGCAGTTTCCCACGCCCTCGACCTTTTGGAACAGTTTCATGGCGAAGTTGACGAGCTGGGTGTCACTGAACTAAGTAAGCGCCTGAAACTACACAAGAACAATGTCTTCAGGCTGCTTGCGACACTCGAATCCCGCAGCTATATTGAGCAGAACAAAGTGACGGAAAACTACCGCCTCGGCCTTAAAACCCTTGAACTCGGGCAGACGTTCATCAAGCAGATGGGGTTGCTCAGGCAGTCAAAACCGGTACTTGAGACTTTGGTTGAGGCCTGCAACGAGACGACGTACGTTTCAATCTTAAAGGACTTCAACATAGTATATCTTGATGTTGTCGAGACTGCCATGACCGTCAGGGTCGTCCCGCGGGTCGGTTCAAGACTGCCGGCTTACTGCACCGCTGCCGGCAAGGTACAGATAGCCTATATGAGTGATGAGGAACTCGAAACGTATCTCCCCACAAAAGAGTTGAAAGGCTTTACCCCCACTACCATAATTGACCGCGATGTCCTGAAAAAGCAGCTGAAACAGATTGCTGAGCAGGGGTACGCGCTCGATAACGAGGAACTGGATATCGGTGTCAAATGCGTCAGCGCTCCGATCCGTGACTACACCCGCCGCATTATCGGCGCCGTCAGTATTTCCGGGCCGTCAATGCGCTTCTCTGATGAACGCATCAATAACGAACTGGTGCCGCTGGTACTGAAAGCGGGGGAAGAGATTTCCGCGAAGCTCGGTTTCCAAAAATAATCAGCTCCAGAGTAATACCTTCAGGGCGGCTTTCGAGCCGCCTTTTTTTTTACATTCTGAAGAAAAACCACCATGATCAACACTGCGGCAACATTTCATTAAAGGACACCACCATGCTGATCTACAAGGTTGTTGAAATATGCACCGTTACCGAAGATGCAATCGAAGAGGCCCTCAACAGCTGGAGCTCCAAAGGGTGGCATTTTGACGGGCTGCAGTTCGCCATGCGCGAATCGAGCAAACGTCCGGCCATGGCCTTTGCTCTTTTCACTCGGGAAGCAACTTGCGGGGAGGCAAACCAATGAGCGCCAAAGAGACCCTTTATCTGGTTGACGGTTCCTCCTATATCTACCGGGCCTACTACGCTATCCGGCACCTGTCGTCTCCCAGCGGCTTCCCCACCAACGCTATCTACGGCTTTATCCAGATGCTGCTCAAGCTCCTCAAGGATTACAATCCGCGGCATGTTGCTGTCGTTTTCGATGCCGGACGAACGACATTCCGCACTGAATTGTACCCGGAGTATAAGGCCAACCGGACAGCTATGCCGGATGACCTGCGCGTGCAGATGGAACCTATTCGCGAGGTGGTGAGGGCATTCAACATCCCGACGCTGGAACTGCAGGGGTATGAGGCCGATGATATTATCGGCGCTCTAGCAGGACGTTTTACCGCTCAAGGAGGAAAAGTGGTGGTGGTTACCGGCGACAAGGACCTGATGCAGATCGTCACCGATCATGTCACCTTGCTGGATACCATGAAAGGGAAAGAGTCCGGTGTTGCCGACGTAATAGAGCGCTTTGGCGTCGCCCCGGAGCTGGTTATCGATATACTGGGACTGGCCGGAGATTCCTCGGACAATATCCCCGGTGTACCGGGCATCGGAGAAAAAACCGCGGCGAAACTGATTCTGGAGTTCGGTTCGCTTGACAATTTACTGGCACGAGCCGATGAGGTTAAAGGGAAGGTTGGCGAAAAACTGCGCGAGTTCCGCGAACAGGCGCTGCTCTCCCGCCGCTTGGCAACGATCGAGTTGAATGTCCCGCTGGAGGTGGATCTGGAAACCCTGACGGCCCAGGAACCGGACCAGGAGGTCCTGAACACCATCTTCAAAAATTTCGGTTTTACCACTCTGATCAAGGAACTGACCGGCAAAGCGACCCTCTCCCGCGAAAATTATCATACCGTCACGGCGGAGGTGGAACTTGATGCTCTCATAACCGGGCTGGAGCAGGCGCGTGAATTTGCCTTTGACCTGGAGACCACCAGTCTCGACCCGCGACAGGCGGAAATTGTCGGGCTTTCGTTCTCGTACCGTGACCACGAGGCCTATTACATCCCGGTGGGGCACCTGACCTCGCAGCAGCAAAGCCCTCTCACCCAGAAAGCCGGACAGATCGGCTTTGACTTCGCTTCGCCACTGCAGACTCCACTGGAATGTCATCCGGACGGGTCAGACCGCTCCCTGAGGCTCGTCGACGGGCAGCTCTCCAGCTCTGCAGTTCTCGGCCGCCTCCGCCCTCTGCTGGAGAACTCTGTCCTGCGCAAGGTCGGCCAGAATATCAAGTTCGACATGCAGGTGCTGGCCAATAACGGCATCTCCTTGGAGGGGGTCTGGTTTGACACCATGCTCGCCTCCTATCTGCTCAATCCGTCACGGCATGGACACGGCTTGGACGCCTTGGCTCAGGAGCATCTGAATCACCGTATGATCAGCTACCAGGATGTTGCTGGCAGCGGCAAAGGACAAATAAACTTTGCCGAGGTGGATCTGGAGTGTGCGGCACGCTACGCCGCAGAAGATGCCGATGCAACCTGGCTGTTGCGCCGGAAGTTTGAACCGCTCCTTGCGGAAGGGGGCGACGACGTTCTGTTTCACACGGTCGAGATGCCGCTGGTGCCAATCCTGGCCGGAATGGAGAATCATGGTGTTCTTCTGGACTGCACACTTCTTGACGCTCTGTCCGCCGACTTTGCCGGACGAATGGGGGTTCTGGAGGAACAGATTTTTTTTCTGGCGGGAGAACGGTTCAACCTCAACTCCCCCAAACAGCTGAGCGAGGTTCTCTTTGACCGGCTCGGCTTGAAGAGCGGCAAGAAGAACAAGGGCAAAACCGGCTGGTCGACCGATAATGAAGTGCTGACCGCACTGGCTGAAGAGGAGGAAATTGTCCGTTTGATCCTTGACTACCGGAGTGTCGCCAAGCTCAAATCCACCTACACCGATGCCCTGCCGCGCCTTGTCAACCCCCGCACAGGCCGGGTGCACACCTCCTACAACCAGACCGTCACCAATACCGGCAGGCTATCATCGTCCGACCCGAACCTGCAGAATATCCCGATCCGCAGTGATGAAGGGCGCCGTATCCGCCACGCTTTCATCGCCACGCCGGGCCACGTCATCCTTTCCGCCGACTATTCCCAGATCGAACTGCGCGTGCTGGCACATCTTTCCGGCGACAAGGTCTTCTGCCACGCCTTTGCCAATGATGAAGACATCCACACCCGCACCGCCGCCGAAGTCTTCGGCCTGTTCCCGGAAATGGTCACCCCCGAGATGCGCCGCCAGGCCAAAACCATCAACTTCGGCATCATCTATGGCCAGGGTGCCTTTTCTCTTGCAAAGCAACTCGGCATTCCGCGCAAAACTGCTGAAGATTTCATCAATACGTACAAAGAACGGCACCATGGAGCGATCGCGTTCCTCGAATCCTGCATCAGGGAAGCAGAAGAGCATGGTTGTGTACGAACCATCCTCAACCGGCGACTCCCGATTCCGGATATCCGGAGCAGTAACGGCAATGTTCTGGCATTTGCCCGCCGCAACGCCATTAACTATCCGATCCAGGGTTCGGCTGCCGATATCATTAAATGCGCCATGATCCGGGTTGATTCCAGGATTCGCACGGACCAGCTTAAAAGTCGCATGATTATGCAGGTGCATGACGAACTGGTTTTTGAGGTCCCGGAGGATGAATTGCTGAAGATAGAGCAGTTGGTGGAGGAGGAGATGGAGCACGCGATAGAGACAGAGGTTCCTCTTAAAGTGGATATCAGTTACGGGGCCAACTGGAGCGAGGCGCACTAGCCGCGGCCTATGCTTCCGGTATTGGCACCCCGCCTCCTGCGCCTTGCTTTCTGCTTGCGCTGCTTTTCGATCCTTTTCATCTCGGGCGTTACCACCCCGGAAGCGGCTTCAATCCGCTCCAGCAACTCGCGACGGGCCAGAAAGCGGTTCACCGACTGGCTCCTCTCTCGCATGCAGGTGACCTGGGTGCCGGTTGGAATATGTTTCAACTGAACACAGCTTGAAGTCTTGTTGACATGCTGACCGCCGTTTCCGGATGAGCGAACGAAGCTTTCTACAAGTTCCTCTTCACGCACTCCCAATTCGGCCATTTTCAGCAGCAGCCAGCGGTTTTTTTCTTCACTTACGGCAAATACAGGCATACTGCAATAGCCCCCGACCCCTCATGTTTTTATTGCTCTTTCGCTTGTCCAGTACTGACAGGTGATTGATCGTACTTACACCAAATCGTGTTTGATATCAAGGCGTCATTCAACCGCCCGAACGGGTGTTGCCTGATATGTCCCGTTATGCTATAAGCTCAGCAGAATCATAAAGTTGCACCAGCTTCAAAGGAGCACCGTGAAGGCACACCTTTTACAACGCTGTTGGGTTACATTTTCCATATATGTCGTCGGCTTCTATGCGTCATGTCTGAACAGGTTTATTATCAAGGGGAGCGACAATATCCCGCATGGCGGACCTGTCCTGATAGCTTCGAATCACATATCAGCCTACGACACCATTTTTCTCCCTTGGGCAGTTATCAAATATAATCCGCTCCAGATGCTCTGGGCCCCGGCCAAAGAGGAACTGTTTAAAAAGACATTCCAGCGCCTGATCTACTCTTCCTGGGGCGCATTTCCGGTCAGGCGCAAACGTGACGTCAGGGCTGGCCGCTTGCTAAACGATCTGCTGCTTGACCAGAAAGTCATGCTGTTCCCTGAAGGAACACGTCATAAAGACGGTCAGTTGGGACCAGGCAACCGCGGCGTCGGAAAAATCATCTATGATACCCGCCCAGTTGTCATCCCGACCGCTTTGATCGGATTGAACTGCTGGAAATTTCCCGGCTTTCGGCAAGACGCTGCAGTCATTTTTGGTGAGGCTCCCGATTTTAGCGATCTATACCAGTTGACCGACTGCAAGGAAACGCACCTGCTGATTGTTGATCGGCTCATGCAGGCGATTGCTGATCTATTAAAGGGAAAAGAGGTGGATTGTGGGAGAAAATGAAGATCCTATTGTAGAGATCTTCTGCGATGGCGCCTGCAGCGGTAATCCGGGACCGGGCGGGTATGGAGCAATTTTGAGATCCGGTGGCCGCGTGAAAGAGTTGAGCGGCGGCACCAAAGATACAACCAACAATCGCATGGAAATGACGGCGGCTATTGAAGCGCTTCGCCTGTTAAAGCGCCCCTGCCACGTATCAATCACGACCGACTCACAATATCTGGTAAAAGGGATGACGGAATGGATTGCCGGGTGGCAGCAAAAAGGGTGGCGCAACAGCAAAAAGGAACCGGTTGTCAATAGAGACCTGTGGGAGCAGTTGCTCGCAGCGGCAAAACCACATTCAGTACAATGGAAATGGGTTAGGGGGCATAACGGGCATGTTGAAAATGAACGATGCGATCAACTTGCCAGGGAGGGGATTCCGACATAGCAGTACAGCACAATGAACGATTGCTGCACCACTTCGTAAACCAGAAACAAACAAAACTGTACGGTGACACCTTGAAACATTCCCGACTGTATCGGGAAAACTAAACCTGTGGAGGGTACTATGCAGAATGACTTGATCAGTACGCGGAAAGAAGGACGGCTGGGGTGGATCACTCTGAACCGCCCGGAAGCGATGAACACGTTTACCATTCCCTTTGCCCAGCAACTTGACGGAGCGCTCTGGGAGATGGAAAATGATCCGGAGGTGATGGTAGTTATCGTAGAAGCTGCCGGAAAAAACTTCTGCACCGGTATCTCCCTGGATCAATTTGTCCCCAAAACACAGCGCGAATACCGTGAGTTCCTCTATCAGATTGATGTATTCTATCATACCCTCGCACGGATGAAGAAGGTGACTATTGCATCGGTTCATGGCTATGCACTGGCAAATGGCGCTGGTCTGGCTTTTGGCTGCGACTTGACTGTCGCAACTGAAACTGCCGTTTTTGGTACCACGGCAATCAATGTCGGCTTGATCTGCCTCGGACCGGCAGCACCAATGATGCGAACCCTGGGGCGCAAGAAGGTTATGGAAATGGTATTGACCGGCGACATGATCAGTGCGGCAGATGCCATGGCGCTGGGCCTGGTTAATAAGGTGGTCCCCGAAGAGGAGCTCACAGCGGCAGTACTGGAGCTTGCAAACAAGCTTGCGTCAAAGAGTCCCCTTGCCCTGCGGATCGGCAAGGAAGGACTGAACCGGATTCAGGATATCCCGTATCATCAGGGACTGGATGTCATGGATGACCTTTTTGCGACGCTGGCCTCCACTGAAGATGCTGTCGAAGGCGTAAGCGCGTTCCTGGCAAAGCGCAAACCGGTCTGGAAGGAACAATAGTTCAAATGCTGGGCCAAACTCACGTAAAGGTCAGCCTTCTTCAGGGCTGGCCTTTTTTTAGAAGTACAGCAGAGGCATATCAGCCAATCTATAGCGGATGATCCAGCGTGATTTTTTCAAAATATTCCGGAGAAATAAAGGACCGCACGAATACACAAATAGCCTTTCAAAATGACCTCCTCACCCGACTGTGTGTCAGGGGATAGTCAATTAAAAGGCTATCAGATAAAATCGATAATTTTTGGTATAGTGGCGGAGAGAGAGGGATTCGAACCCTCGATACCGGTTTCCCAGTATACTCGCTTAGCAGGCGAGCGCCTTCGACCTACTCGGCCATCTCTCCGTGTGTACAGCAGCCTTCCGTAAAAGCAGGATGTGTTAACTACCACGCTACATAAAATAAATCAAGCCCAAAGAACCTCGACATAAAATACGTCAACTCGACACCCGCTCCCATCGATCGATCATCTTCTGCTTATGAATGGAATTTTCGCACTCAACCTCATTAATGATGCGCCCGGCCTCTTCATTACAGGCGTTCCCCTCTCACAAACCGTGCTACTTCCCTTTTTTCAGATCAATCAGAATCAACTTGGCTACCGCTTTGAGCGTTTCAAAGACCCCCTCGCCCGTTGTAGCACACGCCTCATATTCAGGAACGTTTGTAGTATTCAACTCGCGGCGCAACTCTTCAACCGTCATGGTTCCCGGCAGATCCCGTTTGTTGTACTGGATAATGTACGGCAGTTTATCGAGGTCGTAACCTTGCTCGTTGAGATTTATCCTCAAGTTTTCAAGCGACTCAATGTTCGCATCTATCCGCTCTTCCTGCGAATCGGCGACAAAAACTACGCCGTCGACGCCTTTTAAAATGAGTTTTCTGGATGCGTCGTAAAAAACCTGCCCCGGAACAGTATAAAGATGGAACCGGGTCTTAAACCCCCTTATCTCACCCAACGAAAGCGGCAGAAAATCAAAAAAAAGTGTCCGCTCCGTCTCAGTCGCAAGACTTATCATCTTACCCTTGGCATCAGGCGCAGTCTTTTGATAAATAAATTGAAGATTTGTCGTTTTTCCACACAGACCTGGACCGTAGTAAACTATTTTACAATTTATTTCACGAGAAGCATAGTTGATGAAGGACATCTTTGGCTTTCCCCGCTATTAATTAGTACGTCAGTAATTATTCAGTCAGAATCATGGCAAAAAAGTTAGTATCGACTCTGTTTATATCAAATTGACCGGTTTCAGCTGAAAAGGTTATCGATGTCGTCATCAGTGATTTCGGCAAAAGGAAAGTCCGAAGAGCCGCGTCTTTCACGTTCCTCCGACTTTTTCATTAATTTTTCAAAAATGGCCGAAAGCTCCTCCGATGATTTTTTCACGCGAAGACGGACAAGACCGAGAGAAGAGCGGTTGTCAAAGAGGACGACGAGGATCACCCTCCCGCCGACAATGGAAATGTGGAGATTATCCTTTTCCCCTTCGTGGAATAGAATCGAGAATTCTTTTTCGCCGATCAGCTTGGCAAGACCGCCGGTTGCGGCGATGTTGCCGGCAGTTAAAGAAGCGAGTGAGGTGGTATCAAAACGCTCGGTTTCTCCGACACCTGATATGAGCTGTCCGTTTTTGTCGACAAGGAAAATCACTTTGGCGTTGGCCTCCTTCAGCAGACGCCCGATAACTTCATTAACTTCCTGGAATTCTTCATCGTACATGACCAGCGTTGGATTGGACATGCCATGTCTCCCTGCCCGGCGGCAATAGTTTCTTCTCAGCTTAAAATAAACAAAATATCCTGCATTTATAGCAAACCTGCTCCCCGCTTTCAAGCTTATTCGATGTCCCGATCATGGTACAAAAGTAATCCGCTATTTGCTTTACAAAGTCGGCTGTGGTACCGTGTCACGATAAAAGATTTGATTATGAAACCCCATCAAGAAGGCTTACATATATGGAATTGAGTTTTTCAAAAAGCAACGGCCCGATAGACGTGATTATCAACCACTTGGTTGAAGAATCAGGCGGTATCTGTCATCCCGCAATAATCAAGGAAATGATTCTTACAACGTTAAAAATAGGTCAGGACATCGATTATCTGGCAGACCTGAAACTAATCAACCGCACTCTGCGGGAAATGCGCTATACAGCGAAGGTTTTTGCCCCCTATCGCCATCGGAAAAAAGTCACCATCTTTGGATCGGCACGCACAGAAGAGACGGACGAGATGTATAAAAAATGTGTCCGGTTCAGCCGCAGTCTGGCTGAAAACAACTATATGGTTATTACGGGAGGGGGACCCGGCATCATGCAGGCGGGCAATGAGGGAGCAGGGAGCGAGAACTCTTTCGCCGTAAATATCCGGCTCCCTTTCGAACAGAAGCCAAATCCTATCATGTACCGTAATCCGCGGCTGATAACGTACAAGTACTTCTTCAACCGTAAGGTAGCTTTCGTCAAGGAAGCTGATGCAATAGTCGTTTTCCCGGGAGGCTTTGGGACGCTGGACGAAGCGATGGAAGTTTTCACGTTGATACAGACCGGCAAAACTTCTCCAAAACCGCTGATTCTGATGGACGATCAGGATGGCTACTGGGAAAGTTTTTTTGATTTTATCAAAGAGAGTCTGCTGGTGAAAGGCTTTATATCGGGAGAGGATTTTTCCCTCTTTACCATTACCAGGAACGAGGATGAGGCGCTCCAGGTAATTAACACCTTTTATAACACCTACCACTCACTCCGTTTCATTGAAAACAGACTCGTCATACGTCTGCAGAAGATGCTTTCAGGCGAACAGATCGTGACGCTGACCGAGGAGTTTCCCGGGCTTATCAAAGATGGCGATCAGATCCGTTCCTGCGAGGCGTTTCCGGAAGAAATTGATGAGCCTGACCTCGCCCATCTGCCGCGCATTACCCTGTTATTCGACCATCATCACTACGGACTGCTGGTCGCCTTTATCAATCGGATTAATTCTTTCTGGCAGGCTTGAGACAGAAGTACCCTGTCATACATCCACCGTCCGTTGACAACAGCAGACACTTGACGATATAGTTCAACAATAACTCTCAATTCGGGACACAATGCAGGATCTTAAAAATTTATCACAAAAAAAAACCTCTGCCGTTCCCAAATTTTTCGGATTCGGGGCGCGAAACAGGCGAATTAAATTAAACGGTGAATCGGCCAGACCAAGGCTGTCCCATCCAGCGGGCAAACGTCTCTGTCAGCTGAAAGTGGTACTGCTGTTTATTGCCGTTATTCTGGCTATTGCGCCCCTCTGCGTTATCGCGCTGCGCCAGACTAAATTGGCCGGATTACTTTTCCGAGACAGAATTGCATCTTTAACCACGTCCGCTCCAAGTCCGGATGAAAGGGCCAAAAGTCACTTCGAGAGTGCCACGGACCTCCTTGCCACGGCAGAAGTCAACGGTTCCCACATGTCCGCCCAGACCCCTGAAGGGCTGCAGTATATCTATACCATTCAGGGTGACTTGCAGCGGAGGGTCTATGATTGTCTGGTAAAGTACCAGGTGCCGTACGGTGTTTTTGTTGCCATTGAGCCGGCGTCGGGGCGTATTCTTGGCATGACCGCCTACTCATCGAGTGATGCGGGATGGGCAAAACATTCTATTTTTGAACTGTATCCGATGGCCTCTCTGTTCAAAATCATTACCGCCTCTGCAGCACTTGAAAACCATAAGATCACTCCTGAATCCATGATCGAATTCCGTGGCAACTCCTATTCCGAGAACCCGCGCTACTGGGATATAAGCCCTCGCGGCAGGAACAGCAGTATGAATGCTACCTATGCCATGGGAAAGTCGATTAATCCTGTTTACGGACGTGTGGCAAGCGACATTGCCGGTAAATCGTCCGTCATGGAATCTGTGTCACGCTTCGGGTTCAACCAGGTATTGCTGCCGGGAACCCCGGCCAAACCGAGTCAGGCGGGGGAACCGGGTAACAACCATGATCTAAGGCTTATGGGAGCAGGACTGGACCATGACGTTAAAATTTCTCCGCTGCACGCAGCAGTGATCATGTCGGCAATAGCCAATGGCGGGAAGATGATGATTCCAGGATTGACCAGCAGCATCGTCGATGCTCATGGAATCGAAAAGGAAACATTTGCCCCGCGAGAACTGCGACGACTGGTAACACCGGAGACATCAGCATCATTAACGCGCATGCTTTCCAGCACCGTCCTCACCGGCACCTCCAGAAAAGCGTTTCACGACCGCCGCGGCCGACCGCTTCTGGATGTCACGGTAGCCGCAAAAA
The DNA here is from genome assembly GCA_028683435.1 of Desulfuromonadaceae bacterium. GTDB lineage: Bacteria > Desulfobacterota > Desulfuromonadia > Geobacterales > Pseudopelobacteraceae > JACRCG01. Next base: position 70,235 of record JAQUIG010000004.1, on the reverse strand, counting down.
CAGGCTCTATCGATGGCACAGACCCAAAGGGGCATTACTCATGGTTTGCAGCTTTTGCGCCGATACAGAACCCGCGTATCGCGCTGGTTGCCCTCGTTATTAATTCCGATAAATGGAAGATCAAGGCGTCTCAGGTCGGCGTAGAAGCATTGGAAGAGTTTTTCAGGTAAAGGGAATATTGTCGGGATAGGTCATTAAACGAAGTTCTCCATCGAGCATTTCGCCATAGGTAAACTGCTCCATCCAGTCGCCGAGAGAGAGGACGGCAAAGTGTAATCCAGGGATATTTTCACGCAGGGCAAGATGAAAGTGACCGGTAACCAGCCCGTCATACCCCCGAGTCTGAAGAGATCGGGCAAAATCAAGAATGATCTGACGGTAGTCCCAGTGAGCTGTTTTGGCAGCATAACCGGCTCGGCTCCGTTTCTGCAGGCCCGCTCTGATTTTGAGTGCCCACGCCGGTGGAAAATATCTGATAACGGCAGCAGCCAGATTTGTGCGTAGCAGGAATCTCAGCAGCAAATAGGCGCGATCTTCTCTGTTGATCTGATCGCCATGACAGATATAAAGCCGTTTGCCCTGTACACATTCTGTGGCAGGACCGGCATGAATCTCGGCTTTCAACCGTTGCGAAAAGATCGTACCCAGATGGAAATCGTGGTTTCCTTCAAAATAGACCAGTCGGCAGCCGCGCATCACCAACCGTTCCAAGGCATCAATTATTGCATCGTACTGACGGTAAGGATGCGACGGGAACCCCAGCCAAAAGTCAAACAGGTCACCCATGATATAGAGGGTATCCAGTTCCCCCTCCAGCTCACGCAGAAAACGGAGCAGCAGGCGGTAGTTGTTGTCATCTGGTGATACAAGATGGGCATCGGCAATAAAAATGGATCGCATGGCGCAGATTGTGCTTCGATCAACAGCAAAAAGTCAACAAGAAGAAGACAGGAGAATCAGATGGCAACCATTCACAGTGTTGAAATATCGTGGGAGGATCTGCTCGGTGCGTTTACCAGCGGGCAGCTTGACAAAGCATATTATCTCGACCGGCTGACCGGGGAGATATTCTCTGTTCCTTTTACCTCTGATAATAATGAAGTCCGACAGCAACTGGAGAACAACGGTGAGAGGTTCCTGGAAATCCCTCCGTTTGACCACCGCAGCGAACGACAGATTGTCTCGGAATTTGTTGCAGAGATAGCTGACCCTGAGTTACGAAACCTGCTGAACAGCTTACTGGCCGGCAGAAAGCCATTCGGAAAGATTGAAGACATCCTTTCGTTCTATCCGCACGAGGAAGAACGTTTTGCGTTATTGAAGGATCAGTTTCTTTCCAAGCGTCTTAAAACATGGATGGAAGAGAACAACCTGCTTACGGCCGATGCAGTCCTGCAGGGCATAAACCACGTCTAGGAGAGAAGATGGAGCAGACTCGCCACATTCATACGCCGCGCAATGATTACGGCAGGTTTATTGCCACTATTCTCCTTTTCTGCCTGCTGGCGGTAGCCGGTTATGCACTCCAGCATACCATTTCATGTTTTCTTCTATCCTGGGTCATCGCCTACCTGCTTGACCCTCTTGTGGTAAGCGCCGAGAAGCGCGGCTTGAAGAGACTTTACGCTCTGGGACTGCTTTATGTAGTACTGGGAATTCTGACCGTTTTCTTCCTGACGTTCATCGTGCCGGCACTCACTATCAGCTGGAACTCGTTCATTCGAGATCTGCCGCTCTACATTGAAAAAATCAAACAGATCGCACTGGAGTGGAAGGGTCGTCTGCCTGACCGTTACGGTACGGACGAAATTGAATGGCTGATTGACAAAGCTTCCAGCAATATCGACACCGCAGCTGAGAAGACCGGATCCTGGGCGTACAGCTTCGGAACCAGAATGTTTTTCAATCTCTTCAACATCATACTGTCACCAATTCTTGTTTTCTTTATGCTCTACTACAAGCAGACCGTCATTGTTACGGTTACCTCGTGGCTCCCTGACAACCGTCGCGACCAGATAATCGACATTGCACACGAGGTAAACAAGAGTATCGGCGGCTATCTACGCGGCCAGGTAGGAGTTTCAATCATCGTTGCACTGCTGTCAACCGTGTCTCTTTTTTATCTCGGCATCCCTCATCCGATCTTCTGCGGAGCTTTTGCAGGTGCAGCCTCGATACTGCCGTTCATTGGCGTAATCATCGCAACCCTTCCGGCGCTCTTTTTTGCCTGGTTCAAATATCAGACAGTTGCCATACTTGGCCAAACCGGCCTTGTCTTTGCAGTAATCTACTTTTTCGAGGGATATATCATAAAGCCGCTGGTCTTTAAGGAGTCGATGAATCTGAACCCGCTTGTTACCATCATTATGGTCATGGCACTTGGCGAAACTCTCGGATTCTGGGGTATACTGCTAGCTCTCCCGATTGCTTCGGCCATAAAAATTACCTGGGGACATTTTGTTCATGGCGATTTCAAACAAAGATAGTGATATAATTGCACCCACGGGAACAGAGGGTGAACTCACCTTCGGGGTGCGCGGTCTGCACTGCGCTTCCTGCGTCAATACACTTGAAAAGAAGCTGCTTGAACACCCCGCCGTCAACACCGCCATCGTCAATCTCGCTGCAGAAACCGGCTTCGTCAGCTTTGATCCACACCAACTTGACAACGCCAACATCTTCAGCATTGTCCAGGCGGCCGGCTACACTCCGGTAGAACTGAACGGGGCTGGAACAGCCCAGGACGATGATCTCCGCACCCAGTTAAACTGGTTTATCTTTTCCCTGCTCGCCTCGCTGCCGATCATGCTCACGATGGGGATGCACTCCAATCGTGCCGTCATGCAGCTCAATCTGCTGCTGGCCACGGCAGTCCAGTTCTCTGCCGGACTGATCTTTTACCGCGGTGCCTGGAGCTCTCTCAAAAACCGCAGTGCAAACATGGATGTTCTCGTAGCCCTCGGGACTTCCGCCGCTTATTTTTATTCCCTTGCCGCCTATTTTGGGCTGCTCGGCCCGCACCGGGAAGTGTTTTTTGAAACCTCGGCCATGCTGATCGCATTTATCCGCCTCGGTAAATACCTTGAGGCCAGAGCCCGTGGTAAAGCGGGTGAAGCGCTCAAGAAACTGCTCCACCTCCAGGCCGACAAGGCCCGTCTGGTCACTGCAGAAGGCGAAAAAGAGGTCCCCGCCTCAGTTATCCGGGTGGGCGACGTCGTTCTGGTGCGTGCCGGGGATATCATCCCGGTCGATGGTGTAGTGCTTGAGGGGAGTTGCGCAGTCAATGAGAGCATGGTCACGGGAGAATCGCTGCCGGTGCTGAAAAAGCCGGGTGACACCGTTTCCGGGGCTACCGTCAGCACTAACGGCGTCATGCGCATCCGGGCAACCAGGATCGGCGAAGAAACCCTGCTGGCACAAATCGTCAAGATGGTGCGCGAAGCCCAGGGGGACAAGGCACCGATCCAGCGTTTCGCCGATGCTGTCTCAGCCTGGTTCGTACCGATAGTCATACTGCTGTCTGCTTTCACCTTTATGATCTGGCACTTTGCCCTTGCCAGTGATTTTCTGACCGCCTTCCGTTTTGCGATCGCCGTACTGGTCATCGCCTGTCCGTGCGCCATGGGCCTTGCAACCCCGACCGCCATCATGGTCGGAAGCGGCATTGCCCTCGGCCGCGGCATACTGATCAAAAAAGGCTCCGCCCTCGAAACGATCTCCCACCTGAAGGTCATCCTCCTCGACAAGACCGGTACCCTGACCAGGGGAGCGCCGGAGATGACTGACCTGATACCGATCTCCGGTTGTGTGGATAGCACCAAACTGCTTGAATGCCTTGCAACCGCCGAAGCATATTCGACCCATCCGCTCGCCCAGGCGGCAATCGCAGCGGCGCGGGAAAAGGGGATCGGACCGGGGGATGCAGATAATTTTGAGGAGCGGGGTGGCTTGGGAATAACCTGTCAGTACAATGGTTTCAAGCTGGCGGTCGGTAACGAGCGGCTGATGGGGGAGCTTGGCATCGCGCTGGAGCCTCTGACAAAGCAGTGTGCCGGGTTGACGGCGACCGGCAAGTCGCTCGTCTACATTGCAGCCGGAAATATATTGGTAGGCGTTGCCGCTTTCGCCGACACCCTAAAAGATGGATCAGTCCAAGCGGTAGCCGAACTGCGCCGCATGGGCATAACCACCTGCATGATCACCGGCGACCACGCCGATGTTGCCGCCATTGTGGCGCAACAGGTCGGCGTCAACTCATTTGAAGCCGAAGTAATGCCGGACAGAAAACTCGGAGTTGTCAAGGAATACCAAGGGAGAGGCATGATCGTCGGCATGGTTGGCGACGGGATCAATGATGCGCCCGCGCTTGCCCAGGCAGAGATCGGCATCGCCATCGGCGGCGGCACCGATGTTGCCAAAGAGACCGGCGATATCGTCCTGATGCGCAGCGATCTGCTCGACGTCGTGCGGGCAATCACCATCGGCCGGGCAACCCTGGCCAAGATCAAGCAGAACCTATTCTGGGCGCTGTTCTACAACATCCTGGGCATTCCGGTCGCTGCCGGTCTGCTCTCCCGCTACGGTATAACCCTGAAACCGGAGTATGCCGGTCTGGCAATGGCTTTTTCGTCGGTATCAGTCGTACTTAATTCACTTCTACTGAAACGGGTTGAAAAAATACTATAATCCGCAGTTATCACAAATCAGTTGAATCGTAAATTTTACACTGAATGTTTTTAAGGAAGATAGCCGATGCCGCCATTGCATAGGACCATGGACCTGACAGATAACGACAGCTTTCTCACCCGGAGAATCAGACTGTTTGCCTGGATATTGGCGGCCTGCTGGACGCTTTTGATCGCTGCTTCATGGTACTGGAATGTTCAGGCCGAGCTAGAGGTGTTCAACAAAGTCGCCCTGGCTGAAGCGCGCGCCGTAATCAAGCGGGATGAACTTTATCGCCGCTGGGCCTCAACTCATGGCGGTGTTTATGCGCCAGTCACCCCGCAATCGCCTCCCAACCAGTATCTCTCTCACGTACCGGAACGCGACATCGTCACCCCTTCAGGGAAACAGCTGACCCTCATAAATCCAGCTTACATGACCCGGCAGGTTAATGAGCTTTCCAAAGAAGGGAGTGCTTTTACAGGTCGTGCCCACATCACCAGCCTGAAACCGCTCCGCCCTGAAAACGCCCCTGATCCCTGGGAGGCAAGCGCTCTTCGCTCTTTTGACGGCGGTGCGCATGAAGTCAGTGCCGTCGTTACGACTGACGGCAAACCGTATCTGCGGCTTATGACCCCCTTTATTACCGAACAACCATGTTTGAAGTGCCATGCAGTGCAGGGATACACCGTCGGCTCGGTACGTGGGGGGATAAGTGTTTCAATACCGGTTCAGCCGATGATTGACGCCGGCCGCGGACAGATCATCGGCTCCCTTGCCTTTCACGGCATGATCTGGCTGATTGGTTTGGGAGTGACCGGAATTGGAGCACGCCAGCTGTCCAGGAGTGCCAGCGCGCAAAAACAGGGTGAAAACGAGCTCCACCACCAGGCGTGCCAGCTGGAAGAAGAAATTGCCGAACGTCAAAGGATTCAGGAGTCACTTCAGGAAAGCGAAGCGCTTCTGAGGATTGTCGCAGATTACGCTTCCAACTGGGAATACTGGCGCCTCCCTGGCGCCACCTTCAAATATATATCGCCATCTGTCCAGGGACTGACCGGATATTCGGTTGAAGAATTTAACAACAATAGTGAACTGTTCTATCGTGTCATCCATCCCGAAGACCGCGAATTGTTCATGGATCACATACACATCAAAAATTCTCATGGACAGATTCTGCCGTTCGAAATCCGAATCATCTGTAAAAACGGTGATGTCCGCTGGATCAGCCATATCTGCCAACAGGTTTACACCCCGGAAGGGCTTCCCTGGGGATGGCGTGCCAGCAACCAGGACATCACAGAGCGCAAACAGATGGAACACGAGATCTTCGAACAGACCAAGCAGCTTGAAGAAGAGGTTGCAGAACGGGAAGCGGCGCAGGCAAACCTTGAAGAGCTCAATCGCTCGCTGGAAAATCGCATAAACCTGGCGGTCGCCGAGATGCGGCAGAAGGACCAGGCCCTGATCCAGCAGGGGCGCCTGGCGTCCATGGGAGAGATGATCAACAACATCGCCCACCAATGGCGTCAGCCGCTTAACAATGTCGGCTTGATCATCCAGAACCTGCAGTTTTCGTTCGATGCCGGTGCAATGACGCATGACGAGCTGAAACAGGAGATCAACACAGCGATGGACGTTATCATTCATATGTCGCGCACCATCGACGACTTCCGCAACTTCTTCCGCAAAGACAAACAAAAGGGTGAATTTGTCGTCAGCAAAATTGTCCACCGCGCCCTCGAATTCGTCTCCGCCGCACTCTCAAAGCATGGCATCGAGGTAGCGCTCGAAGAGAATGAAGCTGTCACTGCGGACGGTTATCAGAACGAGTATGCACAGGTACTGCTAAATATACTTTCCAATACTCGTGAGGCCTGCATCGAACGCTGTACCGCGGCGCCGCGCATCCAGATCCGCATCACTGCAGAAAACGGACATTCGGTCGTCTACATCCGGGACAATTGCGGCGGCATTGCCGCTGAAATCATGCCCAAAATATTCGATCCATATTTCACTACCCGCGCGCCGGATAAAGGCACCGGCATCGGACTTTATATGTCGAAGGTGATCATTGAACAGAATATGGGTGGCAACCTGACCGCCGGCAACACCGAAGACGGGGTTGAGTTCCGGATCGAAGTATGATGATGGTGGTGATACGGGAAGAGGATGAAGAGAAAAGGCTTGCCGTTTTGGCAAGCCTTTTCTCTTCATCCATGACACTAAATGGGCTCTCACCCCTCCGTCAGCACCCGTTCTTCATAAACAGCTTCGATCCTGCGGCGGTGACCAAGCTCGACGTCGGCAAAATTCATCAATACTTTTTGGAGTTTTGGGTCTTCGGTCATGCCGGCTGCAGTCTTGTATAGCTGGTAGGCATTTTCCTCGGTTTTGAGGGCGTAGGCCAGAATTTCGCTATAGGTCAGGTCGGCTCTAAAAGGGACATCAGCCAGATATTTGGCGATGCTGGATTCCGGGAGGGTACACAGCTTGTGGTTCTCTGCCTTATCTGCGTCGATTTTGACGAAAACATCCTTATGCGCTGCTTCTTCCTGAGCCAGCTCTTCAAACATTTTTTTTGCCGCGAGGCCTGTGGAGAGTTCCGCTGCCCGCTTGTAGAGCCTGTAGGCTGTGTCTTCTCGCTCAATAGCAAACTTAACAACTTCATCCAGTGTGACAAATTTCATATTCTGTTATCCTCCGTAGTTTTAAATATACAACATGCCGGCAGGTCAATGAGCCGAAGGCATGACGTAAATGGAAATAGCACTGCAGACTGTTTATTGTCTGTCGAGTTCCGCATCAATAAAAATCTGAACCTCATCGCCAACCAGAACACCTCCGGCGTCAAGCTTCTTATTCCAGCTGACCCCGAAATCCTGACGGTTGATCGTTGCTACTGCAGAGGCGCCGCGCTTCGCGACTCCCTGAGGACTTTTTATCTCTCCGCTCGGGCCGTCTACAGCCAGAACCACCTGTTTCGTAACCCCTTTGATAGTCAGGTTGCCGGTTACTTTCAACTTGTCCGCTCCCGCCCGTTCCACTTTGGTTGAATCGAAAGTCATGACTGGATATTTGGCAACATCGAAAAAGTCTCCGCTACGGAGATGTTCATCACGCTTGCCGATATTGGTGTTGATTGAAGTCGTCTCAACAGTGACGTGTACCTTTGACTTGGTGATATCTTTTTCATCAATGGTTACCGTTCCCTTGAACTTCTCAAAGGAACCTTTGACATTAGCTATCATAAGGTGTTTTACCTTGAAACCGATGGTTGTATGATCCGGATCAAGGGTATATGTGGCCGCCAGAACATTAAGCGGCACCAGCAGAGCAACCGACAAAACAAGAGCAAATAAGCGCTTCATAACATCCTCCTTTTTTCCTCGTCTATTATCAGAGTTAGTTCTGCGAGGCTCAGCCCCGCAGATATTCCAGCACCTGATCCGGGTGCTGCTCGGCTTTGGCAACTTTTGACCACTGGTTTTTTACTATGCCATCAGGCCCGATAATCACCGTCGAGCGTATCGTACCGAGCGATTTCTTTCCGCACATCACCTTCTCTCCAAAAGCCTCGTAGGCCTGCATCATCGAGGAATCGGGGTCGCTCAGCAATACAAACGGAAGAGTGTAGTTGGTTATGAATTTGCTGTGCGCAGCGAGGCTGTCCTTGCTGACCCCCAGAATGACAATCCCCTTCTCGGTCAGTTCCTTGTAGTTATCGCGAAAACCGCACGCCTCCTTGGTACAACCCGGCGTGTTGTCCTTCGGGTAGAAATAGAGCACCACCGTACTTCCAGCGTACTGTTCCAATGTATGCCGAGTGCCGTCGCTCCCCTCCAGCGAAAAATCGGGAGCTTTTTTTCCTTCTAGTGACATGGCCGTTCCTCCTCATGGTTAAACAAGACTGCTTGAGTCCACTTTAACATTCTCTGTTAAAAGGTCAAGCGCAAAGTGGCTGCAGACATGCAAAGGCATATATACGGTTAAAAATTGACTTACATCAATTTTATTAGCTTGTTAAATGCTAATAGATAATTCATACAAAACATCTGCGGTTATTTTTCCCGCCGCTTCCACCCATGATGACAATGGCAGCATTGAACAGGTCACTCCGAAGGCGGTCAGAAGGCGGGTGCGCACCGTCCTGCTTCAGGCACGTGAAAAGCATGAAGAAGCTCATATCCTCTGGGAATACTGGACCGCCGAAAACTCCGACGGTTTCCACAAGCCGGATCTGGCTCGTGAAAGCCTGACCAGCTCGATTGCCGCCTCCAAGGCGGGGGTCAAGATCCTGAATGATGCCATGGCTGTCGTTAAAAAGGACGAAGTGAAGAAATAAGTTGGAATGACGCAGAAGCACCACGAAGGGCGGGGAATTTTCCCCGCCTTTTTTTATTAAGCGCCGACAGCATTGTGGTATTTTAAGTAAATACCATTTATAGTCTGCGAAATTTTATCATCCCGGTTTTAAGGCGTATTGGCGTGATAGCCCGACTTCAATTGAAAGTCCGGATAAAAACAGTTGAACTTAATTGAAAGAACACATAACGGTGTCAGGGCTACACATTTGACAGAATCCCTTTAGCTGATAATCTTGAATTACCAACATCAGCTTTAAAGGGAGAATTGCCATGGCAAGACAGTTAAGGATCGAATACCCTGACGCCTATTACCATGTTACAGCGAGAGGCAACGAACGGAAGGAGATTTTCAAAAGTGAAAAAGACAGGGAAAAGTTCCTCTCCTACCTGGAATCGGCAGTAAAACGTTATGGCGCGGTTATTCATGTCTGGTGCCTGATGAGCAACCATTATCACCTGCTCGTAGAGACCCCTTCAGGTAACCTCTCCCAGATAATGCAGCATATAAACGGCGCATACACAAACTACTTCAACACAAAACGTAAGAGATCCGGACATCTTTTCCAGGGTCGTTACAAAGGAATATTGGTAGAAGCCGATGAATACGCACTGGAGCTTTCCCGCTATATCCATCTTAACCCGGTCAGAATCAGCATTGTCAGCGAACCGGGCGTTTACAAGTGGTCGAGTTTTCAGGAGTATGCCGGTAAGAAAAAGACACCGGATTGGCTGACAACGAAATTCATTCTGGGATATTTTGACAAATCAGAGCCAGCTGCTCAAAATAAATATAGTCAGTTTGTCGAAGAGATGATTGGAAAAGAGCATGAAAGTCCGTTACTGCAGATGGTGGCTTCAACCATGCTCGGCACTCCGGAATTTGTTGCAGCTATTCAGGAGCAGCACCTGGACGGTAAATCACCTCATTACAGAAATGCGGGACAGATCTATTTATAACTATGAACGGTTGATGCAGCGGGATTAGGTAGGTCTAAAAAAGATGGTCATTAGAATCAAATAGATCTGTCCCGGTTTTTCTTTTAGAATCAAAGAGATCTGTCCCTTTTTCTTATCATGTTTACAAACTAAATATCCATTGTGGGTAGATCACCGGTTCAGGCGCGCGCGTGAACCGGTCAACAACGAGTGGGGTGCCTATTCCTTGAAACGGATGCGGCGATAGACAGACCACAAAAATAAAGCATCCATTATCACATAGGAGGAACGAATATGCGGATAGCCAAAGAGGACGTGGACGTCAAGATGGAGATCCCGGGTGCAGTGATCCGTCAGCGAACGGAGTTCGGCGATGCAACTGGATTAGGCAAAATCAGCTGCGAGTACTTCAGTCTCTCGGCGGGCGTCGATACCACTCCACTGTTCCAGGGACTGGAAGGCGATTTGTGTCAGTGCCCCCACTGGGGCTTCGTCTTGCGCGGCCAACTCACCACGACTGACGCGGATGGAGCACAGGAGACGGTCAATGCAAATGACCTGTTTTACTGGCCACCCGGGCACAATGTAAAGGTCGCCGCAGATGCGGAGATCATCATGTTCAGCCCTCAGCGTGAGCATAACCTTGTCATCAACCATATGATCGAGAAGGTGAAAAGTTAAGCCCAGAGCAGAGAATTGGTCGCGGCGGCTCAAGCATCGAGCGACTTCGCAAGCGTGGTACCGAACAGAAAGACCCCGAAGGGATCAGCCATTGACACCGGCAGAAATGCGGGACACAGAAATGCGGGACAGATCTATTTTGATGCAGCGGGATTAGGTAGGTCTAAAAAAGATGGTCATTAGAATCAAATAGATCTGTCCCGGTTTTTCCATCCTCTCCTAGTCTAAAAGATCCAAGCATAAAGACAATCTCTGGCGGTGGTGGTCCGGGCACAGGGAAACGCCGCTAATAGAGCATGTAGTGAGACGAGCCTCGAAAATTCAAAACCCCACTTAAAGCGGCATGAATGCTCAACCAAGCGCAGCAGCGGTGAACCCGCTCTGCTCACAACCGTTACGACATAAAAGGAGATCACATGACAGATTCACTCGCACGCCTGAACCCCTCGACGCTGCCCAATGCCAGCGAGATGGGATACTCCCAGATAACGATAGTCAAGCCCGGCCGTATGGCCTACATATCCGGGCAAGTAGCGTGGCGACCGGACGGAGGAGCGGTCCCAGGAAGCCTGTCCGAACAAATGAAACTCGTCTCGGCCAATGCAAAGGCCGCACTGTCTGCGATTGGGGCTTCTGCTCAGGACATTGTGATAGCACGCATCTATGTGGTCAACCTCACCTCGGAACGACTTGAAGAGGTCATGCCCCCATTTCTAGCCACATTTGATGGTGCTCAGCCCTGCGTTACGGGTGTTGGCGTGCAGGCCCTGGCAAGCCCTGATCTGCAAGTTGAAATGGAGCTAGTGGTCAGGCTACCCGATTGACCGCAAGTATCCGGATGTGAACGGCGGCCCCGTTATCGCGAGTTACTATGAAGCAGCAACACGTCCATAGACCAGGAGGGTTAACATGAATAAGCAAGCAAAGAATACGATTTGCCTTTGGTTCGATGGTGCCGCCGAGGACGCGGCGCGATTTTATGCCAAGACCTTTCCCGATTCATCCGTTGGCGCGGTATACCTCGCGCCGGGGGACTTTCCGTCCGGGAAAAAAGGAGATGTGTTGACGGTTGAGTTTACGGTGATGGGAATTCCCTGCCTCGGGCTCAATGGCGGACCCGAGTTCAGGCACAGCGAAGCATTCTCATTTCAGGTTGCTACCGCTGACCAGGCCGAAACCGATCGCTACTGGAATGCAATCGTCGACAACGGTGGCGAAGAAAGTGCATGCGGCTGGTGCAAGGACAAATGGGGCTTGTCCTGGCAGATTACGCCAATCGCTCTGATCAAAGCGATAACCGATCCCGACCCCGCCGCCGCCAAGCGTGCTTTCGATGCGATGATGGAGATGAAAAAGATCGACATCGCTGCAATCGAGGCGGCGCGCCGCGGTTGAAGTTGGCATCGAACTCCAGCTGGCACGGCGTCAGGCCGGTTTCAGTGAGTATCGAGGCTGTTTTTTCAATGAGGTTTGGCTGGTGGAACTGGCGATTTGACAGATTCACCGAAACGCTTAACGGGTAGCCTCTGTCATTCCAGGTACGGACCTGTATGCCGCCGCACAGCGGGACTTTTTTTCGTATCTAACTGCAGAGTGAATCTATTTCAGCGGATAATCCGACATCCTGACAAAGCGGAAGCCGCGACGCTGTAACTCGGGCACAGCCGCCATGATACCCGCCCCTGTCCCCGCTTCGGGGTGGTTCATATGCAGCAGGGCGATATCGCCCGGCAGAGCCTTCAGAAGCGCCGTTTTGACCTGGAGAGCGCTCCAGGTCGCCCCGGCATCACCCAACAGTGAATAGCCGGCGGCATCATGCCCGAGATCATGTGCTATCTGCACCGCGACCTCATCGTAATATGCGGTGCCCGAACGATACAGCTTTGGCCTGATCCCGCTAATCGCTTCAATCTTGCGGGCGTTCAGCTCTATCTCTTCCACCAGTTCGCCAATATTTTTTGTCCCGTTGATTCCATAAGCTGAGCGACCGGTGACCGAAGCGGGTTTGTGCCAGCTCCCGTGATTGCCGATTTCAAAAAGAGGACTGGCGGCGAGTCGCCTGGACAACTCAGGGTTGGCATCGATCCAGCGGGCGTTGATAAAGAGCGTGGCCGGAATCTGCTCGGCAATGAGAAACTCCAGCAGCCTGGAATCAACCCCCTTCCCCCTGGCACTGCCGCAGGCATCAAGCGTCAGGGCGATGACCTTATCCTCCGTATCCAGTCTGCTGCGAACGCCCGAAACCTTTTCACCCCATTGCCTTGGGACAACGCCGGAATAGCGGTCTGTATTGAGCTGTTTCAGGCTTTCTACCGATGGCGGCAGAGATGCTGCCAAACCGGGTGAAGCAGCTGTAATAAGTATAACAAGGAGTACCGCGATGAATCTGATCATGTAAAATAATTCCTCACGCGTGTTAATTTGGACCTGTTGTTCCCCATTCATCTGCTATATTGTGTCTGGATGCAATCAGAAACATTCCAGGCTTGACATGAAAAATTATAGCGGTAGTCTGTCATGTCTCTGAACCTTGAATATCAATCATAACTGTATCAGGAGTACCACCGTGTCGCGACGCCTGCCTAAAATGCTGTATGCCGATCATAAAGGAAACATCTTCGATCACCCGGATCTCTGCATGGCCGGAATGAACGGCAATGTGCCGACCCTGCCGGAGGACGTTGAACTGATACCGCTCCCCGAGGACAGCAAACTCTTCACCATGCCGTCCATGCCACCCATCGCCTGGGATCAGCGGAAGAAGTCCTTCATCACGGTTGACACCCTGCGGGAGGGGAAACGGAGTCAGCGTATCCAGGCTGTTTCGGCCTTCATGGCCCCCGGCTATCTGCGCACCCTGCTCCCCGCCTGCGACTATTCCCATAAAACCGAGCTGCTGCCGCTCTGGTCATATACTGCTGTAGGATGGGACCAGGATCGCGACTGTTTCGTAGTCGCCGCCACCAAGGTTGACAGCAACAGCACCTGGAATCCTGTTAACTACGACGACCGGACTCTCGACCCACTGGTCCGGGAGATGCTCGCGCAGATGCCGGATAACCGCCTTCTGGAGCAGCTGTCGCGCTGCGCCCTAGATTATCACTGTTTTGCCGCCAAGAACCTGTTTTATCGCCGCTGGGAAGCGCCGCTGCCGACCTCACCGGTCTGTAACTCGGCCTGTCTGGGGTGCATAAGTCTGCAGGCGTCTGAATGCTGCCCCTCCAATCAGGAGCGAATCAACTTCGTCCCAACCCCGGAGGAACTGTGCGAGCTCGCCCTCCCCCACCTGGAACAGGCCGACCAGGCGATCGTATCGTACGGCCAGGGATGTGAGGGAGATCCGATTCTGCAGGCCGACACGATTGCCGACGCGACCAGGCGCATGAAAAAAGGGAGCTCGCGCGGCACGGTCAACTTCAACTCGAACGGTTCGATCCCTGCACGGGTGCAGCTGCTCTGCGACGCCGGGATGGATTCGTTCCGTTTCTCTATGAATTCCGTCCGCGAAGATACCTACAACCGCTACTACCGCCCCAGGGGGTATTGTTTTGGTGACGTTGTCCAATCTGTAAACATATCCAAACAGGAGGGACGCTTCACCTCGATCAACTATCTGGTATCCCCGGGCGTAACAGACGCTCCGGAGGAGGTTGAGGCCCTGGTGAAATTTATCGCGGACACCAATATAGATATGATCCAGATGCGCAATCTGTCTATCGATCCGGATTATTACAACCGCGAAATGGGACTGCAGGGGAAGGGAATCGGCATGTACCGGCTGCTGCAGCGCCTGAAGAAAGAGTTCCCACGCCTGCAGTTCGGCTATTATAACCGTACGAAAGAGAACTTCTTTCCAGCGGGCTTCGAAACCGGCTGGCCGATCAGGGACTAACTGTTTATCATACAGGTTCGGAGCCGTACTCTCCCCATGTCACAAAAAAATGCAGGTGCCCCTTGATTTTTCAAAGAGCGCTGTTTATATTCCGAAAGTATTAGCACTCAGACAACGCGAGTGCTAATTCCGACTTTACCAGCACATCACACAAGGATAGAAAGGAGAAGTTAAAATGAATTTACGACCACTTCAGGACCGCATCATCGTTAAGAGGGTAGAAGAAGAAACCAAAACAGCCGGAGGTCTTTTCATCCCTGAGACCGCTAAAGAGAAACCACAGCGCGGTGAAATTGTAGCTGTCGGTAACGGCAAAAAAACTGAAGACGGCAAAGTTCTGCCTCTGGACGTTAAAGTCGGCGATACCGTGCTGTTCGGCAAATACGCCGGAACCGAAGTCAAAGTTGATGGCAACGACTACCTGATGATGCGTGAAGACGACATCCTGGCCGTTGTAGAATAAACCAGAAACTGGCGGACACAATTCGCCCCGATAAAAAATTAAATAAAAACACGGAGGAATACACGAATGGGTGCAAAGATCATCAAGTTTGACCAGGAAGGGCGCAACGCTATTCTGAAGGGCGTAAATATTCTCGCCGACACAGTCAAAGTTACCCTCGGACCTAAAGGGCGCAACGTTGTTATCGACAAATCCTACGGTTCACCGCTGATCACCAAGGACGGCGTAACCGTTGCCAAAGAGATCGAACTGGAAGACAAGTTTGAGAACATGGGCGCACAGCTGGTCAAGGAAGTAGCTTCCAAGACTTCCGACATTGCCGGCGACGGCACCACAACTGCAACCGTTCTGGCCCAGGCTATCTACAAGCAGGGCTCCAAGCTGGTTGCTGCGGGTCACAACCCGATGGAAATCAAGCGCGGTATCGACAAGGCTGTTGAAGCTATCGTTGCCGAACTGAAAAAAATCTCCAAACCGATCAAGGATCACAAGGAAATCGCCCAGGTCGGTACAATCTCCGCCAACAACGACAAAACCATCGGCGACATTATTGCCGAAGCCATGGAAAAAGTCGGTAAAGAAGGCGTCATTACTGTTGAAGAAGCCAAAGCAATGGAAACGACTCTTGAAACTGTTGAGGGGATGCAGTTCGATCGCGGATATCTTTCCCCTTACTTCGTGACGGATCCGGAGCGGATGGAATGTTCCATCGAAAACGCCATGATCCTGATTCACGATAAAAAAATCTCCAACATGAAGGATCTCCTTCCGGTTCTGGAGGCAAGTGCAAAATCGAGCCGCCCGCTGCTGATCATCGCCGAAGATATCGATGGCGAAGCTCTGGCAACTCTGGTTGTCAACAAACTGCGCGGTGTCCTGAACGTCTGTGCAGTTAAAGCTCCAGGATTTGGCGATCGTCGCAAGGCAATGCTCGAAGATATCGCCATCCTCACCGGTGGCCAGGTTATCTCAGAAGAAGTCGGCTTCAAACTCGATCAGACGACCATTGAAATGCTCGGCCAGGCCAAGCGCATCACCATCGACAAAGACAACACAACTATCATCGACGGCAATGGCAAGGAAGAAGCTATTCAGGGTCGCGTCAAGATGCTCCGCGCTCAGGCTGAAGAATCCTCCAGCGATTATGACAAGGAAAAACTTCAGGAGCGTCTGGCCAAACTTGTTGGCGGCGTAGCCGTTATCAAAGTCGGCGCAGCAACCGAAGTTGAAATGAAAGAGAAAAAAGCCCGCGTTGAAGATGCACTGCACGCAACCAGAGCAGCTGTTGACGAGGGCATCGTCCCTGGAGGCGGCGTAGCATATATCCGCGCCATGTCTGCCCTGGAAGGTCTCAAGCTGGTAAACGAACAACAATTTGGCGTAAATGTAATCAAGGCTTCCCTTGAAGCCCCGATTCGCCAGATCGCAGAAAACGCAGGGATCGATGCTTCGATCGTAGTTGACAAGGTCAAGAACGGCAAAGATGCCTTTGGATACGATGCCGCCAATGATGAATACGTCGATATGATCAAGACCGGCATCATCGACCCGACCAAGGTTTCCCGCAGCGCCCTGCAGAATGCAGCTTCCATCGCCGGTCTGATGCTGACGACAGAAGCGCTGATCGCCGAAAAACCTAAAGATGACGGCGGTGCCGGCGGCATGGGTGGCGGAATGCCTGGTGGCATGGGCGGTATGGGTGGCATGGGCGGCGGAATGTACTAAGCCGTGCGTCTGCACTCTGTAGAACTAAATAGATTCACCCGTTAAGGCACTGGCGGAAAACTTCGGTTTTCCGCCTTTGTTTTTTTCTGCTGATACGATATTATGCCGGAAAGAATTAATCATGAGTGGATATGGGGGCATGTATGGAATTAGTCGGCAAGGCATTGACATTAAGCGAGCTTGTATCCTATCAGGATGGTTCGGTTGTCAGCAAGACACTGATTGACAAGAAGATCGGTACACTGACGATGTTTTCATTTGGTGCCGGTCAGGGGTTGAGCGAACATACCGCGCCGTTTGACGCCGTAGTACAGGTTGTTGATGGTGAGGCGGAAGTAATTATCAATGGTGAAGCGCAAACGGTGATTGCCGGACAGCTGATTATCATGCCGGCCGACATCCCGCATGAACTGAAAGCGGCCAAACCGTTCAAAATGCTGCTGACCATGATCAGGGCGTAAGTGATGGCAGATAAAATCGCCGTGCTGCTGCTGCAGATGGGAGGAGCCGATTCACTGGCCGCCATCGAACCGTTTCTTTACAACCTGTTTTCCGACCGGGACATTATCCGCATCGGCCCCGCTTTTCTGCAGCCGACGGTTGCCCGCTTCATTGCGCGGCGCCGCGCGAGAAAAGTCCTGGAATATTACCGTAAGATCGGCGGCAGGTCGCCGATCCGCGAGTTGACCGAGCAGCAGGCGGCTGAACTGGAAGCGGTCCTCGGCTCCGATTACCGCTGTTTTGTAGCCATGCGCTATTCTAAACCGGACAGCGCCGAGGCTTTAGCCGCCATCTCGCGTGTAGGAATCACCAAGGTCGTTGTTCTTTCTCTCTATCCACATTATTCACGCGCCACGGTCGGTTCCAGCATCAATGAACTGGAGCGGGAGATGAAAAAGACGACGGCTCCATTCAAGGTTTCCTACATCCGCCAGTTCTATGATCACCCTGCCTATATTGCCGCGCTGTCGGAAAAAGTTGAACGCGGATTAGCCGGTTTCCCGGAACGAAGCGGTGTGCAGATTGTCTTCTCGGCTCACGGTCTGCCGCAATCATTCATCGATTCGGGCGATCCCTATCTTGAGCATATCCAGGCAACGGTACGCCTGGTCATGGAGCGTTTCGGGACTGTTTCCCATCACCTCGCCTTCCAATCCCGCGCCGGTCCGGTCAAGTGGCTGGAACCATCCACTGAAGCTAAGATCGCCGAACTTGCCGCATCAGGCTGCAAGCAACTGCTGATGGTGCCACTCTCGTTCGTATCCGATCACATCGAGACCCTTTATGAGATCGACATCCAGTACCGTGAGGAGGCAACTGCGCTCGGCATTACCGATTTTAGACGTACCGAAGCGCTCAACAGCTCTCCAGCCTTTATTTCCTGTCTGGCAGAACTGGTGCGGGAGTGCGCAAGCCAAAATTGATTTCATACGTTGCCTATCGTATACTGCGGTGCAATTAAGAAACAAACCATCCGGAGGATATCATGATTAAAAAACTACTGGGTTCCGTTGCGGTTGTCTGTCTCATGGCGGGAATCGCCTGCGCCGAAGGAAAGAAGAATCCGAACGTTCTGCTGGAAACAAGCCTCGGCAAAATCAGAATCGAGCTTTTTGAAAAAGAGGCGCCGGTCAGTGTCAGGAACTTTCTTGACTATGTCAAAATCGGATTTTATAGCGACACGGTATTTCACCGTGTCATTCCCGGTTTCATGGTTCAGGGGGGCGGCTTTACCGCCAATCTCAAGCAGAAATCGACCGGTGCCTCAATCAGGAATGAGGCAGGAAACGGGCTGAAAAACCGGCGCGGCACGTTGGCTATGGCCCGCACCCCTATCGTTGATTCCGCCACCGCCCAGTTTTTTATAAATGTTGCCGATAATGGTTTTCTGGACCACCGCGACAAAACGCAGCAGGGTTTCGGCTATGCGGTGTTCGGCAAGGTTGTCGAGGGGATGGATGTGGTTGATAAAATAGCGGCTGTGAAGACGGTTACACGTGTTTTTCCCGATGTTCCTGAAACGCCTGTCATTATCAAGTCTGTCAAACTGTTGAAATAGGAGAATTATATGGGAATGACAGAGGACCTTACCAACTGGACCCATGAGCAGAAGTGCCTGAAAGCGGTGGCGGCGCTCGGAAAAAACGGCTTCACCTCCTTGTATTGCCCCACCCCGCAGGATGCTTCAGGATACATCATTGCCGGGGCGGCCGATGCCGTTACCGTCGGTTTCGGTGGCTCAATGTCAATTGTTTCGCTTGGTGTGGAGCAAAAGCTGCGGGAGAGTGGCAAAGAGATTCTCAATCATGCCCCTGCAACTTTTTCACGCGAAGAGAAAATGGAAATCATGCGCCGGCAGCTGACCTGCGACCTGTTTTTATCCGGCTGTAACGCCTTGACCCTGAACGGAGAACTCGTCAACATTGATGCCACCGGCAACCGTGTCGGGGCGATGCTCTTCGGACCACGGCGGGTCATTGTCGTCGTCGGGCGGAACAAGCTGGTTGACGGCACTGTGCAGGATGCGATCAGTCGCGTTAAAAACTGGGCAACACCGCCCAATGCCAAACGCCTCAATTTCAAAACCCCCTGCGCCTCATCCGGATTCTGCAACGATTGCAACTCGCCGGATCGACTCTGTCGGGTGACGACGGTCATCGATCGTAAACCGCGCCTGACCGATATCCATGTGCTGGTCGTCAACACCGACCTCGGTTTTTAGATGGCAGTCCTGGAGACCTCTTCATGCAGACGGTTTCTCCATGCGCTGTTAGATGTCATCCTGCCGCCGATCTGCCACATCTGCCACTCCTACATCCAGAATGCCGGTACGCTCCATATCTGTCCGGCCTGCCGCGATCTCTTGCCGTTCGTTTTGTCGCCGCTCTGCCCGGTCTGCGGCATTCCATTTATCGGGATAGGGGGCGATCACCGCTGCGGCGCCTGTCTTGCCAATCCGCCGCATTTTGATACAGCACGGGCCCCTCTCCTCTATGAAGGGGCGATACGTGAACTGATCCACTCCTTCAAATACAGCCAAAAAACACATTTACGCAATCCGCTGGCGCTTCTGACCCTTGAAGGGTTGGGCGGCTTCCTGGCAGAGCAGCGGTTACACCTCATCGTTCCTGTGCCGCTCCATCATTCCCGACTTCGACAGCGCGGCTTTAACCAGGCGGTACTCCTCGGCATGGTCCTTTCACGCCACCTCTCTCTGCCGATGCGAACGGACGTTCTCGCCAGAAGCCGGCCAACAGCACCTCAGATAGATCTTTCTGCAACAGAGCGCCGGATGAATGTAAAGGATGCCTTTACGGTCAACCGGCCTGGCCTTGTTACCGGCAAGCGGATACTGCTGCTGGACGATGTCATGACAACCGGCAGCACGATGGATGAGTGCGCCAAAGAGCTGAAAAAGGCTGGAGCAGATGCGGTAATCGCGGCAACAATCGCCCGCACGGCACGCCCCTGACAAATCAGGATAAATGCGCTCAGAAGTGAAAGTTTATTTTCTTGACAACTAAGGTCTGCTTCCGTAATAGTTTTACATTTTTAATTCAGAATGGAGATCAGTATGCGCCTCTCAACGAAAAGCAGATACGGTCTGCGAGCTATGGTAGACATCGCCTACAACTGCGGTACTGAACCTGTTCAGATTCAGGACATCTCACGCCGACAGCAGATTTCTCCCCGTTATCTGGAACAGATCTTCCAGAACCTGAAACGTGCCGGACTCCTGAAAAGCAAGCGTGGACCACAGGGTGGATATATGCTGTCACGAAAACCGGATGAAATTACGGTTCTTGAAATTTTAAATGGCACCGAGCAGGATGTGTTACTGGTTGACTGTGATGGTGTCACGCCAAAGAAACAGCGGCGCAAAGCAGAATGCCCTTTTGAAGGACAGTGCGTTACACAGACCGTCTGGGCTGAAGCAAACGCGCTGCTGGATACGCTTTTTAGCGGCATGACCCTGAAGACCCTCTGCACGCGCGCCAAAGAGATAGGTATTAAGAACGAAGCTGATCCTCGCATCATGCAAAATATCTGATCTACAGCCAATAAACTGATTTTTGGAAAGCAAACGGCGGGGGGAGGAAACCTGCTGCCGGTTGAACGACAAAACGGGTAACAGTTGATACCGAGAAGATATCAACATGAGAAAGGGCGGCCTGACAGCCGCTCTTTCTCATGTCAAAGGTCCAGAATCATTGCATTTTCATCACAATCCGGGAATTTTGGGCATTTTATACAATCACCCCAGACTTTATGCGGCAATTCGGCTTTATCCACCAGACGGAAGCCATGTTTGGCAAAAAAATCCGGTTTGTAGGTCAGGCAGAATATCCGTCTCAGCCCTATTTCGCGCGCTTCCGAGATGCAGGCCTCAACCAGGCGACCACCGATTCCCCTGCGGCCGGCGGTCTCATTAACAGCAACAGAACGCACCTCGGCCAGATCCTCCCACACGACATGCAGTGCAGCAGCTCCCAAAATAACGCCCTCCTCTTCAACCACGTAAAAATCGCGGAGCGATTCATACAGCTCCGACAGCGAGCGAGAAAGCATATCTCCTCGGTTGGCAAATGTCATCAACAGCTTCTGAATA
The DNA here is from genome assembly GCA_028683435.1 of Desulfuromonadaceae bacterium. Taxonomy (GTDB): domain Bacteria; phylum Desulfobacterota; class Desulfuromonadia; order Geobacterales; family Pseudopelobacteraceae; genus JACRCG01. The sequence goes on along the minus strand of JAQUIG010000004.1, from coordinate 48,897 downwards.
TCTTTTACATCGGCAATATGTGCTTTTCTGAGCATATAATTTCCCTCCCTATCAAATTCCGACCGTTACCAGTTGTGGTTTCAGCAACCTGACCAGATCATCCGGCGACATCCCGACCAAATAGCCGCGCTTACCACCGTTGATGTAAATCCTTGGCAGAGTGGCGATACTACCCTCCATGTAGACCGGCATCGGGTGGCGCGTCCCGAACGGCGAGGTTCCCCCGACCAGATAGCCGCTCTGTTTTTGAGCCACCTCCGCCGTGCAGGGTGAAACCTGCCGGGCACCGATCACACGTGCCAGCTCTTTGGTGGAGACCTGTCGATCTCCATGCATCAGCACGATAAGCGGCATGCGGCGATCATCCTCCATCACCAGCGTTTTTATGACGGCATGCTCGTCAAGGCCGAGTTCACGGGACGAAGCCGCGGTCCCCCCCTTTTCCTCGTATGCGTAGAGATGGTCACTGAATGGCACTTTTTCGGCCCGCAGCTGGCGCACGGCAGACGTTACCGGTATCTTTTCCTTTGCCATATCAACAGATCCTCGGTAACTGTTCTCCGGAGAGCATATCGACCGAACGCATGCCGCCAATGGTCGTCTCCATCTGCACCCGGCCGGATGGACCAGCCTCAACGGTGCCGATGACTACGGCGGCGGTTCCAAGCGGATGCTTCCTGATCACAGCCAGAGCGGCTTCGGCACCATCAGCAGACACAAACGCCAACAGCTTCCCCTCGTTCGCCACAAACAGCGGATCAAGCCCCAAAATGGAGCAGACGCCACGCACGGCCGGCTTTACCGGCAGCGCCGCTTCGCGCAAGGTGATGGCAACGCCTGACTGCCGGGCTATCTCCTTGACCGTGGTTGCCACGCCGCCCCGCGTCGGGTCTCGCAGCACATGAAGAGCTCCGCCGACTTCCGCGAGAAGATCAGCAACGAGACCATTCAGCGCCGCTGAATCGCTCTTGATATCTGTGCCGACTTCAAGCCCTTCACGTCCCGCCATAACGGCAATGCCGTGATCACCGATCGTACCGTTGATAATGACAACATCTCCCGGCTGCGCGTTGGCACCATGAATCGGGAAATCATGTTCAACCGAACCAACACCCGAGGTGGTAATAAAAATCTTGTCGGCCTTGCCGCGCGGCACAACCTTGGTATCTCCGGTAACAATGCTGACGCCGGCTACATCGGCGGCACTCCGCATGTCCTCCAGTATAGCCTTCAAATCAGCTTTACTGAACCCCTCTTCAATGATCAGCCCGACACTCAGCCAGAGCGGCCGTGCCCCCATCATCGCCAGATCGTTGATTGTGCCATGTACGGCCAGACTGCCGATCGTCCCCCCCGGAAAAAAGATCGGATCAACGACAAAAGAATCGGTCGTATAGGCCAACCGTCCAGGCACGCTCTCCAGCAGAGCGGCATCGTTCTGTCCCGAAGAAACCCCACTGACAATCGGTAAGATCAGTTCATCAAGCAGCTGATGCGAAAGCCGGCCGCCACTTCCGTGGCCGAGAAGAATCAGGTCATTATTCACGTGAATGGCACTCCTGAAAATTTATCCGAGCCTAGCACGAATCACCCCTTATGTCACGGCAGCTTTTTATGTTCACATGACCGGGTGATTCATGCTAAAAAGGTGGCTTATTTTATCTACTCTGGGAGAACAATATGACAGACTACAGACCACTGCAGCAGCTGCCGGATCCGGCCGGATACAAAGCCGGTGACGTGCTGGTGCTGGTAGGGGAACTATTTGGACGCGGCTATGCCAACGGCCTGGTTGACGAGGCAAGAAGGGTCGGCATGACCGTGATAGGCACGACGGTCGGACGGCGTGACAACGGCGGGGCACTGAGACCGCTTAATGCCGAAGAGTTGGCTGGAGCGGAAGCGCTCCTCGGGGGATCGATCATCAATATCCCGCTGGAGGCCGGCTTTGATATGGAGATTGTTGACGGCATCCCTTCCCTGGCTGAACAGCTGAAAAAAGCCCGCCCTGACGACTTTGCCACAATCACCTTTGTAGAGGGGAGTGTCGAAAAAGCTTGCGCCGCCGGAACAGCCCGGTTTCGCTCCCATCTGGCCCAGCTGGAGAATGAGCTGCTTAAACGCATTCCGGCAGATGCCAACATCCTCCTTGCGCATTCCATGGCGGGCGGCATCCCCCGTGCCCGCGTCTTCATGCCGCTGTTGAACCGGATTTTCAAAGGCACCGGCGACAAATATCTGGCATCAGAAGTGTTCTGGAAAAGTCCGCTCGGCCGACTCTGCGACACCAGTTTCAACGAAGTGACAGCAGACACCTTTCGCTACCTGATTGAAGGCACCGCAGCCATAAGAAAGCGGAGCGCCAGCGTCGGAACCAGGGTCAGCTACTCGGCCTACGGCTATCACGGCACTGAAGTGCTGGTAAACGGCCAGTACCGCTGGCAGTCATATACACCCTACGTGCAGGGTTTCGCCAAGATGCGCCTTGAAGAGATCGCCTCGGAGGCGACAGCCAGTGGTATCCACGCCACGGTTTACAACTGCCCGGAAATACAGACAAATTCCAGTGCGCTCTTTCTTGGAGTCGAAATATCACTCTACCCGCTTCTGACTGCTATTCGCCTCGAAGCAGGAGAAGACACATCGCTGCCGCTTGTAAACCGCTGTCAGGCGATGCTGAAGGAGGGGGCGACCGTCGCCGGCCTGCTGGAGCGCGCTGATCGTTATCTATCCTCACCGATTCTGGAACAGATCACGGATTTTCCAACCTGGCCGCAGCACAACAGCCGCGAACAGGCAGAGCTGATGCTGACAGCTTCTACCGAACTGCTGGAGATGCACAGCGACCAGAAACAGCTCGTCTGTGCCGAACTGTCCAGAATTGTGTTCCTTGCCACCGGCAGACTGATACTGCATGGCTCCTGGAATCAAGAGTCACCGGTTGTATGGTGTAATCATGACATAATCGGCCGTCTGCTGGCAGACCAACGCGGTGCGGGAATCGTATAATGCCTGAGGGAATCTAATCACCCGGCTCGGCAACATCCGGCTCAAAAAGGATACGTATGAAAACATATGCAAAACTAATCACCTTTTTAATTCTTGCCTCAGCGCTTTTCCAGGGGTGCGCCACTGTGCAGCAGGCAAACAAGTCGGCTGACCAGCTCTATAACGAAGGGGAGCAGCTCTATCAAAAGGGGAAATATGAAGATGCCATCACCAGCTGGAAAAAGGTGAAGGAATCGTATCAGTCCACGGAACTTTCAACAAAAGCCGAGCTTAATATTGCCAACGCCTACTTCCTGAACAAGGATTATATCGAGGCGGCGGCGGCTTATGAGGATTTCCGGAAACTCCACCCCAAACACCCGCAAGCAGACTTTGCGCTGTATCGACAGGGCTTAAGCCATTTCAACCAGATTCACAGTATCGACACAGACCAGACGCCGGTGAAAAACGCGCAAATAATCTTCGATTCATACCTTAACCTCTACCCGACGGGTGCCCAGCTTGCAGAGGTGCAGGAGAAACGGCGCCAGTGCCGCGACAAGCAGCTACAGTACGAGCTTTACGTTGGACGCTTTTACCTGAAGAGTGGAGCTTTTAAAGCCGCCATTGCCCGTTTTGAAGAATCTCTCAAGACGTTTGACGACTCGGCACGTCGCGATGAAGTGCTGTATTATCTGGGAAAAGCATATCTGGAGGATGGCCAGCAAGAAAAGGGGCGCGAGGTGCTTGGCCAGCTTATCAAGGAATTTCCCGGCAGTGCCTACGTTGCTGATGCCGGAAAGGCGATGCGGTGACAGGAGACTGGGCACACATTGCCGCGCTGCTTATCGTGATCGTGGCGGCATATGTAACAGGATCTATCCCGACCGGAGTTTTGCTCGGCAAGGCGTATGGGATCGATGTCCGCAAGGAGGGGAGCGGCAACATCGGCGCGACCAATCTGTACCGGACCGTCGGCCGCAGGGTTGGCATCATAACGTTGATCGGCGACTGCCTGAAAGGGCTTCTTCCTGTTCTCCTCGTCAAGTCCAGCGCGCTCCCTCCCGAATTTGCCGCCTGGGTCGGGCTGGCCGCTTTTTGCGGTCATGTTTTTTCTGTTTTTCTCAAATTCAGGGGGGGAAAGGGGGTCGCTACTGCGTTGGGCGTTTTTCTCGCACTGGCTCCCTTGGCGGTTGCAATCGCAATAGCGATTTTTGCCGTTTTTATGTTTTTTTGGCGGTATGTTTCTCTCGGCTCAATCGCTGCGGCGACCGTCATGCCGCTGGCGGTGTTTTTTTTGGGAGGGAACAGAACTGATACCGTCGTGACGCTTGTAATTGCTCTGATAGTTATTATTCGGCACCATGAAAATATCCGACGACTGCTCTCCGGCACTGAAAACAAATTTAAAGCGTGAAAAAGACACTCCCCCGGTCTGGACTTTTTAAATAAGATATTTTGTTGCACACAGCTAATGCCCCTGCACCACTCCCCGCATGGCGCCTGGCGGCCTGATGAATGCCAGGAACCGTTCCTGCAGCCGCTCTGCTTCCGCTATGTCCCCCGAAAGACGCAGTACTTCAATGACGCATTCAGCGGTACACAAACCGAATTCCTTCTGATTTTTCCGGAGGTTGTATACTGACTTTGCTCCTGTGGCCAGACAGATACGACGAATATTCTGCAGATAGGGGCTCCGCTGATGTATTTTACGGGCTTCATGCCATGTCCCATCGATCAGGACAACTTGGTGTATGCCTGTCATATCATCTCCAGCGTCGCCCATGGAGCCGGGATAGATCAGTGCAACCCCTCCAGCCCCGATTTCCTCGAGCAGCCGGGCAGGTGGATTCATCCGATCCCAGCAGAGCTGTTCGGCAGCAATCCCCAGAACGTCAATCACCAGGCGGCCGGTATTGGATCGTTTTTCGAACTCTTTGAAATGCGTCAGCAGGGTAATTTTCACGTTGCCATCTCCTGACGGGACTCTTCGAAAAAGACAAGAGCGAGTGCCAGAATAATCGGACCGGCCACAACCCCCGTAATCCCAAAGGCCAGTATTCCACCGAACACGCCAAGTAGAATAACAAGAATATGAAGCTTGGACCTGCCGCTGATAAACAGAGGGCGAATAACGTTGTCGATGCCGCTGACGACAACAATACACCAGGCGATCAGCAGCAGCCCGTGCATTGTTTGCCCCTGCATCAGCAGATAGAGTGCTCCGGGAAGCCATATCAGGGCGGTGCCTATAACCGGAATGAGGGCACAGACCGCCATTAACGCGCCAAACAGGATCGGAGAGGGGAGACCGGCAGCCCAGAATCCAACTCCACCAAGTACCCCCTGCACCAGGCAGGTCAGCACGATCCCGTACATTACCGCACCCAATACGCGGGTGATCGTTTCAACGACAGTTGCCCTCAGTCCATCCCTGATGGCAATAACCAGCCAGAAACGTTGCATGAACCTTGTCCCGTCCTTGTAGATGAAAAAGAGAGTTATCACCATCAGGACCAGCTTGAACAGAAGTCCGATAAAATTCTTAACTATTCCCGTCGAATAATTCAGCATGACGGCAATCCCGTTTTTTACTGCCGGCAATAACATGGCCTCCAGGTCCAGCTCCAGATTGAGCAGATGGGTCAGGCCTCTGACCCGTTCCAGCCAAGGGAGGAGCAAAGGATGTTGCAGGATGTCGCCAAACGCAACCGCCGAGCCCCCTGCGGTCGCATTTTCCAGATATTGATACACCAGGGCGGCTTCACGGGAGATGGTGAAGATCAGGGCTACCAGCGGGAGAACAACGGCCAGTACAACCGCCAGGGTCAGCAACGCGGAGGAGGTTATTTCACACCCCTTGCAGCGGTTGAGGAGTATTTCATAGAGCGGGAGGGTAATGACGCCAATGGCGCCAGCCCACACCAGTGGCGCCAGAAACGGGGCAAGAATAGCGTACAGCAGATACATGAGCAGCATGGCAAAGGAATATGCCAGCAATGTTGTGAACAAGGAACGGTCCATGGTCGCTGAAACCTCCGTCGTGTGATAAACAGCATGCAAACGCCGGCAATACTTTTCCTGATCGTCAATTACCCCTACAGCCTTTTGGGCTCACTGATCTTCCCCCGTCGGCAAAAGAGATTATCTACTCCTTTTACCAATAATAATCGAGGAAATGATTGAAATAGCCAGTACGCCGAAAATCACGCCGAGCGAAAAATAGATCGGAATTTCGAAGCGGGTATCCGCCAGCAGCATCTTGACCCCCACAAAGGCGAGGACAAAGGATATACCCAGCTTCAGATAGGCAAACATGCCCATCACATTGGAGAGGAGAAAATAGAGAGCCCTGAGTCCCATGATGGCGAAAATATTGGATGTATAGACGATAAAGGGATCCCGGGAAACGGCGAAGACGGCCGGAATGGAATCAAGCGCGAAGATCACATCACTCGATTCCACCATCACGAGGGTCAGGAACAGCGGGGTGGCAGCGCGTATCCCGTTTTTATTTATGAAAAAGCGGTCACCACAGGCTCGCTTGGTAATAGGAACGAATCTCCTCACCAGCTTTACCAGCAGATTCTTCTCCGGTTCGATCTTATCCTCGCCACCGAAAGCCATCTTGATGCCGGTGATGATCAGGATGACGCCGAAGATATAGATCATCCAGTGAAACGTCTCCAGCAGCTCGATCCCGACAAAGATGAAGATCCCCCGCAACACCAGTGCACCGATAATCCCCCACTTGAGTATCTTCGGCTGGTGCAACCGGGAGATATGAAAATAGGAAAATATCATGATAAAGACAAAAAGGTTGTCTACCGAAAGTGATTTTTCAATGACATATCCGGTGAAGAACTCCAGCGCCTTGGTCTGCCCCAGATAGTAATAGATCCCGGCGTTAAAAAGCAGGGCCAACGTAATCCATACACCGCTCCAGGTAAGCGACTCCCGGAAGGAAATCTCGTGGCTCCTTCGGTTCAGACCGAGGTCAATAACCAGCATAACCAGCATCAACAGCCCGAACGCTACCCACATTATAGATTGTTCTGACATCCGTTTCCTTTCCTCATGGCGACAGTACACCAATGCAGTTTACTTGGTCGCTGGCACGAACCACTATATCATCACTCCGCAGGGGATGACCTGATCGTCATATCCCCTTGAGCTTCCAAAGTGCCGCAACTCCGAACAGCAAAAACATAACACCAGCGGTGCGGTGAATCCAGCATAACGGAATGAAGCGAACCAGCTGCTTGCCGGCAAAAATACCCAGCAGCGACACAATCCACAACGCCAGAGTGGACGCCACAAAGACCATGCTCATCCCCATCAGGCTCTCGGAATATTGAGCCGCCTGACTGGCGGTCACCAGTTGGGTTTTGTCACCCAACTCAGCCATGAAGATCATAATAAAAGCGGTGCGGGCAGCAGTGGCCGCTGTGGGTGGCGGCCCGTCTTCATCACCCTCGCTGTCACAGGCGTGCCGCAGCGTGCTATAGCCGAAATAGAGAAAGAGCACCGCTGAAACGAGTGTCACCCAGAAGACCGGCAACAACAGAAACAGCACCTTCCCTACCACGACCGCCGCCAGGTTAAGCACCACAAAGGCGGCCGCTATCCCCACAAAAATCCGCTGCCACGGGTAGCGCAACGCCAGGGCCATGGCGGTCAGTTGGGTCTTGTCACCCAGTTCCGCCAGAAAAATCAATCCGAAGGTGGTGAGGAAAATTGTTTGTTCCATGCAAATTCCTGTTATTTTGGTCCTGCCTGTTTTTTACCATCCCGATTTAACAAGCCGCTACTGCGCCATCCTCTTCAGAACCTGCTCAAGCTTCTTCAACTCCTCGCCATAACCGGCCCAGCTACCCTGGCGCTGCAGGGTTGTTGCCTTTTCATAGATGCTCATCGCTTCTTTGGCCAGTGATACCGGCGATGCTTTTGAATCTGCCGGGACCGCCCCGGCAACAACAGCAGCGGCAGCTTTCTTGCCACCGAAGATCCGTTGCAGGGCAAGCTCCAGATTTTCCTCCATGACGACCTGGTCTCCGAAGGCGACGATGACCCGTTTCAGCTCCGGCAGTCCGGCCTTGTCCGCGGCAAGGAACAGCGGCTGAACGTAGAGCAGCGACTTTTCAATCGGTATCACGAGCAGGCTCCCCCGGATAACTTCCGAACCGCGCTGGCTCCAAAGTGACAGCTGCTGCGAGATGAATGAATCCTGATTGATACGGGCGTCGATCTGTTTCGGCCCATAGATCAAGCGATCTCGCGGGAAGGTATAGGCCATGATTTTACCGTAATTTTCCCCGTCACAGCGTGCCGTCAGCCATGCCGCCAGGTTGTCCCGCTTAGAGGGCGTGAACGGCAGCAGCAGGATGTACTCCTCCACTTTTTCACCCGGCAGCTTCATGATCGTGTAGTACGGCTCCATCGGCTTCTCGCCAAGTGCCGGGATCTCCCAGAGATTCTCCTTGTTGTAGAACACCTTCGGGTCGGTCATGTGGTAGGAGGCAAACATGGCGGCCTGAATCTGAAGGAACTGATGCGGGTAGCGGACATGCGTGCGCAGGTCGCCAGGCATGGCTGACATCGGCTTGAGCAGCCCCGGAAACATCCGGCTGTAGACCTTCACCAGCACATCATCCGGCTCGCTGATGTAGAAGTCGACCGAGCCGTCATAGGCATCGACAACCGTTTTGACAGAGTTTCTCATGTAGTTGATGCCACCCCTGAGCGGCTTCGAATAGGGGAGACGGTCCGAGTAGGTGTAGGCATCGATCATCCATTTGAGCCTCCCCTTTCCGTCAACGACCATGTAGGGATCGCCATCGAAACGGAGGAAGGGTGCGATCGCCCTGACCCGCTCGTTGATGTTGCGGTTGTAGATGACCCGGCTCTCCGCGGTTATGTCAGACGAGAGGAGAATCTTCTCCGTCCTGAATTTGGCAGCAAAGAGGGCCTTTTTAAGGAGTGAATCGATCGGCACGCCGCCCGTTCCGGCATAAGTCGTATTGATGTCGCCGGTGGCGGTCGGATAGCTGAATTCCGGAACCTTGGTCTTGACAACCACATAGTCGTTGGAGAGCTCGCCAAAATAGATTTCCGGCCTGGTTACCTTGATGTCGGCCAGACTGACGGCCGGGATATCCTTGACGAAAAATTCCGGCAACCCCTCCTTGCTGATCCGGCTGACCGGACCGAAGGTGATGCCGTTGCCGTGGGTGAAGATGAGGCGCTCGTTGATCCAGTTCTTGCTCGGGAGATCGGCGTAGGAAAGTTCACGCGGCGACAGCATGACCTGGGTGTACTGACCGTTCACCTTGTAACGGTCGTTGTCCACGTCGAAAAACTTGTAATAGGTCCTGATCTGCTGCAGCTGGCTGTATGTTTTGAGCAGCGGCGCATGGTCCCAGAGGCGGATGTTCTTGATGGTGGCATCGTTGTTGGCGATATCGGCAGCGGAAAGCTTCGTATCGACATCGAACGGCACCGTTTCAATCTTTTCCAGATCGTAGCCGAAACGGGTAAATTTAAGGTTATTCTTGATATAAGGTGTCTCAAGGGCCAGTTCATTCGGCGCAACCTTGAATTTCTGCAGCAATCCGGGATAGACCCGGATGCCGATCACGTACAGTGCAACCACGACGACCGGCGGCAGCAGCGCCATGCGCCACGCGCCTTTCCAAATGCCGACCGCGAGCATGATCCCCGCCAGCGGAGTCAGGAACGTCAGTATCCGGAAAGTCAGGAGGCGCGAGTTGACATCGACGTACCCTGCGCCATAAAAGGCGCCGTTATTGGCGTACAGCAGCCTGAAACTGTCCAGATAGAAACCGGCGGCGATAACGAAGGCAAAAACCCCGACCAAAACAGCCAGATGCCGGCGAACCTTTTCATCAACAGTCGCACCTCGCTCCGTCAGATTGATACCGCCGCGCACAAAGTACACGACTCCAATCACGACAGCGGTCGCCAGCAGCATGAAACCGGCAAAGCCTCTGAGCATCTCCCAGAACGGGAGGCTGAACAGATAGAAGCCGATATCCTTGCCGATAACCGGATCGACGCTGCCGACATCGACCCTGTTCGTGAATAACAGAATCTCTTCCCAGCGCATGGCGCCCCAGTTACCCGCCAGCAGCGCCAGCAACAGGCTGGCCAGAATGGCAAGAGGCTTTACAAAACGAACGACAGCATCCCGCTGCACGCGGATGTTGCCACCCACCATAAAAGCGCCGCTGTAGGGGAAGTGCGCTCTGTTCGCGTATAATACATTGATCAAAAGCACGGCAAAGAGGACCGCCCCGAAGAGTAGCCCCGCCCCTGTCTTGGCGTACAGTGTTGTCATAAAGACCGATGAGAAACCGGTCTCAACGAAAAAGAGCCAATCGGTATAAAAATTGATCAGTGATGAAGCGAAAGGCAGCAGCACCGACGCCAGAATCAGAACCAGAATAAACTTGTTTTTAATCATTGCCGTCCCCTTGGGGGCTGTATTTACCTGACAGCCACGTGCTTCCGATTTATGGTCACCGACGATACGTGTCAGAGGAACCCTCGGCTCTTTTCTTTTTCATATAGCGGTAAAGGAGGTAGCCGCCACCCGCCAGCAGAATGATTTCAAACATGCCGATGCCGCCACCGGTTCCACTCCCCATGCCGCCCCCCGCTCCGGCAACGCCGCCGAAAAGCATGCTTCCCAGCATCCCCCCCATCATGCCGCCAGCCATGCTCCTCATGAAACCGCCGCCGGCAGGCTGCTGAAAGGCACCCGGTGCGGGCGCAGCCTGCGGGCGTGACTGGTACGTAGGTGCAGTGGCGGGGCGGGAATAACTGCGTGAACCGCGGCTGCCGAACGAACGGCTGCCGCCGATCCTGGCTTCGGCGTTAAGTTCCATCACGGTAATGCTGACAAACAGTACGGCGGCCATAACAGTAAACAGTTTTACAACTCGGTTTTTCATTTTCCGACTCCTTGGATACAGCGTACCCGGCTGTGCCGGGGGTTATTGACTTGTTTTTTACCGTATCCTGCCCATCACGGTTCAGTGGAATCTGCCAGATGCGGTTGGTGGAGCTTGACCGGCGTGCCCTGCCTGAGTCTCAGGTTGAGCATCTCGACCAGCACCGAGAAGGCCATGGCGAAGTAAATGTATCCCTTCGGAATGTGCATGTCGAAGCCATCGCCGATCAGTGCCACGCCGATCAGGAGCAGGAAGCTGAGCGCCAGCATCTTGATCGTCGGATGTTTTTCCACGAAGGAACTTATTTTCCCCGAAAACAGCATCATGAAACCGACCGCGATGACGACCGCGGCAATCATGATCGCGAGCTGGCTCGCCATCCCGAGGGCGGTGATGATAGAATCGAGAGAAAAGACGACGTCAAGCAGCAGGATTTGCACAATAGCGGCTCCGAACGTTGTCCCGACATGAGTAGATGAGATTTCTTCCTCACCTTCAAGCTTCTCGTGGATCTCCATCGTGCTTTTCCAGATCAGAAACAAGCCGCCGGAGATGAGGATCAGGTCGCGACCGGAAATCTCGTTACCCATCACTGAAAAAAGCGGCGAGGTGAGTCCCATCAGCCAGGTCAGCGAAAAGAGCAGCCCGATGCGGATGAACATCGCCAATCCGAGGCCGACAAGCCTGGCTTTCTCCTGCTGATGAAGGGGGAGTTTGCTCGCCTGGATCGAGATGAAGATGATATTATCGATGCCGAGTACTATTTCCAGTGCAGTCAGTGTTACCAGCGCCATCCAGACCTGCGGGTCAGTCAGCCATTCCATGTGTACCGCCTCCTTGATTTCATAGTAATTTAAATGGTTAATCCATGCACAGCTTGCGGTGATTGGATCTCCACATATCAATGGCCTCTCTCAGGATGTCGGAGATATTTTTTGATGTAGTTCTTGTCAGCTTTTCCAGCGACTTCTTTTCATCGTCATTTATGCGCAGCGATATAACATTTTGCAAATGCTCTGTTCTGTTTCTTTTCTTTTTTAATGGTTTCGGCTCTTTGGAAACATGATTTATTGTATATGGCATGGTTTTCTCCTGTGTAATACGTCGGGACAGTGTTGTCCTGTGGTTAGGGTTGATTTATTGTCAGTGAGCCCGGCTTGCCAGTGATTGGAGGCGCACGATACGCTCTTCCATCGGTGGATGCGTGGAAAAGAGAGTCCTCATCCCGCCGCCGGTCAGCGGATTAACAATAAACATATGGGCCGTAGCTGGTCTGGCATCCAGCATCGGGATCGCCTGACTGGCGTTGTGCAGCTTACGCAGGGCACCGGCCAGTGCCAGCGGGCGACCACAGATCTCCGCACCGGAAGCATCCGCCTGATATTCACGGGAGCGGGAAACCGCCATCTGGATCAGCATTGCCGCAATTGGGGCGATGATCGCCAGTGCCAGCGACCCGACCATGCCGCCGATGCCGCCACCATCTTCATCATCTCCCCGTCCGGCGCCGAACATCGCACCCCACTGCAGCATGGTGCCGATCATCGAGATGGCGCCGGCAAAGGTGGCGGCGATGGTCGAGATCAGTATATCGCGATTTTTCACATGAGCCAGCTCATGGGCCATGACCCCCTCCAGCTCATCCGGTGTGAGGAGGCGCAGAATCCCCTCGGTGGCGGCAACTGCGGCATGATGTGGATTGCGGCCGGTGGCAAAGGCGTTGGGGGAATCGTCCGGGATGATGTAGACCTTCGGCATGGGAAGCCCTGCCCGGCCGGCCAGACTCTCGATTATCCCGTAGAATGACGGGTGAATTTCACGGGTAACTTCCCGGGCGTTGTACATCCTGAGGACGATCTTGTCGGAAAACCAGTAGGAGCCAAAGTTCATGGCGGCGGCTATCAGGAAGGCGATCATCATGCCCCCCTGACCGCCGACTGCGCCACCCATAAACACCAGCAAGATGGTAAGGAGAGAAAGGAGAAAGGTGGTTTTGATTATGTTGTTCATTTTTTATTACCTCCGGCGATTTTGTTTCCGCCGCAGGTAAATAAAAAAGACCTTTACCCACGGCGAAACACGCATTGGATAAAGGTCTTGCTTGCGATATATCGTTCCTAGCCCGGGTCTTACGACCGTGTTGACGGACTTGGGATCAGCCATGTCTCCGGCCGATAGCTACTCCCCTTTATTGAATACCAATACTAATTGAACTGTTCTCCGTTTGTCAAGAGGTCATTTTATTTCCCTCCATAACTATGCAGCCCCGAGAGGAGCAGGTTAACCCCCAGGTAGCAGAATATTGTAGCAGCAAAGCCGATGATCGAGAGCCAGGCAGCGCGGCGGCCGACCCACCCTTTGGTGATGCGGGCATGCAGGAAAGCGGCATATACGAACCATACAATCAGCGACCACGTTTCCTTCGGGTCCCAGCTCCAGTAGGTGCCCCAGGCGTAGTTGGCCCACGCCGCACCGGTGATGATACCGAGCGTGAGCAGCGGGAAGCCGATCATGATCGCCCGGTAGTTGAGGTCATCAAGCACCTTGATCGGCGGGAAGATGGCCAGCAGGGTCGTGCCGGCCGACTTATCGGCAGACTCTTCGCTACCGGCTTTGAGCAGGTACATGATGGAGATGCCGCAGGCCACGGCGAAGGCGGCGTAGCCAAGGAAACAGGTAATGACATGATACAGCAGCCAGTTGCTCTGCAGTGCCGGGACGAGCGGCTCGATAGCGTTGTTCATGCCGAGCTGTGCCCAGGCCATGCCAAGCAGTGCAAACGGCATTACAAAAGCGCCGATGACCCGGTACTTGTATTTGATGTCAAGCAGGGCATAGATCAGCACGATCGTCCAGGAGAAGAAGACCACCGATTCGTACAGATTGGAGAGCGGCGCGTGCCCTACCCCCATGTCATAGGATTCCTTCCAGCGCAGGGCAATTGCAATAGTCTGGGTTAGAACTCCAAAGTAAGCCGCTATCATTGCGGCGGTGCCGAACACTTTTGTGCGGCTGGCGAGGAACCCAAAGAACGCCAACATGGAGATGAGATAGGTAAAGGTGGTTACGTTGAAAAGGAGTGAACTGGTCATATATTCTTCTCCTTGGTGAGTTCTGCCTGAAGGCGATCGACAAGCTTCTCAAAGACCTGCTGAAAGGCGCCATGGTTCTTGCTGGCATTACCGCCGATAGTGACGGTTCCATCCTGGAGACGCACCCAGATGCGACGGTGAGACATGAAGAAGGCGGCATAAATACCGACCACCATCAGCAGACAACCGAGCCAGACAACCTCTACACCAGGATCCTTGGCAACCTGCAGGCCGGTGTACATACGCTCCTCGGCGCCCTTATAGTGAATGACCGGCCCCTTGCCATGCTGCTGAGCATGCTGGATGTTCAAATCCGGATAGTCAGCGTAGACGACAAAACTTTCACTCTTCCCATCGGCTGTATGCAGCTCCACCTGGGCCGCCGGTCCGGACAGACCGGGTGAAAATTGAGAAATATCCTTTGTCGCTTCAAGAACGTGCATGCTGCTCCCATCGGGAAGATTGGCGGATGATTGACCGGCAACAGTCAGGGGAACAGGATGTTTACCATCCAGATCACTGACAGTGAAGAAATAGTTGCCGGCATTGCCGTAACTTGATTGATAGAAGGTTATCCCCTTGTAAGTCAGAGGATCGTTGACAATTACCCGGGCATTTGTGTAATAAGGCACCGGTTTGCCGTTTTCCAGCACCGTCAGGATGCTCTTGAACTCTTTCGGAGCGCCGTTGGCATATTTGGCCACGCTGAATTGGTCGAGGCGCAGGGAAAAACCGAGATCGAGCTCCTTTTCCGAACGGAGCATGACCTTGGAAACCGTTTCTCCCTCAAGGATATTTACGAAACCCTTGTAGCCGAATAGCGAGCCGATCATAGAGCCGATAAAGATGATGATAACGCTCAGGTGCACAAAGTAGACGGACAGGCGGCACCAGGGCGTTTTCTGGGCAAAGAAATGCCAGGCGCCATCGGCCTCGGTCACTACCGGCGCGGCAAATTCCGCAGCCAGAAAGGTGACAATTCGCTCCTTGAGTGCCACCGGCTCATCCGGGCTTTTGATCGTGGCAATATTGGCAAGGGATCGTTCCAGAGACTCACCCAGAAGCGTCACCGGCTCGGTTATTATCTTCCAGATATGGGGCAGTCGCTTGATAGAACAGGCGATCAGGTTGACGGTCAGCAGGTAAAGCAGCAGGATGAACCACCATGAGTGGTACATATCGAAAAAGCCGAGTGTTTTGTAAAGCTTGATCTTGGCCGGGCTGATCTCGGCAAGGTATTCCTGGGGAGGGATGCCCTGCGGGATGACCGTCCCGATGATCGAGATGACCGCCAGGGAGATCAGCAGGAACATGGTCAGCTTCAGTGAACAGAAAAAATCCCAGAGGGAATGCAGAAAATCACGTTTTGGGGTTGTCACGAGTACGTTCTCCTTGAAATGTGTATCGCCAGCTCCTGTATTCAGGAATTCGCCGGAGGGTCTCCGGTAGCGGCAGCGGGAATGATATAATATTACGCAGTCTGGATGCGGATCCGGCCCGCAGGACGGGTATTGTGGCTCGGAGCTTATCAGGCGTGATTTTGCGGCGGGACAAAAATGGGGCGATAAACCTGCGGTAACGACCAGTATGGTTCAAGAAAGATTTGGATAGCCATCACCGGGGCATACGTAAGCCGTGGGCTCCGGCTAAGCGGTGCATGGCAGGCGCAGTTACAGAAGACCTTGTCGCAGCAGCCTGAACTCTCATCGCCGGAACAGGGGCAGTCGCTGCAGGGTGCCATGAGTGCAGTGCTGCAGGCCGCCTCTGCAGGGAACAAGCCGACTCCCGGCGTGGCGGCGCCGGCAAGGTTAACTGCCGGCAGAGTCAGATAGATTACGATCAGAAGCGCTGCGATGGTATAGTTGTACACGCGCGCGAAGTTCATGGATTACCCTGAATATACATTTTGTTAATTTATGTAAACGGTCAAGAAATGTCAACAGGATTGGTTGCCGATCAGGTCCCTGGTCCACATATCAGACACACAGAGCGTTTGATGTATGGTACCATGTTGTGGTGCAATGCATGTCAAACGTATAGAAAGAGGTACTATCCATGCGGATTGCAATTGTTGGAGCGGGTGCACTTGGCCTCTATTACGGCGCGCTGCTGCAGAGAAGCGGCGAGGATGTTCACTTTCTGTTGCGCCGGGATTATGATGCCATCACCACACAGGGGCTCAGGGTATTTTCGGTGAATGGTGATTTTACCCTGCCGCACGTTCATGGGTATCGTGACCCGGCGGAGATCGGGACGGTCGACCTCGTGCTGGTGGGGCTGAAGACCTTTGCCAATGGAAGTTTTTCCGAGCTGATAGGGCCGCTGGCAGGCGACTCTACGCAGATACTGACCCTGCAGAATGGTCTCGGCAATGAAGAGGCGCTGGCGGAGTTGTTTGGTGAGCAGCGCATCATCGGCGGCGTAGCCTTCCTCTGTTCCAACCGGGGCGAACCGGGCGAAGTGCATCACCTCGGTGAAGGACGGATCGTACTGGGCGAATACCGGCTTTGCGACCGGGAAAGGGTCGAGCATCTGGCGGCCGTGTTCAGTAAAACCGGTGTGGATTGCCGAGTGACGGACGACCTGAAGCGGAGCCGCTGGGAGAAGCTGGTCTGGAACATCCCCTTCAACGGCCTCTGCGCCCTGCTGCAGCAGCCGGTCAACATTCTTCTGGCGCATGATGCCTGCCGAAAACTCGTGCGCGAAATCATGCTGGAGGTGATCGCGGGCGCCAATGCCCAGGGCCTTACCAGGCCGATAGCCGAAGGATATGCCGACACTATGTTGAAATTCACCGACGACATGGGCGAATACAAGCCCTCCATGCAGATAGACCGGGAAGAGGGGAGGCAGATGGAGATTGCTGCCATTCTCAGGGCACCGCTGGCATATGGCCGACAGCAGGGAATAGACATGCCGCGGGTAGAGATGCTGGCGACACTGTTGGAACAGGTGACACGTTAGGTTGTCCAATTCAAAGGAGGCATCATGAAAGCAGATATTAACGGCAGTACCATCGCATACAGTGACAGGGGAAAGGGGCTTCCGCTGGTTCTTATCCACGGCTTCCCGCTCTGCCGGAAGATGTGGCGTCCGCAGGCCGAGACGTTGTCAAAAGCCGGTTGCCGGGTTATTACACCGGATCTGCGTGGCTTCGGGGAGAGCTCTCTGGACTCCTCTGTGACGGTGAGCATGGATATATATGCCGACGATACAGTGGCGCTCATGGACCATCTGGGGATCGACAAAGCGGTGATCGGGGGGATGTCGATGGGTGGGTATGTACTCCTTAACCTTCTGGAACGTTATCCGGACCGGGTTGCCGCCCCGATCTTCATTGCCACAAAGGCGGGTGGGGACGATGATGCCGGCAAGGCCAAGCGGACGGCGCTGGCCGAGGCCTGCAGAGCCCAGGGAATCCCCCCGGTGGCAGAGGCCTTCCGTAACATCCTCTTTGCCCCTGCAACACCGGCGGAAAACCCGGAGCTGATTGGCGAGGTGCTCGACTGGATCAATTCGACCTCCCCTCAGGGTGCGGCAGCCGGACTTATCGCCATGCGGGAGCGAAAGGATTACCTGCTCCAGTTGGGGGGCATCAGCCAACCCTCCCTGGTGATCGGCGGTGATCAGGACCAGGCCATACCGGTGGGAAATTCACGCGTGCTTGCGAAAGGGCTTCAGGATGCAAAACTGTCTATCCTGCCTGGCTGCGGGCATATGGTGAATCTGGAACAACCGGCAGGGTTCAATGAAACTATACGTGGATTTCTTGCCGGGCTGTGAAAAAAGCAAGTGACTTTGTATCAGCAAAAGGCGGCCGATTGGCCGCCTTTTGAATTTAATGTTCATATATTACGAACTCAATTGACGGGCAAAAATATCTGGAGTGTCTGCCAGCTCAGCCTGGAAAAAGACTAAATTTCCCAGTCAGCTATTTTCATCGTGCCATTCTTAGCCAGGTTGACCTGCATTTTGAACACCCTGTCAAGAAGCTGCGGTTCATGCCCCGCCTTTCTGGCCAGGCAATCCTTTGTAGCCATGTCGAGGTATTCCTGAAGGATCGGTTTGTAATCGGGGTGTGCGCATTTGTCGATAATGAGCTGGGCACGGGTCTTTGGATCAAGTCCGCGCAGGTCGGCAAGCCCCTGCTCGGTGACGAGGACATCCAGATCGTGTTCGGTGTGGTCGACGTGTGGCACATGCGGGACCACGCAGGTAATCCCGGTCGGGTCGGTCTTTGAGGGACGCGCCGATGGCGTATGCATAATGGAAAGATAGGCGTTGCGCAGGAAGTCGCCGGAACCGCCGATGCCGTTGATCATCCTGGTGCCACCCACCAGGGTTGAGTTGGCATGGGCATAGATATCGAACTCGACCGGGGTGTTCATGGCGATACAGCCAAGCCGTCTGATCGGTTCGGGATGATTGGCTATCGAGAGCGGTCGCATGATCACCTTGCTGCTGTACTTGTCCCAGTCGCCGTAGAAACGTTTGAATCCGTCTACGGAGAAGGAGAGGGATACCGTGGAAGCAAAGTCGAGTTTGCCGGAATCAAGGAAATCGAGCATGGTGTCCTGCAGTACCTCGGTCCATACATTCAGACCGCTGAAAGGGCCGTTTGCCAGGCCGCCAATAACCGCGTTGGCGATGGAACCGACGCCGGACTGGAGCGGCAGCAGGTTTTTGGGTAACCGGCCGTTTTTAACTTCAAATTGGAAAAAATCGATGATGTTGTTGGCAATCGCTTCGGAAGTGTCGTCCTGTCCGCTGAAAGAGCGTCCGTTATCCGGCATCTTTGATTCGATAATGGCGACAATTTTGTCGGTGTCAATCTGGACGTAGGGTGATCCGGCCCGGTCATCGACGCGACTGATGAGATACGGCTTGCGATTGGGCGGGTTGATCGGCTCAATGATGTCGTGGAGTCCTTCGAAGTTGGGAAGCGCGGTGTTCAGTTCGATGATAATCTTGTCGGCAATCTGAACTATTTCCGGGACCGCACCACAGGAAGCAGTCAGTACCAGTCCGCCGTTCTCTGTGATGGCGGAACATTCGATGATGGCGATATCAAGCCGGCCGCCATTGTCTTTGGTATAGAAACCGTACCCCAGATCCTGGGCAAACATGGAGAGGTGGCGGTCACCCATGCGGATACGCCCTTCATTGATGCCGGCCTGGATGTTCTTGCCGGTCTGGTACGGCCAGCGGCGGTCGATCATATCAAGTGAGGCCCAACGGTCTTCGGTCTCGACACCAACGGATGCGCCGATGAAGAGATTGAATTTCAGTTTCCCCTGCAGATTGTTTTTCTCCACATAGTCAGCTAACGCGGTGGGAACAACCTTGGGATAACCGGCTGGGGTGAACCCCGACCAGCCAAGATTCATGCCGTTTTTAAACAGGGGAAGGACATCTTCTACTTTCTTGATTTTTGCGTGAAGGCTGGTCCTTCTGATTCTCTCATGCAGTATTGACATTTTAAGTTCCTTTCTATTTCCATTTAGATCGCCTCGGTAATTGGCGTAGAGACACGTGGGATAAATTATATGATTTCAGACCAGTCAAAATATCGAACGTTCGTTCTGTCTTTTATACCATTACGGTAAGCCTGATGCAATTTTTTATTGTATACAGAGCTGTAAAGCGGATTTTAATTACTAGAAATTTAAACAGCTAGTATGCTAATAAAATCTGCATGGATAAAAACGATCTCAGGAATAAATTAGTTTTGATCGCAACACGTTTGTTTGCCGAGCGGGGTTTAAACGGAGTGAGTATCAGGGAGCTCTCCAAGGCGGCAGGAGTGAGTATCTCGATGATTTCTTATCATTTCGGAGGAAAGGAGGGGCTGTACTCTTCGGTACTTCAAGAGCAGTTCTCCGACTTCGACTATATCGAGGAGATCAATAAAGCAGATACTGAAGAATTGGCAAAAATTGAAGCATATATCCGGTGGATTATTGTCAGGTATCGAAACAAACCGTATCTGCTGAGGTTTTACACCAGCGAACTTACCAACCCCACACAATTTTTCTCCTTGATCGTCCAACCGGCAATAGAGAAGATCATTCAGATTCTGGCCCAGATTATTGAAGAGGGTATTGCCAAAAACAAATTCAGAAAGGATTTGAATCCGGTAGATACCGTACTCGCTATGGCCGGCATGGTTAATTATTACTTCCTTAGTACATTAGCCACACAAGAGCTTATCAACCATTCACCTGAACGCGATGAAGTGCTGATACGGCATTATATGGATATTTTCACCAAAGGGATCCTGAGCTAGAGAACGGCACATAGTGCATACACAGCAAAAGGCGGGGGACTGATTCCCTCGCCTTTTGATTCTAATTTTATCATTTTAAATGCCTGAGGCTATTCGTGGGGAACAGCTCTGCAAAAAGAATCAGAAGATCCCCTTGTTGTTAAAAAAGATCCCATACTTTTTGTCTTCGCCCTGAATATGCGTTGTCAGCCAATCCCTAAGGAAATTGAGCACCGAGACACTCAATACTCCATTCCCCTCTATAAACTCTTTTTGCAGTTCCATAACCTGCCGATCAGATACTCATGAGCAGCCTTGTGTCTGAGAATATCCGGGTAACCGTTGGCTTCCATCATCCTCTCTTCGTCGGCAAAATGGGTTTCCGTATAATCGGCCAATCCCTGGAATACTCCCCCCCAAGATAACCTGCCCCTCACCTCCTTTGCATGGCTGAATGGAGCTCATTGATAAGATTGAACAGGTTTTTATGCTGCTCGTCAAACCTGGAAACCAGGACACTGAAAGCCGGTTGCCATTCAATAGCCGACATGACTGCTACCCCCTGTGGTTTAGTCCTCGCTGATATAACCGATCCTGACACCTCCCCAATGCCTGCCTGCCAGTACTATCGGTGTGGACATGTCGTTCATGATTTCACCGGTATCACGCAGATAGGTCTGGAGAAGAAATGGGTCTTCACTAGTTGCTGCCCTGATGCCGGTGCGGTCATTGAAAATCCGCTTGGTTCTGTTGCCATCCTTGTCTTTATTTACATCACCTGTCAGCGGTTTGGTGTAGCGGAGATTGTGTGAAGGGCAGTAGCCGGAACGGTCGATGCAGATAGCATAGAACATCCGTTTATCCCTCCCGACGATATCTTCCTGGATCGGTGAGATTATTTCGTCAAATAAACGATCAAATTGGGTACTGAACTTCTGCGGGTTGGTATTTGGAATCGGTTTGTAATCTGTACTGAAGAGGGTTTCTCTCCCGATCCGTCCGGTAGAAACGGCACTTTCAAGCGCAACTACAGCTCTGTCTCTCAATTCAACAGCGTATCCCTTTATCGTGTCATGGTAGTTGCCTACTTTGAATTTACCGACTGTTGTATAGATTCTCTCTGCCGTCTGGGTCAGCTCGCCAAAGGTTAAAACCGATTTTTCCATTTGGGTCTGGATCGTCTGAGATGTTTCCGAGACCAGGTGTATTTTGGAGGCAATGTCGGACGTCGTTGCGCTCTGCTCTTCCGTTGCGGTCGCGATGGAATTGATCATGGCTGACGATTCGTTAGCAAGCGCAAGGATGTTGGAGATTTGGCTGCTTGCCCTGTTGGAGTTGTTGATACCGTCTTCAACGCGTTCTTTTTCGACTTCGATAGATTTCATGGCCGCTCTGATATCGCCCTGAATAGCCTTTATGATCGCGGAAATCTGCTGTGTGGATGAGGAGGTTTTGCCGGATAGATTCTTTACTTCATCCGCAACTACGGCAAAACCGCGACCGGCTTCACCAGCCCGAGCCGCCTCAATGGCGGCATTGAGCGCCAGCAGATTGGTCTGGTCGGCGACATCTTCTATCAGGCCGACGATCTCACCTATCTGTGTGGATGATTTTTCAAGCCGTCCCATCACACCCAATGACTCCTCAACACCAGCCTTGATCTGGTCCATGCTGTTAGCTGTTTCTCCAACAACGTTGCGACCACTTGCCGCTGATTCATCAACCTGCTGTGAGAGTGCCGATGCTCTGGCTGTCGTACTTGCAACATCATTAAGTGTGGCAGACATCTCTTCGGAAGCGACCGCCACGGAAGCTGCCAACTCCTTCTGCTCTAAAATAGCGGCGGCCAACCGATCAATTCCTGCCATAGTACGACATGAAGAGATAGCTACATGTCCGGCCTGAGCATAGAGATCCGAAATGATCTCTCTCAACTTGGAGATCAACCTGTTGACCCCTTCTGTCAGGACGCCGATCTCGTCGGTAGAGTTAACCTTAAGCTGCGTCGTGAGATCCCCTTCACCCTCTGAAAGGCATGTGATGCTTTTTGAAACATTTACGATGTTTTTGATGATGGTCAGGCGGAAGAAGAGATACATGCCACCTACTATCAATACAAAACAGAGCGCCCCAAGAGAACAAAGCATGATAACCAGCTTTTTTGCGCTGCCATAACCCTCCTCCATCGAGGTAGTCAGCTTGATGGCTCCGGTGAACCCTTCTTCAGGATGACATGATTTGCAACGCTGCTCATTGGGGAGTGGAATTACATTGATCAGTGACCTGACCCCCTGCACACTCTCCCTTGACTGGAGCGCACCCCCTTTTTTGAAGGAGTCCAGCACCATTTGGTCAGGCGCGGAACCGCCAACGGTTTTCCCCTCCTTGCCGTATACAGCGAGATCCAGCACCGCTTTCTTGGCTTTCAGATCCTTGATATAGCGGATAACCGATTCAGGTTCATTTTTCATCATGTAATCTTCAACAGTCTGCCTGATTATTGCAGCAGTTCCTTCAGATGCTTGACTCTGCAGCTTTAGCGTCGAACTGACACTAAGC
This sequence comes from Desulfuromonadaceae bacterium, assembly GCA_028683435.1. GTDB lineage: Bacteria > Desulfobacterota > Desulfuromonadia > Geobacterales > Pseudopelobacteraceae > JACRCG01. Next base: position 26,020 of record JAQUIG010000004.1, on the reverse strand, counting down.
CAGAGAGCAGTAACACCCAGAACGCTGAAACCGACAAAAAGCGTGACTCCGATGATAAGAAACACTTTGGCGGACAAATTCATTTTCATACCTGACACCTCTCCTTTTATCTATAGTAAAGCAACTTTTATCAACGCCTGAAAAGTTTTCAGCTACCAAGGAAAGCCGCCTAGTTCATACACCATTACTGCGGGAAAGTAAAATAATAAAACGGATTTTTATAAGCTTCTGCGTCACCAGAATCAAGGTGCTGCGTCGAAACTTTCAAGCACTTTTTGTTTAGCTTCAACAGGAAAATTCATATAGTATCAGCACCGGTAAACGGCGGAGAAGGGGTTGTTTAAGCGAAGGGAAGGATAAAAGGATGGCATTACCTGAAACAGAACAGCGAAGAGTAGACGCTCTGCTGGGACAACTTTGTGAACAGCGAACGGTGCCGGATCAGGTGAAGCTGGAACATGACACCAGAGGAAACAGGGTCACGCTGACCGAGTCACGCCCACTTTTCATAGACCCGGCCGTCTGGAATGAAATCAAAATTGCCCAGTTTGAGTACAGTCCTGAATCCATTAACTGGACTTTGTACTGGTATGACAGGAAAAACAGGCGACAGCCGTATCCTACGGGGAGAAACAAGGATACGCTTGAAAAGCTGATACATGAGGTTAACTCGGATCCGACAGGGATATTTTGGGAGTGAAGCGCGCGATTTTCGGGACTGTCGTCACCCTCTCATTGGCAACCTGATTTCGGTACTCCGCCACGGCAATGGTGGATATATCACTGCGCAACTGATTAAACATCCTGATATTCCGGTAGTTCAGGCGATTTGTCAGCAGAACCACGAACAGGTCCTGCTTCGGGTCTATCCAGATTGAAGATCCGCTGTAACCGGAGTGGCCGAAGGAAGCATCTGAGAACAGTCTCCCCTTCGGCGCTGAAAAGGGAGAATTCATGTCCCACCCCAGGCCGCGCAGCACGGTGCCGTTACGGCAGGGAATCGGGGAGGTCATCTGCTTTACCGCCGCTTCGGAGAGAATATGCACGCCGTCAAGCGTGCCTCCGGCAAGCATCAGACGGGCAAACCGGGCGAGATCCTGCGCAGAACTGAAGAGGCCGGCATGCCCCGCGACACTGCCAAGGCGGCGCGAGTTCCTGTCCTGAACGGTGCCACTGTCAATTCCCAGCGTCGGAGCAATCCGGCCTGCAAGATCCGGTGGCGGCAGAAACATGGTTTCCTGGGTGAGGAGCGGCGTAAAGAGCTCTTCGCGGCAGTAAACGTCCAACGTCTTGCCCGAAACCCGTCTGACGAGTTCTCCCAGCAGAATGAAATTAATATCGGCATATTTGAAGCTATTGCCCGGCTGAAGCTGATTTTTCTCCGCAGCGGCCCTCAGGATGGCGGTTTTCATGGCCTCATCAGAACTCATCTCAAAGTCCGTGAGTCCCGAAGTATGGGTTAGTAAATTGAGAATTGTGACGCTGCCATGCGCCGAACCGTTGAATTCGGGAAACCAGCGGGTCAGGGGATCATGGAGAGAGATGCGACCTTCATCAAGCAGCTTCATCACCGCAGGCGTAGTTGCAATCACCTTTGTCAGGGAAGCGATATCGAAGATACTTTGCTGGTTGAGGGGTGGTGCATCCGGGCTGAGAGACAGCCGGCCTCGGGCCGTGCTGGAGAGGATACCGGCGTGGTTGCCGATTAGAACAACACCGCCGGCGATGAGGTTATTGGAAATGGCCAAATCCATGAGAAGGTCGATTGCGCCAATGCGGCCGAAATCGAGTTCCTCACCCGAAGCAGACAGGTTCAAGGGGGGGAAAAACAGACAGAGTGAAATGAAACAGTAAAAAAAACGCACAGCTTGTCCCTTTGTCGAATGCAGGATGTTGATCGGAGGCGCCCGCACGGTTATCCGAACTGAGCGGGGCCACGTTGCCTGTACTATAACATGGGATGCGATGCAAATGCTGTGATATAAATCACCTTAAATCGGGGAATCGGAGCCAAAACGATAACGGCCGCATCTGTACGTTCCATATAGCAAAATTGACTGGTAGACTACTCGCTTGTTGCTAAAACCCGACCCTCAAGCCGAGAACGGCACTGTGGTTGATATAATCCATCTCGAATGTATGCCCGTTGACTTCATTAAATTTGGGTCTGATGCTGCTAAAAAAGCGATAGCCAAGATCAAGATTCAGATGGTCTGTCAGTGCAAAATCGACTCCACCACCCAGCTGGTAGGCAAAGACAACGGCCGAGTCGTTACTCAGGGGATAACCGTTCACGTTCAAATCAGATGTCTTGATACGGGCAGCACCGATGCCGAAACCGGCGTATGGGGATAAGCGGTTGCCACCATGAAAGACCCCAAAAAAATTGAGCAGCAGACCGTCTGCCGTTACACTGCCTCCCCCATTAAAGCTCCCTTCGACAAATTTCACCTGATCGAGCTGGTTACTGCGGCGGCTGTATTCCAGCTCGACCCGCCCCTCTCCCGCTGGATTGCCCGGTTCAAAATCCCAGCCAATAACGGCGCTCCCCTGCAGAGCAGGATTAAATGTGAGGTTGAAGTCCCCCAGATTGTCGGAAGTTTTGGCATTCATCAGCGCATTCACACCAAGGGATGCTCCGACGTATGGACCGGAGTGCTGAGCCATGGCAGGACTGCAGAACAAGAGTGGGAGACAGAGGGCTATTATCGTCTGGCAGGCTCGTTTCATGTAATTCCTTCCTGATATCAGTAAAAAGTCACGCAAACTAGGGTCCTGTGACCGTGACCGTCGCGGTCTGGGTCTTGCCGCCAAAACTGACCTTCAGCGTTGCCGAACCGCCATCAACACCTAGGATCTGTCCCGGCCAGTTCTGACTGTCGGTTAAAATCGCGACGTATAGTTTGTCGATCGTCCAGATCGTAGACATATCCTTGGTCACATCAACGGTGGTGCCGTCGCCGTAGCTTGCCGTCGCTGTGAACGAGACCTGATTACCGGCGGCCACGTTAAAACTACCCGAAATGGTCAAGTTCTGGAGGGTCCGTGTCCTTACTGTAACGGCTGCTGGAGACGGAACAGTTTTGCCGCCATACGTGGCGCTGATGGTGGTAGAACCGGCAGTGACGCCGGTGACGCGTTCAGTTCCAAGCCCGCCGGCAGCAACCGTGGCTTTCGTACTATCGTTGGATGTCCAGACGCTGAGATTAGTAACATCCTGAATCGTGCCGTCACTAAAGGTGGCATTTACGGTTAAGGGGGCGCTGGTTCCGGCAGTCAGATCCAGACTGGTCGGGGAAATCGTAATGGACATGAGTTGTGGTGCGATGACCGTCAGAGAGGCATTTGAGGACAGAGAGCCGGATGTGGCCGTAATCAGGGTAGGAACCAATGTCACCGCGAGCGGTTTCACCCACGCCAGATTACCTCCCGGAGTGGTTACCGTTGCAAGGGATGTATCGGCCACCGTCCACTGGACCGCCCCGGTTATGTCCCGTGTGCTGCCATTACTGAAGGTTCCGGTAGCGGTTATGTTCCGGTTGGTGTCTTTGACCAGCGTAACGACGGCAGGAGAGACAGTTATCCCGGTCAGGTTACCTCCCGTCGTTTTGAGGCTCGTCGTTCCGCTGATCCCGTCCAGGGAGGCACTGATTGTGGTGGTTCCCTGTTTGAGCGTTGTTGCTGTTGCAGTTCCGCCACTGGCAATAACCGTTGCTATGCCGGTATTGGATGAACTCCAGGCGACAAGAGAGGTGATATCGGGAGTTGACCCGTCGGAATAGGTACCGGTAGCTTTGAAACTCCCCGTGGACAGAGTCAGGAACGTTGGATTGGCCGGCGAGAGTGCAATCGATTTCAGGACCGGTTCGGTAACGGTAAGTAGCGCAGTGGCACTTACATCGTCAAAGGTCGCGCTGATTGTAGCGGTGCCGGCTGCGATAGCTTGAGCAAAGCCCTTGCTTCCGGCATCGTTGCTGACGGTCGCCACATTGGGAGCGCTCGAAGTCCAGGCGGCATCAAAGGTCAGATCCTGGGCAGTTAAGTCCGTGAAGGTGCCGTTTACCGCAAAGTGGGTGCTCAAGCCCTTGGCAATCGTTGGAGCGGCAGGGGTGATTGTCAGGGCAGTGATGGTAGCCGGGCTTACCGTCAATTTGAAGGTAGCCGACACACTCCCCACGGTTGCGGTCAGGGCAGCGGTTCCGTGGACGTGACCGGTCACCCGGTCCTGGCTCGCCGTGGCAACGGCTGGAGAATCGCTCGACCAGACTGCCTGATCGGTAATATCACGGGTAAACATCCCCGAGTAGTTACCTTTTACTGAAAGCGTGGTGGACGTGCCCGCGGCAATGGTATGGGAAACCGCAATGGTCGGAGAAACTGCAACAATCTCGATCGAAGTCAGAGGAGTAAAATCATTGTTCCGAGTCGGAGTGCCGTCCCAACCACAGCCAGATAAAAGCAACACCGTAAAAAAACCTGACCATAATAGGTTGACCATGCAGACCCTCCTGAAAAGCAAGTGGGCAGAGATAAGATATTCGCAAAAAAGAGAGGGCGTTTGCTTATCCGCCTATTTCATAAGGGAAACGTATCACTCAGCGGGATGTACAGTCAATACACTTTTGCCTGCCGTAAAAAATGGAGCTGCTGCTTCTGGGATGTAGCAGCGCTCCCTTCCTCTTTAATTTTCCGAAGACATCCCGTTCACGGCTTTTGTTGTCCCCGCCCCCTCTTTATTGTTTTCCGCCCTCTGGCGCTCCTTCTGCGCCGGTCTCAGGCGGCTGTCCGCTTGTATTCAGCAGCGGCAGCAGCGGTTCTGCCGGAGTGAGGGGCTCCCCGCCATGCTTGGGACAGTACTCTGACGGCTCGGTCCCGGCGGCATATAATTCGTCCCGCTTTTTCGGACAGTCCGGAGTCGCCAGGAAACCTGTCGTAGGGTCAATGGAAACAGAAATTACCGCATCCGGCCTAGGAAAATCAACGACCTGCTTTGATGCTTCAGCCTTGCGCATGAATTTCTCCCAGATCGGAGCAGCGACGGCTCCTCCGGTAAATCCTTTCCCCACCGACCGAGGCTTGTCGTATCCCACCCAGACGCCGGTTATCAGCTGGGGGGTATAGCCGATGAACCAGGCATCCCGATAATCATCGGTCGTGCCGGTCTTCCCGGCAGATGGACGTTCCCGGCTGAATTTTTTGAGACTCTTCGCGGTTCCATACGTCATTACGTCTTTCAGCATCTGGGTGGTGACATAGGCGGATGCAGGCGAAAGGACCGGTGTGACAGCCGGTGGGTTTTCCGTCCAGGTACGGTGCGTGCGGTCATAAACCCTTAGAATAACCCGCGCTTCGGGTCGAGCGCCCCCTGTGGCCAGCGGGGTGTACGCCAGCACCAGGTCATTCAGGGTGACTTCATCCGTTCCGAGGGCCAGGGAGAGACCATTCTCTGCCCGTAACTTCAGCCCCATCCTCCCGGCAAAATCGACAAAAGGAGGGACCCCGACCGCCTCCAACAGCTTTACCGTGATGACATTATTGGAGTAGGCCAGGGCCTGTCTAAGACTCAGCTCCCCGTACTGCTCGCGGCCATAGTTCTGCGGCTTCCAGGTTCCGCCATTACCACGGTTATAGGCGACCGGTGTATCGTCCCAGAGACTGCCGGCCGTAAAGCCTTTTTCCAGGGCCGCGGCATAGATCAGCGGCTTGATGGCCGAGCCGGGTTGACGCCTGGCAGAGAAGGCGCGGTTATAGCCGCTCTGGGTGACATCGACTCCTCCCACGGCCGCCAAAACATCCCCCGTTGCCGGATCCAGACAGACCAATGCCCCCTGCAGCTTGGGAGAAATCCGTTTAACCCCTTCACGCAGCGACTGCTCTGCAAGTTTCTGCAGCTTCAGATCCAGGGCGGCGGTCACTTCCAGCCCCCCCTGTTCGATGATCGCCGCCCCGTACCGTTCGATCAGTTTGGCCTGAATATGAGCCAGATACTGCCGTGCCTGCCCCGGCTTTGTAACTGACGGCGGATGGGCCCGCAGCTTTACCCTTTGCCGGGGAGTTATCATGTTAAGATCCACCATTCTCTTGAGGACCATGTCACGCCGCCCTGTCACGTTGGCCGACTTCCCCAGAGGGTTGTAGCGGGCCGGGTTTTTTTGCACGCCGGCCAACAGGGCACACTCAGCCTCGGTCAACTCCTCGGGTCTTTTATCAAAATAGAGCCGGGCCGCCTGGGCAATGCCCCAGGCACCTTTCCCGTAATAGATTTCGTTGAAATACATCTCCAGGATCTGCTGTTTGCTGTATCTCTTTTCAAATTCCATGGCCATGCGGGCTTCCTCGAACTTCCGTTCGAAGGTTTTTGCACCGGACAGATACCTGTTTTTAATCAGCTGCTGGGTGATGGTCGATCCCCCTTCGGCCAATCTCTGTTTGGCCACATCCTTCACCAGGGCCCGGGCGATCCCGCGAAGATCAATGCCGCCATGTTCGTAAAAGCGGGCGTCTTCAACAGCTACTACAGCCTTTTGCAGGAATGATGGGATACGATCGATGGAGACCCAGTACCGTTTCTCCGGAAGGATCCGTCCGACAAAGCGCCCTTGATGGTCAAAGACCCTGATGGATGTATAGCCGACCGGCAGAGGAGGATAGGTGGCGATATTTTCCTGAGCCCGGGCGGGCGAGATCAGAACCAGAAAGAGGAAAACAGCTGCTGCGGTTGGACAGAGAAATTTTTTAAGAACTATTGACAGATGATAAATCAAAGCGGTTTTTACTCCTTTAGCGTTCGTGTAGTACTTATTCAATCGTTATCCTTGTATCCGCCTGGGACGTGCTCAGTCAGGCAGAAAACGCCTTTTTGCAAAACAGACAAAGACGGCCGATTGGCCGCCTTTGTCATTCTAAATAAGGTGGAAACAGAGACCGCTTCGTTAACACACGTATCCTCTGCAGGGCTAGGTTTGTTCTGTTTTGAATGGCGCTACCGGCTAGCGGCGAGCCACATCCAGCAGCGGCAAGAGGAACTTTTCGAAGATAACCTTTTGCTTGGCGGTCATCAGATCGATGTCCCCTTCGTTATCGAGTAAAAAGGTGCCGACGCCGATGACTGTTTTTGCAATATAACCGGTCCCGGCGACACTCTTCTCGATCTCATCGCTTCGTTTGCCTATCAAATTTTTAAGCAGTTTAAGGTCAACGTTCATAAGATATACTCCGCCACTGTTTAATGTGTGCTTCTCGCCTGTGGTGTGCTTTTCATGGTTTTGCCTCCTATTTATACACTATCGAGCCCGTAACATCCACCACCAATAAAGCCGGGACTTGACCGCGCAGCAACACCATTGCTTTCCTTACGCCGACTATATCGCGAATAATTCTCTCGCTGCGTCATTTACTGATTGACTTTTCGCGCATTAAAGCCGCTAGTGATCAAAACGTCTGAAATGAATCAGACATATCACAAGTGCAAGATCAGGAGAAAGTACACATGGTAAACGGAACAGTTAAATGGTTTAACGACAGCAAGGGTTTTGGTTTTCTTGAGCAGGAAAATGGCGACGATGTATTTTGTCATTTCTCCGCTATCGCGGGCGACGGATTCAAATCACTTGCTGAAGGTGATAGTGTCACGTTTGAAGTAACCAAGGGTCCGAAAGGGCTTCAGGCCGCGAACGTAATGAGAGTCTAAAAAAAAACTCCAGCAAACATTAAAAGCTCCGGGGAAACCCGGGGCTTTTTTTATGGAACGCGCTCAAGCATGTCATGATGAATCAGGGGGCAGGCTGTCGTTTCACAAAGTAGCCCCTCTCCGTATTTTCACAAACTAGATCACTATACGCCGGTAAAAAAAATAAAAACAGACTGTTTCTTAGGGTTCGAAACCGCTATAGTGAAATCAAGGTAGCGCTACCTGATTCAAGAACAACGCAGCAAAAGGAGTAATCAGTAGAGCAGTAGAAGTTGCAGTTTTATGATCCTGTCAACTGTGGAGGATGAGATGACTGAGGACACGCCGCCAGACTGTTTAAAAAAATAGGAACTTGACTACGGGCTGGTTGATGCAGCCTGAATCCCGATAAAAAGGGAAGAGCTTCAAAGGCCCGCGAAAATCATCGCGGGCCTTTCATTTTGTACCAGATACTGCTGTTGTTCAGCAGAGTGACCGCCGGTCCGCTTATTCTCCTCAAGTTTTCCTGAAGGTTTCCTTACGGGATTACCTGCAGAGAATAGCCCTGCGCTTGGTATCCCAGCACGGAAATGAAACCGTTCCCCACCCGGTCGATTTCGGGCATAAGGGTGACGGGGTCAACGCCAAACACCTTCACCGCATACATACAAACCTCCATCTTGATTCCGGCCTTCTTTAATTGCCGGATAAACTCGGCAACCTTGTCGTACGCCTCCATATCATTCTTTTCCATACCCTTGCGGTCCGTAGAGATCAATTTAACCGCGCTGTCGTGAAATACGATAACGGTACGGGGGGCGGCGGGCAGGGTGCGAACTTCCCGGTTTTGGTGGACGTCCAGGACTGCCGGGAAAATGACGGCAGCGGTCTCCGGAGAACCGAGACTAAAGTCAAAGACGGAATCGAGTCCCTTGACACCGGTCAGTGCAGCGTATTCGACAGCTGCTGCCGGAATGGCGGAAAGAACTAGAATTGCCAGAGAGACCGCGATTACCGTGAGACTGCATACCAAACGACAGAATTTAGTAGCCATTAGTATCCTCCGATGCTGTGAGTTTTACCGATCCATGAGAGCATAGTGGGGCGGCATCTTGCGTATATGTGTTCAAATATACTGCAGCAAATAGAGATGTCAAACTGCACGGTCACGAGTAATATGGCAGTCGAACGTTTCTACCATGTGGCAACGGTAGCCGCTAAAAGCAGAAAGCCAAGCCTGACTCCGGCCACTGCCAACAATTAGTCAGATGATGAAAAATGGTGCTGCTGGTGAAACAGTCAGTGCTGATAGCGTGAGGTATCAACTTCCATGGATGAACTACGGGTGATTACCTTTTTCAGCCCGGCGGCAAATGTCTGGTGCAGCCGTTCGTGCAGTGCCTTCAAATCATCGTCTGATGGCGCCGCAGAACCTATTCCCTTCAGCCAGAATCTGTCATGAACAACCGTGCCCTTGGTCGAAATTTCCAGCTCCGTGGGAAACAGTGAATAGAAACTGAACATCCTCAGCATCCCGTACAGAAACCCTATACAGTCTTTGCCGGAAATCTCAGCATAGAGGCTGCCTCCATGTCGTGTTGAATGTTCGATCACGAAGTCGGATATCTTGAGCTGGGGAATAACCACACGGGCATCAAACGCCATGATGGCAGGGAGCGGATTGAACCCTTTGAGCGGGTTGGGAAGGGCGCTTTTTGCCTCAATCTCGAATGAGGCATCCCAGCACAGCGAGCCGCATTTCCGAGCAGAACCGCTGATCATGTTGATCGCATTGAGTGACAAGTATGATGAAAGCCTGCCGAGCCAACCCGGCTTCAGATTTCCGTGAATGCTTAGTATGGCGGCACCGGAAGTCGAGGTGGACATATCCCAGGAAATGTCACCAGGATCAGCTCCAGTGAATGCTACGCGTCTAAATATCGTCTCTGTTGATGTCATGGTTATCCCCTTCTGCTTCACTGAATTGGAGTAGTCACGCTGTGCAACATCAGCTTCGCCGTTCGCCCGCACGATCTGCCTATAAATCGGGCCGGTCACCGGGTCCGTGCTTTTTATCTAGGCTGAGAGCGAGATGAATATGGTAAATCCGGGCAGAAACAAAGCGACCGGAAATGTAATTTACCGGGTGATGCGTAAAGGGGAAAGTACGCGGGATTGTTTCACAATGACCGCCATGTCGTGTGAGCGTCGGCAGCTGTCCCCTCATATATTTCACAAAGTACAAAGCAAGGGGCGTGCCATATGATAATTTGGACGGCTCATCGGCTTCGGATACATGCGGCGGGTTTTAATGTGGGTTTGTTTTGGTGCTGATATTCTGGTCAAAACCGGCAACAACGTTGCAAAGAGCAGATCCAAACCGGTGAGAAGGTCTGCACCTGCGGAGCATGCGACTGCAGTACAAAAAGCAGGAGGGGAGTGATGCACTTTACTGTTTGCCTGGGTGCGTGGGAAATCACGCACTTAACAGGCCTTTCATATGTGAGCAAAATTATGAAAATTTTATATTTTGCGAGTACTAATTTTGAGGATAGTTTCTTAATTCAATATGCGCCAGCCTTCTTTCCTCAAAACCCGCCGCTATTTTTTAACCAACAAGAATAGCCCCGCAACGCCGCTGACCGCGCCTCCGATGTAGCGGTACATCACGGCATCGGGGAGTGCCCCGGTAAACGCCTGTGTGAAATGAGAGACAAGCGAGTGCGACATCTGGTAGCCCCAGTACGCAAGGCCCACGCCACCTATCAGCAGTACCAGGCCGATTATAGTGGTCATGCTCTTGTCGCTTTTAAATTCCATATCTTTCTCCTGTACGGATTGGAAGAGCGACCACGGCCGCTCTTCATCAGCCTACTTCAAATTCTTCTTAATCCTCTCCACTGCCTCAATCACATTCTCGCGATTCCCAAACGCCGACAACCGGAAGTACCCTTCCCCGCTCGGTCCGAAACCGGAACCGGGCGTCCCGACTACGTTGCATTCGTTCAGCAGCTTGTCGAAGAACTCCCAGCTGGTCATGCCGCCCGGAGTCTTGAGCCAGATGTACGGGGCGTTGACGCCACCGAAGATCGTCACGCCGACTTCCGTGAGACCTTCGCGGATGATGCGGGCGTTCTCCATATAGTAATCGATGGTTTCCTTGGTCTGCTTCCACCCTTCCTCGGAATAGACCGCGGCAGCAGCGCGCTGGACCGGATAGGAAGCGCCGTTGAACTTGGTGGTGACGCGACGGTTCCAGAGCTTGTTGAAGCTGTATTTCTCGCCGGTTGTCGTTGTGCCCATCACCTCTTCCGGTACGACCACCAGGCCGCAGCGGACGCCGGTGAAACCGGCGGTCTTGGAGAAGGAGCGGAACTCGATGGCGCACTTCTTGGCCCCTTCAATCTCGTAGATGGAATGCGGGATGGAGGGGTCGGTGATGAACGCCTCGTAGGCGGCGTCATAGAAAATCACCGCGTCGTTGGCATTGGCGTAATCGACCCACTTCGCGAGTTCGGCCTTGCTCGCCACCACGCCGGTCGGGTTATTGGGGAAGCAGAGATAGATGATGTCAACCTTCTCGGTCGGCAGCGCCGGGATGAAGCCGTTGGACTCGTTGCACGGCAGGTAGATTATTCCCTTGTAATACCCCTTGTCGTCGGCTTCGCCGGTGCGGCCGATCATGACGTTGGTATCGTTGTAGACCGGATAGACCGGGTCGCCTATGGCAACGATGTTGTCGAGAGCGAAGATGTCGAGGATGTTGGCACAGTCGCACTTGGAACCGTCAGAGATGAACATCTCTTCGGTCTTGAGGCTGACGCCCAGCGGCTTGTAGGATTTCTCGATGATGGCGTTGATCAGCCAGTCATACCCCTGCTCCGGGCCGTAGCCGGCAAAGTGATCCAGCGTGCCGAGATCATCAACGGCGTCGTGAAATGCCTTCAACACAGCGGGGGCCAGCGGGCGGGTGACATCGCCGATGCCGAGACGAATGACCTTGGCAGCCGGGTTGGCCGCAGCAAATTCACGCACACGGCGGCCGATTTCGGGGAACAGGTAGCCAGCTTTCAGCTTCAGGTAGTTATCGTTTATTTTTGCCATACTCGGTAAATCCTCCAAATCGTAATGTATAAAGTAAGGGCGGCCTGAGCCGCCCATATCAATTATTTTAAACCGAGCACATCCTGCATGTCGTACAGCCCCGGCGCCTTGCCGGCCACCCACCTGGCGGCACGTACGGAACCGCGCGCGAACATGTCGCGGGTCATGGCGCGGTGGGAAATCTCGATCCGCTCCCCCATGCCGATGAAGTAGACGGTGTGCTCGCCGACGATGTCGCCGCCGCGCACGGTCTGCATGCCGATTTCTTCTTTCGTCCGCTCGCCGCAGATCCCCTCGCGGTGATAGTTGGCCACCTTGTTGTAGTCGCGCCCCAGCGCTTCGGCAACGACCTCACCCATGCGCACGGCAGTTCCTGACGGTGAGTCTTTTTTCTTATTGTGGTGCAGCTCGACGATCTCCACATCAAAATCGTCACCAAGAGTCTTGGCCACATCTTTCAAAACCTTGAAGCAGACGTTGACACCGACCGACATGTTGGGAGCGAGCACGGCCGGAATATCCTTGGCAAGTTCGGCAGCGAAGTCCCGTTCTTCGGGGGTAAAACCGGTGGAACCGATGACGATCGCCTTCTTGTGCAGCGCGCACATTTCCAGATTTTTAAGCGACACCTTGGGTGAGGTGAAATCGATCAGCACATCACAGGCAGAAACGACGGCATTCAGGTTGTCGGTGATATGCACACCGGTTTTGCCGCACCCGGCCAGGAGTCCGGCATCCTCACCGATCCGGGGATGCCCCGGACGTTCCAGCGCGCCACAAAATTCGGTTCCTTCGGCTTCAATAATGGAGGTAATAATGCGCTGCCCCATCCGTCCCGCAGCGCCACATACGGCTATTTTAATCATGTAATCCCCTCGAAATAATCTCTACGCTTACTCACCATACGTCTTATCAAACAGCTCATCGGCTACATCGTCGATAACGCCGAGAACCTTGCCAATGGCACCGTCCTTCTTGACCCACCCCACGACAACTAATTTCCCGTCGGATACACGCATCAGGTAGAGCAGTGCCGAAACAACGGTTTTGCCCTCCGCTTCCCCCAGATAGAGGAGGTCACCGGCAACCACGTACTCGAGCCCCATCCTGTTCGCATCGCGAAGCACCAGATTCGGCTTGAACGGCTTTGCCTCCTTGACCAGAATAATTTTCCTGCCGAGCTTTTCTTCCAGCCGCATCCGCAGCCTGTCGGAAAAAGTCTGCGGATGCCCAATTTTCGTGCACTTGTGGTAGAAAAGCGCTTTCACGTCATGATCATGATAGTCGAGGTTCAGCTTGTCCAGGTAACTCCCGCCGCAGACGGTGAATTCCGTCATGCCGATCCGAGCCCCCTTCGACAGTGCCCCGACACCCTCCACGCGTCTCAACGCTTTCGAGTTGACGGTGCCTGTGGCGCAGCCGCACATCAGTAACAGAGCAATCAGCAGACCGGCCAGGCCGGGATACGTTTTCAGAAGCGCCCCATCCGGGGGGAAAGAGAAACCCCCTTTCTGACTTCTACGTTCCCTATTCAAATCAGCTTGTACTCTTTCATGATCGCTACCAGTTTGGCCTTATTCGCCTCGCCCATTTCGCAGAGCGGCAGACGTACATCAGCAGAGGCCTTACCCATCAGCTCCAGAGCTGTCTTGACCGGCACCGGATTGCTTTCGATGAACATGGCACTGCTGATCTTGAGCGTTTGGAGATGCAGCTGACGGGCTTTCTCGAAGTCGCCGGCAAAAAAGGCATCTACCAGGTCAGCCACCGTTCTCGGCATAATGTTGGCCAGCACGGAGATAATTCCCACCGCGCCGCAGGCCATCATCGGGAAGGTGATGAAATCATCGCCGGAAAAGACGTCGATCTTGTCACCGCAGAGGGCGATGATCTCGGAACCTTGCTGGAGAGATCCGGTCGCTTCCTTGATGGCGACAATATTGGCGTGTTCCGCCAAACGGGCAACCGTCTCTGGAAGCAGGTTGATACCGGTACGCCCCGGAACATTATAAAGGATCTGCGGCAGGGGAACAGCGTTTGCAACAGCCATGTAGTGACGATAGAGCCCTTCCTGCGTCGGTTTGTTATAGTAGGGGGTCACGAGCAGGGCACCGTCAGCGCCGGCATCCTTGGCCTTCCGGGTCATTTCGATCGCCTCGGCGGTACAGTTGGAGCCGGTACCGGCTATGACCGGCACCCGCTTGGCGACCTGATCGACAACGGTTTTTATGACTGCCAGATGCTCATCATTGTCGAGCGTCGAGGCCTCACCGGTGGTGCCGCATGGGACGATGCCATCAGTACCGTTCTCAATCTGGAATTCGACCAGTTCACGCAGTTTTTCATAATCTACGGCACCGTCCTTCTTGAACGGTGTCACAATGGCTACAATGCTTCCCTTGAACATGACTGAATACCCCCTGGTTATATTTACAAAAACGACGCTATCTTTTCACCCTTGATCAGATCTTCAATCGTTTCCCGCTCGCGGATGACCTCATACCTGTCGCCTTTTACCATGACTTCAGGTGCACGGGGGCGACTGTTGTAGGAGCTGCTCATGGAGAAGCCGTACGCGCCGGCCGACATGAAGGCCATGAGGTCATCCTGTTTGAACATCGGCACTTCACGATCCTTCACCAGAAAATCACCGGACTCGCAGATCGGGCCGACAATATCCGCCACAATCATGCCATCCTGGTCTTTAACAACCGGCTGCACGCCATGAAATGAACCATACAGGGCGGGGCGCGCCAGATCGTTCATGCCGGCGTCGATCATGATAAAATTTTTCTCGTCGCGAGCCTTGGTGTAGAGGCATTTTGAGACCAGGATGCCGGCATTTCCCACCATGTTGCGGCCCGGTTCAAAGATAAGATGCATCCCGAGATCTTTGGTCGCTGCCACGATCTCCTTGCCGTAATCGGCAGGCAGGGGCGGTTCTTCATCGTTGTACTGAATCCCCAGACCGCCACCGCAATCTAAATATTTCAGGTCAATCCCCTCCCCCCGCAGCTTGCCGATCATGATCTTAAGCTTTTCGATGGAGTCAACAAAGGGGTTGACCTTGGTCAACTGGCTGCCGATATGCATGTCGATGCCGATCACGTCAATGCCGGGGAGGGTCATGGCGCGGCTGTACTCCTGCATGGCACGGTCGATAGTAATGCCGAACTTGGCATTTTTAAGACCGGTGGTGATATAGGGGTGCGTACCGGGGTCAACGTCCGGATTGACGCGAATGGCGATGCCCGCTTTTTTACCCATGCGGGCGGCAATCTCCGAGATACGGGTCAACTCCTGCTCGGACTCCACGTTGAACATCAGAATACCGCTGTTAAGCGCATACTCAATTTCATCGTCCTTTTTGCCGACACCGGAGTAGACGACCTTCTGCGGATCGGCTCCAGCTTTAAGAGCACGGTAGAGTTCACCACCGGAAACGATATCCACCCCGCTCCCCAGGTTGATGAAGGTTTTCAGCACCGACTGGCTAGAATTGGCCTTCATCGAGTAGCAGATAGTATGCGGCATCCCGGCGAAAGATTCGTCAAAAGCCTTGAAGTGACGCGTCAGGGTGGCGTGCGAGTATGCGTAAAACGGGGTGCCGACCACAGCGGCGATGTCTCTCAGAGCTACATCCTCCGCGTATAATTCGGTCCCCTTGAACTGAAAATGATTCATGAATTTCTCCTGTTGGGAATAATAGTCCGGCATTGGCAACATAATGAAAAAGAAGATATTTGTAGCACAAGGGGGGACCGGAAGTCAAAAAATAAGGCGTAATATGAAGTTTCTGTTGCAGAGAGGTTACCTCTTCCGCTCTGGCCTCTTTCTCCCGGATTCCAGCAGTTACAGCGGCTTCTGGTCAACTGAAACGCCGTTACGCCCGGCAGCTTTAGCGCGGTACAGGGCCGCATCGGCCCGTTTCAGCACCGTTTCTTCAGTATCATCTCCTGAAGCCTCCGCAACCCCGATTGAAAGCGTCATGGAAAGCGCAGCGTCATCAAGAATGAAACGGCTTGCCCGCACCTCCTCGCACAGCTTCCAGGCGACTTCCGTCGCCGCCTTGACATCGCTCTTGATCAGGATAAGCGCATACTCATCACCACCAAAACGGGCAAGGAAGTCACTCCCGCGCAGGGAAGCCTTGATCTTCAGTGCCACCCCTTTGAGAATCCGGTCACCGGCCGGATGCCCGAAAGAATCATTGATATCCTTGAAGTTATCGAGATCAATCATCATCAAAGAAAATGGATCGCCGTACCGCTTGCGCAGTGTGATCATCTCATTCAGCTTTTCATCGAAATAGGCTCGATTTGCAAGCTGGGTCAACGCGTCAATCCGCACCGCCGTGCGAAGATCCTCTATCTGGCGCTGCTGTTCCGTCAGCACCGCCTGGGATTTATCCAGCTTCCCCTTCAAGGAGGCATTGCTTGAAATGACACGATCAACCTCCCTCATTAAAAGAGATTGGGCTTCACTCAAGTTCGGCGGCAGCGCCATCATGTTGATAGTGCTTTTCACATCCCCAAGCAGCAGCGAGGAATCGCTCGCCGCCTTATCGGTTCGCTGAATATTCGTCGTCAGAATCAGTAGAATATTCCTGATTGCCTGCGCTGAATCGTATATATTCTGTTCGCGGGGGTCAACCTCATGGAGTTGCTCGGTCCCGCCCTCCTCCTCTTTTACGTCTTCTTCTGCCGACCTGACGAAACCTCCCGCCAGCGACGAGAACATTCCACGTACAAGCTCGACAATATCAATATTCTCTCCCGAATGAACCTTCAGGGAGATAAAGAGAATTATCATGCCGGCTATCAGCCCGAAACTAAACACCAGAAAATATGCGGTAATACTCACGAGAAAACCTCCTGCGCATGGTCAAAGTGGAACGGCATTGTAATCGTTATTGCCAGAGTATCAAGAACTTTGTACAACAGTTCAAGTACCGTTCACGTACACTATGCTTGAATAAAAGGTGGGACTGATGGCTGAAAACGAAAGCCGCTGCCCGTGGTGCGGCAATGACCCGCTCTATATGGCATATCACGACAATGAATGGGGGGTGCCGCTCCATGACGACACCCGCCTGTTCGAGATGCTAACTCTGGAGGGAGCACAGGCCGGCTTGTCCTGGCTGACGATCTTGCGGAAAAGGGATGGGTACCGATCTGCATTTGCCGGATTCGATCCGCAAAAAGTCGCAACCTTTAACGATGCTGATGTAGCCAGGCTGCTGTCTGATTCCGGCATCGTCCGCAACCGCCTCAAAATAACTTCCACCATCACCAACGCTCGTGCAGTACTGGAGGTGCAGAACCGCTACGGAAGTCTCGACCGTTTCCTTTGGAGTTTCGTCAATGGGGAACCGATCCGTAACCGCTGGATAACAATGGGCGAGGTTCCGGCCAGTACGAAGCTTTCAGACACGATGAGCAGGGAGTTGAAGCGACTCGGCTTCCGCTTTGTCGGCTCAACGATCTGCTATGCCTTTATGCAGGCGACCGGCATGGTCAATGATCACCTGACCGGGTGTGCACGGCACGACGCTTGCTGACGAAAAATCCCTCCCGTCAGCCGACAAAACATGCTACAGTTACATAATTTTCACCTAACCCAGATAAACTGGATAAGTGCATTAACGAAATTATCTTCTTGCCAAAAAGCGGAAGAAATAATTTCTAACTTACTAGAGGACTTTTCATGCTCATCCCCAACACGTCCCCCACCTTCCTCCCCTGGGAGGAGAGCGGCCCCGCCCCGTCATGGGGCGAGATATTCGGCAATGACACCCACTGGCTCTGGAGATCGGCTGCGGCGTCGGCGATTTCATCGTGCAGATGGCCGCTCTGCACCCCGACCTTAACTTCATTGCGCTTGATTTCTATAACAAAGGGTGCATCAAAACCTGCAAACGTGTTGACAAAAGCGGACTTGCCAATGTGCGGGTGCTGCGGGCCGAAGCGCGCAGCTTCATCGATTCCTGCATACCGGCGAGCGCACTGCGGAAGGTTATCATCAACTGTCCCGATCCCTGGCCGAAACTGCGCCACCGGAAGAGGCGCCTGGTCAACTCCGGGTTTGCAACCTACCTGTCACGCTTTATGGGAACGGAAGCTGATTTTTACTTCGCGACCGATTTTGTTGATTATGGCCTGGATGTTGCGGAGTTCATGGATGTACAGCCCGAATACATCAACCAGCTCGCTCCTGATACGTTCCGTCATGCCTTGGCAGGGTATCCGGTTTCAAAATACATGCGCCGCTTTCTCGATTTGGGACAGCCGATTTATTACGTTCATTACCGGAAATCTTAGTATCATCGATTGGGGGAAAACATGAACGAACCTTCAGGTTGCAAGGGACTCAATTTTTTCAAACCGCGCGGCGCGACCATGCGTGGCGAGGTTCGCGTCATCAAACTCATCCTATCGGGATGGCTGGCTGCCATCGTCGGATTTCAGCTTTTTGCCTACCTTCTGGAGGCAAACTATTCCGAGCTGCTGCTAAGCGATCTGACTTTTTTCAATCTGCCGATCCAATTCTGGCTGACCGGCCAGTTTCTGCCGCTCTGGTTCATCATCCTCTGCGTGCTGTTTAACCTCTGGATGGACCGCCACACGGTGCAATCAGGGGAAGGATCGCTCCGCTTTCGCATAAAACCGCTCCACAGGGAGGACGAATAAATGTCATCCGGTCTGATACAGTTTGTGCCATTAGCGATTGTGGCGGCCATGTTCGTGCTCTTTATGCTTTCCGGACTGCGCAATCGCAGTAAACAGACGTCACAATACGAATTCAGCGGCAACTACACCGGGCGCGTCGGCATCGGTGCTGGTATCGCCAGCAACTGGATGAGCGCCGCCAGCTTCCTCGGCCTGGCCGGCGTATTTTATCTGAAGGGCTATTTTGCCATGGCCTACGTAGTCGGCTGGACAGGAGGGTATGTTCTGCTGCTCGTGCTGATGGCGACACAAATCAGACGCTTTGGTAAATTCACCGCGCCGGATTTTGTCGGTTTCCGCTATGAATCTGATGCCGCCCGCACCCTGGCTGCCCTGATTTCAATCGTCATCACGATCATTTACTGCGTCGCCCAATTTCGCGGCATCGCTCTGCTGGTTTCCTGGCTGTTCGGTATCGCCTATATCCCCGCCGTCATCATCGGAACATCTCTGCTTGTTTCCCATGTTGTCGTGTCGGGTGCCCTTGGGGTAGCCCGCAATCAGAAGCTCCAGTATTTCGTGCTGATCATCACCTTTATCCTGCCGTTGATGCTCCTGACCCGCAAGCTGGGCTATTTCTGGATACTACCCCAGTTCGGCTACGGAGCGGCCATCGGTGAGTTGCAGCAGCAGTTCGGCTTCAACTGCTCGGAACCGTTTGCCAGCACCTCCCTTTTTGAGTGGTTTGCACTCTGCTTCACCCTGATGTTCGGTACCGCCGGACTGCCTCATGTGCTTTCCCGTTTCTACATGGTTCCAGGCATACGGGATGCGCGCTGGGGGGTCGTCTGGGGATTATTCTTTATCGCCCTGATCTACTGGTCGGCGCCGGCCTACGGCGTACTGGCAAGACTTCTGGAGGCGAGAAGCGGAGGGGGGCTTTATACCGGCGGCGCCGATGCCGCCGACATGATCGTGCTTACGGCAGCGGGACTTGGGGGGATACCCCCTTGGGCAATCGGGCTTCTGGCGGCCGGCGGCATAAGCGCAGCTTTTTCAACAGCGGCCGGATTATTGATGAACGGTTCCGCTTCATTTTCATTTGACATCTATCCACGCCTGATCCGACCGAACGCCTCGGAACAAGACAAGTCCTACGCCGCCAAAGGCTTTTTTCTGTTTCTGGCCGCGGTTGTAATGGTGCTGACCCTCCAGCCGTGGGGGATGATCGCCGAGATTGCTGCACTTGCCTTTGCAGTGGCGGGCAACACGATATTTCCGGCCTTTCTGCTCGGAATATGGTGGCCACGGGCCAATGCCCCCGGCGTCATCTGCGGCATGCTTGTTGGGCTGCTCATCAGTTTTTCCCCCCTGTTGGTCGGCGACAGGCTGCCGCTGCTCTCGCAGCTGTTCCCCCTCACATCATCCGCTTTTATCGGTGCACCACTGGTCATGATCGTCATGATCATCATCTCCTTGTTGACTGCGCCGCCGTCCGCAGCCATCCGGATCTTTGTCAGCCGGAATGTGCATGACTGTCCGGAAGAGTGATGGATTTTCTCCTGTCTGGAAAAAAGGGTGCAGTCACCTCCTGGCGGGCCACTGAAGCTTTTGCCGCAGATTATCGCCAGGCTCTTCTGGACCAGGCAGCTTCAGATCGTAGCGGCGGCGCTGAAGCCGCTTTTGCACGAAGTCTGGAAATGCTCGGCAAGTCAGCGGATACTCATGTGGCACTCGCAAAGGAGTTGAGCAACCTCCTCGAACAATTTGCGGACTCTCCCCCGGCAGAGCACCTGAAAGAGTTGACCGTCCACTATTACGACGTGTTGTACCGCCATATGGGTGCATTTCATTCCGCTCCCGCGTTCTACCAGAAGAGCATGGAATTCATGAGGATGCTCAGCATCGCTATTATGGCCCACTCTACCGAACAGCTCGGGGAGCCGGGGCGGCATCTTCCAGAGATGGCCCTAGTTGCTGTCGGGCCTGCAGGGCGCTGCGAATATTCACCGTTCTGTCAACTGCAGCTGTTGCTCGTCCATGAAGAGGCCACCGCTTCACAGCGCCAGACGATCAACCGGTTATGTCATAATCTGCATGCCGGCTTCGAGGCGGCAGGACTGGCGGTTGATCCGGTGGCCACTCCACGCAATCCCGAATGGCGAGGCAGCATCGCCGAATGGAGGCAGCGTTGTGACGATGGGCTGCGCAATCCGACGCCCGATGGCCTGATAAATATTTTGCGGCTGGCGGATCAATTTCCGTTGAACTGCGGCAGGGAGATCGCTCAGGGGCTGAAGGAGATGACCGCATCCGCCCTGAGTGAAAACCGCCCGGCCCAAGCCAACTTGATTGAGCGGATGGAGTCGCTTTCAAACGGCCTCGGCATGATGGGAAGATTGAAACTGGAGCGAAGCGGCGTCAGTCGAGGGCTGTTCCGACTGTTGGATCATGGCCTGTTGCCGCTGTCTGCCGCCCTGTCAGCGCTGGCACTGATCAAGAAGAGCCGTGCAGTCAGCAGCCCCGATAGAATCCTCGCTCTGCTGGAGCGGCGTGAGATGGATGTCGACGTGGCTGAAAAGATGCTCCGAACCTGGCATACGCTGCATGAACTGCGCCTCCGCAGCGAGCAGGCCTTCAGTATCGTTGATCATACTGAACATACTTTACTCCTTAATCCCGCTCAACTGAGCGTCGAAGAGCGCCACTCTTTGAAAGCGGCGCTGGCGTCAGTAGCGGATATCCAGCGTCACGTGGGGATCATTTTCGCCAGGATGGAGGGTTAGAGTCCGATGATTTTATCGCTCTCAACCGGAAGCCTGTTTACCCTGCCGCTGCAAAGGGTATTCGAACTGGCGGCCGAATCCGGCTTTGACGGTGTTGAGCTGATCATCAACCAGGATTTTCAGAGAGTCAACGCGGCTAAACTGATCCGATCCCTTCAGGAAATTACCACGATCCATTCCATACATTCCCCGTTCATGGAACTGGATGGATGGGGCGGCCCCATTGACTCTCTCAAACGCTCGATTGAGCTGGCGGCTGAATGTGATATCCCGCTGGTTAATTTTCACCCCCCTTCCTGGATGGGGTTTGAAATCGGATTCTGGCGCTGGTTTTACAGCGTACATGACTATCAGAAAGAGCTCGGACTGAATGATAAAGTAACCGTTACCATGGAAAACATGCCCTGGGTCGGCAAATGGAAAATCAATCCGAATATTCTTGCCAACACGCAGCAGCTGGTTGACTTTATCAAGAGGCACAATTTGTACATGACGTTCGACTGCACCCATATGGGGTCAGGAAAAACAAATTTCATCAACGACTTCTTCCTCTGTTACGACTCGGGTCGCATCCGTAATATCCATTTTTCAGACTATGGGCACGGCCGTGAGCACCTTCTTCCGGGACATGGGATTCTGCCGTTGACCCGATTCCTTAACCACCTGCGCAACACTGAATATCAAAGCACCGTCACACTTGAACTCGACCCGAGGGAATTCCCCACTGGGGAGCATAACATCCTGGAAAGCCTGAAAGACATGCTCTCCTTCCTGCGCAGGGAGACCTCTCCGGAGGCCGATACCCGCCGCCAGTATACGCAGGAAACGATACCGGCACTTTCACCTCCATGAACCGCCATACACCGTGGTCCTGAAAATTAAAGCGCCGAGCGAAATGACCTGAACCCATGCCTGATCGATATATTGAAAAAACGTTCCTCTATTTACTCTGCTTCTCTCTCTTGCTCCATCTGGGAGTGTTTGCGGGGCTTTATTTTTTCCCACAGCCACCGCCGGAACCTCCCAAAGAGCCCGTTTTCATCGACCTGCAGCAGATGCCGGAGCAGACGCAGCCCCCTGAACCCCGGCAGCTAGATACCAAGCGCCGTTCTGAACAGAGGGTCAGGGTACCAAGAGAGAGCGCACCGCGCGGCGATGCAGCACAAGATGCCCAGGCAATAAAATTGCGGACTGCTCCGGCAACTGCACGGCAAACTTCGCCGGCAGCCGGACCGCCACAGCAGTCGCGGGAGGTACCGGTCGCTCCCGGCTCTTCAGCGGCGAGCCTTCTTAAACCCAAAGGACAGGTTGCTCGTCAGCCGCCTGCCGCACCGAACCTGTTTCCTGGGGCCAGCCGTTTGGCGAAACTGGAAGAGAGCTATCGGCGCAAGTTTGAAAACGACATCGCCGACGGGGATACCCGCTTTCTGAACAGCGATGACATCGTGTTCGGTTCGTTCCTGCGCCGCTTCGAAGGGGCGGTCTACGGCGTCTGGCGCTACCCGCAGGAAGCCGCCATGAAGGGGATCGAAGGGATCACACCGATGCGGATCACCTTCAACAGACGTGGTGAGATCACCAATATCCAGCAGCTGCAGAGTTCCGGCGCCAGGATACTGGACGAAGAGGTGCTGCGAACCCTGCGGGCTATCGGCCCGGTGGGTGGGTTCCCCAAGGGGTATGACAAGGAAGAGTTTCATCTGATTGCATTTTTTCAGTACGGAGGAACGAGGAGATCGTTGCGGTAGGCACAAGAGTTGCCGCACTGAACTGCAGAGTTCGTACGTCTGTTAGCTCCTCTTGTCAGGGCGTTCCCAGCAAATCGAGGAACTCTTTCTCACTAATAATGTCGATGCCGAGCTCCCGGGCTTTGATCAGCTTGCTCCCCGCATCATCTCCGGCCACGACATAATCGGTTTTTCGCGAAACGGATCCTATCACATTCCCCCCCTGGTCCTCTACCAGTTTTCTGGCACCGTCGCGACTGAAACGGGTCAAACTGCCGGTAAAAACGAAATTTTTCCCGTTCAGGCGGCCGCCGACCGTTTTGGCAACTGCGGCGGGATTTACCCCTAACTCCCGCAACCGGTTTATGACGGTACGGTTATCCTGGTTATTGAAAAAGGTAAAAATGCTCTGGGCAACGGTTGCACCGATGTCGCGGATGGAGACCAGCTCCTCAACCGTAGCATTTTCAAGATGATCGAGGCTGCCAAATGCCTGGGCCAGGGTTCTGGCGGTCCGCTCGCCGACATGGCGGATGCCGAGGGCAAAAATGAAACGGGCCAGCTCGCACGCCTTGCTCGCTTCCAGCGCCCCCAGCAGGTTGGATGCGAGCTTGTCCCCCATCCGCTCAAAGCGCATGAAATCATCTTTTGTAAGGCGGTAGAGATCCGCGACCGTGTGAACCAGACCGAGTGAAAGGAGCTGTTCAACGACTTTATCCCCAAGCCCTTCGATATCCATGGCGCCCCGCGAGGCGAAGTGCTTGATAGATTCACGAATCTGCGAAGGGCAGGAGATCCCCATGCAGCGCAGCGCTACCTCACCCTCTATCCGCACAACAGCCGAGCCGCACTCCGGACAGAGCTGCGGCGGTGGTACGCTTCGCTCGGAACCGTTGCGCCGTTCAACGATCACCCTGACAACAGCCGGTATAACATCGCCGGCCCGCTCAACCACGACGGTATCACCAATCCTGATATCCTTGGCCGCCAGTTCATCCCAATTGTGCAGCGTCGCGCGGGACACGGTCACTCCGGAGATTTCGACCGGCCTGAGCAGGGCAACCGGCGTAATAACCCCCGTGCGCCCCACCGACAGCAGTATATCCTCCAGCTGGGTCTCAGCCTGGCGGGGGGGGAATTTACAGGCGATCGCCCACAACGGTGAGCGGCTCTTTTCCCCCAGTTCACGTTGCAGCAGGAACGAATCAACCTTGACGACCGTGCCGTCAATTTCATAGGGAAGCGATTCGCGCTGTTCCTGCATTTCGTGGTAGTAGGCGACCGCCCCGTCGACCGATGCGACCCGGCGGATCACCGGGTTAACCGGCACTCCCCATGCGGCGACTCTGTGCAGAAAATCATGCTGTGATGAAAATTCGGCACCTTGGACACGTCCCGGTGCATAACAGAAAAATGACAGCGGCCGCCGCGCCGTTACTCTTGAATCCAGCTGCCGCAGTGATCCGGCTGCGGCATTACGGGGATTGGCGAAAGGAGGCTCGCCATTTTCCTCCTTGTCAGCGTTGATCTTCTGAAAGGCGGCCAGCGAGAGATACACTTCACCGCGCAGCTCGAGAAGCGCCGGAATATCATCTCCGCTCAGGCGCAACGGCAGGCCGCGCAGCGTGCGGATATTCTGCGTGACATCTTCACCGGTAATGCCGTCACCACGGGTAGATGCGACGGTCAGCACCCCCCGTTCATACATCAGTTCTACGGCCAGTCCGTCCATTTTCGGCTCACACATATACATAACAGAAGCGCTTTCCGCCAATCCGAGCTCTTTCTTTACCCGAGAATCAAGCTTTGCCCGGATCTCCTCATCGTTTGTCGCATTTTCAAGCGACAGCATCGGCAGCTGGTGGGTTACTGTCCGAAAACGGCCGCCCGGAGCACTGCCGACTCGTTGCGTCGGTGACTCCGCCGTTACCAGATCGGGATAACGTTCTTCCAGTGCCGCAAGTTCACGGAACAGCGCGTCATATTCGCCATCAGTGATCTCGGGGGCATCGAGCTGATAGTAACGCCGATTGTGGTATTCGAGAAGGGTGCGGAGCTCTTTCATCCTGTTTTCACTATTCAGGGCTGACGTGGCGGAGTTCTCAAGAAGTGACGGCTGCATCGGGTTCCTCACGGGATTGATTGACTTCGCGACAAGGTACAGTATTATACTGACAATATCAATCGCTCCGGAGCCGTATGACAGCATGATAAAATCGCAATCAGATGATCTTGTCGCCTGGTTTGACCGCTATGTTGAGCCGTTTTTGAACACCGACCGCGAAGGCATTAAAAATATCCAGCTCAAGATCGAGCATACTCATAAAGTTTGTGCTGCCATGGCGCTGTTGTCTGCAGGCGAGAACCTTTCGGAAGATGAATCCCGCATTGCATCCGCCATAGCTCTGCTGCACGATGTCGGGCGCTTCCCGCAGTACCGGCGCTGGCGGACATTTCTTGACAGCGCGTCCGATAATCATGCCCGTCTTGCCATCGATGTCATCCGGGAAGAGTGTATTCTGTCCGGCATCGACCACTCCGAACAGCTTCTGATCGAGGAGGCGGTCCGGTTTCACAATATGCTGGCCCCACCTGCCCGGATTCAATCCCCTACGAGACAATACATCAACCTGATCAGGGATGCAGACAAACTCGACATCTGGAGAGTTTTTGTCGAATTGCTGGCACAACCGCCGGAAGAGAGGGCTTCAGCGGCAACCCTCGGACTGAACGATCTCCCGGAGATGGCCTCTGAACAGTGCATCGCGGCACTGAACTCCGGCTCCATCGTCCCCCTTGAGACGATCACCTGTTTCAATGATTTCAAACTGCTGCAGATTTCCTGGGTTTATGATCTTACCTATGCCACCTCCCGCCGAATACTACTTGAGCGCGGCTACATCCCGACACTTGCAGCCACGCTTCCGCTGCGAGACGACATCAGTATAGCCGTTTCCAGGGCGCTTGCCTCTCTTTCAGCTTGACATATCCTCCTCCGCTTTACACAATGCCGCATCAAACTGACTAAAGGAGTCCTTGATGCCTGAACACCGCCTCATACCTGCT
>JAQUIG010000095.1 GCA_028683435.1 Desulfuromonadaceae bacterium | reverse complement strand
CGATGACGCCGTCATCCCGATAGGCCTGATACTCTGCGCTCACGTCATAAACCATCCCCAATTCATGCCTGAGTTTGCGGAACAGACGGGAACTCATCCCACCGCCCAGCACTACCGTGAACAGATGAATAAGATAGCGTTCCGCCGCAGCATAGGGGGCCGCCTTGAAGCCAATGGAAAAGTACACATGGGAAACTCCCTTGCACTCCACGGTAACGCCGCCGCGAAAAACCGGGTGAAGCGGTGGCATGTCAATTTTTCCGTCATCCTTCATCATCCACAAGGCGTCGGTCACATTACTTGCCAGATCCTGATGGTTGACGTTGCCCGCAGCCGCAACTATCAGTCGCCGCGGCTGATAATTCGCACTGAAAAAATCGACCACGTCATGTCGATCTAAACCAGCCACTGAGGCAATCGTCCCGCCAATCGGTCTTCCCAGAGGATGCCCTTGCCAAATATGGGCTTTGAGTCGTTCATGTGCGCAAATATCGGGACGATCAAGCTGGGCGCTCAACTCTTGAATAACCGTCTCCTTCTCTTGATGAACGGCAAAATCGGCGAACTGAGAATGCATGAGAATATCGCCCATCAAGTCGATTAAGTAGGTGCGATAGTCATCAAGGACCGTGGTGGTGAAACAGGTGTAATCCCGAGAAGTGAACCCGCCGACCTGACCGCCGGTGGTGTCCATCATCCGCGCAATTTCATCATTGTCCCGCCCTTTGGTCCCGGCAAACATCAAGTGTTCAGTTAAATGGGCAACACCGCTCCGATCAGCCGGTTCATCCATAGGGCCGGCGGCAACAAGAAAGCCAAGCGCGATGGAACGCACGCCTTCCATCTTCTTGGTGACGACTCGAATCCGGTTGTCCAGCACGCTTTGCTCGACCATCAACCAACCACCGCATGAACCTCTTGGGCGTAATCGCCCACGACTATCTGATCAAGATTCACCAGCGCCACATGCGTCGCCTGCTGCTGAAAGAAACCACGCATAATGCCGGAAGCGGCAAGCGATAGGGGCGGCTCCTGGGGATCAAACTCATCAGCCAACATCTGTGCGGAAAGCTTGACGGTGCGTACGCCCATGCTCGCGGCAACGGCAATCTTCAAGGGCTCGCCGGTTGCAGGGTCCACCGCGCCTGTACGCAGGACAACCAACTGTTTAGGTTGCGCCTGACTGCTTTTCTGCAGTCCATTGCAGAGTTCATCCAAATGCACAACCGGCAGGAGAGCCCCCTGATAACTCACCACGCCTTTCAGATACGCAGGACTGAAAGGAATGTGTTGAACCGGTCGCCTGCCAATAATTTCAACCACTTGATTTTGGCTAAACAAACAGAAAACATTTTTCTCGCTGTCGGCAAGCGGCAGCGGCAGCAAAAAGATCCGGACTTCCGACGGTTGTCTTTCCTGCACAGTCATCGCCTCCCACCGTCGTCCGGCAGCTGTTTCTCTGCCGACTTGGCGTCAGCGTCCTTTCCGCGCGCTTCTTGCGGAAGGCTCAGCAGGACGTCCATATTCATCAACAAAATGAGATCATTGCAGTTAACCAACACACCCGCGGTCAACCTTCTCGCCTGTCCGGTGAAAGCCGGCGGCAAAGGATGCGCATCCGTTTCCCGGGCCATGACAAGCCTACCTTTTCCGGTCATGGGCATGGCCATGAACCGCCCCTGGTGGGTAACAATGAGATAATACCCCTGCGCCGCATGCCGATTGCCTTCTCCATGCGGGAATATTTCGTGCAAGTTGCAGACCACCGCCTGATCCCCGTTAGGCAAAGGGAGACATCGAAGCCCGTCCACCTCGACCGGCTTGACCCTCTCATCGTTGCGCACACCGACGCCGACAACACACTCCTTCCTCAACCCAACCAAATTTCCGCCAATTTGCGCGAGAAAAAAGGTATTCACGAAACCACCTCGCCTTGTCTCATCCACGCCGAGGCAGAGGATTCTCCAGTAAGCCGCAACACCGCCTCAACGAATTCCTCATCCTTGCAAGGTTTATTAAGGAAAGCCTTGGCTCCCAACTGGAACGCCTTTTCCTGATGTTTGCTGGAAGTTCGGGAAGTAAGCATAATCACCGGAATATCTTTTCCGCCTGAAAGGTTTGGCAGTTTAGCTAAAAATTCAAAACCGTTCATACGCGGCATCTCAATGTCCAGGACAATGCAGTCAGGCCGGAATTCGTCCATTTCCAACTGTTCGACGGCATCCAAGCCGTCCTTTGCCTCAACCGGCGACCACCCGTTTGCGGCAACGAGGCGACTCATGACGCGACGAATGGAGATGGAGTCGTCAACGATCATGACGGTAAACGTTTTCGGAATCTCGAGCTGGAACCTCATGGCATCCGCATGTTCGGCTCGTTCCGCCTCCTCGACAAGTCCAGGAACGTCAAGGATGGGCACGATGCTGCCGTCGCCCATAACCGCAGCTCCGGAAACACCCGGAACAGTTCGCAGATGGGATCCCAACCCCTTGAGAACAACTTCTTTCTGGCCGCTGACCGAAGGAATCGACAGGGCGATGCCCCCCCCTTCCGTGGCCAAGACGAGCACGAGGGGCCGAAGGTCGCCCCCCTGCTCTTCCCCCAACCCCAAAAGGGCCGGGAGCGAATACCAGGGGAGAGTGGCTCCGGCAAGTTTGCAGCTCCCCTCTTCCCGCGAAATCGCGTTTTGCTCGATCCGGTGAATGTCGCGAATGTCGTTCAGGGGAATGCCGTAGG
>JAQUIG010000094.1 GCA_028683435.1 Desulfuromonadaceae bacterium | reverse complement strand
TAAAACTGTTTGTTAACGGACAGGAAGTAGAAGTTGAATCAGGGAAAAATCTGATTGACGCTATTGGCGCTGTCGGCATTGAGATTCCCCATCTTTGCTACCATCCGGCGCTGGGCGCAGACGGCAACTGCCGCATGTGTCTGGTGGGTATCGAAGATGGCAGACCTCCATTGGTTCCGGCATGCAAAACACGAGCGGTTGAAGGCATGAAGGTGCAGCTCGATACGGACAAGATCAAGAAAATCCAGCGCGACATCATGGAGCTGGAATTGATCAACCATCCGATCGACTGCCCTATCTGTGATCAGGCCGGCGAGTGCAAACTGCAGGATTACTACATGAAATACGATGGTCAAAAGAGTCGCATGACCGTCAAACCCGTGCTGAAAGCCAAAAAAATGGATTTCGGCTGCGGCGTGGTTCACGATCAGGAGCGATGCGTGCTGTGCGCCCGTTGCGTTCGGTTTACCCGACTGATCACCAAAACCGGCGAGCTGGGCATCGTCAACAGGACCGATTACGCTAGAGTCAACATCTTCCCTGGACGCCCGCTTGCTAACCGCTACGCGCTCAACGTGGTCGATCTGTGTCCGGTCGGAGCTATGACCAGCGCTGACTTTCGCTTCAAACAGCGTTCCTGGTTCCTGACCAAGAGCAAGGGCATTTGTCGTGGGTGCAGCAAAGGCTGCAACATCTTTGTGGATCACAACCGTGAAAAATACAAAGACGACGTTGTCTACCGGTTCCGCCCTCGTCTCAATTCGCTGGTCAACGGCTATTTTATTTGTGATGAAGGCCGGATGACTTACAAACAAGAAAACGACAATCGTTTGACTGTTGCAATGCAGGACGGAAAAGAGACAGGCTTGAACGAAGCTGTTGAGGCCCTGCGTCGCGCTGTAAGCCAAGCGAAAAAAATAGTCTGTCTGGTTTCTCCCAACAATTCGCTCGAGCAGATGTTCGCCATTCAGAAATTCGCCGCAAGCTGCAATGCCGCTGTGTGCGGATACAGCGACGGCTACGTCAAAGCCGGCGACGGCGACGACTTCCTCATTCAGGACGATAAATCAGCCAACCGCGCCTCGTTTGCCCTGCTGGGCATTGACGGTTCCAAGGCTGGATTTGACGCCGCAGTCAACGGCGCCGACCTCCTGATCAGCTTCCAGAATGATCTGACGCTGAGTTTAACCGCCGATGCGCTCAGCGCTTTGCTCGGCGCTTGCAAACTTGCATATTTGGGAAGCAATCTTGACGGTTGTGCAACAAAGGCGGCCGTTGCTCTTCCGGTGGCCTCTGCAACCGAGGATGCCGGCACTCTGGTGAACGTCGATTCCATACTCCAGCAATACGCAGCGGCGGTTGTCAAAAACGCACCCGCTTTCGATATGATTCATGTCGTCAACCAGCTTGGCGGCGAGATCAAAAATTGCTTCGAGGCGCGCGCCGGCTTAACAGCCAATGTAGCCGCCTTGAAAGGGATTGATCTTGAGCAGGTTCCCGGCGAAGGATTAGCATTAACCGTTAGCGAGGTCCCCAATGTCGCAGCTTGATATCCTCTTAATCGTTCTCAGGGTTGCCTTCGGAGCGTTTGTGCCGCTCTGTTTCATTGCGGTGCTCGTCTGGATGGAACGTCGTGGAGCCGCCTATTTCCAGGATCGTTCCGGTCCCAACCGCGCCAACATTTTCGGGTTCCGGGCCGCAGGTCTGGTACAGAACCTTGCTGACGCGGTCAAACTGATCACCAAGGAAGACGTTATTCCCGGCCACGTCAAACACAAATTTTACTTTGTATTGGCCCCGGTGATCGTTTTTCTGATTGCTCTGGTCTCTTTTGCCGCCATTCCCTTTGCCGACGTCCTGATTCTTAACGGCAAGGAATACGTCATGCAAGCCATCCCCACGGATCTTGGCATTCTTTGGTTCCTGGCCTTGGCCGGTTTCGCAGTGTACGGCATTATTCTGGCCGGTTGGTCTTCGCATAACAAATACGGCGTTCTTGGCGGGTTGCGTGCTGCTGCTCAGGTCATCAGCTATGAAATTCCCATGGGGCTGGCTGTTATCAGCGCCTTGATTGTATACGGAACGGTCAATCTCACCGAGATGGTCCAGTTTCAAGGGCAGCTGCTGTTTGGCTTCATCCCCATGTGGGGCGTCGTGCTCCAGCCGCTTGGCGCCATTATCTTTATCGTGGCCGCCTTTGCTGAAACCAACCGCACCCCCTTCGACCTGGCCGAGGGTGAGAGCGAGCTGGTAGCCGGTTTCCATGTCGAGTACAGCTCGATGAAATTCGGCATGTTCTTCATGGGTGAGTATGTGGCCATGTTCACTTCCAGCGCGATCATCGTCAGTCTTTACTTTGGCGGGTTTCAGATTCCATGGCTAGCGACCGACACTCTGGTCAACAACACGCGTCTGGTCTCCTTTTTGTTGATGCTGATGCTTCCGGTTCTTGCCCTGCTGTTCGGGGCATGGATGAGCAAGAACAATCGCAGCCACTACCCGCGGGAAAACGACCCCAGGGTTCGCGAAGCCAATGTCTATGCTAAGATCATGTGGGGACTGGTCGTCGCTCTTGAGTTGCTGCTTGTCATATTCCTGATTTCCGGATCCGGCGGCATGGCGGCGCGAATACTGACTGCGGGACTGCAGATTGTTACCTTTCTCGTCAAAGTAACCTTCATGTGCTTCGTTTATGTCTGGGTTCGTTGGACGTTACCTCGTTTTCGCTATGATCAGTTGCAGAAATTAGGTTGGCAAACACTCTTGCCGCTTTCGCTG
>JAQUIG010000021.1 GCA_028683435.1 Desulfuromonadaceae bacterium | reverse complement strand
TCGTAGACACCGGCAACAAGCGAAGTGTGTATCAACTGAAGACGCTGGGCATCGGTGATCGGGCCGATCTGTCCCTGCGGCGGCACGATATAGGCACGTTCGACGACACCGGGGCGCCCCTTCTCGTCGAGGCAGGAGACCAGCGCTTCCCCCACACCCAGTTCGGTAATTGTGGCAACTTCGTCCAGGTCCGGGTTGTCGCGCATGGTGTCTGCGGCGGCCTTGACACCTTTCTGGTCGCGCGCGGAAAAGGCGCGCAGTGCATGCTGTACCCGGTTGCCGAGCTGGGACAGAATCTTGTCCGGCACATCGGCGGGGTTCTGGGTGACGAAATAGACACCAACCCCCTTCGAACGGATCAACCGCACAACCTGCTCGATTTTTTCCACCAGTGCAGCCGACGCGTCGGCAAACAGCAGGTGCGCTTCGTCGAAAAAGAACACCAGTTTCGGTTTGTCAAGGTCGCCGACTTCGGGCAGGTTTTCGAATAATTCTGCCAGCAGCCAGAGCAACAACGTAGCGTAAAGCTTCGGCGACTGCATCAGCTTTTCGGATGACAGGATGTTGATGACGCCGAGCCCGCGGTCGGTCTGGAGCAGGTCGTTGATATTGAGCATCGGCTCGCCGAAGATCTGTTCGCCCCCCTGTGCTTCCAGCGTCAACAGCCCGCGCTGGATGGCGCCGATGGAGGCCGACGACACATTGCCATAATCGGTGGTGAATTGCTTGGCGTTTTCGCCGACAAAAGCGAGCATCGCGCGCAGATCTTTCAGGTCCAGCAGCAACAGCCCGTTGTCATCCGCCACCCTGAACACCAGGTTCAACACGCCGTTCTGGGTTTCGTTCAGATCCAGCATGCGCCCAAGCAGCAGCGGTCCCATATCGGAAATAGTGGCGCGCACCGGGTGCCCGCTGGTGCCGAACGGATCCCACAGCGTAACCGGATAACCACGGTGGGCAAAACCTTCAAGCTTGAGCGCCTCGACCCGCTCGGCCACCTTGGCGTTGCCGCCGCCTGGCTGTGACACACCGGCCAGGTCACCCTTCACGTCGGACATGAAGCAGGGAACACCGAGGGAGGAGAAATGCTCGGCAAGCATCTGGAGGGTAACCGTTTTGCCGGTGCCGGTGGCGCCGGTAATGAGGCCGTGGCGGTTTGCCATCTGCGGCAGCAGGAAGAGATCTGTGGTGGCGTTCTTGGCGATCAGCATGGGTTCGGTCATAACTGCTCCTAAGTGCCTGATGCTATATTTTTAAGCGTGTTAGCCGATTATGAGATTAAAAGAGTAAAAGAGGCCGGTTCCGATACCGGCGCAGCATTTTAGTGGTGTCGTCATTAATTTGCAACGCATTTAGGCTTATCGTCTGCAGTAGTTTATTGAATGCTGCTTCATTTCGACGCCTCTCTGATACCCCGCAGCATTGGGGTGAGCTCAGCTTGCCAGTATTCGCCTGATTTTTATGGCGATTCCCATAACTGTCTGCTGAAATAAAAATCAAGAAACGGTTGTATGACTGGAATCATGCCCTGTGTTCAGCATTTCAGTCAGCTCACCCAGAGTATCAACTATGATGTCACTAACATCCGGCCAGCGCAGACAATCGGGACGTGCCACATGGATTGTGATTGCTCCGGCAGCTCTCCCGGCTTGAAGGTCAAAAAGGTAATCACCAACCATAACAACATCGTCTGATTCAGTTTGCCACTGGGAGAGAAGGTGCAGAATACCTGCTGGATCAGGCTTAGGGGAGACTTCTTCCCTGCCTATAACATGATTGTCGTCAAAATAGTGCCGGACACCTATAGCGTCTAGAGTCAGCAGAGCGATATCGCGGCTGTTGCGGGTAAGGATGCCCAGACGAGCACCTGTACTATCCAGTAAAGCAAGCAGACCTGATGCACCTGGCGCTGCCACGGCACAGACGGCTAGTTCGCGTTCAATATCGCTCAGTCGCAGGTGGCGCAACGCGGCCTCTTCAGGCAAGAGCGTGGCCAGATGTTCCAGAATATCTGATCCATCAGGTATTGCAAGCTCACGGCGGATAAAGGCAAAGTCATGCATCGGCAGGGTCAGGGTGCCATCCAGGTCGAAGACCCAGGAGTTTCGGCTTTTCAGCAGGTCGGTCATGTCTGTAATTTCGTTCAAAACTACCCCTCTAGCCGCTTTAATTCATCAAACAGCTTCTGATTAACAGGTGTAGGGACTCCATGACATCTCCCCAGTTCGATCACCACTCCTGCCAGCATCTCCACCTCAGTCTTGCGGCCCGCCTCAACATCCTGGAGCATGGATGTCTTTCCTGCCGGGTTCAAAGATCCAAGTACTCTGTACCACTCTTTGATATCCTTTTCAGAAAGGTCAACCTTCATGGCCCTGGCAATTGCAATGACTTCCAGCATGGCAGAATCCATGAGTTCTCTTGCATCAGTAGAAGAGCGCAACGTGCCGTAGCTTGACCTAAGAACGGCTGAAGTCTGGTTGGCGCCCACATTGATCATAAACTTGAACCAGAGGCTGCGGATCATATCGGGTGGTATCGTATACGCGATCCCTCCCCTGTCGAAAAGAGCCCTTATGCGCCGGATACGCTCTGTCACTACGGTGTTTTTCTCCTCACCGAAAAGGATACGACCCTGATTTTGATAGTTAACGGACTTTTCTTCCCTTACTGCATCTATGCCCAGCGCCAGCCCATAGACGACTTTGTCCATCCCGTAGACAGTACCGATACGTTCCTCGCTGTTGATTCCGTTCATGACAGAGAGAATTATTGTGTGAGATCCAACGACCTCCACCATTTCGCCAATGGCCTGGTCGAGATGATGATGCTTGACGGCAACTATAAGCAGGTCAACAGGAGTTGCCTCCTCAGGCCTAACCACAGAAATCGCGTAGTGTGTGCCGTTTACGACGACGCCATCGCTTTTTAATTTTTCGTAGCGTCCGCCACTTGCAATGAAGCAAACAGACGCGGGGTCCATTTCATGGAGGATGCTGCCGTAGGTTGCCCCGAGTGCCCCGGCACCGATAATGGCTATTTTTTCTATGGACAGATTCATTAACCTCTCGATTATAATGAGTTTTTATTTGGCAACGAACGCGTCGACGACGGTAACTTCTGGCATGGTTTTGTCTATCATACTTACTACCGTTTCTCGTGGGCTTTCTTGCCATGTACGCGCTCATAAGCCTTGCAGAAGGGACAGATGTCTCCTTCGACATTCTTCACGAAGTTATATACGACTCCCTGCTGGTGGTAGCGGGCATGGAGACATGCAGGGCACAGCTCACAAATCTTTGCCAGCGCCCGATCAAGTGAGGTAGTGTCAGTTGCACTCATTTCAGCAGTTCTTTGCCTACGGTATACGCCATACCGATGCAGGGAGTGACACTGTGATATCCCTTGTGGGATGCGTCATAGATGAGTGGCTTGATCTTCATGATGTCGAGGAGACCATCGTCGCTGAAGACCTCTATATCGCCCTTCACATCGATAATTTCTCCGATGAACTGGGTGTGCACGCCGATTTCTATGGTGTGCAGCAGGCGGCACTCCAGAACTACCGGGAATTCCTCTGCATAGGGTGCATCTACCAAGTCACTTTTGACAGCTGTCAGCCCGCAGACATCAAACTTGTCAACGTCACGTCCAGAGGCAATGCCGACATAATCGGCCTCTGCCATCTTGTCTTCGCACGCGATTCCGACGGTAAAGGCTTTACGCTCTACGATACAATCATACGAATAGCGTGCCTTGCGCAGTGAAATTGCTATGCAAGGTGGTTGGGAACAGCAGATTCCGCCCCAGGCAGCAGTCATCAGGTTTGGTTTCCCTGCCTGGTCATACGTTCCGACCATCAAAACCGGATTAGGAAACAGCAGCGTCTTTGCTCCGACAGATTTTTTCATAGTATCCTCTATTAATTGGGCTCAAACCCATTTTGTTGTATTTTATCTTGTCCTGCTGCAACTTACCAGCAGATACATGTGGCTTTTTTTCGTCGTTTGGGATTATAAACCTGATGCACCACCCAACATTGAAACGCTGGCGGGCAATTGTGAGAGCATTAGCGTGAAGAACAAGCTGGCAGCCTGTCTACCTCCTTTGGTACTGTGCGTCGGAGACAAGAAATAGGGATTACAGCAATCACCTGTTCAGAAGCCAACTCCACCAAATAGCAGAATAATTCCGTACCCAATCAGAAAACATGGTCTATTCCGCCGTGTGACCTGCAAACCGCCACTGCCAACCGTGAAAGTCATCACCGCTTTACACACGAACCCCTTTCTCTTGATGAACTGGCAAGGGCAAAACATATAACCCTCTATAATAAAGGGCCGGATCACTGATCCGGCCCTGATTTATTCATGGTACGCACTGCTGGGTTCGAACCAGCGACCCCTGCCGTGTGAAGGCAGTGCTCTCCCGCTGAGCTAAGCGCGCATTATGCCTATTTGATTACCAGAGCCGGCGGTTGCTGTCAAGGGAATGCTGATAAAAGCTGAGGTAACAACGCGCTCCGAATCTACACCAAACCGTTACACAGACGGATCTGGTGAATTAATGTTCTCTGAGTGCATCAACAATTTTGAGCCTGCTGGCCCGGATGGCCGGAATGACGCCGCCGATGAAACCCATTATGATTGAAAACAGCAACGATTTCCATGCAATGTCAAATGTAAGCGTAAAGGAGAATGCGAGCTCCGAAAAGGTCTGCCAGTTCATGGTTGAGATGGTAATAAGCTGCATAAATGACGCACAGATCAGCCCGGTAATGCCCCCGATTAGTCCTAAAAGCAAGGATTCCAGCAGAAATGCCGCCAGCACGCTTGAGCTTTGAAAGCCGAGCGCCCGAAGTGTGCCGATCTCCCCTACCCTGTTGGCTACGGCGGCGTACATGGTTATCATGGCGCCGATGATCGCACCGATTGAAAAGATAACCGTCAGCGACAGACCAAGAATCCGGAGAAACTTTGCCATGACTTCGGACTGATCACGGTAATACCGGGTTTCGCGGCGCACATCAACCGTGAGGCGCGGATCTGCATCCAGCCTGGCCTTGACCTCTGGAAATTCAGCGCTGTCACGCAAGCGAAATGTCAGCGAAGAGTATACAGGACGACGAAACGCCTGCATCAACTGGGTTGCATCCCCCCATATTTCGGAACTGAAGCCGGTCGCACCGGCATCAAAAATGCCGACCACTGTCCAGTCACGCATACCGAAGCGAAGGGTTTCACCAATTCCTCCACCTTTGAATCGAGCAGCAATACTGCTGCCGGCCATGATTTCAGCTGAACCGGCCCTGGGCATCCGCCCTTCACGTAACACAACTTGAGGCCTGAGTTGCAGCGAGGCGCTCTGTATACCGCGTATGACAACATTGGCCGGCTTGTCACTATCCCTTTTCGGAAGGCTGATAAGCACCACCAGCTCCTTGGCCAGCAGCGCTTCCCCCTGACTGCCGGTTGCAATATCGGGCAGGCTCTCGATGATGGCAGCCTGGCTGCGCTCGACACCGCTTTGCACCTCGGAATTCGCGGCTTTACGGGTAATTATCACATTATCGTCTGAACCGGTTTCAATCAGTGTTTTTTCCAATCCTGCCGACAACATCAGGATTGAGGCAAAGACAAACACCACCAGTGCCATTCCGGAAGCGGTTAAAAAGGTTGTTAATCTGCGAGTGGAGAGATTACGGAGGCTGTATAAGATCGGAATAGACATGGATTAGAGCAGAGGCAACTTGATAACGAAGCTGCAGCCTCCGGCAGGAGGTGATTCAACGGAGAGAGTCCCACGATGTGCTTCAATTATGCGATAGCTGATTGCCAAACCAAGTCCGGTCCCGGCAGGCTTTGTTGTCCAGAATGGTTCAAAAAGGTGTTGCCGGGCATCTTCCGCCATTCCTGAGCCGTTATCGGTGATAGCGATACAGACGGCGACAGGAGTGACGCTGCATTCGATCCGGATTTCACCACCATCCGGCATTGCATCGGCGGCATTTTGCAACAGATTGATGATGACCTGGTGAAGCTGGTTTGGGTCAGCAGTTACTACGGTCGATTCCGGCACAAGATTCTGCAGCGCTATGGATGCAAAATGAGGGTCTTTATTCAGGAAAATGAACTCCTCTTCAACATAAGAATGCAGCTTTATCTGTTCAAGTTGTGGCAGCGCAGGACGTGCATATAACAAGAACTCTGATATCAACCTGTCGAGTCGCGCAGCTTCCCGGGTAACAATTGCCAGAAGGCGTGCATCGTGATCCTGAATATCTGTGGCACTGGAGAGCAGCTGAACCGACCCGCACAACGCTGCAAGCGGATTGCGTATCTCATGCGCCATGCGGGCTGAGAGTTCACCCAACGCCGCAAGTCGATCCGCCTTTTGCAGTGCAGCTTCCATATGACGGAAATGGGTAATATCCCTGAAATTCAGTATATAACCGGTCAGGATTCCCTTACTGTCGTTAAAGCAGGCGACACTATACCCTAAAATCATGACAGTACCGCCAGCAGACTGGTATTCAAACTCCCGCTTAATTGAGCTGCCGTTCGGTTTATAAAACCCGCGCAACTGCGGAAATACCGATTCGATATCCTTGTCATAGGCTTCAGACTGGCTGAGTCCGGTAACGGCTTCGGCATACGGGTTAAAAACCCGGATTCGTCCTGTCACAGTTGTTGTCAAAAGCCCGCTTTCGCTATGGGTCACTATGGCAGAATTCAACTGGGTCAGTTCGGAGTAATCAATGGAAGTGCGTTGGAGGGCCTCTTCACTCAAGCGGGCACGTTCTGCCAATAATCCGGTAATAAATGCGCTGAATCCGAAGGCAATCAGGTTGAATGATATAGTATAAAACAGCCGTAAGGCTCCGACCTGAAGGGCATCCTCCTGGTTTAAACCGATGGAGGCAAGATAGCCGTAGTACTGAAAATCAAGAATCGTACCATAGAAGATTCCACAGAGAGAAGCGGTATACAGCGCCTGACGACGCCCGAGGAGCATACCTGCTGTCATGATCGAGAGGAGATACAGAAACGAATAGGGGCTTAGAATACCGCCGGTAAACAGCAGCAAAACGGTTACAAACAGCAGATCCCAAATAACCTGTAAGTATGTGAGGAAGGGGGTAAATCGCTGCCTTTTGAGTACTTGCAGTGAGGCAAGCGAGAATAAAAAAGAAAACGCCATCAACCTGATTATCCCTGGTTGAAAACGTTCTATTTCTCCGGAAGTATCCTGAAGTTTTAAAAGAAGAGTTGACGCCAGGAACAGAAAGGAAACAATTATTCTTGCATAGATGAAGAGTCTGAGCCTTCGTTCAGAACCCATAATTAACCGCCGACGGTTCCCGCCAGCTTAAATATCGGCAGATACATGGCAACAACCAGGCCGCCAACGGCAGTACCGAGAAAAACCATCAATAACGGTTCCATCATTGCTGTCATGGCACCTACGGCGTCATCAACCTCATCATCATAAAAATCGGCTATTTTGTTCAGCATGGCATCCATAGCCCCGGTCGCTTCACCAACGGAGATCATCTGCACCACCATCGGCGGAAAAACTCCGCAGGCAGCCAGCGGTTCCGCCATGGTCTTGCCTTCAGAGATTGCCTGGCGAACGGAGTAGATCGCCTCTTCGACAATTTTGTTGCCGGCTGTTTTGGCAACAATTTCGAGACCATCCATGATCGGAACGCCGGAACTTACCATCGTTCCCAATGTTCTGGTGAACTTAGCAACGGCAACCTTTCTGATCAGCGGACCGGCAATAGGAGCCTTGAGGGCCATGCGGTCGATAATTTTCTGCCCGTTCGGCGTAGCATAATATTTTTTTATGCCCCACATCAGCGCATAGAAGCCGGCGATTATTACAATCAAATACTTGGTAAGAAAGTTGCTGAGTGCAATGACGAATTTGGTCGGAGCAGGAAGTTCCCCACCGAACTCAGCGAACATTTTAGCAAAGGTAGGGATAACAAAAACAAGAATCACGCCGACAACCACGACAGCAATCGACATAATCGTGATCGGGTAGACCATTGCTCCTTTGATCTGTTTTTTCAACTTCATTGACTTTTCAATGTATGCGGCCAGACGCGTTAAAATCGTATCGAGAATACCGCCGATTTCACCCGCAGCGACAAGGTTCACGAACAGCTGATCAAAAGCTCTCGGATGCTTGCCCAGTGCATCGGCAAAAGTAGAACCGCTCTCAACACTCTCTTTGACCTTGTACAATATTTCCTGAAAAGCCTTGTTTTCCTGCTGCTTTGCCAGTATTTCAAGACATTGGACAAGTGGCAGCCCAGAGTCAATCATGGTCGAGAATTGCCGGGTGAAAATAACAAGGTCTTTTTCGTTTACCTTTCCGCCGCCGCCGAATTTCGGTAACTTAAAGCTCAGACCTTTGGCTTCCGCCTTTATTTTTATGTTACTGAAGCCATATTTTTTTAACTGTGCTTCAACTACATCAACAGTCGCCGCTTCAATAACACCTTTTTGTGAGCCACCGGTTCTCGTGCGAGCTTCCCAGTTAAATTTCGGCATTACGGTTCTCCTTCATGGATTCAGTGCATCTGGGGGCGGCGATGCATACCTGCCGCAGGGTTGCTGATCATTTGTTTGAGCTCTTCCGGATCCTGCGAACGGCCAAGCGCCTCTTCAAGCGAAATCATACGCTTCTGAAAGAGAATAAAAAGTGATTGATTCATCGTCTGCATGCCGAATTTTTCCTGTCCGATCTGCATCTGTGAATATATCTGATGAACCTTGTCTTCTCGAATCAGATTCCGGATCGCAGCATTTGGCACCATAATTTCGAGAGCCAGGGCACGACCTTTTGTTCCCATTCGAGGGATTAATGTTTGTGATAACACCCCTTCCAGCACAAAAGAAAGCTGCGCTCTGATCTGCGTCTGCTGATAGGGGGGAAATACGTCAACAATCCTGTTTATGGTTTGAGCACATGAGTTGGTATGAAGTGTTGCAAGACAGAGGTGGCCTGTTTCTGCCAGGGTGAGCGCCGCCTCAATGGTTTCCAAGTCACGCAGCTCACCGATCAGTACCACATCAGGATCTTGTCGCAGCACGTATTTTAAGGCGTTTTTGAAGCCTTTAGTATCAGCACCTACTTCACGCTGATTTACAAGACACCCTTTGTGGGGGTGGAGGTATTCAATAGGATCCTCAATGGTAACGATATGTTCGCGACGATTGATGTTGATGTAATCAACGATTGACGCCAGAGTAGTGGACTTGCCGCTTCCGGTGGGACCGG
Organism: Desulfuromonadaceae bacterium; assembly: GCA_028683435.1. Lineage (GTDB taxonomy): Bacteria > Desulfobacterota > Desulfuromonadia > Geobacterales > Pseudopelobacteraceae > JACRCG01. The sequence goes on along the minus strand of JAQUIG010000021.1, from coordinate 35,410 downwards.
TAACCAGAATAAGGCCGCGCGGCCGCGCGGCCAGCTCAGGCACAATCGGCGGCAAGCTTAATTCTTCGAACGACATGATCTTATAGGGGATAACCCTGAAAACACCCGCAACAGCACCCCGCTGAATAAACATATTTCCCCTGAAGCGCGAAAGGCCCTTCACCCCGAAGGAAAGATCAAGCTCGTTTTCCTCTTCAAACTTGTGCTTTTGTGCATCCGTCAGCACACTATAACAGAGCTGCTTGGTTTCAACCTGGTTCATAGGGGGAAAATCCATCGGAATCAGGTGACCATCAACACGCATCTGCGGCGGGGAATTGGTGGTAATGTGGAGGTCAGAACCATTAGCTTCCACAAGTACCTTCAGTAACAGATGAAGGTTAAGCATCACTACCCCCCCTGGTTAGTCATCAGAAACGGTTATTCTTAACACTTCTTCAAAGGAGGTTACCCCCTCCTTAAGTTTTGTTAAGCCGGACTGACGCATTGTTTTGATACCGATTCGCATCGATTCACGTTTGATTTCAGCGGTATTGGCCCCATTCAAAATCAGTTCCTTGATTTCTTCACGCATCGGCATAACCTGATAGAAACCGACACGTCCCTTATACCCGGTGTTGTTGCAGGCCGGGCACCCTTTGCCGCGCATGCATACGTATGACGATGCTTCATCTGGCGACACTCCGGCATCGATCAAAGCCTGTACCGGGATATCCTCCGGCTGCTTGCACTCACCGCAGACACGACGGGCCAAACGCTGGGCGGTGATCAGATTCACGGCTGAAGCGACCAGAAACGGCTCGATCCCCATGTTAAGCAGACGATTAATAGTGGCCGGTGCGTCATTGGTATGCAGCGTTGATAGAACCATATGGCCGGTTAAGGCCGCCTTTATGGCAATTTCAGCGGTTTCGAAATCGCGTATTTCGCCGATCATGATAATATCCGGATCCTGGCGCAGAAATGAACGTAACGCCGCCGAAAAATTGAGACCGATGTCCTCGTGCATCTGAACCTGGTTTATCCCGGCAAAGTTAAATTCGACCGGATCTTCTGCCGTGGAGATATTCTCCGAGACTTTATTCAGTTCTGCTATGGCTGAATACAGGGATACCGTTTTGCCGCTTCCGGTTGGTCCGGTAACGAGTACCATACCAAACGGTTTATGTATTTCGTGCATGAAATGTGCTAACGCCTCGGGCTCATACCCCAGCTTGGTTAAATCCGTTTGCAGGTTGCCCTTATCAAGAAGGCGCAGGACGATTTTCTCGCCAAACAGTGTCGGAAGGCACGAAACACGGAAGTCCATGTCCTTGCCCCCCCCCAGTTTGATTTTAATGCGGCCGTCCTGCGGGAGCCGACGCTCGGCGATATCAAGTTCCGCCATAATTTTGATGCGCGAAGTGATCGCATTCTTAAGCTTGAGCGGAGGCTTCATTACTTCGTAGAGAACGCCATCAATCCGGAAGCGCACCCTGAACAGCTTTTCGTACGGTTCTACGTGAATATCACTGGCTTTTTTACGGATTGCATCCTGCAAAATGGCGTTGACCATCTTGACTACCGGAGCATCCTCTGTCGCCCGCTCAAGAGAACCGACGTCGATCTGCTCATTATCGTCAACAATTTCAAAATCCTCGACATCCATGTCGCTCATGACGTCTGCCAGCGAGGCTGACTGATCATAATACTTGTCTATCGAGACCTTAATGTCGCGCTCTGATGCTACAACCATTTCAATGTTGTAGCCGGTCATAAATTTTATATCTTCGATTGCAAACAGATTGGAAGGATCGCTCACTGCGATAACCAGAGTCGCACCAGCCCTGTTAACCGGCAACAACTGATATTTTTGGACGACTTCAGGTGGAATTATTTTTATGACCGACGGATCTATTTCATAATCGGCAAGATTGACACTCGGCACACCATACTGCTTGGATAAAAACGAGGTTAGCTGTTCCTCCGTAAGAAGTTTCATATTGATAAGAATCGAGCCGAGCCGGAGTTGTCCACCGGAAAGCTTCTGTTCTTCTAATGCCATGGCCAACTGATCACGGTTAATCAGATTATTTTTTACTAGGATTTCTCCGAGTCTGTTTGACTGCATGATTTCTCCGTTTACGTGTCTGAAGCGCCATACTAGGGAGAATGCCGGTTATTGTCAAGCGGTTGCAGTTAAGATCATCAAATACGGTTCAGCCCTTAAAGCAGCATAAGTAACGGCACGAAATTATCCCGGCTAAAAACCGCAGAAATAACGTCTAACTTACTAAGGCATGCCGCATCACACCTTCTGGAGCTTTCTGTCCGGTCCATATTTCAAAAGCGCGTTCACCCTGCGCGACAAGCATACCCAAACCATTTACGGCCTGTAAACCGGAAGCAGACGCTTCCTGCAGCAGCGGTGACCCGGAGCATGAATACACCATGTCATAAACTTTAGCATCTGCCGGCAGATGGGAAAGATTAATGCCTTCAATCCTCTCACCGTTCATACCGAGTGAAGTGGTATTAAGGAGCAGCGCGGTCGGGCGGAGATGCTCTCGGCAGAGCTGATTCTGGCCGACCACGTTAATAACTGTTTCGGGATAGCGGATGTTCATATCCTGCATGACGGCTATAGCGTTCTCCAGCGAACGATTGCAGACCAGTATCTTCTTCGCGCCGGAACGGCAGAACGCTGCTATCGCTCCCCGGGCAGCACCGCCCGCTCCTACCACCAGAATCTGTCCCGTACCGGGAGAAAAATCCAGATCGGCCAGTAGCGAATCCACCAAGCCGTCGCCATCGGTATTATAACCGACCAAGGAGGTCCCGAGCAGCTGTACGGTATTGACAGCTCCGGCAGCGAGGGCGCTTTCATCCAGCCGGTCCAGAAACGGGATTATGGCCGTTTTGTGGGGAATGGTGACATTAAAACCGCACGCACCCAGAGCCTTCAGTCCGGCCACCGCCTGCCCCAGATTATCAGGGGAAACGGTAAAGGGAACATAGACGTAATCGAGGCGACTGGCGGCAAACGCGGCGTTCTGCATAATCGGCGAAAGCGAGTGCCGAACCGGATCCCCGATGATACAGACAACACGAGTTTTTCCATTCACCGCCGCCGACATCCGCTTAGCGGCGCAGGCCATAACGCAAGCGGACCTGATCGACAGCAGCCCGCATCTCCGGTGTAATCTGTTCGGCTTTTCCCAACATCATGATCGCCTCCTGTTGTCTGTTGATTCCGGCGAGAAACTCACCGGCTTCCAAGTAGCTGTTTGCATATATCAAGATCGCTTTTCCGGTATCAAGATCGAGAAAAGACTGTTTTGCCATGATGCCACGATTGTTATAATTATCCCACACGGAAACATCAGGTATTCCGGACGGTTCATTTATTTTCCGCACGCGGTACACAATTCCCCGCTGAACAGGCAGGTAATCTTTGAATTCAATTGAATATCGGGTTGAAAAATCGATGTAAACCGGCCTTAATCCCAGGTTTTCAGTTATCGCAATACGCAAGGCCGTTTCGGGACCAAAAGAGGAGGTATCGAACGTTCTGAGGTTACTGCCTTTAAAGATGCGCGGCATTGAGTCAAGATACCAATTAAACACGAGATGAGGGGTATGAGGCAGATCAATATCTTCGCGCATCCGCTCCACCCCCTGCAGGTACCATAGCGGAAATGCCCCGCTGTCACCCCAGGTAAACATGATGGCATTCTGCGGCAACGAGCGCAGTGAATTTGCAGCATAATCAAAGGCGATGTAATTATTGTGCTGATCGTTTTCAAAATAATTAACGGCACACAATGCTGAAGGAAGGGTAAAGAACAGCACCGCAACAACTCCGTATACGGGGGACCCGACACGATCAGGGAGCTGTGCTTTGCGAATCGCATAGGCAAGCAGAGTGAAGAGTCCGATGCCGATCATGACGGCGCTCAGCAGATAAAGCGGCGTAAAGAATTCTTCTGTAAGAAAGATCATTTCCATCGGTGTATTAAAATAGCCGGCAATCACGAGCAGAAAGGTTGCGACTGACACAAGATAGGCAACAACAACGGACCGGTTCCTGCTCCAGAGAAAGACAAGACCGAGTACCGTCAATGCCGCACCGAGCCAGGTAAACTCCCGCGGCACGTTAAACGCCCGGAGCTGTGCCCACAGTAGCGCCATATCACGGAAAGGGGGCTCGGAGGGGTATCCCCTGCGGAGAAAATGCCACAAAAACTGATCTGCTGTTTTGGCATCACCCCAATTAAGCAGTGGATTACTCAGCGCCCGAAGCGGCAGATAAAGGTGGACCGAAAACCCGATCAGTGCAAAAGCCGTTGCCAGGAGCAGTTCCTTTATTCGTGTCAACATTCGCCAATCGGTCAGGACTATCAACAAAAACCAGGCCGGCAGCAGTAGCACAATGGTCTGATGCACCGCCATCGCCAGACCGGCCAGAAACGTGCAGACGTAAACATATGAAGGAAGTTCACTCCCCTCCCGGTACTGTTCCTGCCACTTCAGCAGCAGATAAAAAATAATCGCGGCAATAAACGCCAGCAACGGGTAGGGTTTGTCATGGTTTGACTGCAACCACAAACGGGGCGTGACGGCAAAAGAGATCGCAGCAGCCAGTCCGGCGAATTTAACAGCAACACGATTAAAGCGCTCATCATGGAGTAATATTTCCCTTTTGAGCAGCGAAGTTGTCAGGAGATATACAACCAGGCAGGCCAAAGAAGAAGAAAACGCCGTTGCGACATTGATTCGAAAGGCGATATTGCCGAGCGGCAGCCAGGTAAAAGGTTTGGCATACATTAAAAAAAGTGGATAGCCGGGAGAGTGCGCTGATCCGAGACACGCGGTTGCGGTCAAAAACTCCCCGCTGTCAAAAAAAGTTACCGAGGGCGCCAAAGTGACCATGTACAGAGCAAACGGGAGTATAAATGAAAGGATAAGAAATGGATTCAATTGTATTTTTTTGAATCCTGGTAAGCTTATCCGGCTTATTCCGCCCATTGAAGTTCCTTGAGAGAGAGCTTGTTTTTCCAGAGATAATAGAAGCCGGCGATGATAACCGGGAAAAAACCTGTGCCGTGCATAACCAGAGCGACACTGACGGAGGTGGTTTCCGGGATGCCGAAAACAGTGAGCCCCTTGTAGCAGGCATAATGGTACGTACCGATAAAACCGGGAGAAGCGGGCACCATAACCGCAAAAACCAGCATAATCAAAATGAACATCGAAGCCGCTACCGGCAGATGAACATTGAACGATCTCAGCGTCATGTCTATCGACAGCAGGCACATCAACCAGATCCCGGCTGATGTGGCCACAATTACGGCAATATGCCGCCCGCGTGATGACAGCCTGATCCCCCCGATGAAAGAGCCGAGAAGCGGGATTATATGGTCAGAAAGGCGGGTGGGAAATGGTTTCAAAATATATCCGACAGCCGCAAGCGTTCGTATGGTTTGCCGTTTCAGCAGATAAAGAAACAGGACGACACCGCAATAAAGGAGAAACATGAGCACTCCGCCCCCCCTTAGTGCCAGGGCGGCATCTTCCATTCCGGAGGGGAGCCGCACGGTAAACAGTGTGAGCAGAAGCAGTAACAGCACCGTAAATCCGTCAAATAACCGATCAATCACCAGTGAAGCAAACACCGCCGGCGTCGCGAGCTGTTCTTTTTTTGCGAGCGTGTACGCCCGGACAAACTCTCCCAGACGCGCCGGAAGCAGGTTATTGGCCATATAGCCGATAATTGTAGCCGGATAGAGTGACGAAAGCGGGATGGACTTCTCGGAGATGAGCAGATAACGCCAGCGCACCGCGCGCAGAAAATAACTGAAAAAAGTGGCGCAGACCGCCAGAAATACATAACGATAATCAGCAGAGCGAAGAGCGCTGCCTAAAGAGCTGAAATCGATTTTATTGAGCAGAAAAACCATAAAACAGAGACTCACGGCGATTCCGAGCCAGAATTTAAGACCAGTGTCAGTGCGCACAGTGCTCCGATCTACCGTTGACTTTCAAATACGTTGTATTCAGGCCATCCAGTATGACAAGAGTATCAGCCACATCCTGGCCGATGGCACTCTTCAGCGCGGCGGCATCCGGGAATCTCTGCACCGATCTTAACCTCTGCACGAAATAAACAGAAATCTCGTGATCATAAATGTGACCGGAAAAATCAAGCAGGAATACTTCGATCGTGCGCGTGCTCCCGCTAAAGGTTGGATTGATTCCGATATTGCAGGCTCCCTTGACGAACGTACCATCCACCTTAGCCATTACCGCATACACACCATCAGAAGGGAGCAGTTCGTTGGGTGTCGCTATATTAGCTGTCGGAAATCCGAGAGTTTTACCGATCTCCCGGCCATGAACGACAGTACCGTCAATCTGGTAATAGCGCCCGAGCATCCGTGACGCTGCCGCCATATCTCCATCAGTAACTGCGGACCTCACCAGGCTGCTGCTGAAGATGATCCCACCCTCTCCGACAGGGGGGAGATCTTCAAGGGTAAATCCGTTCCGGGCACCCAGGATTTCCAATGTCCTGAAATTTCCTTCTCTCCCCCTGCCAAATGCGTAATCATGCCCGATAATAATATGCCGCATGCCGAGAGGAGCAGAGAGAATTTTGAGTACAAAATCATTCGCCGCCAGTTGGGAAAATTCTTTGGAAAAAGGTACGGCGACCAGAAAGTCGATGCCGAATTCCGCAATAAGTGCCGACTTTTGTTCGAACGTTGTAATCAGCAAGGGAGCTGAATCAGGTGCGAGTATTTTCAAGGGGTGCGGTTCAAAGGTGACTGCAACTGAAGGGATGCCAAGATCAACGCTTTTTTTCTTCAGGTGGGCAAAAATAGCCGCATGGCCGCGATGGACGCCATCAAAATTGCCAATGGTGACAACCGAAGCATCAAGAATTTTATCATAGATATTCATACCTGTTACAATCTGCATCTCAGTCCCTATCCTATAGTTGCAAGTTCCAGCCGTTTACCCCACCGCCGCAGCAGTTCATCGTGCATCGGAACATATGCCGGGCCAGCCAGTTCCGGGCCTTGTTCCAGCAGATCAAAGGCCGCCTGGCGCGCTTTTTCCAGCAGAGTACCGTCCCGCAGTATATTGGCAACACGAAAGTCCGGCATTCCGGCCTGGCGGGTGCCGAGAAAATCGCCCGGTCCTCTGATCTCGAGGTCGGCTTCGGCAATCCGGAAACCGTCGCACGTTGACTCCATCACCCGCAGACGTTTTTCACCATCTTCGGACATTTTACCGTTTGTCATCAAAATGCAGTATGACTTGTCTTTGCCGCGCCCTACCCTGCCACGCAACTGATGCAGCTGTGAAAGTCCAAAACGCTCGGCATGCTCTATCACCATCAAGGTAGCGTTCGGCACGTCAATACCAACTTCGATAACGGTAGTCGATACCAGAATATCAAATTCACGGTTCGTAAAGCTGCTCATGACCGCCTCTTTTTCCACCGGGTTCAACCTGCCATGCAGCAAGCCGACCCGCAAGCAGGGAAAAATTTCCGTTTGGAGATGCTCTGCCATCTGACTCGCAGCCTTCAAATCGCTTTTTTCAGTTTCCTCGACAAGTGGATAAATGACGTAGACCTGATGTCCAAAGCCAACTTCGCGGCGGATCATATCATAGAGTTGTGCGCGGCGTGATTCAAAAAAGATTCTGGTCTCAACCGGAATCCTCCCGGGCGGCATTTCATCAATTACCGACAGGTCGAGGTCTCCGAACAGCGTCATCGCCAGAGTACGGGGGATCGGAGTAGCGGTCATGACAAGAATATCAGGGTTAGTCCCCTTCTTTTTCAGGATGCCGCGCTGCAGCACACCGAAACGATGCTGCTCATCAATCACTCCCAGGCCAAGCCTGGCAAATTCAACTTTTTCCTGAATGACTGCGTGGGTACCGATTACGACCCGGGCGCTGCCGTCGGCTACCCGCTCAAGAGCCTCTTTTTTGGCTTTACCCTTCAGCCCGGCCGTTATGAGAGTCACCTCAATCCCCATCTGGGAGCACCAGCGGTGAATGGTATGCCAATGCTGTTCAGCCAGAATTTCGGTTGGCGCCATGATGGCCACCTGATAATCATTCTCAACGGCAATCAGTGCCGCCATCAGCGCCACCAGGGTCTTGCCGCTTCCCACATCACCCTGAACCAGACGGTGCATCGGATAGGGCGCCATCATATCGGCCTTGATTTCCGCCAGCACTCTCCGCTGGGCGGCTGTCAGCTCAAACGGAAGCAGTCGCACCAACTCCTTGGTATAGCGGTGGCTCACCTGAAAGGCAATTCCCTCCTCCTTCAGCACTCCGCGTTTCTTGAGAGCAAGTCCCAATTCCCAGAAAAAGAATTCGTCAAACGCCAAGGCTTGATGTGCCGGTGTGGCTCCGAGGTTCAGGTCGGCAAGGTCAGCTTCAGGTGGGGGTGAATGTACCTGCCACAGCGCCTCCCGGAGAGGGGGAAATCCTGCGGGGCAGAGCCGGACCGGCACAACACCATCTATATTTGACAGGAAGCCATCTACGACTTCGCGCATAACCCGGCGCATGGTTTTCTGATGTATCCCCTCCGAGAGCGGATAGACAGGGACAATTCGCCCGAAATTAGCCGGATCTGCCGCCAGCAGCGACGTAACGTCCTTCCCTTCAGGGAGCCACTCCACATCGGGATGATGCACTTCACGCTGGTAGCCGAACTGGTTTACCTCGCCGCTGAAAACGCCGACCCGCCCGACCTTCCAGGTTCGCTTCATCCAGAGTGCATTGGCATGAAACCACTTGCAGGTGATCGTGCCGCTCTCATCACGCACCACCGCTTCGAACACCTTCCGACCACTCTTGGTCGTCGTCGCATCCGCAGATGAAACCGTCCCGGAAAAAACAGCGTTCTGACCTGGCTGTAATGAAGATACAGACTGTAACTGACGACGATCCTCATAGCGGAGCGGCAACAGATAGAGCAAGTCCTCAACCGTGCGGATCTCCCGTTTTTCGAGGAGCGCAGCCAGCTTCGGGCCAATTCCTTTAATATACTTTATGCCGGTTTCCAGATTTTTACGTGAGATTGCTTCTTTAAGGCTTTTGCCGGCTGCTGGGGCCGGTTTTCCGAATGGTGGGACAACAGGACGAACCGGACGGAATACAAGTTCACCGTTCACCGCTTCTGCGGCAAGCGTATCCCCTGGTGCAAGGCCGAGCTTTTTCAGTATTTCGGGAGGAATGTCGATGGAATTATTTTCGGTAAGCTTGACTGTGGACATTCAACTTCCTGCGCCGAGACAGAGTTGGTTTTCAGCTGGTAAACATAATATTCTTGCCATCTATTGTCCACATAATTCCCCCTGCTTCACCCCGGGGCAGCAAAAATTCGCCCGGTCTGGTTGACAAGAACTCGCAGAGCAGGCATATCTGATTACAACAAAAATCAATGCCGGCAACATAATTTTTTCAAAAAGGAATCGTCATGAACCAACAGTACACATTTGAACAACTGGTAGCCATCATGCGCAAACTCCGCGCCCCCGGCGGGTGTCCATGGGATGCGGAACAGACTCATGAGAGCCTTACCCGCTATCTGCTGGAGGAAACCTACGAAGTTATGGAAGCTATCGACGAAAAATCTCCGCAACATATTAAGGAAGAGCTGGGCGATTTACTTCTTCAACCGATATTCCACGCTGCTATTGCCGAGGAGTCGGGTGACTTCACGATAGACGATATCATCAGCACACTCTGCCAGAAACTGATTCGCCGCCATCCCCATGTTTTTGGCGACCTTGAGATCAAGGACAGCGATGCACAGATTGAAAACTGGGAAAAAATCAAGAAACTGGAGAAGGGGGATGAACGGCCATCGGCCCTTTCAGGCGTTCCCGACCAACTTCCGGCACTGATGAAGGCTCATAAGATAAGTGAAAAGGCTTCGCGCGTCGGCTTTGACTGGGAGCACGCCGACCAGGTTTTTGCCAAGGTAATGGAGGAGTTGCATGAATTTGAAGAGGCGTGGGCGGGGGGGGATCCGACACGAATGGAAGAAGAGATGGGGGATCTGCTCTTTTCCATCGCAAATCTGGGACGGTTTTTAAATCTGAACCCGGAAGAAGCGCTTCGAAAAACTATTGGTCGCTTTCAAAAGCGTTTCAGTTACGTCGAAAGCGAATTACTCCGTCAGGGAGTCATGATGCAAAAGGCTTCTCTTGAAGAGATGAACGAGTTATGGGAAAGGGCAAAATGCGCCGAACGTGATAACAAATTTTAATTAATAACTGTGAAGTAACTGTTTTTACAGGATTGTTTTTCTTATCCACAAAAATTGTGGATAACTTGTGGAGAACATTGTTGACGATATTAAAAAGTGATATTTATGCAGGTGTTTCGTCTGAAATGCCGCTTTTTTATACAGAGTTATTTTTATGTAATTTCAACCACTTACAAGTAAGTACAGCAAAAATAAGGGTTTAAGCTGTCAAGCTCTTTTCCCAATTAAAATATTGTTTTTAGCACTGCGGAATCCTCTGTATAAACAGCTGTTTTTTAACCACCAACAACCCCTTAAAGATAACACCCTCCATCTTCAGAAGCGCTATTTTCGTATTTTCACCCCCTGGAGCTGAAAATCCGGTCAGGCGCCCATCGGATGCGACAACCCGATGACAGGGAATGATGATTGGAACCGGATTGGAAGCCAGCGCCCCCCCAACTGCCCTGGCCGCCCCCGGAGAACCGCACAGCTCTGCAACCTGTCCATAGCTGCAGATTTCACCATAGAACAGGTTATTCCGAATTACATTCAGAACTTTGCACTGAAACTGGGTCAAAGTGTCAAGTACCAGCGGAATATCTCTAAAATCAATCCGTTCACCTTGAAAGTATCTCTGCAGCATCTGCGCGGCGTGGACGGTTATGCCAGATGGCTCAAAGTCGGGAAGCATTTTATGAACAGTATTGTTGCTCCGGCTTAGATCCGGAATTTCGACTTTTACCACCCCCCATTCAGTGGCATACACAATTCCAGGTCCGTAAACTGTCAAAAAAGACGAGCAGTACATCATTATTTACCCCTTCTTCAGCTTTCTGCGCAGCAGAGATACCGCTTCAGTCGCCTCTTCAGAGCGCAGCAGCTTCACTGCCAGCATATATATGGTGATTCCGCAGAGAATGGAACCTCCGAGAAAAGTTCCTTTCAATGCTTTGTGTCCTGCTTCTGACCAATCGATGAACGAACAGCCGTACCAGACCGCCGCCGCCATCGGAATCGATGCCGCACTCGATTTCAATGCGGTCAGAATGATGCGGTTCCCGCCATACGAGCCAATCTTGCGCCTCAGAAACCAGAGAAGCAGCAGCATATTACAGAGCGCTGAAAGTGACGTTGCAAGAGCCAAGCCGCCATGTTTAAGCGGTCCCATCAACGCAAGGCTCAAGCACAGGTTGATGATAAATGCTATAAATGCCGTAAATACCGGGGTTTTTGTATCCTTTAACGCATAAAATACCGGCGCCAGTACTCGAGTCAAGGCAACAAACGAGAGCCCTGTGGAATAGTACATCAACGCCAGGGAGGAGTTGACAGCAGTTTCATAATCGAAAGCCCCCCCCATGAATATCAGACTGAAGATCGGCGTTGAGCAGACCATCAAACCCGCCATGGCAGGGATGGTGATAAAGAGCATCAAACGCACGCCAAAAGAGAGGGTCTCCTTCATCCCGGCAATATCACCTGCTGCTGCCTGCCGGCTCATCGACGGCAGAACCGCCTGCGCTACAGACGCCGTAAAAACACCCTGAGGGAATTCAAACAGTCGCTGTGCATAATAGAGATATGAAATACTCCCCTGATGCAGCAGGGAGGCCAGGATAGCACTGACGGTTATGTTCAGATAGTAGACCCCGACCCCGAAGACGGACGGCAGCATCAGTAGGCCTATACTGCGGACTTCGGGAGAGCTGAAGTTGAAATTGGGCTTAAGCGGAAACCCTTTGTTCCAGAGAACCGGCAGCTGCATGATCAGCTGGATACAGCCGCCGATCAACACTCCGACCGCCAGAGCGGTGATAGGGGCTTCAAAGAAACCACGCAGACAGAGAGCAGCCAAAATCATGGAAATATTAAGGAATACTGTCGATATGGCAGGGGTGAAGAAGTGCCGCAGCGTATTAAGCACCCCCATACAGAGGGCTACCAGGCTGATAAAAAAGATATAGGGGAACATCAGGCGGTTGAGCAGAACCGCTAGTTCGAATTTCCCCGGCTCGGCCTTGAAACCCGGGAACATCAGACCGACAATGACTGGGGAAAGTAGAATTCCTGCCAGAGTAATGGCCGCCATGACAATGGTAAGAAGGGTGAAGCAGGTGTTGGCAAGCTCGCGGGCCTTATCCTCCCCACGCCTGGCGAGAGTCGATGAAAAGGTCGGAACAAAAGCTGCCGTCAGCGCTCCTTCAGCAAAAAAGCGCCGCAGCATATTGGGTATTTGAAAAGCGGCAAAAAAAGCATCGGTTGCCAGACCGGCGCCAAAAAGGCGCGATACGACCATATCCCGAACCATGCCCATGACCCGCGACAACATCGTGGCGCTGCCAAGAATGCCGGCTGCACGGGCTATATTTCGTTTTTCTGACATAGCGCGGGTTATTTACCCTATATGCTCAATGAGAAATTTACGAACTGTGCCTAGATCGGCATCCATAATCTCGCATCTGGTCGGTTTCCCATATAATTCCTTGACTGATTCAGGCGCTGGCACCTGAAATCCGAGTGACTGTTCCACGGTTTCGCTGAATTTTGCCGGGTGAGCCGTGGCAAGGCAGATCCTGGCAGAATCAGAAGGCAACAGGTCAAGAGCAGCTATGACACCGACTGCAGTATGAGGGTCGAGCAGGTAGCCGGTATCTGCATAGAACTCACGTATTGTCTGAAGCGTAGCTCCCTGATTAACAGAAATCGAGCAAAAGTCATTCCGAACCAGTGTCATTTCATCTGAGCTGCATGAAATGCGGCCATGCTCTTCCAGTTCAGCAAACGCTTCTTTGACTCGAACCGGGTTCTCAGCAAACAGATGAAACAGGTATCGCTCAAAATTGGAAGCGATCTGGATATCCATCGAAGGAGATACGGTCGGAACGACCTCTCCCAGAGAATAATCAGACTTATTGATGAAACGTGTCAGTATATTGTTTTCATTGGTGGCCAATAAAAGCTTATCGACAGGCAAACCCATTCTCTTCGCGACATACCCGGCAAAAATATCACCAAAGTTTCCGGTAGGGACTGAAAAATTAACCGGTGCGTCTGTTTCATCAGTGACGCGCAGCCAAGCGTAAAAATAATAGACAACCTGCGCCAGTACACGTGCCCAGTTTATTGAATTTACCGCACCAAGAGAATATTTCTCTTTGAATTCCAGATCACCGAAGAGCTCCTTTACCATTTTCTGGCAATCGTCAAAGGTGCCACGTACCGCAATATTATGAACATTGGTGTCAGTGACGGAAGTCATCTGCAATGCCTGGACTGCGGAGGTTTTGCCAAGCGGATGGAGGATGAATATTGAAATTCCTTTTTTCCCGCGTACACCGTGTATAGCAGCACTGCCGGTATCACCCGAAGTAGCGCCGATGATGTTCAATGTCTGATTGCGTTCCGCCAGTATGTATTCGAACAGGTTACCCAGAAACTGCAGCGCGACATCCTTGAAGGCCAGAGTTACCCCGTGAAACAGTTCGAGTATATAGACGCCGTTTTTTCTGACGAGCGGCGTGATCTCAGGGTGGGCAAAGGTGGCATACGAACGGTTGATCAAGCTTTTCAAGTCACCGCCAGGAATATCGTCGGCATAACGTGAGATGACTTCAAAGGCCAACTCCTGGTAGCTGAGTCCACGCCATGACTCAAGCTGCTCTCGGGTAACAGCTGGATAGGATTGCGGCAGAAGCAGGCCTCCATCCGAGGCCAAACCCATCATAACGGCATCTTTGAAGGGGATGGGGTTGATACCGCCACGGGTACTGATATAACGCATGATTAAAACCTTTCACTCGTAAAATTTGGCCCTCACTGTAACAGATAACAATTAAACATGGAAGAGTTGTCACCCTCCCGTGACAGGCATCACGCTTTCCCGCAGCTCCTCAGGCGCAAGCATAAAAAACGCTCGGAACATGCAGTATTTGTAAAATTCACTAAACAACAGTTGAAAACTGCCGCCATGATTCCACCAGGATTCCTTCAGATTGACAGAATCGACAGGATACGAAATTATCGTTATCTCTTTGGGAAGCGAATTACGAAACAGGATGGAAGCACGTTTGAGATGATAGCGCGATGTGATCAGAAGCACCGAGCGAACACCACTACGTACGATTATGTCACGCCCGAAGATTGAATTTTCAAGAGTATTGCGGGATGACTTTTCTAGAATAACATTATTGGTAGAAGGATCGCCACGCCTCGGACGATACAGATCACTTTTCCTAACGGAAGGGTCAACCCCTACAAAAAACAAGAATTCCGCACGAGACTCACGGAAAAGTCGAACACCCTCTTCTACGCGTCCCTTGCCGCCTGCCAGAACTACTATTGCATCTGCTTTCTGCGTACTCTGCCGATAAGAAAACGTTTTATAGGTGAAATCTATAAAAAGTGCCGTTATAACAACAGAACTGATAATACATAAGGTGACGAATGCCTTGATCATATTCATAGCTTATCCCATATTTTTCTTGCAACAACACGATCAGTCTGCTATAAGATTTTTTTCAGTAATCAACGGAGGACAACAATATGTCTAGAAAATGTGAGATCTGCGGTAAAGGCCCAAGTTTCGGAAACAATGTCAGCCATGCGAACAATAAAACCCGGACAGTATGGTATCCGAATCTTCAGAAAATCAAAGCTGTCAAAAGCAACGGTAGCATCTCTACCGTTAAAGTTTGCACCCGCTGTATCCGTTCGGGGTTCGTTACAAAATCCCTATAGGAAGTTTCAGATCGGTTTCGCTCATCCAGCCGCACCCTCTCGGGGGATGCGGCTTTTTTTAGTCAACATGATTTTACAGAGCGGCGATTACTTCAATCTCCAGCAGTACATCGCGTGGCAAAGATTTAACGGCAACTGTCGAACGGGCCGGCTTATGACCTGGAAAACGATTGCCGTACACTTCATTAACTGCAGCAAAATCAGCCATATCGACGAGATAAATGGTGGTTTTTACAACATCATCAAAGCCGATACCTGCAGCTGACAACACAGCAGCGATATTATCCATCACCCGCTCGGCCTGCCGGGATATATCACCCGTCACGATCTCTCCTGTTTCAGGAACAAGAGGGATCTGGCCCGAACAATACAGCATGCCGCCGCATTTCACCGCCTGCGAATATGGCCCAATTGCTGCTGGCGCTTTGTCGGTAGACAGAATTTCCAGTTTCATTGCTTGATGCTCATTCATTGTCTTATCCTTTCCACTTTAATAACGCCCTTTATTTTCATGAGTGAATTCATGACCTTCTGAAGATGGGCCAGATCAGTAACATTGACCTCGAAGATATTTTCGCCGCGCTGGTCAATTGTGCTCTGAATCTGGGCACTGGCAATATTAGCCTCGCAATTCGTGATCGCCAGAGAGATTGTCGCCAGAATCCCCTTGACGTCATGGCACAGCACCCTGATTTTAACCGGCAGCACAGCCGTTTTAAACTTGCTCCAGGTCACATCAACACGCCGTTCAGGATCGCTTTCCAGAGCAAACTGGCAATCTGCGGTATGCACCGTTACACCTTTACCTCGTGTTATAAAGCCAATAATTTCATCACCCGGCACCGGATTGCAGCACTTGCCAAAACGTACCAGCACGTCGTCCAGTCCGCCGATTTCCACCGCACTGCTTGATTTTCCCTTCAGCTTGTTGATGACCGACTCAAGCTTTGATTCCTTATGCTCGGCACGCTCTTTCAGCTTTTCTTCGGGAAGAAGCTTGGCCACAATCTGGCTGCTGGATATTTTCCCGTAGCCAACTGCCGCCATCAGGTCTTCGTCTGCTGCATAACCGAATTCGGCGGCGATTTTCTTGAATTCACCGCTTTTTTGTATTTTTTGAAGATTGATGGAGTACCTGCGCAGGTCTTTTTCACATATTTCACGTCCCAGCACAATACTCCGTTTGCGCTCTTCGATTTTAATCCAGGCTCTGATCTTATTGCGTGCCCGGGAACTTTTTACTATCTTGAGCCAATCTTTGCTGGGAGTGTGGTGCGGCGAGGTTATGACCTCGACAATATCACCATTCTTCAGTTCGTATTTGAGCGGTACCAGCTTGCCGTTGACTTTTGCTCCAACGCAGCGATGCCCGATATCGGTATGAACGCTGTAGGCAAAATCTATCGGCGTGGACCCCTTGGGATACCCCTTCACATCTCCTTTAGGAGTAAAAACATAGACTTCTTCTGTAAACAGTTCGACCTTGACTGAATCCATAAACTCTTTGGAATCCTGCAGATCCTGCTGCCATTCGAGGAGTTGACGCAGCCAGGCAAAACGTTTTACCTCCTTCTCGTCATACCCCTTGCCCTCCTTGTACTTCCAATGCGCCGCAATTCCGGCATCGGCGACACTGTGCATCTCGTGCGTCCGGATCTGAACCTCCATCCGATCACCCTGAGGTCCAATGACAGTCGTATGCAGGGATTGATACATATTCCCCTTGGGCATGGCGATGTAATCTTTGAAACGCCCCGGGATAGGTTTCCACGCTGAATGGATAACACCAAGAACCTCATAACATTCCCGGACGCTATCAACGAGGATTCTTACCGCTATCAGATCGTAAATTTCTTCGAACTCGACATTACGCTTTTCCATCTTTCGATAGATAGAATAGAGGTGTTTGCTCCGGCCTGAAAGTTCACCATGTATGCCATAAAAAGCCAGTTTTTCAGAGATGATAGCCTTGGCTTCTTCAACAAACGCTTCACGTTCCTTCTTTTTTTGGGATATTTTTTTTACCAGGTCAAAGTATAGTTCAGGATGTAAATAGCGAAAGGAAAGATCTTCGAGTTCTACCTTTACCCATGAAATTCCGAGCCGATTGGCGATAGGGGCGTAAATATCCATCGTTTCACGGGCAATGCGCCGCTGTTTCACTTCATCCTGAAACTCCAGGGTCCGCATGTTATGAAGACGGTCTGCCAACTTGACAAGAATAACGCGAATATCAATGGCCATTGCCAGCAACATCTTGCGAAAGTTTTCCGCCTGGCTCTCTTCCTTGGTTTTAAAGTTGATCTTGCTGATCTTGGTAACGCCATCTACCAGGGCAGCAACCTCTTCTCCGAACATAGCGGAGATATCTTCAGATGTTGCCAGAGTGTCTTCGATCGTGTCGTGCAGAAAACCGGTCACAATACTGGGGACATCCAGCTTCAGGTCAGCCAGAAGTCCAGCCACTTCCATCGGATGGATGATATATGGTTCGCCCGACAGCCGAGTCTGTCCCTGATGCACCTTGGCACAGTACACGTACGCCTTGCGAATCAGATTATGGTCAGCAGTCGGATTATACGCCGAAACCTTATCAAGAATGTCATTAAGACGGATCATACGTTATTAGTCGCCAGTGTTAGATAAATTGGGATTGTACGAGGAGTGGATAAAAAAAGGGTGAAACCGGAAATATTCCAGCTTCACCATGAGTGGCAAGTTATACGCGCTGTTTTTTAGAAACTTCGTAACTGATTTTACCGGCAGCAATTTCACGAAGAGCGGTGACAACCTGACGATTCTTTGAGTCAACCAACGGCTGCGCCCCTTTATAGAGCTGCTTTACACGCTTTGCAGCCAGTATTACGAGTTGGAATCTGTTTTCTACTTTTTCCAGACAATCTTCAACGGTAACTCGAGCCATAGATTTACTCCTTGCAAAAAACTTTAGATGATTGACTTTTGTACGCTAATTCAATTCATATATCAAACAATTTCACGACTTTTTCCATCATTCTAAAGGTTTTCCGGCGATGGGCAATCACGATTGCCGCCAACTCCCGGCACGCAACTTCAAAATCATCGTTAAAAATTATGTAGTCATACCAGCGCGCTTCCCTGATTTCGTCGGCAGCCCTGGCAATGCGGCGCTCGATAACCTCCTGGGCATCAGACGAACGCCCCTCAAGGCGGCGGCGGAGCTCTTCCATGCTGGGAGGCATGATAAACACATACACCCCCCCCTCGAACTGCTCCTTCAGCCTCAGCGCACCCTGGCAGTCGATATCAAGGACCAGATCAATCCCGTTTTTTCGGGCCTCTTCAAGAGTACGCAGTGCCGTGCCGTATTTGTTGCCATGAACTTCCGCCCACTCGGCAAAGGCATCTTCTTCAACCATGCCGTCAAAGACCTCATGGGTAACAAAATGGTACGCTTCACCCTCTACCTCCCCTGCCCTCGGCGCGCGGGTTGTATAGCTGACGGACTCTTTCATATCGGGGAAAATTTTAAATAATTCCCGGCAAAGGGACGTTTTACCGGCGCCGGACGGGGCCGAAAGAATCAGAATCAAGCCTTCACGTTTCATCAGATATGCCTCTTAAGAGATTGCTGTAAACTTCTGCTCTGCACAATGTGCCGCAGAGATTATTCCACATTCTGAACCTGTTCCCTCATTTTCTCCATCTCTGCCTTGATCTGGATAACCAGATTCGTAATACCGGCATCATTTGATTTCGAGCCGATCGTGTTGACCTCCCGATTCATCTCCTGCATCAGAAAATCAAGTTTACGCCCTACCGGCTCGGAACTGCCAAGAGCCTCATCAAACTGATTGAAATGGCTCGAAAGTCGAACCAACTCCTCCGTTATATCAGAGCGATCGGCCAACAACGCTACTTCCTGCGCCAGACGGCTTTCATCCATCTCGGATCCTTCAAGCAGCTGATCCAGCCGCGCCTTCAGTTTCTGGCGGTATTCCGTCACCATCTGCGGCATCCGATCCCCTATCTGGGCAGACCACTCGGCAACCTGCTTTCGTCTGGCTTGCAGATCTTCAGCCAATGCTTCGCCCTCCCGGAGTCGCATGCCTTCCAGCGCAATAACAGCATTCTCCACGGCAGCCAGAAGATGCGGCTGTAATTCAGTTTCATCAACAGAGGCGGCGACCTCTTTCATCACACCCTTTTGAGACATAATGAGAGAAAGTGGCGCATCCTGCGGCAGATTCAGCTCTTTTGACAAACGGGTATAGGCGTCATAATATCCCCGCGCAACAGCCATATCCAGTTGAGGTGCCGTATTGGCGGCAGTAGCCTCATCCCACTGCACGGAAATATCGATTTTACCCCGCTTGAGGAGTGATGCTGCAACTTTCTTCACTTCGTTTTCCAGCGCATAAAACGATCGCGGCAGCCGCACTGAAATTTCACCGTAACGATGATTGACGGAACGAATCTCTACCAAAAAGTTGCCGCTTTGAGCCGTTGCTTCCCCTTTACCATATCCTGTCATGCTTTTGAGCACTTTAACATACCTCCGTATATTTTACGTTCACATACCGTAATTCCTGCTTGTTTGTCCAGCCAATTCCGGTATAGTTCCGACCATGCCGATACTAAGACTTATAACCAGCTGCTCGCAACTACGCCTGCTTGAGGCGTTTGCCGGCAACATCTGCTACTCGCCGCTGCCACCTTTGGAAAAAGAGAGTATTGTTATCCTCAGCAATGGTATGAGCCGTTGGATATCCATGGAACTTGCCGCTCGTCTCGGGGTATCTGCCGGACTTGAGTTCTGTTTTCCCAATGATCTGCTCGATCAGAGCTTCAAGTCGATACTTCCTGAATCCCATTCTTCGCTCCCGTTTACCCATACTTCGCTGACCTGGCGCATCGCTTCGCAGTTGCCTGATCTTTCACAACGTGCCGGTTTTGAACAGATAGCCGCCTACCTGGGAGATGGCCTTGACGATCGACGCCTGCTGCAGATTTCCCGATCCGTGGCCGACTGCTTTGACCAATACACCATATTCCGTCCTGAAATGATTCTTGCCTGGGATAGTGGTGACGGCACTGATTGGCAAGCGCAATTGTGGCGCGCAATCAGCAACAAATGCCAGGGCAGTCACCGGGCGGCGCTGCTGAAATCGTTACAGAATCACGTTGTCAGCGGCGCTCCGCCTAACGGCAGATTGCCGAGCCGTGTCAGCCTGTTTGGAATATCCTACCTTCCCCCGTTCCACCTGGAAGCGCTCCGCCTGCTTTCGGCATACTGCGACGTCACCTGTTACCTGCTTAATCCCTGCGGGGAGTACTGGGGGACAATCATTTCCGAGAAGAAGAAGTCAAGCCTGGCACTGCACTCCACACTTCCTGCGGAAGCACAGGAATATTACGAAACAGGCAACCCGCTCCTTTCTTCACTCGGCACATTGGGTCAGGAATTTTTCGAGACACTTCTGGAATACGGTTTCGAAGCGGAAGAGCTTGACACTGTACCAGAAATCACGCTTCAAGGCGGTGATAAAAAGACCCGGTCTATTCTCTCCTCCATTCAAAACGACATACTCACCCTCTGTGACCGCCCGGCTGGCGGGACAAGAGAGACCGTTTCGGCAGAGGACCGTTCACTGCAGATCCACTCATGCCACGGAGCATTGCGCGAGATGGAAGTCCTTTACGACAACCTTTTGGGGGCGTTTGACGAACTTTCCGATCTGGAACCGCGCCACATTGTCGTAATGATTCCGGACATTGAATCCTACGCACCCTATATAAGCTCCGTTTTCGGCAGCAGATCACAAGGGCGGCCGCCTCTCCCCTTTACAATAGCCGACCGGAGTGTCCGACGGGAGAATCTTTTTGTCGATGCTTTTCTCAAGATTCTTGCCATCGGGTCGAGCCGTTTTGCCCTCCATGAAATATTGAATTTATTGGAAACGCCCGTCATTATGAGCCGTTTTGATATCGATGAAGATGAACTTATGGACATCAGGACATGGCTTTCGGACTGTAACGTCCGCTGGGGACTTGACGCCGATCATCGTGCCGATCTCGGCTTCCCGCGCTATGCGGATTTCAGTTGGCAGGCCGGTCTTGACAAGCTGTTTCTCGGCTACGCGATGGCGCCGGATGATTCATCAACATTCAGCGGAATACTCCCCTACCCCTCCTGCTCGGGACGCCAGGCGGAGGCGCTGGGTAAACTGGCTGAGTTCATCACAATTGCCCGGGAAACCAGCACCCGTTTGAGCTCACCCCACACACTTCCCGAATGGGCTGATATTTTCACTGCAACCATCACTCAAATGCTGCTGGCTGACACAAACGATTCAACCGGTCCTGCTGTTGTCGCCAAAGCTCTCAATTCACTCCGTGAGGCTTCATCACTGCATGGTTTTAAACAGACAATAGCACTCGATGCCGTGCGGGATCACCTGACTGAGATACTGGCCAAAAGTGGCGGCGGATACGGTTTTATCGGCGGCTCGATTACCTTTTGCGCCATGCTGCCGATGCGAAGCATTCCAATGCGGGTACTCTGGCTGGCGGGAATGAATGACGGACAGTTTCCGCGGACAGAGAGACCTCCCGGATTCAGCATGATGAACGGCACCAGGCAACGCGGAGACCGTTCGTTGCGAGATGAAGATCGCTACCTGTTCCTGGAGGCGCTCATGGCGGCAGAGGAGCGCTTCTGCATCAGCTACAACGGTCAGAATAGTCGTGACAACAGCAGTATGCCGCCGTCGGTTCTGGTAGCCGAGTTGATTGATTATGTCACAAACGGATTTATCGGGCCAGACGGCATAACACCGGCATCAGTTCTCATCCGGCACCGTCTTCAAGCGTTCAGCCCCCTCTACTTTGACAATTCAGACCCGGCACACTTTTTCAGTTACGACCGCGAAACCTGCCGGGCAGTTGAAGCCGGGCGGCTGTCGGGGCCATCACGTCGCGTGTTTACAGGTGAACCGCTGCCGCCAGACAGCGCATCGGTCCAACAGATAGATCTGCAACAGTTAAGGCGTTTTATGGCAAATCCGGCTGCAGCTTTTCTTGAACAGCGCCTGCGGGTCACTCCATTCAACCCTGCTGAAGAGCCGGATGACTCCGAACCGTTTGCCTTGGATGCACTTTCACGCTACACACTTTCACAGGAGCTTGTAGGTCAAATATTGAAAGGGGAGCAGTACAACGAATGCCTGTCAGCGGCACGATCACGTGGGACTCTGCCGCCCCTTTCAGCCGGCAAGGCGGCATTTGATGCCGTCTGGGAGAGGAGCCGGCACTTTGCAGCGACTCTTGAACCGCTGCTAGGTGCGCCTCTCGAACCACTTACGATCAGGTTTATCGGCGACAAGGTGCAGTTGCACGCGGTTCTTGAAAACTGCCGGAGCGGCACTCACCTGCGCTGGCGCTGTGCAGGAATGAAGGGTAAGGATCGTCTGGCACTCTGGCTTGAGCACCTGCTTCTTAACATCGCCAGAGCGGAGGGTTACCCGTTGCAGAGCAAGATGATAGCATCTGATATGACACTGGAACTGCCGCCGCTTGAAAATGCGGCCGGAATTCTGTCCGATCTGCTCCATCTGTACGGCGAGGGGATGAAGCGGCCGCTCCGGTTTTTTCCAGAGACGTCCTGGCTCTTTCAGAAAGATGGTAAGCAGAAGGCGGAAACCAGCTGGAGGGGCGATAAACGAAGAGGGGTACCGGGAGAATGTGACAATCAGGCGGTGGCCCTCTGTTTTGGCAGCGAGGAACCGTGGGGGGGAGAGTTTAGCGTGCTGGCTGAGCGGATATACGGACCGCTTATTGCTGTTATGAAATACACAAACTAACGCCCCGCGTTGTACGCGGGGCGTTAGTTTGTGATTATTTTATACCCTACAAACCGAGCTGTTTAAAGAAATCATTACCCTTGTCATCAACCAGGATAAAGGCGGGGAAGTCTTCCACCTCAATCTTCCACACCGCTTCCATCCCCAACTCCGGAAAGTCAATACATTCAACCTTCTTGATGTTTTCCTCAGCCAGGAGTGCGGCCGGGCCACCTATGGAGCCGAGATAGAATCCACCGTTTTTCTTGCAGGCATCTGTCACCTGCTGGCTTCGATTTCCCTTGGCAATCATAACCATGGATCCTCCATTTTCCTGGAGCAAGCCAACATAGGAATCCATGCGACCGGCGGTGGTAGGACCAAAAGAACCGGAAGGCTTGCCGGCGGGTGTTTTGGCCGGACCGGCGTAATATATCGGGTGATTTTTGAGATAGTCGGGGAGCGGTTTGCCACTGTCAAGAATTTCCTTGAATTTTGCATGGGCAATATCGCGACCGACAACAATCGTCCCGGACAGGAGCAACGGTGTGGAGACCGGGTGTTTGGTCAGTTCGGCCAAAATATCCTTCATCGGCTGGTTAAGATTGATCTTGACGCCATGACCATGTTTGCCACGGTACTGATCGGGTATCAGACGCCCCGGATTGCGGTCCATCTCCTCTACGAACAGGCCTTCTCTGGTGATCTTGGCCTTGATGTTGCGGTCTGCTGAGCAGGAGACACCCATGCCGACCGGACAAGAGGCACCGTGGCGCGGCAGGCGGATGATGCGCACGTCATGGGCAAAATATTTGCCACCAAACTGGGCACCGATACCGAGTTTCTGCGCAGCTTCCAGAAGTTTATTCTCCAGCTCGATATCGCGGAAGGCCTGGCCGTGCTCATTGCCTGCGGTCGGCAGACCATCATAATATTTGGCTGAAGCCAGTTTTACGTGTTTCAGGCATGCCTCGGCGCTCGTGCCGCCGATAACAAAAGCTATGTGATACGGCGGACAGGCAGCTGTTCCAAGGGTTTTCATCTTTTCTACCAGGAAATTAAACAGATTCTCCGGCGTCAGGAGTGCCTTGGTTTCCTGATACAGATAGGTTTTATTTGCAGAACCGCCCCCTTTGGCAACAAAAAGGAATTTATATTCCATCCCCGGAGTAGCGTAGAGATCGATCTGGGCAGGCAGGTTGGTACCAGTATTAACTTCTTTGTACATATCGAGCGCAACGGTTTGGGAATAACGCAGATTCTCTTCCGTGTAAGTCTTGTAGACCCCTTTTGACAACCACTCTTCGTCAGTCACACCGGTCCAGACCTGCTGTCCTTTTTTACCCACGATTATCGCTGTGCCGGTATCCTGGCAGAACGGCAGCTCAAAGTTGGCGGAGATCTCGGCGTTACGCAGGAAGGCCACGGCGACCCCTTTATCATTTTGCGAAGCCTCCGGATCGGTCAGAATCTTGGCCACCATCTCATTATGTTCAGGACGCAGGGTAAAGGCGACATCACGCATTGCCTCGTTTGACAGGATGGACAACGCCTCGGGGCAGACGCGGATGACTTCCTGATCACCGAACTTCTCCACAGCGATATACTTTTCGGATCCTTCGATCTTACGATACGCGGTATGATCCTTTGAAAGCGGAAACGGCTCCTGATAAACAAACGGTTTGACAGACATCGGTACTCTCCTTTCAGATGGTGGCTTTTCGTTCTGCTGTACAGAACAAAATAGTGTATACAGTTATGAAAGTAGTTTATTAATGCAAACCGCTTTATAAATCAAGGCTTAAATTGTTACTCTACATATACTGACAACGAAGCAGCTTGATCCCGTCTTTAAAAAGGACCTGCATCTTATTCGGGACAGTGACCGTCTTAACAACGCCAATACCGAATACAGGGTGATCTATCAGACGCTTGGTCAGGAACCTGCTGTTCATATCGTACGGAATCGCTTTTTCAAGATCGAACGTCGGCGAGAGTGATGCCCACTCTTCACGCTCGACTTCAGCAGGATCCCTCCTCGATGCACGCGGAGTAGCACTGGTTGACCGGGGTTTGCTTGCAGCCGCTTTTTTGGGGGCTTTGGCTACTTTTGCAGCTGGAGGTGGGTAATAGTTGTGTACCCCATTGCAGGTATTACATTCTACCCGCACAACTTTTCCTTCTACCATGGCAACGATTCTGTGATTCAACACTTCGCGACACTTGGTACAACGGGACTCAATAATGTCACCTGCCGATAGTATTCTGGTGGTCATTTGTTTCCTTCTTTTTCTGCGGGTTATTTCGCTCTAGTATAAACGATCGTTTTTTAAATCTTTTCAGAAAAAAACCGCTCGACAGCATCACTGCTGGTGAGCGGCGTTACCTGTGAATGGTATAAAACGGCAGGCATCAAACCACCCGTTTATCGATAACTCTCTGGGCCTTCCCTTCATGACGCGGGATACTGTTCGGTTCTACCAGCTTTACCGTCACGCCGACACCGAGAACAGAGTCAATCCTCTTTCCCACCATATCGAGAAAGGCGCGCTGTTTTTTCATTTCGTCAAAGAAGATGTTCTCCCTTACCTCGATACAGACTTCCAGCACATCGAGTGCACCTTTACGATCGACAACCAGCTGATAGTGCGGTTCACACCCTTCTATAGCAACCAGTACCTCCTCGATTTGGGAAGGGAAGACGTTAACTCCCTTGATAATCAGCATATCGTCAGAGCGACCCATGGTTTTTTTCATTCTGGCCATGGTACGACCGCATAAACAGACAGAATGATCGAGAGTGGTTATATCCCGCGTACGATAACGGATCATCGGGAAGGCTTCCTTGCTGATCGTCGTCAACACCAGTTCACCAACAGATCCTGGTGGGAGTACCTGACAGGTTTCCGGATCAATTATCTCGGCGATGAACGCATCTTCGGCGATATGCATGCCGTTTTTATAAAGACATTCTCCCGCGACACCAGGTCCGATAATTTCAGAAAGTCCATAATTATCAGTTGCGCTGATCATCAAGCGTGATTCAATTTCAACCCGCATAGCTTCAGACCAGGGCTCACCGCCAAAAAGACCAACCTTGAGAGAGAGCGTCTGCGGATCTATCCCCCGTTTTTCAATCAGGTCCGCAAGCGTGACCGCATAACTCGGGGTGCAGACAAGCGCAGTAGATTTATAATCCTGCATGATCATGATCTGCTTGTCGCTGTTTCCTCCGCTCATCGGAATAACCGCCGCTCCGATGGTCTCGGACCCATAATGCATACCGAAGCCCCCGGTAAACATGCCGTAACCGAATGCAATCTGCACGACATCATCGTGAGTAACGCCGGCCGCTGTCATGATTCGCGCGACCAGGTTGGACCACATTTTGAGATCATTTTTGGTATATCCGACAACGGTCGGCTTTCCGGTTGTACCTGAAGAGGAATGGATCCGGACAACCTCGCGCAGTGGCACCGCAAACATCCCGTACGGATAATTGAGTCGCAGATCTTCCTTGGTCGTAAAGGGGAGCTTCGAAAGATCGGACAGTGAAGCGACATCTTCAGGAACGATCCCTAGATCATTAAACTTGTTACGGTAACAGGGTACATTTTTATACACGCGGTTTAATGTTGCCTGAAGACGCTCCAGCTGCAGCTGTTCAAGTTCTTCACGAGGCATACATTCGTGCTGAGATTCCCATATCTGGCTTGACTGCATGTAAAAACCCTCGCGCCGGCGTTGTTGTTTATAGTTTATGTGCCAATGCAGCATCTATCAACTGCTTAACGGTAGTCGCCACATCATCCAGCAAAAGCGGCAGTACTTCACCGGTCGAGCGGATCTTCAGCTCAACCTTCCCTTCAGCCAACCCTTTACTACCAACGACGATCCGAAGCGGTATTCCGATGAGGTCGTTATCTTTGAACTTAACGCCAGGGCGTTCGTCACGATCGTCGAAAAGCACCTCAACACCGAGTTTTTCGAGACAAAAATAAATCTCTTCGGCAGCAGCCATGACTCCGGCGTCCTTGGTGTTGACGGCGACTACCGAGCAGTGAAAGGGAGCGATCGGGACAGGAAATATGATACCGTTTTCATCATGGTTCTGCTCGATCGCCGCTGCAACGGTACGGCCGATGCCGATGCCGTAACACCCCATAAAAATAACCTGCTCTCTGCCATTGGCATCAAGGTAGGTGGCATTAAGCGCTTTGGAATATTTTGTTCCAAGCTTGAAAACATGCCCGACTTCGATCCCGCGCCACATCTCGAGCTTTCCGGATTGGCAGCGCGGACAAGCATCACCAGCCTCGACGGCACGGATATCGACAAATCCGGAAACTTCAAAATCCCGGCCACGATTAGCATTGATGTAGTGCTGATCCTTTTCGTTCGCACCTAAAACAACATTGGTCATACCCTGAATTACCCTGTCGGCAATGACCGGTACGTCCTGTTTAAGGCCGATCGGCCCGAGAAAGCCGACAGGAGAACCGGTGCAGGCAAGAATCTGCTCTTCGCTCGCCATCTGGATTTCGTCCCATCCCAGATAATTCTTGAGTTTAAGTTCGTTGAGCTCATGATCGCCGCGCAGCAGCGCCATCACCAAATCACCAGCATCGGAGGCGTACACAAGGGTTTTTATGGTTTTATCAGCGGTAACATTCAGAAATGCGGCAACTTCGGCAATAGTTTTCATCTCAGGCGTTGAAACTTTCTGTAGAGGTTCCGCTACCGTACCGCATACTGCTGTAAACAATGAAGATTCTGCTTTTTCAACATTAGCGGCGTATCGGCATGCATCGCAGGAAACAATGGCATCTTCGCCGGAATCCGCCAGCACCATGAACTCATGTGAGGAAGATCCGCCGATACTACCGGTGTCGGCTTCTACCGCTCTGAAATTGAGGCCGCATCGCTCAAAAATACGCATATATGCATTAAACATCTTCTCGTAGGAGAGATCAGCAGCAGAGCTGTCTACATCGAATGAATAGGCATCCTTCATAATGAACTCACGACCGCGCATCAAGCCAAACCGGGGGCGAATCTCGTCGCGGAACTTGGTCTGGATCTGATAGAAGTTAAGCGGCATCTGCCGATAGCTTTTTATTTCGCGCCGCACCATGTCGGTGATGACCTCTTCGTGGGTCGGTCCCATACAGAATTCGGCATCTTTACGGTCTTTGAAGCGCAACAGCTCCTTACCATAAAAAGCCCAGCGCCCGGATTCCTGCCACAGTTCGGCCGGCTGGACACTCGGCATCAGCATCTCGATAGCATCGGCTTTGTTCATCTCTTCGCGAACAATGCTCTCAAACTTGCGAATCGAGCGGAGCCCAAGTGGCAGGTAGTTATAGATTCCTGAAGCAAGCTTGCGGATCATGCCTGCCCTCAGCATCAACTGGTGTGAGATCACCTCGGCGTCAGACGGGGTTTCCTTGATTGTCGGTATGAAATAGCGTGAATACAACATTAAGCATCCCCAGAGTGGTATTTCCATACCAAGATGATTTTAAAACTGCCTTTACGAAAGGGTGAAAAGGGTAATTAAAAGACCCTATAATTTGGATATTTCTTCCATCAATGCATCAGCGAGCATGCCTTCAGGCACCTTACGCACAATTTCACCATGGCGGAATACCAGCCCTTCGCCATGTCCGCCGGCGATCCCTACATCAGCTTCACGTGCTTCACCCGGGCCATTAACTGCGCATCCCATGATGGCAACGGTAATCTTCTTGTCGACACCCTGCAACCGCTTCTCAACATCTTCAGCAACGCGGACCAGATCAATCTGACACCGCCCGCAGGTCGGACAGGAGACAAAGTTTACCCCGCGCTGGCGTAATCCGACGGCTTTAAGGATGTCATAACCAACCCGCACCTCATCTCTCGGCGCTCCGGTCAAAGAAACCCTCATCGTATCGCCGAGCCCTTCGGCCAGAAGAATGCCAAGTCCGACCGACGATTTAATCGTCCCGGAGAAAAGTGTGCCGGCTTCGGTAACACCAATATGCAGAGGGTAATCGGACTGCGCCGAAAAAAGACGGTATGCGTCGACAGTCTTCATGACATCGGATGCTTTAAGAGAAATCTTTATTTCCCGATAATTTAAATCCTCGAGGATGCGAATGTGGCCCATAGCCGATTCAACCATCGCCTCGGCTGACGGGTGTCCATAGCGCTGCAGCAGTTCTTTTTCAAGCGAACCGGCATTGACCCCTATCCTGATCGGGATCTTACGCTCGGCGGCAGACGCAACAATTTCGGCAACCTTCCACCTCTCGCCGATATTACCGGGATTGAGGCGCAGGCCGTCAATACCTCCCTCAAGTACCTGCAGCGCCAGCTTATAGTCAAAATGGATGTCGGCGACAACCGGAATGGGACTCATCTGCTTGATCTGCGCCAAGGCGACGGCAGCCTCCAGATCAGGGACCGCACAACGGACGATTTCGCAACCGACTTCGGCAAGCTCTTTAATTTGGGCGATTGTAGCGGATATATCACGTGTATCGGTGTTGCACATCGACTGTACCGAACAGGGAGCATCACCGCCGATCGGTATAGAGCCGATATAAATTTGCCGGGTAATTTTTTTCATGGATGTGCATAGTGCCAAAGGCGGGCGGGAAAGTCAAGAACGGCGCGTAGTTTCAGTGATGCATCAACTCAGATGGATTATGCTATAGCGGCCGTTCCGGTGCATCTATTGCGCCGTAGGCGTACCAATAGGCACCGGCGACAAAAATAACGCCACCGACTATATTACCAAGAGTAACCGGCAGCAGATTAGCAACGAAAAAATTATACCAGTTTAGTGCAGGATCTGCGGTCGCGTTTTTGCCGGCAATAAACAGACCAGTTGGAATGTAATACATATTGGCAATTGAGTGCTCAAATCCACTCGCAACGAAGGTCATGATAGGCACATAGCACGCAAGCAATTTTCCGGTGATATCACGGGCGGCTGTGGCCATAAACACAGCAAGGCAGACGAGCCAGTTACAGAGGATTCCCCGAACAAAAGCGGTCGTAAAAGATAGTTGGCATTTGACAGTTGCGATGCGAATAGCGTTTTCAGCAACGCTCCCCTGTTCCCAGAGACGCGTTTCAAACAGCAGCCACGCGAAGAACAGAGCACCGACAAAATTGCCGACCAGCACAATTGTCCAGTTTTTGGCAAGGTTACGCCACGATATTTCCCCATGGAGGGCCGCCCCGGCCAGCAGACTGTTTCCGGTAAACAGCTCGGCGCCGCAGACGACGACCAACATCAAGCCGACCGAGAAGAGGCTTCCGCCCAGAAACCGGGCGATTCCGAAGCCGACAAACTGGGCGGCATCCTGCATGACAATTGTTGACAACTGAGCGCCGAATGCGATGTAAAATCCGGCCAGCAGACTGAGAACCAGGGTGCGCCCGATATTTTGGTCAAGAACGCGGCGACCGTTTATCGTGATCGCATGGGCCGCCTCACGGGGCGTCAAAAACAGTTTGTGGTCAGAACTCATAACTCGCACCGGTAATTGGAAATAGAAACGACGTGGCGACAAGAATAAAATTGATACAGTTGGTTCAATCCATCAGATACTACCCAACCGTTACTTGGTTTTGCCCGGTTATATAGCAGAGAACTGAAGTCTCTG
Organism: Desulfuromonadaceae bacterium; assembly: GCA_028683435.1. GTDB lineage: Bacteria > Desulfobacterota > Desulfuromonadia > Geobacterales > Pseudopelobacteraceae > JACRCG01. The sequence continues at coordinate 4,928 of JAQUIG010000021.1, read as the reverse complement.
ACAGCGTAAAATACACGACACCTGTAATCGCAAAAAAACCTCTACGCTGCTTGTATCATGATAAGGTTGTGCTAAACTTTTATCTGTGGCATGGCGACCTGCGTCACAACTACTCGTCGGCAGCACTATTTCAGGAAAAAGGAGAATGCGTATGGAAACTAGTCAGGGTTGCGTTGCAACGGCAGCAGGTCCATTGACAGCAGGCAACATGCCGGATTCATCAACTTCAGCACAACCACCAAAGGAGGAGCGAATTATGACAGTCGCACGCGTCGGGCATCCTGCCCCGGATTTTGAGGCCAACGTCTATCTGAACGGCGGCTTCGAAACCATGAAACTCTCTGATTCAAAAGGAAAGTGGATTGTCCTCTGTTTCTATCCGGGCGATTTCACCTTTGTTTGACCGACTGAACTGACGGCGGTCGCCGTCAAGCATGCAGAATTGAAGGAGCTGGGTGTAGAAGTATTCTCAGCAAGTACGGATAGCCGCTTTGTCCACAAAATATGGCAGGCAGAAGAACTTTCCAAGATGATACCCGGCGGGGTGCAGTTCCCGATGATTGCCGATGCAAGTGGCCTGATTGGCCAGGCCTACGGTGTCTTTGAACCGGCCGCAGGCGTTGATATCCGCGGTAGATTCCTCATTGATCCCGATTTCAATATCAGAGCCATGGAAGTAATGACACCGGAAGTTGGCCGCAATGTCAATGAACTGATCCGCCAAATCAAGGCATTCCAGCATGTACGTGCAACCGGGGAAGTGACACCCGCCGGTTGGGTGCCAGGTAAACCGACCCTCAAACCGGGCCCGGATCTGGCTGGCAATGTCTGGAAAGAGTGGAAGCCTGAGATGGCATTCTGATTTTGATGCTAATAGCGTTTCTTTAACACAAAGACGCAGGGTTACAAAGGAAACCGGGGGCTTATTCAGCCGGTGTTTCCAGAGTGCTTTGCGTCTTTTTTTATAAATCGCACCTTGATGAACTGGACGGCGCAATACAGAAGCGACGGTCCGGCCTCATTTTTTCGCGCAACTGATCATTTTCATCCTTGTGATATGACTCCGGATAAAAAACAAAAAGCTTCCTATATCAGTCATATAGGAAGCTTACTTGTTTTTTTGGTGGAGGTTAACGGGATCGAACCGATGACCTCGTCGCTGCCAGCGACGCGCTCTCCCAGCTGAGCTAAACCCCCAAACATTGAACATTTTAACTACCTACGAATACCGATACGCGCTTAGCAACAGAAATCTGTGTAAATTGTGCGTATTTTTGTAAAAAGGCATCCGCATGACCCGAAGTTGGCGGCTCCGAAAATGTCCGAAGTAGATACAACAAACCGTGGCTCTCGTCAATATATATTTTCAAAAAACTCCAGCGAGAAAACTTCGAACATTGCTTCTGCTCTTCACAGAAAGGCTTCGAGAGCAGTTACGAAGCACTCTTTCCGCCCGTCAGCAGCACGTATTTCTTGACCATACGCCGGCGCGTGAGGTGGAATGCCTGCCTATTCTTGGGACCGGCAAGCTGGTTTTGAAGGGGATCAAGGAGATTGCGTCTGGCGGCTATGGATGGCTGATGTGGCTTAAAGATGAGTTATAACCGAATCTTAATAGTGGGTGTTAATACAGGCATTATGTGCTATACCGTTTTCGCCCGCCGATGTGATTAAAAACGGCAAAATCAGGATCGTGCTGGATGTTTTGGTAGCGAAGAGCGGGACTGCCGGAGACGGGCGACTAGAAAAGTCACGGGATAAATGTCCCGTTAGCTGCCAATACGATAGGTATTTCGTTTATTCCAAGGCGTGTCAATTATCACAAAACAAGGAGTTTCCAGTGGGCAAGAAAGCGTTCCAAGACTGCTACCCAGAAGAGCTAAGTCACTGTTATGGATGCGGCAAGAATAATACAGAAGGGCACCAGCTGAAGAGCTACTGGGATGGTGATGAAACAATCGCTCATTTCTTGCCCGAATCATACCATATAGCGATTCCTGGCTTTGTTTATGGTGGCCTTATTGCTTCTTTAATCGACTGCCACGGAACCGCCAGTGCTTCAGCAGCTGCATGCCGAGCTGCTGGTATAGAAATGGGCACGAAACCGAACCTTCGATTTGTTACTGGCACTCTCAAAGTGGTCTACCTTGCACCGACCCCTCTAGGAGTTGAATTAGAGCTTCGCGGAGTTATCATTGAAATTTAAAGAACGAAAGGTCATTGTCGATATATCCTTATCTGCAGATGGAAGAGCATGCGCGAAAGGACAAGTGGTTGCGGTTATGATGCCAGAAAATATGGACCCGAAGAGTGAGAGCTAACAAAATATTGATAATGGCAAAAGAAGTTGCTTGAAAAGAAGAAAGACAGAAGGGTTATGTGTGTAACTAAATTTAGGGAACGCCCCGAACTTTCATCTTGCCGCATTAGAGTATTTATTCTATTTTAGAATAAATACTCTAATGCAAAGGAAGAGAAAAGATGAAAGTACTTCTCATTCAACCCCCTAGTTGTGATCCATTGATAGATAAGATTTTCCTTTTTGAGCCATTGGCCCTTGAATACCTCGGGGCAGGTTTGAAGAAAGATGGCCACGATGTTCAGTTGCTTGATGCCAGGATTGAAGCTGATTACGAAAGCATATACTGCCGGTTTCAACCTGATGCGGTGGGACTGACCGGCTTTACCAGCCATGTCAATATCATTAAAAAAATAGCGGAACGCCTGAAAGCCATCTCTCCCAAAGTCCTGATTATTGTTGGTGGCCACCATGCCACGGTACAACCAAAAGATTTCAATGATGCCCGGATTGACGTAGTGGTTATTGGTGAAGGGGTTTTCACTCTACGGGAAATCCTCCGCGCGCTGGAAACAGCAAGCAGCTTCTCACCCATTAGCGGCATTGGCATCCCCCACGTAGATGGAATGATATTCAGTAAACCGCGACCTTACACGGATCTTAACGAACTGCCGTTTCCTGACCGCACTCTCACGGCTAGTTACCGGAAGCAGTACTTCAGCGAGTGGTTCACGCCGCTGGCCTCGGTACGCACTTCGCTTGGCTGCACGGCGCGCTGCACCTTCTGTGCACTCTGGAAGATCACTGAAGGGAAATACCTGCGCCGAGCCCCCGAGCAGGTTGTCGAGGAGTTGCTCACCGTGGCGGAGCCTAATGTCTTTTTCTGTGACGACGAATCCATGTGTGATGTAACGCGGATGGACAAGTTGGCCGACTTGATTGCCGCAGCCGGTATCCGCAAAAAGTACTTTCTCTATGGCCGAGTGGACACCATTGTGAATCACCCCGAACTCTTCGCCAAATGGTCTAAAATTGGCCTTGCACAGGTATTTGTAGGGATGGAGGACTTCTCGGATGCACGGCTCAAAGCCATGAAGAAAGGGATCAGCACGGCGCAACAGGCAGAGGCGGTCAAAATCCTTGATAGCCTCGGGATAATGATGTACGCCTCCTACATGGTTGATCCGGCTTATACTAAAGAAGACTTCAGCACCTTGCTGGCGTACGTCCGAAAGATGAAACACACATACGCAACATTTACCGTCATGACACCTCTTCCTGGCACTGAACTTCATGACACAAGGGAAGATGAGCTGTTGTCTCGTAAACCTGAATTATATGACATGCTGCACACCCTGTTCCCTACGACGTTGCCAATACAGGACTTTTACAAGGAGTTTGCCAACCTCTGGATCAAGGCCGTACCGTTTTACCGGGTGGTGCCGACACTTTTTCGCTTTGGTCTGCATGGGATGCTGATCCGTATAAAAATATTCAGGCGGGTTCTGGAAAAATTCAAGACGATGCATCTTGATTACTGACGATATGCGCTGTGAAGTGAGGGGAAAGTTTCAGCATTATCGCGGTGGCAGGACTGTTAGTCGTCATGGTCATCAAAGGTAATTTCAGACATGAAAACACGTGATAAAATTATACATACTGCTATTCAGCTCTTTAACGAACAGGGGACCAGGGCAGTTTCGACCAATCATATTGCCACCGCCATTGGCATCAGTCCCGGTAACCTTTACTACCATTTCCGCAACAAGGAAGACATCATACGCGCCATTTTCAAACAGATGGACGCATATGGTCTTGAACAGTACCAAATCATCCTCAATGAGTATCAGCCAGGATCGATAGAGGCTATGGAGCAAACCTTTATCATGATTCAGGAGTACAACTGGCGCTATCGTTTCTTCAAACGTGAATTAACTGCGCTGATAATGAACGATCCACAGCTGAAAGAGTGTTTTCATGATACTAACCGTCAGATGCTGGACATGATCCGTTACACAATTGATAGCGGTATTGCCAATGGAAGCATCAAGGCCATGAATGACACAGAAAAAGGAAGTTTTGTAGATGCAATCTGGCTGGTGGCTCTGTTTTGGCTGAATTATCTTGAAGTTGGCGGTGAAGAGGTCAACGAATCCACTCTTCGACGTGGCAACAATGTGCTGCGAACCGTTTTACAACCATACCTGGCAGGTGAGATTCTTACAAAATAGCACAGGAACTCATATCTGCATTCAAGTCTGATTAAAGTTCCACCCAATCGCTTTGAGAGGGACTAAAAAGAAGGGAAAGACAGAAGGGGTCACGTCTACAAATAACAAATTGTTATTTGTAGACGTGACCCCAGATATGTGTGCGGCTAAAAGGTGAGTTATAACCGAATCTTAATAGTGAGTGTCAATACAGGCATTACGTGCTATACCGTTTTCGCCCGCCGAGGTCATCAAAACGACAGAAACATAGATAGTGCTGGATGTTTTGGTAGCGAAGAGCGGGTCTGCCGGAGACAGGCTGATAGAAAAATAACGTGATAAATGTTCCGTTTGGGTAGATCACCGGTTCACGCGCGCACTCGCGTGAACCGGTCAACAACGAGTTGAAACAAGAGGAG
>JAQUIG010000003.1 GCA_028683435.1 Desulfuromonadaceae bacterium | reverse complement strand
CCTTATCGACCTTTGTGACTGACAGGCTGAGATATTCCCCAAACTCACCCTGTTTTTCACCAGTCAGGTAATCGGTAAACCATTGGTACTGGGTGGAACTTCTGCCATGCACTTCCGCCGACCAGGCTACGCCCGAGGAAAGCAACATTCCTATACCCGTCAGCAAGCAGAACATTCGTTTTAATGCCATCAGAGACCTCCTTTCACTAGTAGTGCAAATCGTTAAAACCGGTATTGCTTATCTTTTGATTTGGTACACCTCCTTTCGTTTCCAATTTTAGTGTTCCTCAGCGCCTGCCTCCTCTTTGTTTAAACGCCTGTATTATTGAGGGATTGCCGTTTCCACTTCTGATAAATAGGACATTCCTGGTAGCGATCCATGCAATACGTGGCAATCATGGATGCCGACCGTCCGGTGACATGACAGCAGTAACAGTCATCAAAAGGATGACTGGAAAATTCACACAAACAGGGTGTGGTTGCCTGGTTTTTGGTTGTGTCCGGGCTGGTCATGGTTCAGTTTCGATAGCACAGACAGTGCCAGAGAGAAAATTGCCGTAACTGCAGTATGTTACGTTGAAATACGCACGGAAATAATGTATTCAAAATCGAGTATGGTATTTAAAATGGATAGCTGAAATGGATAGTACGTAAAGGAGGAGGGATAGCGGGTCGTGTTACTCTGAGGTTTACATTCAGTGGAATTTGATCAGAAAAATTATTGCTGCTGCCAACGCGAGATTATTTTGCGTTAGGATGGCTGTCTTTTTTCTTACGTAACCAGCCTACTCTTCACCCGCCGTTATGCCATGTTTCTCAAGTCGGCGACGAAAGGTGTAGTAGTTCATACCCAGCATCGCGGCGGTTTTCATCCGCTTGCCGCCGCAGAAGCGCAGGGCCTGTTCGAGAGACCAGCTTTCCAGCTTGTCCATACCGCAGGGGAAAGGGGGCGGCACAGGGAAGTGGCTATCGCCGGCCAGCCCAGAAGCGGTGACGACGGGAGCTTCCTGAGTGGCGATATCCGCCGCGCCGATGACGCTTCCGGCTCCGAGCGCGGCGCGGCGGATGACGCTTTTCAGCTGCCTGATGTTGCCGGGCCATGGCATGCTGACCAGCAGGCTGCGGGCCTCGTCATCCAGAAAGACCAAATTACGGCCCAGCTCATCGCAGGTTTCCCGCAAAAATTTGAGCGCAAGGGGAGCCACGGAATCCGGTGTTTCCCGGAGCGGCGGCAGCGGGATGGTGACATCGGCCAGCCGGTAGTAGAGATCTTCGCGAAAGCGTCCGGCCAGCGCCTCTTCCTTCAGATTGCGGTTGCTGGCAGAGATGATGCGCACATCCACGGCTTTTTCTACCGTACTCCCGAGCGGGGTGAACTTCTTCTCCTCTACGAAGCGCAACAGCTTGCCCTGCAGTTCTGCCGGGCAGGATTCTATATCATCCAGAAATATCGTGCCGCCATCGGCGGCTTCAACAAGTCCGACTCTATTGCGGTCAGCTCCGGTAAAAGCGCCTTTGACGTGGCCGAACAGTTCACTTTCGGCCAGATTTAACGGCAGCGCTCCCATCTGTACGGTTACCAGCCGTGCGTCCCGGCGGGGACTCAGTGCATGGATAATGGTCGCCAGCCGCGATTTTCCGGTGCCGGTTTCACCTTCAAGCAGGACGTTGAATGATGTCCGGGCAACACGGGCTGTCTGCTCCACAACAGTTCGCTGGGACTGCGTATCGCCCATCTGCAACCGCATGGATGCCATCAGCTCACCGGAAAAACCCTCTATTTCGCGGCGCTGAAGCAGCGGCAAGGCAGCTTTGGCGATGACCGCCAGCAGCTCATCAGTATCAACCGGCTTGCGGACAAAGGCTGTTACACCCAGCTCGATGGCCTTGAGCAGGTAGCTGGTTTCTGTAAAGGCGGTGCAAATAATCAGCGGGGTATCGGGCCAACGCACCTTCATCGAGGCGGCCAGTTCCATACCGTTCATGACCGGCATGCGGATGTCGCTTATAACCAGGTCGGGGCGCCCTGAATCGATCAGCGCCAATGCCTCGCGACCGTTGGGGGCCTGGATGACACGGCCGCAGTACAGCTCCAGAAAAGCAGCGGTTTCGCGGCGCAATTCGTCCTCGTCCTCAACCAGCAGGATGGCAAGGGATTTCAGATCACTCATAACGTTTTCCACAGCGGCAGTTCGATTCTAAAGGTAGCACCTTCATAACATTGCAGCAGAGTAAGGTGACCTCCCAGGCTATCTTCTACGATCCTGCTCGACATGTACAGACCGAGACCGGTGCCGCCGCTGTCTTCCTTGGTAGTAAAATATGGATCGAGTACCCTCGGAGCTATGTCATCCGCTATGCCGCAGCCGTTGTCGTTAACATCGATGATCATGGTTTTGTCCTCCTGAACAGACAAACGTATGGTGATACGCCCCTCTTCCGATTGACCATTGGTTTTGCGGCTTTCCAAGATAGCATCGCGGGCATTGCCAAGCAGGTTGAGGATGACCTGCTTGAACTCATTTGGATAGCCGTCTACCAGCTGTTCGTCACATTCACGGCAATGGACATTCACGACAATGCCATGGCTGGTGAATTGAGGTTCAAAAAGCCTGGCAGAATCAGTAATGCAGCTCAAAGGTGAAAAGGGTTCCTTCTGCTTTTCTGTGCGGTAGAAACCACGGAATTCTTCGATAGTGTCAGACATGTACCTGATCTGACGCATCGCGTTAGCCTTGAATTCATCCAGACCCTCCGCTGTAAGCCCCTGCATGGTCCCCACTGCGTGGGTGCGTTGGACGATCATCCCCAGTGTGGCCAGAGGTTGACGCCACTGGTGAGCAATGGCTCCGATCATCTCACCCATCGCCACCAGACAGGAGTGACCGGCCTGCTTCCGCTCGGTGATGTCGCGAACAACGAAGACGATACTGGCAGGCTCTCCCTCGGCGTTCAGAATGGTCTGGCTGTTAGATTCGATATCGATTGTACCGCCATCCGGACGTATTGCGCGATACTCACCACTACCCGGGAAAAGCCCCTGCAATGTTTGTTTGAGATTGGATCTGGCGCGATCCCGGTCCTCAGGGGCAATGAATTCAATGACGTTACGCCCAAGCAGCTCCTCTTCCCGTTTGTGGCCGAACATCATCACGCCTGCCGGGGAAATCATGATGATGAAACCTTCGGTATCCGTAATCGTGATGTTATCCGGAGAGGCGTTGAGGACCGATAGATACAACGACTCGCTCTCGCGTAAAGCATCACCTACCTGTTTGTAATCGGTAATGGTGTTTTTCAGAGTCGTTGACAGCCGGGTAAAGCGGATTGCAATCATGGCGGCAGCGAGCATCAGTGCAAGAGCGGCAGCAAGTCCGCCATAAAGCCATTTCAGATCCGGTGGCGAATTAGGATTATAGAGAAAACCCTTTAAGCTGAAGTCCGGCTTCATCATCCCCATTTCGGCATATACCTCGGCAATATGCCGCCAGTGATCAGGGTTCATATGCCCGATTTCCATCAGCGGTGTCTGCAGCAGCGATTCCATCTGGTGGGCTTCGAAGCGGAGGTGTTCAACGCTGTATTGTTGAGTATAACGGGTACGGATCAGCTGCGCAATCTCACCCGGGTGGTTCATGGCATATTTCCACCCCTTCAGGCTCGCTTCCCGGAATGCCTTCACCATTTCCGGATTCAGCTTGAGCTGGCTCTCGGTAGTAAAAAGATTATCGCCATAAAAATCAGCGCCCGTCGAACCATGGGGAGAGGTCTGTTTCTGGAGCGCAGCTTTGTTCAAAGCGGCCGGATCATCACCTGCATTGGTGCAAAAGACATCCGTTATTCCGGCCGACAGATCTTCGGCACGAAATGATTGTGCCAGCGGAATTATTTTATCAGCGGGGACGCCTTCGCTGCGTAAATAGTCGTGCAAAGGGGAGTGCCCCGGCTCGTTTTTCAGGTTGCGACCGGTCAAGTCATGTTCCCGTTGTTGAAATATCACCGCCAGGACGACCACCGGCGCACCCTGCTCCCGGCGGATCAGCAGGTCACAGGTGCCAACGCCGAACTCGGCTTTGCCATCCAATACCTTCTGCACCGGGTCTTCTCCCTTTTTGCCGGGAATTAACTCGACATTCAGCCCGGCCGCTTGATAATAACCCTTTTCCTTGGCGGCATAGTATCCGGCAAACATGTAATGGTGCGGCCACTTGAGCTGCAGACGCACCGTGTCATTTGCCGTCGCAGAAAGCGGGCAGAGCGCCACCAGCAGCAGCGCCAGGAAACTATAAAAATGCCGCTGTACTATATCTTTAGGTGTGAGTTTTACCGGAAAATTCATTGGATCAGCCCTCTGTATAAATTAAATACACCATAACAAGGAAAAAAGTAAAGAAACAGCCTCAACATTGACAATATGCCTCTTCATTATTATAGTACTGACGGTAACTGATTATCACCCTTAGAGGAGTTTACACGTCATGCCGATGTACGAATACCGTTGCACAAGCTGTAATCATCAATTCGAACTGCGTCAGAAATTTTCAGATCCACCCGCCAGCCAATGTCCGCAATGCGGCGCCGCTGTTGAAAAAGTGATCTCATCCACCAGCTTCAACCTGAAAGGTGACGGCTGGTTTAATACCGGCTACTGTCCGAAAACCGAAGCGCCGAAACCGGCTGCATGTAGTGGCTGCGCCTGTTCGAAGGAATAAGCCTGTAAATGCCCAATCCACCACGGAGCCCCCAATGAAGGTCAAAAAAGCCGTTTTCCCGGTCGCCGGTCTCGGCACCCGCTTCCTTCCGGCAACCAAATCATCCCCCAAAGAGATGCTGCCGCTGATTGACAAGCCGCTGGTGCAGTATGTTGTTGAAGAGGCGGTGGCTTCCGGTATTGAGCAGATTCTTTTTGTGACCGGGCGCGGTAAACATAATATCGAGGATCACTTCGATATTTCCTTCGAGCTTGAGGCGCATCTCTACGACAAGGGGAAGGATCGGGAGCTTTCGCGGGTGCATGAAATCGCCGAGATGGTTAACATCTTCTACGTACGGCAGCGGCAGGCTCTGGGACTCGGACACGCCATCCTCTGCGCCAAAGATTTCATCGGTAATGAGCCTTTTGCTGTCCTGCTGGGGGATGACATTATTGATAGCGAGCGACCCTGCCTCGGACAGCTGCTGGATATATTTGATCAACAAGGTGGTTCGGTACTGGCGCTGGAAAAAGTACCGATGGAGAATATCTCTTCTTACGGCTGCGTGGCGGCGGAACAGATAAACGAGCGCACCTTCCATGTGACAGACATGGTCGAAAAACCGGCTCGCGATGAAGCTCCCTCCGATATGGCAATCATCGGCCGCTACGTCCTGACGCCACGCATTTTTGACATCCTCCTGGACCAGGAACCCGGAAAAGGGGGAGAAATCCAGTTGACCGACGCCATCCTGACACTGTCAAAGGAGGAGAAGGTTTACGGCTGTCTGTTTGACGGAACTCGCCACGATTGCGGCGACAAGCTCGGTTTCCTGAAAGCAACCGTTGACTTGGCGCTCAAACGGAAGGAGTTTAGTACTGAGTTTGAAGCATACCTGAGACAGAGGCTGTGCTGAAGAATTTTATCGAGAGGAATCAGACGCAAAAAAGGCGAGCCGCACGTGACTCGCCTTTTCTATATTTAATTGGCAGATCGTTATTTTTCCTCAACAACCACCTTCGAGCTATCTCTTTTCGGCTCCCATCCCTGCCAGACGAACTCCGGGTCCATCATCGGATCATAATATCCGGGCTGCGGAACCATACAGAAAACCGTTTCGACCACCCCGATCAGGCCGCGATAAAACGTCATCCCGATCCCCTTGATCGGGCCGACGACATAACCGACCGGTCCCATCTCCCTTCCGGTCAGAATCGTCTGCTTCGGAAGTTCCACAATACTGGTAAAGGTGTTGGTAACTCCCCTCACAAGTTTGACGGCCATCTTCTGCGCAATCATTTCCGGCTGTTGGTCGGCAGTCGCCGGAGCCGGACCCAAGACAACAAAAGCAAACAAAAATGCTGACAGCAACAGAACTTTTTTCATACGGTCTCCTTTTTGGTACAATAGAAATATTTTTTGCGGGTTTGTGTTGAAAATTATTTCGTTAACGCATTTATCCCGATTATCGGGGAACGGTGTCGCAGCAAGGAAGTTTTTCATTTTATTTCAGACTCTTACCACAAAGAAAAGACCCATGCAACATCAGAGGTCAAAAAGCATCGGCTCTTTCGGCAGAAAGAGCTCAAACCGTTTTTGCACATGGCGCAGCTTTTCGATGTAGTACCGCACATTGATATCCGGGTGAGCAGGATCATAAGCCGTCGCCGGACGACACTGTTCATACGCTGTTGCATTCCTGCCGGAACCGCCGACATAGTAACTGACGTGGTCACCGGCGCGGTACTGCCGGCCGGAGGCGAGGGCGATCTCAAAAGCGGCTGAATGGTTGCGTTTGCCCGAGCGCAGTTTTTCACGATAACTGTCTAGTGAATCGTTGAGGGTCTCGCTGCGGGCCACCCAGGCGACGTCCAGCCCCGGCCTGCGCAAACGGGCGCAATACTCATCATACAGGCGCCCAACCGAATCCCCTTTGCCGGCAAGCAAAAGCTCAATAACATCCCGCATGTATTCCCGCAGATACGGTTCCACACCACGCGAGCGAAGGCCGCTCCCTTTGATGACAATCCTGCCGTCATACTCCTGAAGGGCATAATTCTTGGCTTTATAGGCGAGCATTGAGCGATAGCGCCCGTCCAGCTCGACATCGATCCCTTCCGGCAGCTGCTCTGAAACCCGCTCCACGAGGGCGCGTTCCGCGCCCTCGCTTGCGCATCCGTCCGGCGGTTTGAAATAAATGCCATCCGTATCCACCTCCACCGGGACCGCTCCTTCAGACAGGAGCAGGTCGATCATGTTCCTGATCGTGACCCGGCCAAGACGGGTCACCTCGGCAGCGGCCGCCGGATCGGAGAAATTGTGCAGTGCCGCACCCAGATACCCATAGAACGAATTGATCAGCACCTTGAACACCTGCTGCAACGCATCATAATAGTGACGTTCCGAAGCCTCCTCTGCATCCCGTGCCGACTGCTTGGCGGCGAGCCTGAAACGGCGCAGATCCGCCAGCATCGGGAGAAACAGTCCCAGAGTTTCCCTAGCCGGAGTAAGGCGGTATGCCAGCATCAGTGACGGGTAGAGCGACGTCACATCACAATGGACGACCGGGCCGATGACTCCGGAAAACGATGACTCAGTATAACCACCTTCAAATGGTGCAGCGGCGGCTGTACGTGTGGGGATGGTGTGGCCGCGATGCAGGTATTCCCGCAGAAAGAGGGAATTGATGCGGGTGGCGTTACCGCGAATGACGCAGTTTTGGAACGAATAGGGGAAAATGAGGCTCTGCAGGAACCAGGGGTAGCCGAGCAGGCGGAACAGGGAAAGAGTTTCCCGTGTATCGTCCAGGTTGTAGCGATACAGCTGCTCCGGATCACACTGGAATGCGGCTGAAATATCGCCCCCCTCCAGATAGGTACGATCTTCGGCGGCGATGCCGAAATGACGTGCGACGGCTTTCAGCCCGTGGCTTTCGAGGTTACGGCCGGAGATATCGTAGAGCTGCACCAGAAAGTAGGTATCGATAATGTGACGGCCATACACATCCCAGCGCTGGTAATCAATATTCTTCTCGGCCAGACTCCAGCGGGCATGGGGGGTAATATGTGGCGTTGCCCCGTTCCGTCCCCAGGTCAGGCGAATGCCGTGCATCTGCGCGCGGCGACCGATATAGTCGAGGTCAAAACGGAAAATGTTGTGGCCGGTGATAACGTCCGGGTCGCAGCGGTGGATCGCATCGTTCAGGTTCCGCAACATCTCAGGCTCGCTCAACCGGTCACCCCGCAGCACGACCTCCCCACCATGGGAATCCTTGAGCGCAATCGAGATAATCCGATCTTCCGGCCGCTCCGGATTCGAAAAACCATACCCCTCGGCACAATCGGTTTCGATATCCAGTGCCAGACAACGGAGCTCTGAGAATTCCATACCCTTAAAGAGCGTGACGCCGCTAGCCAGCATATATTGATGGGAGAGATCAGGCAGAAACAGATAGGGGGCAGCGGGGGCGGAATAACCTTTGCCGCTTTTGGCCGCCAGAAAATCACGCGCGGTCAGGGCGTCACTCCACGAATCGAAGAGGAGCTGGCAGCGGAAAAAATCGTCACCGGCCAATTGCCGCACAGCACACGGGACCTGGCAACCGGAAACCAACCCGGGATCACCGACGAGGATAAACGGCTGGAACGGCTCATCATGGAAATGCACGCGACCGGCAGTTCTGAAAAAGAGCCGGATGAAGTGCCCAACCGATTCCACCGCGATGATGCCGGTCCGTTCGTCACGCCCGAAAAGCAGCGGGTTATGTTCTATTAAGCTGGTTGGCATGGGTAAGATCAACCCCTCCCCGCTCCCCTTATCAGGGGAGGGGTTTTAAAACTCCCCCCTGATAAGGGGGGAGTGAGGGGGGTTGGTTTTGGCAGGACTACAGCCCAGCTTGCTGTTTCAGCAGGGCGGCTTTGTCGGTGCGCTCCCAGGTAAACTCGGGCAGTTCACGGCCGAAGTGACCATAGGCGGCGGTTTTACGATAGATCGGGCGGAGCAGGTCAAGCTGTTCGATGATGGCACGTGGGCGCATGTCGAATGTATCGCGTACCAGAGCGGAAAGACGCTCTTCCGATAACTTCCCGGTGCCGAAGGAATTGACCATGACTGAAACCGGCTCGGCTACGCCGATAGCATATGCCACCTGCACCTCGCAGCGATCGCAGAGGCCGGCGGCAACCAAATTTTTTGCGACATAGCGCGCCATATAGGCGGCCGAACGGTCAACCTTGGAAGGATCTTTGCCGGAGAAGGCGCCACCACCGTGGCGCCCCATGCCGCCATAGGTATCGACAATGATCTTGCGGCCGGTCAGCCCGCAATCACCCATCGGGCCGCCAACGACAAAGCGGCCGGTCGGGTTGATGAAGTAGCGGGTTTCAGCATCCAGCAGATGTGCGGGTATAACCTTTTTGACGACTTCCTCAATAACCTCTTCCTCTATTCTCTTGTGAGTTACGTCAGGAGTATGCTGAGTGGAAACAACAACCGTATCGACACGGGTTGGCTTGCCATCGACATATTCAACCGAAACCTGGGACTTGGAGTCCGGGCGGAGAAAGTCGAGCTGGCCGGACTTGCGCACTTCGGCAAGCTTGGCAACCAGCTGATGGGCCAGATGGATCGGCATCGGCATCAGCTCGGGAGTCTCGTTACAGGCATAGCCGAACATAAGCCCCTGATCGCCGGCCCCCTGTTCCTTATGCAGCCCCTCCCCTTCCGTAACCCCCTGCGCTATGTCAGGCGATTGTTTGTCGATGGAGACCAGCACGGCACAGGTTTCATAATCAAAGCCCATGGCAGAATCGGTATAACCTATCTCCTTGATAGTTTCGCGGACGATTGAAGGGATATCGGCGTAAGCGGTCGTCGTGATCTCCCCGGCAATAACCGCCATACCGGTGGTAACGAGAGTTTCGCACGCTACACGCGCTTTAGGATCATCAGCGAGTATTGCGTCGAGAATAGCATCTGAAATCTGGTCGGCGACCTTGTCCGGATGCCCCTCGGATACGGATTCTGAGGTGAAGATGAATTTTTCTGCCATGTTGGTAAACTCCTTTGACTTCTGATTATATTTTTTTACCCGGGTGCTTTATTAAACTGTAAAAATATCGCCAGCCACTTGAATTGTCAAGCGAAGAGCCAAAAAGCACTATTCCGTTTGACTTCATACCCTCACATTGGGCAGTATGTTACTAAACGTAATCTCTCCTGAGGTGGCCACCATGTCCAGAGCTCTCCTTTTATCACTGCTTTTTCTTAGCTGTACAGCGCTTCCTGCGACAACAGCATCTGCAGCCGCCAACCGACCGGCAGACGTCTGGAATTATTATCACTTCGACGGCATCGCCTTCACACCAGGTCCAACCGGTGACGGCAGCCCTTTTGTGGCGGTGCGCGAAAAGGTGCAGCCGGTGGTCCTGACGGCTCAGACAGCAGCTGTTGAGCAGATCGCCCTTCCGGATGGATCCGGCGTCATTGCCGGGATCTGCTATCTTCAAAGTTCGGGAGGCAAGCTCGGGGGCGAGAGCGGATACCAACCCTACCCACGTGTGCCGCTCCTGATTTCCACCGGAGGCAAAGAACTTGTCACGGTGCAGACCGATGACCATGGCTATTTCGTTGTTGTACTGCCGGCCGGGAAATATTCGATCGGCAGCATTCCATTCACCGCCGAGATCACCGTAGAACGCGGTGTAACAACACTCGTCCCGCTCAGGGCCGGGAAAAGGATGGTTGATTGATGAACCGTTTCCACGCTCATCTTACACTCGTTATAGTTACCGTTCTTCTGTTTTATACCTCTGCGTCCGCGGGGCCTCTGGATGATTATTATCTGCAGCAATTCGGCAAGGCAAAAAGCGGCCAGCTAGAGAAGGCGGTACTGTCGATTTCAGCTGATGTTCAGGAATCGGCCCGCTGCGGCATGCCGCTCAAAAAGGCTTTGCGACGCGACTGGAACCTGTTGGAGCAGTCAACACAGAAGGTGCTGGCGAAACAGATGGCATACCCTGTACTGGCAAACCCGTTGGTCTATCCATCCAGTGCGGGGCATTTCAAGATCCATTACGCCACCACCGGCACAGACGCGCCCCCACCGGCAGATACAAACAATAACGGAGTCCCCGATTGGGTGGAAACCGTTGCTGATACCTTTGAAACAGTCTATGCGAATTACAGCTCACGGGGCTACCGCCCTGCCCCGACAGCAAGCGGAGTCCCGTATGATTTATATCTCCTTGATCTCGCCCCTCAAAGATATTACGGCGTAACTACCAGCGACCAGCAAATTTCTTCAGTGAGCTATCCTAACGCGTATACCAGCTGGATGGAGCTTGACAACAACTACACTGATCCTCTTTATGGCGGCTACTCACCACTACAGAGCTTGCAAATCACCGCCGCCCACGAATATCACCACGCCATTCAGTACGGCTATAGCTTCTATTTTGATGTCTGGTATGCGGAAGCAACGTCCACCTGGCTGGAAGATGAGCTGTATGACGGCGTCGACCAGCTTTACAATTATATCCCAGCCTGGTTTACCCAGAGTAAATTATCTCTGGATATTTCAGAGAGCATCATGACAGGTGGTGGCTACGGCCGCTGGATTTTCAATCGCTATTTGGCAGAGCAGCATACCCCGAATATGATTCGCAGCGCCTGGGAAAAATTGGCTGGTCTCCCCAGTCCGGGAGGTGGTGCTGACATTCCAATGGTTCCCGTGCTGGAAAGCCTGCTTTCTACCTCGTACAGCACCTCTCTGGGTGACAATTTCTTCGGTTTTGCCAAACGCGTCTACAAAAGGAATGAATGGATAGATCATTCATATGATGCAAGTAAAATACATACTTATTCACCAGTTGCTACCTATTCAGCGTACCCGGTAAACAGCACCGTCACCCCGGCGCCATCGGTCACTCTGCCCCATTACGCGTTTGCGTATTACGACTTCACAACATCAGCTGCGACTTCCCTGAAAATCTCCATTAATAAGACCAGCGGAATTCAAACAGCCCTGTTCAAAAATGGCAGCGAAATAACTGCCGAAACAAGCGGCGATTCCTATGTAGTGAGTAGCTTTAGGCCAACTGACAAGGTGGTTCTACTGATTGCGAACACCACCAGCACTGATGGTCACACGGCGAACTTCAGCACCGACGTCATGCCCGCAACGGTAACCGAGCCGACACCGCCACCACCGACAACCTCAACTTCCGGCGGCGGTGGTGGCGGCTGTTTCATCGCCACGGCCGCTTACGGGAGCTATCTGCATCCGCAGGTGCAGCTGTTGCGTGATTTCCGCGATGAACACCTGCTGACCAATGCTCCGGGGCGCGCCTTTGTCGCACTTTACTATCGCTGCAGCCCACCGCTGGCCGACTTCATTGCCCGGCACCCATTCCTGCGCGGCATGACCCGCCTGTTCCTGACACCGCTTGTTGCCGCCGTTGCTCACCCGCTGATCGCGACTGCGACACTGTTGCTGCTTGCTGCAGCGCTGCTGCGCCGCAGCAAGGCTGCCCATTTACATGCACACCGACACACGCCACATCATCCCGGTTTTAAGAGAGAGACACTATGACCACCATTTTTAAAGTAGCCCTGATCGCCTGTTTTTTTGTATTTCCATCCGTTGTTTTTGCCGCTGACAAACCGGCTGAAGTTACACCGGCCGTGACAGGTCAGACCGCCCGGATCGGCTATGTTGATCTCGCCCGAATCGGCACCGAATCAGAGCGAGGCAAAGCGCTCAAAATCACATTGACGGCAAGAAAAGACAAACTTCAGGCACAGGTTGTCGCAAAGAAGAAACAGATTGAAAAACTGCAAAAATCGATTGAACCAAAGATTGCAAAGATGACACCGCAGCAGCGCAAGGCCAAGTCGAAGGAATTCCAGAATAAACTGGAAGAGTTCCAGAAATTCGCCCGGACATCGGAAGAAGAGTTTATGGCCCTGCAAGAGAAAGAGAGCAGGGAGTTCTTCGAAGCGATGGAGCAGGCGGCGGGGGAACTTGGCAAAGCTAACGGATATGCCGCCATTGTAGCCAAAAAAGAAATGCTCTACGTCAGCAGCTCTGTCGACGCACAGGATGTTACCGACGCCCTGATCAAAGCGCTGAATCAGGCCGGCCAGAAGAAGTAGCTTCCGGCCGGGTCAAACGTTCCCACTCTGCCAGTCGCTCCAGCGCTTCAATGGCGCTGGAGCCGCACATCTCCTTGTGTGGCCGCAGACTTCGGCAAACAGCCGGTCGCTCGGCAGAGCCGAAGAGCCGGCAGCGGTTGTCAGCAGTCAGTTGAGGGCAACGAACTCCGGCCGGCTTTCCAGCTGCCATGCCGGGGATTGCCGAGGAGATTGACGGCGCAATACAGCAGGCAGCACACCCCACACGGCATTCCATAAACGCTCCCACCTAAATCCCCCTCGGTCCCCCTTTATGAAAGGGGGACCGAGGGGGATTTACTTTTAGTAGCGATACATCTCGACTTTGTACGGACCTTCCTTCGGCACGCCGATATAGGCGGCCTGCTCGTCGGTCAGCACGCTCAGCTGCGCGTTCAGTTTCTTCAGCTGCAGACGGGCGACCTTCTCATCGAGGTGCTTCGGGAGGACATACACGCCGACCGGATATTTGCCCGGATTGCAGAACAGCTCGATCTGGGCGATGGTCTGGTTGGCGAAGGATGATGACATGACGTAGCTCGGATGGCCGGTGCCGCAACCCAGGTTGACCAGACGTCCCTTGGCCAGCAGAATGATACGCCTGCCGTCCGGGAAGATAATGTGATCCACCTGCGGCTTGATCTCTTCCCACTGGTATTGTTCAAGGGCAGCGACTTCGATCTCGTTGTCGAAATGGCCGATGTTGCAGACGATGGCTTGGTCCTTCATCCTGATCATGTGGTCATGAGTTATGACGTGGTAGTTGCCGGTGCAGGTAACAAAGATGTCCGCCTTGTCGGCGGCGTATTCCATCGTGACGACACGGAACCCTTCCATGGCGGCCTGCAGGGCACAGATCGGATCGACTTCGGTTACCCATACCTGAGCGGACAGTGCGCGCATCGCCTGGGCGGAACCTTTGCCGACATCACCGTAGCCGCAGATCAGGGCGACCTTGCCGGCAATCATGACGTCGGTGGCGCGTTTAATGCCGTCTACCAGTGATTCGCGGCAGCCGTAAAGGTTGTCGAACTTGGACTTGGTGACCGAGTCATTGACGTTGATGGCCGGGAATTTCAGGTCGCCCCGCTCATGCATCTGGTAGAGGCGATGTACACCGGTGGTGGTTTCTTCGGTAACACCTTTGATCTGGGCCAGACGGGTGGAGTACCAGGCCGGATCGACGGCAAGCTTGGCCTTGATAGCAGCAAAGAGGATCGTTTCCTCTTCCGAAGCAGGTTTGGCCAGCACGGAGAGATCCTTTTCGGCCCTGGCGCCAAGATGCAGTAGCAGAGTGGCGTCGCCGCCATCGTCCAGAATCATGTTGGAAAAACCGCCGTCGTTCCATTCGAAGATGCGGTGGGTATAGTTCCAGTACTGCTCCAGAGACTCGCCCTTAACGGCGAAGACCGGTACGCCGGAGGCGGCGATGGCAGCGGCAGCGTGGTCCTGGGTCGAAAAGATGTTGCAGGAAGCCCAGCGGACCTCTGCGCCGAGGGCGGTCAGTGTCTCGATCAGCACGGCGGTCTGGATGGTCATATGGAGAGATCCGGTGATACGGGCCCCCTTCAGCGACTGCACCCCGGCAAACTCCTCTCTTATGGCCATCAGCCCCGGCATCTCGGTCTCGGCGATTCTTATCTCCTTGCGCCCCCAATCGGCCAGTTTAAGGTCTGCGACGATGTAATCTTGGTTCATGGTTTACGCTCCTTTTCGTTTTGATTTCGATCTTTCTTGAATATACCAATAAGTGAAATATCCTTACAGTAAAAGCAGTTGCGAACAATAGAGCTAATAGCGCGGCTGGTCAATAAAAAGTGCGCGCAAGCGGTATCCAGCGCGTCCGGAGCCGTGTCAACTCCCGTCCGTCACTGCCGTTTTCTATGCAGTGAATGTAACAGCCCGCATACTCAGCTCTCGCTGTGCGTGCGACGATGGTATCGCCGTAGATGCCACCGCGGGGGTAGCTCTCCATGGCGAGATGAAGCCGTGACATTACCCAGGTATGCCCGCAACCGCAACCCCCAGCAGGGAGGCGTGTTCTCCTGCAGCTGCCTGCTGGTAATTAAGCAGCGCAACCGGGCGGGCAAAACCGCGCTGATCGGTTTCGTAATACTGAACGGTATAAATCCTTTCGAACGTCACGATTCGAAGACCATATCCATCGCACCCTGAACCGTGGAAACCCCCTCAAGGCGAATACCCAGTTTTTTTAGGCGTTTCATACTGCCGGCCGGAATGATGCAACGCTTGAAGCCAAGTTTTTCAGCTTCGGCAATGCGTAGCTCTGGTTGCGTGACAGAGCGCACCTCTCCCGCCAGACCGACCTCGCCGAATATAACCGTATCAGGAGGGATGGATTTATCGAGGTGACTGGAGGCGACCGCCATGATCATCGCCAGGTCGGCCGCCGGCTCGTTCAGTCGCGCTCCGCCGGCTGCATTGAGAAATATATCCTGCCCCCCCAAATGAAGACCAACCTTCTTTTCCAGCACAGCAACCAGCAAGGCCAGGCGATTGCGGTCAACTCCAATGGTTGTCCGACAGGGAACTCCGTAAGATGACGCCGTTACCAGCGCTTGAAGTTCAACCAGCAATGGCCGGCTCCCCTCCAGCGAGGTGGTAACAACTGAACCGGACGCGCCAAGTGGACGTTCGGAGAGAAAAAGCTCGGATGGATTTACCACCTCGCATAAACCTTCCTGTTTCATCTCGAAGACGCCGATCTCATTGGTCGAGCCGAAGCGGTTCTTGACCGCCCGCAGGATTCGGAAGGGGTGGCTGCCGTCACCCTCGAAATAGAGCACGGTGTCAACCATATGCTCCAGCACGCGCGGACCGGCAATCGAGCCGTCTTTGGTTACGTGGCCGACGATGAAGACCGGGATGCCGCTCCCTTTGGCCAGCAGCATCAGCTTGCCGGCTGATTCCCGCACCTGGCTGACACTGCCGGGGGCCGATTCAAGGGTTGAGGTCCAGACGGTCTGGATCGAGTCAACCACCATTGCGGCCGGCTTGAGAGTTGCTGCCTGGTTCAGGATCGCTTCCAGCGAATTTTCTGCCAGTATCAGCAGGTTGCGGCTTGATGCACCGAGACGTTCGCCTCGCAGACGTGTCTGGGATGCCGACTCTTCACCCGAAACATACAGCACCTTTCCCGCCACTGAAGCCAGGGTGTGCATTGCCTGCAGCAGCAGCGTTGATTTTCCGATGCCGGGGTCGCCGCCGATCAGCACCAGTGATCCCGGGACTATCCCCCCTCCCAGCACCCGGTCGAGTTCTCCGATGCCGGTCGGCCTGCGGGTCTCCGTTTGGGGAGGGACGTCACAAATCGGCACGGGGAGCGAGCCCCCTATCGAGCGTGCCGCATGCGTACTCTTGATAACCGCCTCTTCCACCAGGCTGTTCCAGGCGCTGCAGTCAGGACATTTGCCGAGCCATTTGGGAGACTGGCTGCCGCATTTTTGGCAGGTAAATATCGTTTTCTGCTTCATACACCCCTCTCGTACGTTCAACGGCTGATATGACCGGTTTGTATTTATATTATTTTGGTAAGACATTTACGGCGCAGTATGGCATAATTTCAGCTATTAGCACAAGGGACGGCAATGGATTTCTATCGACCACCAACAACCCATGGGACACTTGACGCGCTCGGCAGCATTTACCGCGCCGTGCGGGCATGGAAGTTTTATCCGAAAGGGCACCCGACCAGGCGCATGAGCCTGAGTCAGGCTCACGCGACGATGCTGCAGCTGCTCGACGGCAATACGCTTTTACTCTGCTGCGGCCGCACCGGTTTAAGTTTCCCGGATGGTGAACATCTCAAAGATCCATTCGGGATGACGACCGCGCTTGCGTTCGAGCTGTTTGTCCGCCGGGTTCAAAAAATAACGTTTTCCCCTGACCTGTTCCTGGAAGACCTGCTTGAACTTGTGAAGATATTGTGCCTGCCTCCCGAAGCGATCCAGCAATACGGGGGCTTCGACACGATGATGGACGCGCGTGGCGTTCGCTCCATCTGGGTCAATGAGTTTGATCTGGCAGCGATCCGCATAAAACGCCAAAAGATCGAACAGGCCGGGGTTATTCCACAGGGTATTGATGAAGCAGAAACCGGTGATGCCCCCCCCCCTGTCGTTGCGCAGCTATCACCCCAGCCTGATTCGCCCTCTCCTGAACAGATGCTTCAGGGGTTGCTTGGGCGGTTGGCAACCTGTGCCGATGACGACATCTATTTGAGACTGATCCGTGAGGCGGTTTCCTGTGCCGACAATCTCCAAGCGCGCCATGAGGCACTCCTCCTTTTCCCGCTGATTGAATTGCTGGCCGGTCATGCCGGCGACGAAACGCGCAGTCGGCTCATGCAAGAGGGGGCAACCTTTGCAATAGAGCAGATTATCGCAACAGGAGAACTCCTGCAGACCGTACTTGAGCGGATAGAGCTCGAGGATGGAGTGTCCGACAAAGCTCTTCATACGCTTCTGAAAGCCGGCGGCACCGCCGCTATTACGTCAGCGATCGAACTGATGGGGCGCAGCAACAGTCTTAGGGTTAGAAAGATCCTCTCCACAACGCTGGGGAATCTCGGTGAAACTGCTGTGCCTGTGCTTCTGGATTTGATACATGACCCCCGCTGGTTCATCACACGAAATATCTGCGCAATTCTTGGTTCCATCGCAAGCGGCGAGGCGCTGACGGCGCTGGCGGAGAGCCTGCACCACCTCGACCTTCGCGTGCGGAAAGAAGCTATCCGCAGCCTGGCACAGCTTGGAGGAGATGAGGCTGAGGGCGCTATTATAGACATTCTCCGCAGCACAGACAGGGCACTCTACCCGCAAGCAATAGCTTCGCTGGGTGGGATGAAGAGCAGAAAATCGTTAGCTGAACTTATGAAGATCGTGTTTTCCAGAGACCTGTTTTTGCAATCGCTCCCTCTCAAAATTGATGCCCTGGCGGCCATCGCCTTAATCGGTGAACGGCAGGTGACACCGCATCTTATAACATTCCTCGAAGCGCGGTATTTTCTAGCAGCAACCCGCGGAAAACGGTTGAAAGCGTCCATAGCCGCCTGTCTGGGAAAGCTTGGTGACGTCAGGGCTCTGCCGCCCCTTAAAAAACTTGCCGCCAGCGGCGGAGAAGTCGGCTCTGCTTGTGCCGATGCAGTTGCTTTGATTGAGAAAGCAGAAGGGAGAGCTGATGGGATCTCTTGATAAGCCGAACGCACTGAGACTGATCACTCTTTTTTCCGGCTCGGTCAAAGGAATGGCCTTTTACCCCCCTTCACACCCGGCGATCAGACAACCGCTCATGGAGCTCTATAAAATTCTGACAACGGCCCTCAGCTGTGGAGAGCAGGTTTCCTGGGGGCTTATCGACGGCATCATGTTCTTTGACGATCACCTCTTCATCGCACCCTCAACGGCAATCGCCGACCTGACGGAGCGGCTGACCGAGAAAGGGATCGCCCGGATTACAGCGACCTCATCGGTCAGCTTTGGTGAACTGGAATTATTCGTCAAACTCTTTTCTTCCAGAAGTGTCCGCTTTGACACTCTTTCAGTTCAGATGGCGGAAGGGGGGGTCACCTCCCTTAAACTGGTCCGTCATGGCGACGAAACTTTTGATCAGGGCAACGATGACGCTGAAATCGTCCCCGAGGGTGGTCACGTCGCAGCGTACACCCGCGCACTCTCCGCCATTAAAACGATCTGCCGCGATATTGAACGGGGGCGCATCCCGAACAGTGCCCCGCTGATAAAGGTTGTTGACAAGATGGTCGCAATCACCATGGAGGAGCCGTGGGCGCTGCTGGGATTAACAATGATCAAGGATTATGACCATTACACCTTTAATCACTGCGTTAATGTCGGCGTTCTGTCGATGGCGCTGGGGGCGACACTCGGCCTGGACACAATGTCCGTCAGGAACCTGGGAATTGCGGGGCAACTCCACGATATCGGCAAAGTCATGATCCCGAAAAACATTCTTAATAAGCCTGGCAAGTTTTCCAGCGATGAATTTGATGAAATGAAACGGCACCCTGAGTTCGGTTCCAAAATCATCCGTGAAATGGAGGGACTGGCACCGCATATTTCCTCCGTTGTGCTTGGGCATCACCTGCACTATAACCGGAGCGGATATCCTGAATGGGCAACCCAGTTACCCTTTAATCAGATGATTGATATTGTTGCTGTTGCTGATACCTACGATGCCATCACGACATTGCGCGTTTATCAGCACCCGGCCACCCCGAAGGCAGCCCTTGATGAGATGCAGAAATTGGCGGGCACAATTCTAAACGGAGCTATTGTTGAGTGTTTTATAAAAATGATGGGGGACTATCCGGTGGGCACGCTCGTACGCCTTGATACCAACGAGGTTGCGCTTGTGCATCGTCCAAACCCGCAGGACGGGAAGGCACCGCTGGTGAGGATTGTGATTGACGGCGAAGGAGAGCGGTTACCGGTACCGCGCGAGCAAGCGTTGGTCGGCTCTGACGGGTCGCATTACGCCGCAATAGTCGCGGTCGTTGATCCGCTGCTCAAGGACATCGATATCGGGCGATTGATTACAGGTGGATTTACTGAAGCGGCATAATACTGAGTGCCGTTGCGGCCGCCTGCCGGGTTGAGGCGTGACCAGACGCCAAAAGCGCACGAATTCTGCCCAATGAATACTGGTCATTGAGTCCCGCCAGGGTCATTGCCGCTTCGGCCTCCAACACTCCGTCACTCGCGCTCAGGAAGTGGCGCAGCTTGTTGAGAACATCCGGAGAGGGTGAGAAGTAACGCAGCGCCGCTATCGCCCGACCCTGAACCGTCGGGTTTTCATCATCGAGAAGCTCTGCCACGACCGGGAGAGCTGCCGGCAATGCCAACCTTCCCAGTACCTCCACGGCGGCCGAGCGGAGATCCACTTCGGGCCTTCGGGCACAGTAGACGAGCGGCGGCAGCACCTTCTCTCCGCCAATCTCACCGAGTGCATAGATGGCACCGATGCGGGCGCCCATGCTTCCCGTTTTAAGCGTTGCAAGAATGTCATCAACAGCGCTGAGCGCTTCCAGCTTTTCAATCGCCTCGGCTGCCGCGGCTCTTACGCCCGGTACGGGGTCTTTAAGCAACGGTACTAATGCGTTTATACGTGATCGAGCTTTTTGTTTCATGCTTTTATCTGTAGCAGAAACAGGGCGGCGAAACAATTTCAAATTGATCATTTGTATCTTGTATGCAATATATTAATTCTGATATGTTATTGCATAGTATATTAAAATACCTAACCCGGATAAACTGGATAAGTGCGTTAACGAAATTATTTTCTTGCCAAAAAGCGCAAGAAATAATTTCTAACTTACTAAAAGGAGATCATACATCATGATGGGACCTATAGAAATCAAACCAGGACTGCACTGGATCGGATCTGAGGATCCCGATCTGCGGGTCTTTGACGACCTTTTCCCGACCGAGCATGGTACCAGTTATAATGCCTATCTGCTTAAAGGGACCGACAAAACAGTTCTTATCGACACCGTCGAAGAAAAGTTTGTTGACGAATACATTGATAAGGTCAGATCGCTGGTAGACCCCAAAACCATCGACTATATAATCGTCAATCACACCGAGCACGACCACTCCGGCTCGCTGGCGTATCTGCTGGAGCAGGCGCCGCAGGCAATTGTCTACTGCACGACAGCGGCCAAAAATTTTCTCGGCAATATTCTGCAGAAGCCGATAAACTGCCAAACGGTTAAAGACGGGGATACCCTTGATCTGGGAGGGCGGACACTCCGCTTTATCATCGCCCCTTTTCTTCATTGGCCTGACACCATGTTCACCAGAGTGGAGGAGGAGAATATCCTTTTTACCTGTGATGCCTTTGCAGCCCACTATTGGCAGTCCGGACATATCTTCAACGACGAGGTTGAGGACTTTACCTCCGCACGTCATTTTTATTTTGACTGCATCTTCCGCCCCTTCAAGGGGAAGGTACTGTCAGCCGTTGAGAAAATCCGCCACGACGTGATCGACATGATCTGCCCCAGTCATGGGCCTATCATCCGACGCGATCCGTGGAAAGTTATCCAGCAGTTTGAAAACTGGAGCAAGCCTACCTCACAGGGTAAAAAGATCGTTGTCCTCTTTCTTTCACCACACGGCAGTACTGAAAAGATGGCTCACGCCGTTGCCGCCGGTGCTGCACAGCACGGCATTGAGGTCGCCAGCTACCATATCAACAACCTGAATGCGAGTGAACTGCGGAATCTGATGGAGGAGGCCGATGCCCTGCTTTTCGGGGTCCCGACATTTAACCGCGATATTGCAAAACCGATGTGGGAAGTGCTGGCCTATCTCAGCACCGTAACACTCAAGACCAATCTGGCAGGAGTATTCGGCAGCTACGGCTGGAGCGGCGAGGCGTGTAAAATGGCAGAAGATCGTCTCAAGAGCCTCGGGTTCAAGCTGGTTGGTGAGACGGTGCGGACAATATTCACCCCAAAACCGGAAGTCATTGAACAGTGCGAAGCGCTCGGACGGGCTGCAGCTGACGCGGTGGCAGCCAAGTAGAATATATTGGAGTGTTAAAAGTACTACGCAACAAGAAGAGGCGAGCGCATAGCTCGCCTCTTCTTGTTGCGTCACTGAAACAGATTCTCTAAGAGTTATAATTACGGTCGTACATCATCACCAGCCTGGCCCGGTTTTCAAGGCAGAGCGGGCATAGTTCGCCAACATCCTTCCAAATCTCACCAGCCAGCCATTCACCCGCTTCTGCATAATCGGACTGCACTGCATTTTCGTCAAACTCTTTCGTGCACATCGTACATTTTTTCAAGGTTCCCCTCCCGCCAGCGCCCGCTCGTACTCTCTACGCAGCATCGCCATTTCCGCCGTGCCGACTACGCTCCACGGCAATATTTCATCTGTAGCG
This sequence comes from Desulfuromonadaceae bacterium, assembly GCA_028683435.1. Taxonomy (GTDB): domain Bacteria; phylum Desulfobacterota; class Desulfuromonadia; order Geobacterales; family Pseudopelobacteraceae; genus JACRCG01. Next base: position 111,711 of record JAQUIG010000003.1, on the reverse strand, counting down.
ATGGTACGCTGTACATACCAGTTTGTATCTATTCCGCACGATTTCGCAGCTTTTTTGAGGTTAGCTCCCCCGGCCATTTCAACCAGCAGCGGAGACAATCGGCGATCTCCACGCGACAGGAGCGCCTGCAGATAGGATTCGCGCAGGCTTTCGACCTTCAGCTTGACGTTGGGGAGTCGCCGCAATCTGGACTCAAGCAGCTTGACCTTGCGCTCCAGCGACAGGAGCGGTTCCATGCCGCACCACTGAAAGGGGGTAAACGGCTTGGGAATGAACGGGTTGACGGACACGGTTATTTCGCCCAGCCGTTTGTTGGCGCGTCCCCGCTCGATGACCCGCTCGCGGATCGTTTCGATCAAACGGATCATCTCGTCAAGGTCGGCATCCGTTTCACCCGGAAGGCCGATAATGAAGTACAGCTTCAGGTTGAGAATATCGCGGGCGATCAACATCTCGCAGGCGCCTAGGATCTGCGCCTCGGAAAGATTTTTACGAATCACGTCGCGCATCCGCTGCGACCCACCCTCCGGAGCCAGTGAGATCGTTTTATGACCGCTGGCGATCAGCGCATCCAGCATCTCAGTATCAATCCGGTCAACTCGCAGAGAGGAGACCGAGACCTTGGCACCCTTTTCGACTATATACTTGCAGAGCCGGCCGATCGCGGCATAATCGGAGACAGCCGCCCCCACCAGTCCCACCTTCCTGCGATGGGCAAGCCCCTGGTCGATCAGGGCGACAACGTTGTCGAACGGCTGTTGACGAAAAGCGCCGTAAATAAACCCGGAGCTGCAGAAGCGGCAACCGCGCGGGCAACCCCGGCTGACTTCCACCAGGAACATATCGCCGAACTCGGTATTTTCGGTCAGGATCTGCGATGAGGATGGTTCATGCTGCTCCAGACATACCGGCGCCCGCACGACCGGCAGCGGAGCACCCGCTTCAGCATCATACCTGACCAGCGCACCCGAATGATAATCGGGGTGGTAAAAAGCGGGGACATATACCCCCGGAATCGCTGACAGAGTCTGCAGCAATCCGCGTCTGCCGTTATCAACCGGAGATAACAGCGTCGCGATCATGCCGGGGATTACATCCTCACCTTCTCCGATGCAGATGGCGTCGATAAAATCGGCAACCGGTTCGGGATTGATAAAGAAGGCGGCGCCTCCGGCGATGATCAGCGGGTCAGAATGGGTCCGCTCGCGTGAGTAGAACGGAATCCGTGCCAGAGTGAGGATCAGGGGGATATTGAGATAGTCCGGCTCAAACGAGGTGGAAAAGGCAACCAGATCAAAATCAGCCAGGGGGGTCGAAGATTCCAGGGAGAGCAGCGGCGTGCCGCTGCGGCGGTATTCTTCGAGTTCCTCGCGATCGGGGAGAAAGGCCCGTTCACAGCGTATATCAGTTGAGTCGGCCAGGAGCGCATAAACGGCTTGAAAGCCGAGACTGCTCATGCCAGTACGATAGCGGCTTGGAGAGACAAGACAGATGGAAAGCTGCCCGACGCGGCCATGCGGATGAAGATGAGTCTCCGCCTTGAGCAAGACTCTGTGCCTGTTTCGGATAACGCTACTCATACGTAACGGGGTGGGAGGAGACCGACAATTCAAAATGGAAACGCCGCAGAAGCGGCGTTTCCATAATCATATCCAGAATAGTGAAAATACTATCAGCCCTTTGAAATTGAAACATACTGCGGAAACGAGGAGGATCCGGTCAGCGTGTTTATGGCCGCCACACTGAAATGAGCCGGAACAAAAACGGCGCCGCGCTGGAGCTGCGCGGACAGTCGTGCTTTCAATGAAACAGAGCCGGTTTCCGAAGTAATCTTTACCGTATCTCCACCAGTGACACCGATTGATGCGGCATCAGTCTCTGACAGTTCAATATACGCTTCTCCTGCAACCAGCATGTTATTCTCTGATCTGGTCGTGATTGAACCGTTATGGTGCAGCACCGGACCGACCGTCAGCGCAAACTGACCGGCAGCAGGTGGCAGTGCAAGCGGCGCAAGCGGCGAACAAATAAATGTTGCAGTGCGGTTTTTAATGCGTCCCATCCGGCACCCGCTCTGATCGCAGATTTCACTATAGAGGCCAGTCAGAGCCGTGATCTCATGCTGCAGGTCATCAAGCGGAGTTGAGACGCCTGCGGCATCCGGAGCTACCAGTTTGTGCAGTGAGGCCAGTATATCTGTATCACTGCGCGCATCGCCGGCAGGTTTAACGGCTGCGCTGAAGCTTTGCACCCGGTTATCGGCAGAGGTGAATGAGCCCGACTTTTCGGCCCCGGTTGCCGCCGGGAGAAAAACATGCGCCATGCGGGCGGTCTCGGTCAGAAAGAGGTCCTGCACCACCAGCAGTTCCAGCTTCTGCAGAGCCTTGGTGACGCGGCTGCGATTCGGCATAAAATGGAGCGGATCGCTCCCCATAACGTACAGTGCCTTGATCTGGCCTGCTTCAATAGCATCAACTATCTGAAACAGATCTTTTCCCTGGATCACCGGAACGGTGGCCTTCCAGGCGGAGCTGAAGGTGCCGGCGGCGTGTTCATATGTATGGTATCCGGGCAGATATTCGGGGCAGACCCCCATGTCCAGCATACCCTGGGTATTGTTTTTTTCGTCCAGCGGATAAATTCCGGCCCCTGTCTCAGCAACGGCACCGGTCAACAGTGACAGATTAACGACCCCGGCAACGGCGTTCCTGCTGTCGGCAGAACGGATGACGTCGGCACCGTAGATGACTGCGGTGCGTCCACCTGAACAGATCAGAGCGGCCGCCTCACAGAACTCAACTTCGGAGACCCCTGAAATTTCAGTGATGCGCTCGAACGAAAGGGCCTCCAGTGACGACTTCAGAACATCAAGCTTCATTACGTCGACAGAGGAAACAAGGCCTTCAGCCAGTACCGCCTTGTTAAGACCGGCAACTAGCCAGGCTTCACTGCCGGGACGGCACTGCAGGAAAGCGTTGGCAAACTTGTTCATTGAGCTGGCGCGACTTCCTGCCACCACCAGTTTTGCGTCATTTTTTGTGGCAGCCTGAATGGCACGATAGGCGAATCCGGCCGATTCGGCTTTGAGATCGGCGCCGATAACAACAATTGCGGTTGCCTTTTCAATGACATCCATGCCGAAGGTGCCGCCGCTATAACCGAGCATTTCCCACTGTATCACCTGTGCTGGCAGGTAGCCGAGACGAGCTTCGGAATCAATATTGTTGCTCCCCAGCGCCCCGCGCAGGAACTTCTGGAAAAGATAACTTTCTTCGTTTGTTACTCGCGGTGAGCCGATGCCGGCAACGGCGCTCCCGCCCGATGCGGTCGCTATATCTTTTAGCCCCGTGGCAACAGCCCTGAGCGCCTGATCCCAGGTAGTTTTTTCCAATTTACCTGAGCTGTCTTTGATCAAGGGTGATGTTATGCGCTCCGGTGAATTGAAGGCGGCATATCCGAAACGGCCGTTGATACAGAGATTACCCTTGTTGTAACCGTCATCGGAGCTGGTTACACGTTCAACCCGTCCATCCTTGGCATGGTACTGGATCTGACAGCCTGAAGAACAAAATGCGCAGATGCTGTTGGTTACATCAAAAGTCCAGGGGCGGCCCTTGAATTTAAACGGCTTGCTGATCAGCGTACCGGTCGGACAGACATCGATGCAGTTGCCGCAAAAATCGCAATCGAGAGGCTTACGGGAGATGGTATCGATGATTGTATTATCACCTCTATCTACGATCTCAATTGCTTCACGCCCAACAACTTCCCGGCAGACCTTGACACATTTTTCACAGAGGATGCAGCGGTTCGGGTCGCTCTCCAGCAGTTTCCAGTCAAAACGGATCGGAAGACGTTCCAGCTCGGCACTGTATTCGTTTTTGTCCACCTTAAGGGAGTAGCAGGTATCCTGCAGATCACATTCACCGCCGGCATCACAGACCGGACAGTCCAGCGGGTGATTAACGAGCATCAGCTCCAGAGTCTTCTTGCGGGCAGACTCAAGTTCCGGCGAAGTCGTCGTAACCGTTATGCCGTCCTTGACCGGAGTGTTGCAGGCGGTCATAAAACGGTCGACTCCTTCTACTTTGACCACGCAAATCCTGCAGGCTCCGGTTGTGGAGACCTTCTTCAACCAGCAGAGAGTAGGAATTTTGATACCTAATTCCGCAGCCGCTTCCAGGATAGTAGCACCGCCGGGGACCGTTACCTGTTTGCCGTCGATGGTCAATGTTGCCGTACTCTTTTTGTCGCTGGGCTCTGTATGTGCCATGCCGTATATCTCCAATAAGTTCTTAGATACGTTCCTGATAAAAATTACAATGCCACCATCGCCATGCGGTAGCACCGCAGACACCTGTCCGCCTCGATCTGTGCGGCGGTATCGCTGAAGCCGAGTTCGACTTCACCGTAGTTCCCCTTGGAGGCCCGTTCCTTGCCGTGCACCTCTTTCTGGCCGGCGCGGTCGGAAGAATCCAGCCAGGCAACAGTTTCGTTCTTGTCGTACACACCCAGATAACTCAGCAGGTCATCAAAAATATCCTGCTCCGAAAGATAGGCCTTACCCTCTTCCAGCCAGCGCTGGATGACCTGGGCGGCACGATGGGCATTGCCGATGCAGGCAACAACGGTCAGCGGTCCGATTTCTGCGTCACCGCCGGCAAACACACCGTCACAATCGGTTATCAGTGAGCGAGAAAGCATATTGCCCATACCGTCCTTCAGATCTTTGCCGGCATCATCCTTCAGCGGCAGGTACTTAGTGACGATCGTGTTCCATTTGGTGATATCGATACCCATGTCGGGAGGGATGAAACCGAGATCCGGGTCCTGGCCGATGGCCGGGATAACCGTATCGCACTCGACGATAAATTCGCTGCCAGGTACCGGTTCCGGACGCCGCCGCCCGGAGGCGTCCGGCTCACCCATCGCCATGCGGACACATTCCACACCGGTAACCTGTTCATTGGCATCCACGATGATCTTGGTCGGGAGAACCTGCAATTCAAAACGAACCCCTTCCTCGTCAGCACCGTCCACCTCCCACACATCGGCCGGCATCTCCTTACGGGAGCGGCGATACAGCAGGATAGATTCTTCGGCTCCTTCACGCAGGGCAACCCGGACACAGTCGATAGCGGTGTTACCGCCGCCAACAACGCAAACTTTTTTGCCCATACCGGTCGGATTGCCCAAATAGGCCTCACGCAGGAAATCGATGCCTCCGGAGAGAAAGCCTTTGTACCCCTTGTCTTCGCCTTCTACACCCATCGGTTTGGAGCGATGCGCGCCCGGCGCCAGGAACACGGCGTCATACTGCTGTTTCAACTCGGGCAGGGTAATATCTTTGCCGACCCGCATGTTGTACTTGATCTCTGCACCGACCGATTCGATGATATCTACATCCCGCTGCAAAATATGCCGCGGCATGCGGTAGGCCGGGATGCCGACGGCAATCATGCCGCCTCCGTACCCTTCGGGGAGCGCCTCATAGATAGTTGACTTGTACCCTTGCAGCCCAAGATAATAAGCACAGGCAAGACCGGCAGGACCGGCCCCGACGATGGCAACCTTCTTGCCCTTTGGCGGTTCCGGCTGCATTGGCGGAGTGATATTGTGCTGCCACTCGTAATCAGAAGCGGTACGTTTCAGCACCATGATATTGATGGCGCTATCCACGTTCTTGCGACGGCAGGCCGTTTCGCAGGGGTGAGGGCAGACCCGTCCGCAGACAGCCGGCATCGGCATATTCTCACGGATGGTAGCGAGCGCCTCGCCGTACTGGTAATTTTTGATGTGCTCAATATATTTGGGAATATCGATATGGGCAGGACACTTGTCCATACAGGGGGCGGTAATTTTGTGAATATAGGATGCCGGCTGTACTCGTGGACGGCAGACCGGGTTCAGATACGCCAGAAAATCAGCCCGGTAGTGTTTTACCGCATCAAAGACCGGCACAGTAGCACTCTGACAGAGGGTACACTTGCAGTTTTTCAGCAGTTCAGCCAGATCACCTACCGTATCCAGATCCGCCTCGGTCGCCGTGCCGTTCAATACATTCTGAAAAAGGTCCATCAATACCTTGGTGCCTTTTTTACCCGGCGTACACCGGCCACAACAGAACAGGGTCTGAACACGTTTCATGTATTCCGCGGTCATAGCCGGGACATCAACATCCTTGTCAAACAGAATAATGCCGTCCCATCCCATAAACGCCCGCAACGAGCGCTGACCATCAAATGCAACCGGCAAACGGTAGCTCACCGCCTGCGGTTCTCCGGTTACATTTCTGTTATCAACTGTATTTCCGCCCCACGTTGAAAAAATAACCTGTGCCACAAAAACCTCCACCATCCAACCCTGAAAGCAGGATTAAGTACTCGCGATTATTGAATAAATATTTCTATTAGAATTGTATACAGTATGCATCATTATCACACTAACACCTTATAAATCAAGGAAAAAACTGCGGAGAGACAACTATATTCTCTAGCAGTTTTACCTTTTAGCGACGATGTGCTATATGCTGTATACACTTGATATCCAGATCCTTATTTACGGGAGAAATAAATCGTATGTCAAACCACCTGAATCTTGATGATGCATTCCGCAGCCTCTTTGAAAACAATATGGGGGTAAAACCGGGGGAGCGGGTGCTTCTGTTCAGTGACATCATCCGCCCTGACGAGACCCCGACCGCCTCCGACCGCGACCGGAGGATACGGCTGAACGCCACCGCGCGCGCTGCGGCCGGCTTCGCGGCGCGGGAATACGGCAGCGGCACATGTGTCGAATTCCCCGCCACCCCCGCTTCGGGAGCTGAACCGCCATATGAACTTTGGCTGGCGACCTTCGGCGACAGTATCATCGCGGCATTGGAATCGGAGGGATTATTATCAAAACTGCTCGCCAAGGAGGCCTCGCCAGAAGAGCTTGACCGGGCAAGGGAGACCGTTCTAGCGCACAGGGAGGACGTTGCCGGGATTATCGTTGCCATGGCAAATAATTCCACCAGCCACACCCGTTATCGCGCCCTCGCCTGCGCCGCCGACTGCCGCTTCGCCAGCCTGCCGCATTTCGATCCGGATATGTTTCATACGTCAATGACTGTAGACTGGCATGCCCTGGCCCTGCGCACCGCACGCCTTGTGGAAGCGGTCAACAGGGCCGAATCGATCCGGGTTACCACCCCCAACGGCACCAACATGAACATCTGCAAAAAGGGGCGGTATGCGAAGGGTGACGACGGCCTGCTGACTGCGCCGGGAAGCTTTGGCAACCTGCCGGCGGGCGAGGCTTACCTGGCACCGCTGGAAGGAATGAGTCACGGGACCATGGTGATAGAATGGGGGCCGACCCGCAAGTTGGACGAGCCGCTGCGCCTGACGGTCGAAAGAGGTGTGGTTGTGCGGATTGACGGCAATGATCCCCACCGTGCCAGGCTGGAGGCGAAATTCGCCGAGGATGTCAACTGTCGCAACATTGCCGAACTGGGCATCGGCACCAACGACAAGGCGAGCCGACCGGATAACGTCCTTGAGGCGGAGAAGATTCTCGGCACTATTCACATCGCCCTCGGAGACAACAGCGGCTTCGGCGGGACGATCAGCGCACCATTCCACGAGGATTATGTGTTCTATCATCCGACCTTGACCGCGATCATGGCAGACGGCAGAGAGCAGGTCATTATCGACAACGGTTCATTAACATTGTAACTGCAGACGTTCATTGCATGACCGAGTGTCATTTTTGGCCAATGAGGATAAATATTGACTAAACACCGCTTTCTTTATTTAGTTTTCCATGGACAAACTTTTTAAGTCAGTACATAGTGCAAAAAAACAGTACTTATCGAAAAGGCAAAGTCCGGGGAACCGGGTGACGCAAAGCCACCTACCCAAAAAGGGAAGAGGGGTTACCGAAGCGGTTGACAGATGTTGTATGATTGCAACATTGAATCCACCCTGCCTTTTCAATTGAAAAGCAGGTTTTTTTGTTTTTTGCACCGCAATAAAGGAACATTTGCTCAGAAATTAATACTGGATGCCGCACAACAAAAGGAGGAAACAGTCTATGTCGTCTCTATTTATCGATGTCCCAAAAGAGGCTGAAGTTATTAGCCAGATCATTGAAAAAACGCTGAATAACGGCATGCTGATTGAGGTTTATCTCGTCAAATACCCACGCCAGTATGAGGCCATTCTCCTTATCAATGGGCATTACAAACCAGGGCCTCCATTGCCTCGACCATTAGATACTCCTTCTGAAACGGCAACTCACTGGATGGGAGTGCGTCCAAAAGTCGGTCTTAGTCAAGAAGAGGCTGACGAAATTTTTGGGGCGGTAAATGTACAAAACAAACTCCACCACTGCTTTTTCTCTGACAAATGGGGCGCTGAGCAGTAGCGGGATCATTCCGGCGTAAAACAAATGAAGGCGGTGTGACATGAAATCTCAATCTATATCAATTCACGTTTTGCGTAGGGAACTGAGGGCGTCCATGGAAGACCGCAATAAGCTGAGTAAATTACACTCTGCTGTTACTGATAGCGTTAACAACACTTTTGGCGAAGAAAAAGAAATGCTTCTCCAATTCAGACAGGAAGTGAAGGATGCGCTTAACTGCAGGGTTCCCGTGATCACGTAGCTTTTTGTCAGAAGCATTGTTGCGGTCGGACAGTAGTGATATCTTCTAGTTAACCCAGGATGGTCGTTTCATGCGTTAGCTGTTGCTTTTGACAGTGATTGTCCAGGACATTTTTTATAATTTCTTTAATCTTATCGAAATCATATGGTTTGTCGATAAAACCAGCCACGTTTTCCCGGGATATTTGTGAGCTGATTATCGAATTCCCAAAACCACTGGCGATTATGATTGGCAGAGCAGGATTGAGTATTTTCAGCTCCTGAAACAACTGATACCCATCCATGACCGGCATGCCGATGTCTGTGACGACCAGTGTAATCTCGTCACCATGTTCCTGATACAAATCCAGCGCTTCCTTGCCGTTTATAGCGGCAATAACGGCAAACCCCAGCTTTTCCAACATTAATTTCATAACGAATACTACTTTTTCTTCATCATCTACCAGTAATATTGTACCACTTCCGTGCCATGATGACATTGTAGCCGGCAGAGGTGGTTTGCCTCTGACAGTTTCACTGAGTTGGACAGGAAAAAAGATCTTGAAAATTGAACCGTACCCCCGGCGGCTGAATAGCTGCAATGCTCCACCATGCCCCTTGATTATGCCAATAATTGCAGACATACCGAGGCCACGCCCTGCAAATTTGGTGGTATAGAACGGTTCGAAGATCCGACGCCTGCTTTCGTCATCCATACCGGAGCCATTATCAGTTACTTCCAGACAGACATACCAGCCGGGCGGTATCGTATTCCCGAAGTTATCTTTTTCCGGCTGCCCGGCCCTTATTTTTGTCGTTGAAAGTATTACTCGGATCTCACCCTCCACATCTCCGATTGCCTCCGATGCATTGATGACCAAATTCATCACAATCTGATTTAGTTGGCTGGTATCCCCCTTTATAAAAGGAATCGTGGTTGTCCTCTCAAAATTAATCGCCGCATTTTTGGGTATCGTTGTTCTCAACAGTACAATCATATCATCAACTAACTCTCCCATATCAACCTGAGAATGGACAATTGGCGATTTTCCTGCGTATGACATCATCTGACGGCATAATTCAGCGGCGCGTTCTGCAGCTTTTTCTATTGTGGGGATTTGTACCTGAGCTGATTCAGGGTCCATCTTCATAAGGTGGCAACCACCCATGATGATTGTTAAAATGTTATTGAAATCATGAGCAATACCGCCAGCCAGAGCACCAAGGCTTTCCAGCTTTTGAGCCTGGCGGAGTTGCTGTTCGAGTAACTTCTTTTCTTCCTCAGCACGTTTACGCACCGTAATATCGGATATAACCATAATTTGGTCACGCATACTGCCATCAACATTTCCGAAGCGCGTCCCGGTAAGATTCCCCCAGAAACTAGTGCCATCTTTGCGGGTATAATGACGAACCAACTCTACGGATGTCATTTCACCGTTGACGATCTGTTGCATACATTCAACACCGGCATGTTTTTCAGATTCATGGATGTGGTCAATATAGTATGTACCAACTAATTCCGTCATGGGCATGCCGAACATATCTGCCATCCGTCTGTTTGCAAAGGTGATCATCCCTAGCGGGGAGACTACGATTATTCCGGCCTCAGAAGTGTCAAAGATCACCTTCAGCTTTTTTTCATTCTCCCTGACCTCTCTCTCAAGCTCAAGCTGTCGTTTGGATTGCAAACCCTGTTCGGCCAGGGCTTGGACAAGGCCACTGAGAAAAACCATATTTGTACGCAGATATTCTTCCGAGCAGAGAGGTACCTTACGCACAGCTTCCAGATAGTTGCTTTCGTCAAAACCATACTGGCCGGCCTGCTCGATAAAATATGCCTCGTCAGGCTGTTCCAAAAAGAGCTGGCAAAAGAATATATTACCAATCTGCTTCCCTTCGACGATTATCGGAGTTCTGGAATCTATCATCCCCATTGGGCAGTGGTAGATATCAGGGGAAGTGAGTTCACCAACACGGGTTTGAATACGAGTACCGCTTCTGGCACAATCCTTGATCGTTGTGGGGTTTATACGGTGGAATTTTGTGCAGATGTCTTGCGATGACGTGGCGGCAAGAATAGTACCTTCCGTGTCAATAACTGCAGTCGACAACCTGCTGATTCCATCCCAGGAGTCCAGCAGAGTTTGTACCGTTGGTATATCCAGTAAGTCATTGAGAGCGAAGTTCATGGGTTCCTCATTGAGTGCGGGGGGCGTTTATTGTTGAGTGAGAGATGGCATCAGGGCTCCAAAGGGCGCAACAGAGTGACTGGACAAAATATATCTTCAAGATATTTTTTTTGATCCGCCGGTACTAAAGTCCGGCATTGGCCTGCCTGTTTAAAAACCTTGTCCATAATCGATGCCCAGTGCGTGCACCGCTTTAAGCCAAAATCATCAATCGCAAATTTGAAACCTTCCAGCCTAAGATCAAGCACAAACTTTTTTATTCCGGATAAGCAGCATCGCAGATTAAACTACAGCCATGGTTACTGTCTATTGTGGGAAACCACAATAAGCCCTCTTATTTGATGTTCATCAGTTATGTTTTTTTGGCGAGAACGGAAGCAGCGCCACTTTTGAAGGGAGATACCGGGAGGGGAGGAATATATCGGAGTAGATTTAATGGATTGGCAAAAAAGTGGCGGCGCTTCAATTACTGACGGTATTATTCAAAATCCATTCTCATCGGCAATAACAGCCCAGCGCGCAAGGCTCGCAGCGTTAACTACCTCAAGTTTATTCATCAGGCTCGTCCGGTGTGCCTCTACCGTCCTAACGCAAATTCCCAGACATTCGGATATCGCTTTGGTTGTGTTGCCCTGGCCAACCATAATCAGAACTTCACGTTCCCGCTTGGTAATCTTCTTGCGGAGGATCGCCTGCTCCTTCTGAAAAGCCGGTGTAACGTGATGTCGTCGAATCATCTCATGGCGGCGAATCCGGCCAATAACCGCTGCCAGCAGTTCCTCTGCCGAAAATGGTTTGGACAGATAATCGTCAGCCCCTGACGACATGCCACGACGTACATCGTCACGGCTCCCCATTGCGGTAACAAATATGAAGGGGATATCAACGAGTGTCTTATTCTCCTTCACAGCCTCCAACAAAGAGTAGCCATCCATTGCCGGCATCATGATATCGCACAGGATAAGGTCCGGACGGTTTTTAAGGAGCATGGCAAGAGCTGATTGCCCATCAGAGGCGGTGCAGACATCAAAGCCTTCCATCCTGAGGATCATTTGAATTGAGTTACGGTATGAGGAGTCGTCATCAACAATCAGAATCGAATACATGGCTTTGCTCCTTCAGTATGCTGAAAATGTTTCTGGACCTGATTAAGGTTTCTCATGGCTGACAGGAATTTCTACCCGCACGGCAGTCCCTTCGCCGACCCTGCTCGTTACGCTAATTGTTCCACCAACCTGTGACAATGAATCGTGCACGATGGAGAGTCCCAGTCCCAACCCGCGGCGCTCCTCGACATTCGAGCTGCGGTAGAATGCGTCGAATATCCGCTTTTGATCCTCATCCGGTATACCGATGCCGTTGTCGGTCACATCCACCAGCAACCGGTTTTTCTCCCTGCAGACCTGTAACGATATAGTCCCATTCGCTGCGGTATAACGAAAGGCATTGGTCAGCAGATTCTCCAGTATCCGCCGAAACAGCATCCCGTCCAGCATGGCACTGCCGCAATCCGGAGCAATTGTAACATGATATTTGTGTCCGCTGCCCCATACCGTTTTCACCTCTTTGGCAATGATGCGACTGACCGCTCCGACATCCAGCAACTGTGGAGGATGAACGGGATTGTCTGTCTCCATCTGGTTAAATGATACCACCGAATTTATCAGAGTGGTCAATTGCAGCGCTGCATTCCGTATTTGCTTATTTTGATACATATGTTCTTTATGGGAAAGGCGCTCCGAATAGCGCTCCAGGATGTCAGAGGTAATGACAAGCAAACCAAGCGGAGTACGAAACTCATGCGCAAGGGTGCGCAGTAACCGGTTCATCGTGCCGTTGACAGTATTGGCGTTTTCGAGAGCCTGCCGCAATTCGGCATCCAACTGTCTATGCAAGGTGACCTCCCGGACTGTCGAGATGATCCCGATGATCTCCCCTTCCACGTTTCGTAACGGGCCCATCTGGTTCGAGGCCCACCCAGCCTTTCCTGTCCTGTCAATTAGATACGGAAACTCTGATGTGAGAATCAGTCCCCTGGAGAGCACATTCTCCAGGTTTTCAATAACGCCCGCTGCCAGCAGGAACGGAAACAATTCTGACGGGTGCCGGCCATGCACCTCACCGGCAGTCATGCCGGTTAATTCCTCCATAAAGGGATTCCAGACCCGATAGCGCAAATCCAAGTCATAGACGATCACCCCTTCCTGGGCACAGTTAATGACTTGCTCGCTAAACTGGTTCGCTTCCAGCAGCCCCATTTGTGCCCTTTTGCACTCAGTAATGTCTTCCATCATCCAGATCGTGCCTTTGGACATGTCTGACGGTTCAATAGCCTTGCCAATGTACCTGACCAGGATCTGCGCACCATCCTTTCTTATTAACTCCAGCTCTGTCTCGAAGACTTGCCCTTGGGCCAGGACCGGATAGGCGTCACGACCAAGTTTTTCGTATGCCGCATCAGAGGGGTACAGTTTCCTGGTCGTCCGAAATAACATCTCCTCCTTTGAATATTGAAAAATATCTTCTGTCTTGCGGTTAAGGACAACCTGTTTTCTGTTAATAAATTTTGAAATCGCAACAGGAACATGTTCCAATATGACATTGAGCTCTTGCGTGACTTTAGTACATTGGTTGGTACGCTCCTCCACCCGTTGTTCCAGTGAGTCATTCATGAACTCCAATGCCTTAACGTGCTGCTGAATGCTGTTACTCATCTCCTCAAAAATACCTATCAGTTTATTCAGCTCTTTTATTCCGCTTTTAGGCCAGATGATTGGTGGGCCTGACGCCATTCCGGCCGGAAGGTCACTGGAAATCCGGCCCAGTTTTTCAATGGTAGCCACAATTCGGCGGCTCAATAATTCAGCAACCGCCAGCGCCGCAAGCAAAACAAGAAACAGCAGGGTCAACTTGTCGGTATAGTTATCAAAGAGCATTTTCTGGAAGGGTGCCACCGGCTGTTCAAGGATCAGCTTCCATTCAGCCAGGTTGCCGACAGCGGTTTCAATAACATACGACGAATTCTTCCATCGTTCTGAAACCGGGATATTGGATAGAGTCGCCGGGATCCATTGGCTGATCACGTTATCAATGCGATTGAGTTCCCCTTTGCCGCGAACAAACGGTTTCATGATCATTTGATCGGCTTTATTGGTCATAATGACGGTACCGTTTCTATCGACCAATGTGTAGAGAGTGGCATTTCGTTTTGTACTTTCGTCGAGGTACTCCTGTATCTGGGTAAGGTCCAGGACACCGCCGACATAGCCGGCATATTTTTCTTCAATGAGCACCGGTGAGAGCATAAGAACTCTCGGCTTGAGAATGCCGATCCTTCCCATGACCACTTCCGAGAGCATTGGCTTGAGTTTTTGCTTGAGTAGCGGTAAGTAGGTGCGATCAGCGAAGTTTTTTCCGATACTGTTCTGTCCGAATTCGTCAATACGCGGAGTGTAGGCGGTGGTTGTCGCGTGTTTATTCAAAACCCCAATACGGATAAAATTGGCATCCGCCTTCTTCATCTCCTCCAGAAAGGGTTGAACCTGCTCTGGTGATTGTGATGCGGCCATCTTTGCCAGATTGTCAATAGCTGACCTTCTGTTCAGTACCCAGGTTTCCAGAGTATGAGCCGCATGATGACTTTCTTGGGCCAGATTTGTACGAATACTACTGTCGATAGCCGAAAAATCGGTGCGGCTGCTAACCGCCAGTATGATCAGGACCGGGCTCAGAACAAAAAAAGTCAGCAGGTTGTAGATGATCTCACGATATGACATCAATGAGGAACGTGAACGGTGCGCGTAAGCCGAAAAGAGCAGCCGGGCGATCAGGGCATTAGCGATACCGTTCATTGCCTGCTTGATCATGATAATGCAGGTATTATTGAAAGGTACATGCATAATGGTGCAGTAGAACAGGTAAGCCAGTGGCATGCCGATAATGAGCCAGTAGAGCGTATCGGCCAGCACCATCCCTGTTTTGCGGCTCCCCATCAGCCACCCGACAGCTGCCACTTCGGCGGTCAATATGATTATTGCGTAGGGGTGATTCCAAAGGATGTAGGTATAGCCGGCAATGAAGGCTGCTGCCAGGATACCCCGGCCAAGGCCGAAGTACTGTAGTGCCAGCATGGCAAAGATGCTGCCGAAGAGGAAATCAATATCGAGGAAAATCGGAAATTTGAAGTAGTTACCCGCCAAACCGGCAGCAATCAGAGTTAGATAGAGTGGAGTGTTGTATTTATTGCCTATGGCTGCGTGTGTCGGTGGTACCGTTGCCATGATTTCTCCTGAATAAACGACAAAACGGTGCACAACAAAAACCGCAGTGAAGGTGTCGATGTTTATGAACCGTTGACGAGTGGAATAAGCCTTATTCCCTGCCCGCTTGTCAAGTGGTGAATGGATCGTTTGACCAGTGACGATACTATGTTCACGCTTGTTTCTCTTGCACTGGAGAATCGTGCGAAAAAGAGGACTTTGCCGGTCAGGGAGTGGAAACCAGCACTGCATCAATTCAGCACCTTAGACGCGGTTGTATGCTCACCCCAAATTTTTCAAATAAGTGTGACATTTATTGCACATATTTTTTATTTAGTGTATACATAAAATACTAGAACTTTTTCGAAGCAGAGAATCATGGAACCTATCGTCACGTATAAAGAGCGCTGTCGCCGTTGTTATTCCTGTGTCCGCAGCTGTCCGGTCAAGGCGATCAAGGTTGACGGCGGCTTTGCCCAGATCATGTATGACCGCTGCATTGGCTGCGGCAATTGCCTGAGTTGCCCGCAAAATGCCAAGGTTGTGGTTGATCGCATGGTCAGAACGCAGGAAATGCTGGCTTCCGGTGCCCCGGTTGTGGCGGTGCTTGGCTGTTCATTCCCGGCTTTTTTCCATACGCTCAAGCCCGGCCAGTTGGTGGCGGCTTTAAAAAGCCTTGGATTCTGCGAAGTGCATGAAGGTGCGTATGGCGCCAAGATGGTTGCCGACAGCTACCGCAACGCCCTCAAGTCCGCTGACCGCCCGCTTATTTCATCACACTGCTCTGCTGTGGTAGATTTAATTGAACGCCACTACCCGGCACTGGTCCCAAATATCATGCCGGTAGTTTCACCGATGATCGCGATGGGGCGCTTTATCAAAAGCATCCTCGGCGAAGAAACTCGGGTGGTCTATGTCAGCACCTGCATAGCTGCGAAATTCGAAATCCAGGGCGAGGTATCCGGAGCAATAGATGTCGTGCTGACGTATCAGGAAATTGACAAACTTCTTAAAAACAGAGGTATAACTCCGGCTGCTCTCGCTGAACAGTCTTTCGATGGAGTTGATCCGGGTGACAGCCGACTTTTTACGCTTACCGGCGGTCCACTTAAAGTTTTTGATATCAAGACCGATTTTCAAGACAATGAGATTATCAGTGCTGAGGGGGAAGCACACGCGATCGGTATCATTCGTGAACTGGCAGCTGGCCGAATCTCACCGGAGTTCGTAGATCTTCGTTTCTGTGACGGAGGGTGTGTCGACGGGCCTGCCCGTGATAAAGAGCTTAATCATTTTTTCAAGCGCAAGCTTATTGTAAGCCACAATAGCTCCGCGCCACCCTATGATACGGCACCCCACTATCGTTCAACGACTCTTCTCCCCGATTTTTCCCGTATTTACTCTGACAAACGGATCAAGCTGCCGACTCCGGGCAAGGATGACATCAAGCGCATCCTTCATTCAACAAACAAATTTACGCAAGGTGACGAACTCAATTGTCACGCCTGCGGTTACAACAGCTGTCGGGAACTTGCCGTTGCTGTATTTCAGGGGCTCGCTGATATCAAAATGTGCCTTCCCCGCAATATGCAGCTGATTGAGGAAGAGCGAGGGCATCTCATACAGAAATATGAACTGGTGCAGCGAGAATTGGACCGGCAATCGGGTGACGACCTGATTGTCGGGAGCGACCCGGGCATAAGGGCGGTAATGGAACTGATCCGTCATGTAGCTCCTACTCCGACAACAGTACTTATCAGCGGTGAAACCGGCACAGGCAAGGAGCTTACCGCCCATGCCATCCACCGCCAAAGTCAGCGCAATGATAAACCGCTCATGACGGTCAACTGCACAACACTTACGGATTCTCTTCTTGAAAGTGAACTGTTCGGCCATAAGAAGGGCTCATTTACCGGAGCGATTGCTGACAAAAAGGGGCTGTTTGAGGCGGCCAACGGCGGTACAATATTTCTGGATGAAATTGGCGATATTACCCCCAAGCTGCAGGCCGAGTTGCTTAGAGTTCTGGACCAGGGTGAGGTGCGGCCGGTTGGCAGCGTTGCGGCCAAAAAGGTGGATGTTCGCTTGATTGCTGCGACCAACAAGGATCTTGAACTGGGCGTGCGGGAAGGGTGGTTTCGAGAGGATCTCTATTATCGCCTGAATGTTTTCTGTATTGAGCTTCCGCCGTTGCGGGAACGCGCAGAATCTGTACCTGAGCTTGCCAGCCATTTTCTTGACAAGGCACGAAAAAAACTCAATAAAACCATTGCCGGTATTGAAGACCGGGCCGTCAAAGCCATGCAGCACTACCAGTGGCCCGGAAATATTCGTGAAATGCAGAATGTTATCGAACGCAGTGCCGTGCTGGCAAAAGACGGAATCATCCGGCTCGAGAATCTCCCCACAATTTTTACCGACACCTATGAATCCTGCCCTGATATGGATGTCAACCGTCGCCGGGTTTCATTCAAGGCCGAGCGTGAACTGCAGGTTGTCCGCACCGAGAGAAATATTATCGAGCGGTATCTCGAAGAGACCAATGGGAACGTCGCCAAGGCGGCCCGCCTGGCGAACCTCACCAGGCGAACCTTTTACCGTCTGCTCGAAAAGCATGGCATTGAAGTTGTACGACGCTCAAAATCAAATTCCAGCCACCCTGCCATCACCCTTTAAAAACACCTGACCAACCAAGATACGAATCATGTTTCATAATAGTGTATACTTCCGGTTACCCATGTGCCGTTTTTGACACACTATCCCACTCTCAGATACACAAGTTTTGCAGTGCCTAATTGCAACCAGTTGCATTAATTGATATATTTTTTATATACATACTTGGCATGATATTAGCTTACGTATACACCATATTCGTCATGCGAACTCGAAATAAACCATAATAAAAAAGAGAGAAGGAGCTTACAATGGGAAGAATGGGAGAAAATCCACGTTACAATGTCATTTCAATGAGGGTGAGCGATCAAGAACGCGACCACCTGGAAAACCTGATGAAAACCACTCACAAGAGCGTCTCGGATATCATGCGCGAGGCCATGGAATATTTCTCGGCACACTATGAGCAGAATGAGCAGAGTAGAAAAGCCGCGTAACACACCGTAAAACTGAAAAATGCAGAGAGGTGAGGGTTATTAATCTCCTCACCTCTCTGCATTTTAGTCTGGCGGCGGGTTTACAATGAGTCAGTTAATTGTAATTTCGAACTGTTCCTGATGGAAGCCCGGCTTGGCCCTCACCGTGATTCTTTTTTTAAATTTCTTTTCCAGCTCTTCAAGTCCGCGCCGTTCTTCATCATAAAGCAGGTCAGCCACCTGCGGATGAACGGTCACCGTCGCTTTGCTGCCGCGGAGGTCAAGCATCTCCCGGCGTAACTCGCGGAATATTTCATGGCAGACGGTGATTTTAGACTTGATATAGCCGCGCCCCTCACAATAGCTGCATGGTTCACACATCATACGGCTGATGTTTTCACGTACCCTCTTCCTGGTCATCTCAACCAGCCCGAGCTCAGAGATCTTCAGAATATTTGTCTTCGACTTGTCCGCTTTCAGCGCCTCTTCGAGCGCCCCATAAACCTTTTCCCGATTGACCTCTTTTTCCATGTCAATAAAGTCAATAATAATGATACCACCGATGTTCCGCAACCGGAGCTGGTAGGCGATCTCTTTGACCGCCTCCAGATTGGTCTTCAAGATGGTGTCTTCCAGATTATGTTTGCCCACAAACCGGCCGGTGTTGACATCCACGGCGCTCAGAGCTTCCGTCTGTTCGATGATGATGTAGCCGCCCGACTTGAGCCAGACCTTCCTCCCCAAAGCGCGACTGATTTCAACTTCCAGCCCATAACGATCAAAGATCGGTTCTTCTTCATCGTACAGCTCGATCGTATATTTCATCTTTGACGCAAAGGTCGAAATAAAATGCACAATCCGGTCGTAATCGACCTGCGAATCAACAACTATCTTATCAACCTGCTCGGTGACGATGTCACGAACCACTTTCTGGACAACATCAAGGTCTGAATGCAGCAGCGAAGGAACGGCACCCTTCTCCTGACGGCTGGATATTTCTTCCCACAGGGTGGTCAGGTACTGCATATCGGCAACCAGGTCTTCTTCGCTCTTCCCTTCCGAAACGGTCCTGACAATGTAACCGGAACCTGGCTTTTTGAGGCGTTCAACGGTCTCACGCAAGCGCTCACGTTCCTCTTCATCCTCTATCCGTCGCGAAATACCGATATGGTCAACAGTCGGCATATATACCAGGTGCCGTCCCGGCAGGGAGATATGTGAGGTTATGCGGGCTCCCTTAGTGCCGAGCGGTTCCTTGGATATCTGAACAAGCAACTCCTGCCCCTCCTGCAGAAGATCCTCAATCGGATGGAGCGATCTAAACTCGGCGCGGGCATGGCTATCTTCCTCAGTCGACTCATCCTCCTTTTTCCCGCCGGCATACAGAAGCGACTCATACTCTTCGATAGCGTCGAACACATCGGCAACGTAAAGGAAAGCTGCCTTCTCCAGGCCGATATCCACGAAGGCTGCCTGCATTCCAGGCAGTACGCGAATGACACGCCCTTTGTAAATATTGCCCACTATTCCCTTTTCGCGACTTCGTTCGATATAGAGCTCGGCGATGGTGCCGTTCTCTATGAGTGCGATGCGGGTTTCGTGGGAGGCGGCATTAATAACTAACTCAGCTCCCATGGCGATATTCTCCGTTTTTATGAATTATATTTAAAATAACAGTTATCAGTAAAATAGAAGTTATCCTGCTTATCAGGGCGTGGAAAAGATGACTTCCAGTTTCTCAACCTGGATTTCATCTCCCTGGAGATCCTCATTACCGGTTATGGCCCTGGCGAACTCGATCGGTTTGCCCCTTTTGGCGACAAGCTCCACCGCCTGACCCTCCGCTGTGAGTGACACGGTTTCGCCCCTCAGGTCGACCATTGTGGTCTGACCTTTTTTTATACGCTGAATGACAAAAGCATCATGTGCCAAAAAGAGCACACTTTGTTTTAACAGCTCTCCCGGACCAGCGGCTGCCACCGTTATCCGATAGCGGGTGGCCTCAATCAAGGTAGAGAGAGAGGGTGATTTGGCTTCGACTTCCTCCGACGCCAGAATCCGCAATCCTTCCGGCAGCACCGCATTAAGGCGTTCCTGCACTTCACCGGGAGAAATGCCGGCAGCAACAAACATATCCATGTACTCCGCTTTCGATTCAACTCCCACGGAGGTTGCCGTTCCGAAGGAAAACCGTGGGTGCGGGTGAAAGCCGAGCGAAAAAAGAATCGGCACCCCGCCCCGGCTGACGGCACGGGTAAAGACGGTAATCAGTTCAAGGTGGCTTAAATAGCGCATGACGCCGTTCTTTGAAAACCTGAGGCGCATCCTGGCAGCGGCCTGCTCATCAGAGACGGTGTTCGGTAGTGGTGGAATAGCCGCTGGCGGAGAAATCCGGTTTGTCACGGCGCTGAAATCACAGACACCGCAATTACTGCAACTGCCATCGCGGCAATCTTTGGTCGCCGCCTCTGCAAGGGCCTGCTCACGTTCGGCCAGCAGGAACTCGCGCGTCACGCCGCAATCGAGGTGATTCCACGGCAGGATTTCATCCAGCTCACGACGACGCAAATACCATTCCGGCTCGATTCCGCAGTCGGCACACGCCTGCAGCCAGAGCTTCAGAGAGAAATGCTCGCGCCAGCCGTCAAAACGGCACCCCAATTCAACAGCACGGATCAATACCTCTGCCAAGCGGCGGTCACCGCGGGCAAAGACCCCTTCCATGAACGAAAGCGGCGCGTCCTGCCATTTGAATTTGAGTTTCCGTTTTTTGAGATCACAATGCAGCTGATACTGGAAATCAGTGGTTTGCTGCATTGAAATCTGCGGTTCCCACTGGAAAGGCGTATGCGCCTTCGGGACGAAGGTGCTGACGGCGACGTTGACATCACCGGACGCGCCGCTCTTTTTGGCCTGATCCTTAACCTGGCGTGCCAGCGTCGCGATCTGGGCAACATCGTCAGACGTTTCTCCAGGCAGACCGATCATGAAGTAGAGTTTGATCAAACGCCAACCGGCGCTGTAGATTGAGGCAGCCCCGGCAATCAGATCGGCCTCGGTGATCCCCTTGTTAATGACCCGCCGCATCCGCTCGCTTCCAGCCTCCGGCGCCAGGGTAAAGCCGGTCTTGCGTACTTTCTTAATCTCATCAATCAGCTCATCCGACAAGCTCCCGACCCGCAGCGAAGGGAGCGAAACGGCAACCCGATCCTCAGCATAGCGCACCATCAACTCGGTTACCAGCGGAGTCACACAGGAATAGTCGCCGGTTGAAAGCGAAAGAAGCGATATTTCATCATATCCGGTAGCTTTAAGAGATTTGTCTATAATGTCCAGAATGTTTGCGGGAGAGCGCTCACGCAGCGGGCGGTAGACATAACCGGCCTGGCAGAAACGACAGCCGCGAGTGCAGCCGCGGGCGATTTCAACCGCCACCCGGTCATGAATCGTCTTCATAAACGGAACGACGGGAGAATCAGGATAGGGGGCCGCATCAAGATCCACCAGAAAACGCCGGCGAACAGACGTATATCCTGGCTTGAGAGGTATGATTGCCGACAGGGTCCCATCGGGAGCATACCGCGGCTCAAAGAAAGAAGGGACATAGACCCCTTCGATGGCCGACAATCGCTCAAGCAGCTGAGCCTTACTCTCCTCCAGCCTCTTTGCTTCCCGTACCGCCAGGGCAACTTCCAGAACAGCCTCTTCGCCATCCCCCAGCAGCACGGCATCGAAGAAAAGGGCCAGCGGCTCCGGATTATAGGCACAGGGACCGCCCGCGATGATCAGCGGGAAAGGCGCCTCCCGGTCGCTCGCCAGGAGCGGAATACCGCTCAAACGGAGCATATTCAGTATATTGGAATAGGAAAGTTCGTACTGCAGGGTAAAACCGACAATATCACAGGCAGACAGGGGCGTGCTGCTCTCCAGCGTCGCCAACGGGACACCGGCTGCACGCATCTGCGTTTCCATATCAGGCCACGGGGCAAAAACTCGCTCCGCGGCAATTCCCTCGACCTCATTGAGAATGTGGTACAGGATTTTTAATCCGAGATGGCTCATACCGACTTCATATACATCAGGAAACGCAAGGGCAAAGCGCAGATCGGCAGCATCCTTACGGATGGAACCCATTTCGCCACCCATGTAGCGGGCAGGTTTTTCGACAGCCAGAAGATTCATCAATATAATTCAGTTCTTGTGCAGGATTTATAAGGTCGTATACTTTAGCAATTTAGCCGTCAATATGCAAGTGGAATAGCCGGTTTGCCGACATAATAGCGGAGAGGCATCGCCCACCCTTGCACTTTTTCCTCTACATGCTTATCATGGCTTTTGCCGGTCACGATCAACTACGTTCTTATTCATATTTGGAAGAATATCGATACGCAGAGTTTTGACAGCAGCTTTGACGGTACTTTGCCACCCACCCCATATTTCGGGCTTGTACAGCGACCGGAAGATATATCGAGGACACATGATAATTAGACGCGCCGCGAAAGGCACCTCCACTGCGAATCCACGCCAGGCGGCCTGCGAAACACTGCTGCGCATCAGGAAGGAGGGCGGCTTTGCTGACCGCCTGATCGACATCGAGCTTTCTAACGGCATACTCAACGGCCCCGACCGGGGGCTGTATGCCGAATTGGTATTCGGTGTGCTCAGGCACCAGGGAACTCTGGACCATATTCTCCAGCAGCTGCTCGAAAAGCCGATGATTGAACTCGACCCACTGGCGCTGGTCATCCTGCGGATCGGCCTGTACCAACTGACCTGCCTCGACCGCATTCCTGAGTCGGCCGCCGTCAATGAATCAGTCAACCTGGCAAAACTGATCACACCAGGCACCAGCGGCCTGATCAATGCCGTCCTAAGAAACTATCTCAGACGCCGCGACACGATAACTTTCCCTGATATCAACACCAATCCGGCGGCAGCGATAGCAACCCGTCATTCCCAGCCGGAATGGCTGGTTGAACAGTGGATCGGACAACTCGGCGTTAACGAAGCCCGGCAACTGGCAGAGGCTTCCTCACAGCAGCCCCTGTTGACTCTCCGGGTCAACACACTCTGTATCACTCGAGACCAGCTGTTGCAGGAGTTTGAAACGCATGATATTGAAGCGGAGCCCTGCCGCTATTCGCCTGACGGCATTGCAATGACCGCCCGCCACATGGTCAGCACACTTCCCGGCTTTGAAGCCGGACTTTTTGCCGTACAGGATGAAGCTTCACAATTGGCGGGGAGACTGCTGGGGGCCGAACCGGGCGAGCGGGTCTGGGACGCATGCTGTGCTCCCGGCGGCAAAAGCTGCCACATCGCTCAACTGATGGGTGACCGGGGTGAGTTGATCGCTACCGATATCTCCCGCTCAAAATTGGCACTTGTCCAGGACAGCCTCAGACGGCTCGGGATCAATTCCGTTACAACTGCGGTAGCCGACCTCCACCGCCCCGACACATTCCCAGACGGCTATTTTGATCGTATTCTCCTTGACGCACCCTGCTCAGGACTGGGGGTGATCCGCCGCAATCCGGAGGCGAAATGGCGGCTGTTCTCCGGTGACATTACCCGCCTGGCCGCCGTCCAGAAAACCCTGCTGAAGAACGCCTCCGGCAAATTAAAACCGGGGGGAACACTGCTCTATTCTACCTGCTCAACCTCGGAAGCGGAAAATGAAATGGTAGTGGAGGATTTTCTACTCCACCACCCTGACTTTGTACTGGAAAACCTGAACGATTTCTTCCCCCTCTTGAGTGACCTGATCGCGTTCTACGGCATGTTCAGGGCCTGGCCGCACCGTCACGGCATGGACGGTTTTTTTGCCGCGCGGATCAAACGAATAAAATAGAACTGAATCCGGGAGTGTATGCATGAAAAAAATTGCCCCATCCATCCTTTCTGCCGACTTTTCGCGTCTTGGTGATGAAATCCGGGCCGTCGCGGCGGCCGGTGCCGACTACATCCATATCGACGTCATGGATGGTCATTTCGTCCCCAATATAACGATCGGTCCACTGATTGTCGAAGCCGCACGCAAGGCGACAACCCTGCCGCTTGATGTGCATCTGATGATTGAGAATCCCGACCGGTATATCCCGGATTTTGCTGCGGCAGGGGCCGACATTATCGTTGTACACGCTGAGGCGACCAACCATCTGCATCGCAGCGTGCAGCTGATCAAATCCTTCGGGAAAAAAGCCGGTGTTTCGCTCAACCCGGCCACCCCGCTGAATGTACTCGACTACATTGTAAATGACCTGGATCTGGTACTGCTGATGACTGTCAACCCCGGTTTTGGCGGCCAAAGTTTCATTGAAGCCTGTCTCCCCAAGATCCATTCATTGCGGGCGATGCTTGACCGCCACGGCTCAGAGGCCGAACTGGAGGTTGACGGAGGAGTCAAACCGTCAAATATCGCCCGGATCTCTCATGCAGGCGCAGATGTCTTTGTCGCCGGCAGCGCCGTATTCGGAGCGACTGATTATGCGATCACGATTGCGGAGATGAAACGCCTGGCACACGAAACGCTGCTCTGATTTTTATTCAGATTCCCGCGGAGATAGCTGTTTTATTAATTGAGTTTCGGATTGAGTTAGGCTACACTTTCCCACCATGTTCACCAGTGTACTGATAATAGATGATTCCGTTACCGTCAGGGAGCAGATCATCAGAACTCTTGAGACATTCAGTCTCTTCTCCCGCTATTACGAGGCAGAGGATGGCCTGGAAGGGTTTAAGAAGCTCCTTGCGTCTCCCGTGGACATCATCCTGTGTGACCTGGAGATGCCGCGCATCGATGGCTTTAAATTCCTGAACATGCTCAAGTCCCGTCCCGAACTCCAGGATGTTCCTGTTATCATTCTCACCGGTATGGACGATCGTGAGCGTAAGATCAAAGGGCTTGAACAGGGGGCCAGTGACTACATCACCAAACCCTTTGATCCGGAAGAGCTGGTCGCCAGGGTCAAGGTTCACCTGAAGATCAAGAAACTGCAGGACGAACTGAAGCGCTCCAACGAACTGCTGCTCGAACTTTCCAACACCGACCATCTGACAGGACTCTTTAACCGCCGCTACATGATGGAAGCTCTCGATAAAGAGGTGCATCGCAGCAGTCGCAAAGGGGGCAGTCTGTCGCTGATCATGCTTGACATCGATAATTTCAAGAAGGTCAATGACGATTTTGGCCATCTGCAGGGGGATGCCGTACTGCAGATTGTCTCTTTGCTTCTGCAAAAAGAGTTGCGCAGCTATGACTATGCCGCCCGTTACGGCGGTGAGGAATTTGTCGCCATCCTGCCGGATTCGTCACTAAAAGATGCCCTTTTCGTGGCCGACCGAATCCGGCTGGCGGTGCAGAGCAACATATTCAGCGAACCTCTTGCCAAACTTCGCCTTACCGTCAGCCTGGGGGTTGCCTGCTTTTCCAGTGAGCATTCCCTTACCGTCGACGGGTTTATCAAACTGGCTGACGATGCCCTGTATCGGGCCAAAGCCAATGGCAGAAACCGGATCGAGTTTCACGATCCGGAGAAGGTACCACCCCCCGCAACCGAAGCTGTCACCTCTACCGGGAACAGTGCAGCCGGACAGGAGCCGGAAACATCACGGTAATCAATCTTGCAGCATATCCGAACCCATAACGCCACCTGCCATCAGCTGATTTTAAACGCCTGATGGGAGGTGGCGCCTGCATATCTGGATTAAAAGGAATCACTGATGAGCATTTTCCCCAAAGTATTCATTGCAGCCATCCTCGTGCTCTGCAGCACTCTGGCCGCCCTGGCTACTCCATTTGACAAAATTGATGCACCGCCGCTCTCTGAACGCTGGTTCGGCATCTATGTAAACAGTGAGCGGGTCGGCTTCTACCGGCAACGGATCGATAAGTCGGAGGAGGGGTACCGCATGGAGGGAAGCGGAAGCGTCCGAATGAAGGTGATGAGCTTTTCCAAAGAAGCTTCTATGCGCGAGACATACCTGGTTTCAAAAAACCTGGCGCTGCGTTCATTTGATGTAGAGCAGACCGTCAATGGTTCAGCGTCGCACCTAAGCGGCAAGATAAGCGGCAGTGTCATCCAGATAAGAGGTGAAAGTAACGGGAGAACAACCAGTAAAACCATCCGATTCAAGGGAGAGCTCTACCCCGGCCCGGCCCTCAACCTCTATCCTCTTATGCATGATGTCACTGCGGGAAGGTCATATGTAATCAATGCGTTCGACCCGGAAGAGCAGAAAATAAAAGTGATACAGATCACGGTGCTGGGCACAGATAAAACGACAGAAGGCCTGCCGGCCCTCAAGCTGCGCAATACTCTTTATCCCTTTGTAAACAATGACATCTGGGTTGACGCGGAGGGTAACACGCTTGAAGAGTCGGTCCGGGAAGGCTTGGTAACAACCAGGGCGGAGCAACCGGAAGCACTTGGCGCTTTTATCAGTGATTGGGCGCTTGCCAAGAAGGACCTGATTTATGATTTCAGCCTCGTGCGCGTTCAGCCGCCGATCAAGGAGCCAAAGAAGTTGACCGGCCTGACGATCGAGATCAGCGGCTGGAATGATGCCCTGCCGCTGCTGCAAGGTGGCGGGCAACAGGTTGAAAAAGCTGGCAACGGGGGGGTAATCTTTAAAACCGGCTCCCTGGCCCGGACATTTACGGAATCAGAAGCACGGAAACCGACAGTTGCAGAGCTGAAGCCGGCGGAAAAGATTGAATCCGACGCACCCGAGATCATGGCTCTGGCAAAAACTCTGGCTGCAGGTGCCACAGCTCAGGAAGATCTGGCCAAGGCTCTGGTATCCTGGACGGCGGAGTGGCTGAAAGATTCGATTGACGACGGCGGCGGTGCGGTTGAGAGTTTAAAGTCAAAGAGCGGCAACTGTCAGACACACGCCCGACTCTACACCGCTCTGGCCCGTGCTGCCGGCCTCCCGACCCGTTTTGTTTCCGGCCTGGTACATCTGGAGGGGCAGGGGTTTCTCTATCACAGCTGGGCCGAAAGCTTTTTAGGGGATCGCTGGGTTTCGGTTGATCCCACCTACAACCAGTTCCCGGCTGATCCCACCCATCTCAAACTGCTTGAAGGGCATCTTCCCGACGATATGGCGCCGATCGTTACAATCATCGGTCGAATAAAGATGACCGTTGTTAAGGCTGCGTATTAAGACGCCGGGCTGTCAGAAACAAATCTGCTGTAAATGTAACCTTGGCCGTCTGAAAAAGCGCGGTAATAAATAGCCGCTATACCATGCCGCCCTTTCGCTTGGCTTTTGACCGTAAATGAGTTATTGGATATATAGTTTTTAATAACGAGAGGGACCATTTTACCTGTTAAAGTTAAATAATATAAGGGGCCCATTATGTCGATGAAACCTGAAACGCTCGCGGCAATCAACATGACCGAAGAGGAGCTGGTCAAAAGTCTCACCAAGGATGTACAGGATGTTTTCATCAATATGGTGGGGGTAGATGATCTCACCCATATCCCGATTCAAGTTGATGTTACGACGCATTTCAAAGAATGCCTGACTGCCATGGTCGGCCTGGCAGGGACCTATAACGGCCTGGTGAGTGTTCATCTCCCCTGGCCGCTGGCTATATCGTTTACCTCTTTGATGCTGGGGATGGAGGTGACCGAAATTGATGATGACGTCAATGACGCCATGGGTGAGATTGCCAACATGATCGCCGGTTCCTTCAAACAGCACCTCTCCAAAGGGGGGTCGGATATTCAGCTCTCGACCCCTTCAGTGGTTAATGGCGCCGACTATGTTGTCTCTTCCGGAAACAATCTGGAAAATATCACGCTCAAGTTCGCCATTGATCAAGAAGAGTTTCTGGTAGCGATCTCAATCGAAGAGTAGGCATGCCTTTACCACCGCATCTGATCTGTTACTGGGGGTTCATCGTTTTCCGGTTCGACCATGGGCGGCCGGAGACGTTAAAATAGTTGCTGGTACAGCGCGACCTTTTCCCGTAGCACCTTCTTCATGCCGCGCTTCCATGGTCCTATCGCTACCAGCCGAAGATTTTCCGGGGCCAAGATTGCCCGGGCGGTTTCCTGAAGTTCAGCGGCGCTGATCCGGCGTGCTTCGTACTGATCTTCCTCAATGCTCCTGACAACCCCCATCAACTCACCCCAACCATACCGGCCACCCATTTCGTAGGCAGAATCCCGGCTGAACTCAAGATCAAAAATATATGAATTACGAACTCGTTCCAGTTCTTCCTCAGGAACAGGCTCGTGTGTAATACGGAATAACTCCTCAAACGCTGCTTCAACCGCATGATTCAAGGTATCCGGCGCCGTTGACAGATCAAACACCAGGCAGCCGGTTTCGTCGTAGGCCCCGATTGCACCATCCACAGAATAAATAATGCCCAGCTCCTCCCGCAGACGTAAATGAAGGCGAGAACCGCCGCCACCGGCAAGGATCCGGCGCAAAAAGCGGAGCGCCATGAAGCGCCGGTCGTCACGGGCAAAACCAAGGAACGCCAGCTGCAGATTCATCTGGCTGTCAGAGTCCTGGACACAACGGATCTGCGGGGTGAAGTGACGGAGCGTCACCAGTGAGGTAGCCGGCAGGCACTGGTCAGACCACGCCCCGAAGCAATCCATGGCCGCGGTGAGGACGGCACTGTTTTTGACCGGCCCAGAGACCACCAGTACGGCATTTGAAGGGATGTAATAGTTCCTAAGATGTTCCTCGAGATCGCTGCGTTCGATGGCAGCGATACTTTCGAGTGTTCCGACGGTCGGCATTCCCAGCGGGTGCCGGGGCCAGAGCAATCGGCTGACGATCGTGTCCGGATTTACCTCTTCACCTTGCTCATTGAGATCCTCCCTCGCTTCCTCGGCGATGATCCGTTTTTCAATCTCGATTCCGCTCAGGAGCGGCTTCATCAGCATCGAAGCAAATATTTCCATGCTGCGCTTGATGCTGTCAGGATGTACCCGTGAATAATAGTAGGTTGATTCAGCATCAGTAGCGGCGTTCGGAGAGCCGCCTATCATCTCGAAAGCCGATTCTATCGCCAGTGATGAAGAAAAATCGGCCGTGCCGCGGAACAGGATATGCTCCAGAAAATGGGAAAGCCCTTCCCTCCCAGGCGGGTCGTTTCGACCGCCGACTTTGAGGTAGATCGCCAGCTCGGCGGAGTGCAGATGCGGCATTTCGACACAGACGACTCGTAGTCCGTTTTTCAGGGTGTGGAGAAAGTCGCGGATCATATAATGGCGCTCCGGATAATTTCTATGCGCTGCCGGTATTCATCCTGCGGCAATACCAGTTCCTCGTGCGGTTCAGCCCATATCGGGCGGGGCCAGAGCGGCTCGGACAAGAACCGCGGCACGATGTGCCAGTGGATATGCGGCACCATGTTCCCGAGCAGTTCATAATTGATCTTGGCAGGAGCATACGTGGTGTAAAGTGCCTGCGCCACAACGGAAACCTCCTCCATCAGAGCGGTTCGCGCGTCACGCTCAAGATGGAACAGCTCGGTAGCATGCATCTTGGTGAACAGCAACGTATAGCCGGGAAAGTACTGATCCCGGTTGAGAATTACATACGAATGCGGCAGTTCGATGATCCGCAGATCAGAATCATCGTCCCAGCGGGAGCACATCGGGCAGTCACTCATGTTATTCATACCTCAGGGCATCGATTGGATTGAGGCCGGCAGCCTTTCGGGCCGGATAGAAGCCGAAGAAGATCCCAACCGCAGCTGAGAAGAAAAAAGCTATGATAACAGATTGAACCGAGATCATAGTCGGCCATCCGAGCAGTCGGGAGACAATGGTCGCGCCGCCCGCTCCCAGGGCGATGCCGATCACCCCCCCCAGCATCGTCAGGAGCACCGCCTCGGTCATGAACTGCAGCAGGATATCGTTCTTCTTGGCGCCGATCGCCATCCGGATGCCGATCTCGCGGGTCCGCTCGGTAACCGAAACCAGCATAATATTCATGATCCCGATTCCCCCGACAATCAGCGAGATTGAAGCAACCGCCCCCAGCAGCAGCGACATCGCTTTGGCGGATTTTTCAGCGACGGCCAGAATTTCCGACAGGTTACGGGTCGAAAAATCCGGTTCCTTGCCGTTAGTGATCCGGTGGCGTTGGTTGAGGAGTGACTGGATCTCACTCTCCGCTTTATCAATCACCTCTTTGCTTTTTGCCTTGACGATAATGGCTCCTACGATTCCCGCCCGTTGCGACCGGACCAGGTTGCGCTGGGCGGTTCGCAGCGGGACAAAGACGGTGTCGTCCTGGTCTGTCCCCTGGGGGGATTGCCCCTTGCTTTCCAGAATGCCGATAACAGTAAAAGGTATCTTTTTGATGCGTACAATATTACCGATCGGGTCGGCTGAGCCAAAAAGATTGTCAGCAACGGTCTGACCCAAAAGACAGACCTTGCCGGCAGAATCTACGTCCTGTTGTGTTATGCTGCGCCCCGACGTTACAGGCCATTCCCGAATCTCAAACAGTTCCGGCGTGCCACCCATAATAACGGTTGACCAGTTCATGTTGCCGTAGACAATCTGACCGGAGGAACGCACAGTCCCCGATGCCGTACTTACCGACGGGCACTCGTTCATAATCGCCTTGACATCATCATTGGAGAGTGTCTGGGCGCCGCCGCTGCCGGTACGCAGACCGCCGCTGGTGGTGGAACCGGGAATTACCAGAATAATATTGCTGCCGATACTGGCGATCTGCTGGGAGATGACATAGCTGGCCCCTGTACCGACCGCCATCATGGCGATGACAGCGGCAATGCCGATAATGATGCCGAGCATGGTCAGAAAGGAGCGCATCTTGTTAGTACGCAGAGCCCGGAGAGCTATTTTAAGTGTCTGGGAAAAGTCCATACTCTAAACCGTCCGACCGGTCGGACTATCCGAAATTATTTTTCCATCCTTGAAGGTTATCTGCCTTCCTGCGTACGCCGCCACATCGTGCTCGTGAGTGACCATAATAATTGTTATCCCATTCTTGTTGAGAGCCGTAAAAAGCACCATGATCTCCTCGCTGGTGGTGCTGTCCAGATTGCCGGTCGGTTCGTCGGCCAGGATAACTGCCGGATTGTTGACCAGGGCGCGAGCAATGGCTACCCGCTGCTGCTGACCACCCGAAAGCTGGCTCGGGTGGTTGTTCTCCTTGCCGGCCAGGCCGACCTGCTCCATGGCAATCAGTGCTTTTTGACGCCGCTCTTTGGCATGAAGACCGGCGTACACCAGCGGCAGTTCGACGTTTTCCACAGCCGGGGTGCGGGCCAGAAGGTTGAATCCCTGAAAAACAAAGCCGAGTTTCTTATTGCGGATATCAGCCAGCTGGTTGGGGTCCATAGCCCCTACGTCCAGGCCGTCCAGCAGGTATTGGCCGGAGGTAGGCCGATCCAGGCAGCCGACAATATTCATGCAAGTTGATTTACCGCTGCCGGAGGCACCCATAATCGCAACGAATTCTCCGGCGGCTACGCCGAAGGAGATACCCTTAAGCGCTTCAAACTGCTGGTCGCCCATTGTAAAGACACGGCGGATATCGGTCAGGGAAATTACGTCACTCATTTAGAAACGATGCCCCATCGGTGACGAACTTGCTCCCGCCTTTTTCTTTGTGTCCCCGCCGATCTGCTCAATAATGACTTCATCGCCATCCTTGATATCGCCCTCGACCAGCTCAATGCTGCTGTTGTTGGCAATGCCGGTTTTTACCAGAGTCGCAACAGGTTTCCCCTCCTTGAGCAGATAAACCTGCTGGCTCCTCTCCCCGGTTTTACCGGAGCCGCCTTTGCCTGCACCGTTCGGCCTGCCACCCCCGGCAGGATGTTGGCCGGAAACTCCGGCGCTATTAGCGTTGTCCTTCTCCTTTGCGTTATCCGCCTTTGATTTCGGTTTGAAGCGCAGGGCGGCCGGCGGCAGCATGAGCACATCGTCCTTCTTTGCAACTTCAACCGATACATTGGCAGTCATGCCCGGCATCAGCTTCAGGTCGCTGTTATCAACGCTGACAACCACGACATAGGTTACAACATTCTGGGTGATGACCGGTGCACTGCGGATCTGGATGACTTTGCCGCGGAAGGTCTGTTCCGGATAGGAATCGACGGTAAAGCCGGCTTTCTGATTCAGCTGGATACGGCTGATATCGGCTTCGTCAACGCTGACCTCAATCTGCATTTTAGTCAGGTCCTGGGCGATTGTGAAGAGGGTCGGGGTCGAAAATGAGGCGGCAACGGTCTGACCGACATCGATTGCCCTGGATATGACGACTCCATCGACCGGCGAGCGAATGACAGAGTAGCGGAGGTTGGTTTTGGACTGCATCAACGAGCCGCGGCTCTGGGCAAGAGCCCCTTCTGCAGCCCTGACAGCGGCCCGGGATGATTGTACCGCTGTCTCGGTTGCGTCGAAGTCCCCCTGGGAAATTATCCCGTCTGCCAGCATTTTTTTATAGCGGTTGAAGGTTCTCACGGCGTCCGCCAGAGTGACCCTGGCTTTTTGGAGGTTTGCCTCGGCGCTGAGGTAGTTCCCCTGGGACTGTGCAACCGAAGCGTTGAACAGAGAGGGATCGATCTCGGCAATTGGCTGCCCTTTCTTGACCCGCGAGTTGAAATCGACATAGAGCTTCTGGATCGTGCCGGACACCTGGGTGCCGACCTGGACGGTGGTTACCGCCGAAAGGTTGCCTGTTGCGGCTACCGTAGAAACAATCGTACCGCGTTCGATTTTAGCGGTCTTATAGCTGACCTCCGGCGCACGGTTATAGATGAAATAGCCGGCAATGCCGACTATAAGAATGAGAACTGCCAAAATGACAAGGTATTTTTTCATGCAAATCTCTCTATATTTCGTAGTAGCAAAATTAGTGCAGTCATCATAGCAGATAACGGCCAGCACGACAAAAAAAAAGCCCCCCGTCTGACGACAGAGAGGCTTTTTCTGTACGCCCGCGGCCGGTCGGCGGCGGGCTAACTAGGGCAACCCTCTTTGCAGTGGGAAACCGGACGAATTTTAAATCTTGCAGTCCACATGGGCGGGGTCTCCTTTCGATATTATATTTAGCTCCTAACAGGATAATTTTTATCTTAATACAATTTGAAAACTTGTCAAGGGGGAAAATTTGAGTCGTTCGCGGTGAAGTTAAATCGAAACGATTTAGATTGCAAAATTTAACGCTAGTGTCTAAATACCCGGTATGCCTTCACACACACCGCGTCTGGAAATAGCCTGTCAGCAGGTAATGGTAGATGATGCTTCGGTCTTCTCCGTTCAGTCGACCGACCTGCCGAAGACGATGGCAAGGGAACTTTCCGCGACAGAACTGCTCATTCGCTATCTTGGCTATATCAGAAAGTTCACCCTGACCCTGATTCGTCCGGTGACTCTGGAGAGCGGTATTGAGTTCCGCCTGATCGGGACCAGGAGGAGCCTGATGAGCTTTTTACCGCCGGAGTATGCAGACGCCTTCGCGACGTTGCGCATCTGCGGCGGCTTTCTGGTGCAGCCGCGCCAGTGCGATCGTGGAGAACTCCGTTTCGGGGTGGAGCACCTGCCGGGAAGCACACGGATTTCGCTCCAACTCAGCGATTTCTGCCCTCTGATCCTTGGGAGTCGTTCGCCATCACCGCTTCGCTTCTGGCTATACCGCCTTACCCAGGCCGCAATCCACCGCCTGGTGACGGTACGTTTTCTCTCCCTGCTCTGTCACGAACTGGCCGGCCCTTCCGCCGGGGTACGGGTCGTAAATGTTGTCGTTCGGGCCGGAAAGCCTGTCTGAGGATTTGCTTGTTGCCTGAAGTATGCTACAATTCATAGCATATATTTGCATGTCATGCCGCCGTGCCGACCACATTTATAACATATAAAAAAGGGATGCCATTATATGCCGCACGCCATTATAGAAATACCTGCAAAGTTACCTCTTTATTCCCAAACAGAGGCTGTTGTTTTCCCCTATATGCTGTTTCCCCTGTATGTCAGCGATAGGGATGCCGCCACTTTCCGCGAAGCAGACAACTACGAAAAATATGTGGTACTGACATTCGAACGGCCTGATGACCCCATAAGCGGACTTCCAGGCGGCAGCTCCGAGATCGGGACACTCTGCAAGGTTAACCAGATTAAACGGATGGATGACGGCCGCTATAAGGTTTCGCTGGAAGGTGTCACCCGTCTGCGGATTCTGGACACCGAACCGTCCGGGGCGCTGACCCTGGCCCATTGTGAAATTGTGCGGGAGTTCGTTGAAAAAGATCTCGTATCGGACGCACTGGTTCAGAGTCTGAATGCACTGCTGAAAATAGCACTTTCGCACGGAAAACCGCTTCCTGAAGATGTCATGAAAATGGTTGACTATATCGACAACCCGGCGCGCCTCTCTGACCTAGTGGCTCTTTATGTCAATCTGCCTCCGATTGACCTGCAGGAACTGCTGGAAACAGTCGATCCGCTCGAACGGCTGAAAAAGGTCTATGTACATCTTACCAACGAAGTGCAGCGGATGCAGATCAAGAACGAGGTGGCCGGTGAAGTCACCAAAAGGGTCGGCAAAAACCAGAAGGAATATATACTGCGTGAGCAGATGAAGCATATCCAGGAAGAACTGGGTGAAGAAGACCCACGCTCCGCTGATATGAACGAACTGCGCCGGAAAATCGAAGAAGCCGGGCTTCCGGAAGATATAAAAAAAATAGCCGACAAGGAACTGAGCCGCCTTGAGCGGATCAATCAGGCTTCTCCGGAATATAATGTCGCGAGGACCTACCTTGATTATCTGGCCGGCATGCCCTGGAACACCAGCACAACCGACAGTCTCGACATCGTGCGGGCGGAGGAAATTCTCAATGAAGATCATTACAACCTGAAAAAGGTCAAAGAGCGCATCCTCGAATTTCTGGCGGTACGCTCACTCAAAGAGAACATGAAGGGGCCGGTACTCTGTTTTGTCGGCCCGCCGGGGGTCGGCAAGACCTCGCTCGGCAAGTCGATTGCCCGCTCGATGGGGCGTAAATTTGTGCGCATTTCGCTGGGAGGGGTCAGGGATGAAGCCGAAATTCGCGGTCACCGCCGCACCTACATCGGTGCATTGCCGGGACGTATCATCAAAGAACTCTACCGCTGCGGCGTCAACAATCCGATCTTCATGCTGGATGAAATCGACAAGCTTGGCAATGACTTCCGTGGCGATCCGGCCAGCGCGCTCCTGGAGGTGCTTGACCCGGAGCAGAACTTCAGCTTTAACGACCACTACCTCGACGTAGCGTTTGACCTCTCCAAAGTGATGTTCATCACGACAGCCAACCAGCTCGACCCGGTACCCGGCCCACTCAAGGACCGAATGGAGGTCATTCGTCTTGCCGGCTACAGCAGCCAGGAAAAGCTGCAGATCGCCAAAAATTTCATTATTGCCCGGGAGCTGGAGGAAAACGGTCTCTCTGACCGGAGGCTGCTCTTCAATGACGAAGCGCTGGAGAAAGTCATCGGCGACTATACCCGTGAAGCGGGCGTGAGGGGCCTGCAGCGCACGATCGCCTCGATCTGCCGCAAGGTGGCCAAGGAAATTACCCAGAACAAGGCCACGCGAAGCTGCATTACCCCTGAGGCCGTAACGGAGCTGCTCGGGCCGAAAAAGTTCCATAACGAGGTCGCGGCCGAAAATGACCGGATCGGCGTGGCGACCGGGCTGGCCTGGACGGAGACCGGAGGCGACATTCTCTTCATCGAAGTCACCTCCATGCCGGGCAAGACGGAGTTGATCCTGACCGGCTCACTGGGCGATGTGATGAAGGAATCGGCCCGGGCGGCCCTCTCATACATAGAGGCGCATGCCGACGAATTCGGCATCAAGCCGGAAGCGTTTGAAAACCGTATCATCCATATTCACGTCCCTTCCGGCGCCATTCCCAAAGACGGCCCTTCAGCGGGGATCACCATGGTTACGGCGCTGGTTTCACTGCTGACCGGAAAGCCGGCCCGGCGCAATGTCGCGATGACCGGAGAGATCACGCTGACCGGACGGGTGCTGGCGATCGGCGGCTTGAAGGAGAAGGTGCTGGCGGCCCATCGGGCAGGTGTCCGCACGATCATCGCGCCGGAGCGTAACCGTGATGACCTTGAGGATATCCCGGATAACGTCCGGGGAGAACTGCAGTTCATCTTCGTCACTGAAGCTGCTGAAGCGCTGGCAGCAGCTCTCTAGGTGGATATGAACCTTGCCGCCACCGACAGAATTCTGCTGGTTTTTTTTCACGAGCTGCAAAATTATTTCACCCTTGCGGAGCGTACCTTTGCCAGGATCTTCCGGCGCCCCTTCTATTATCGCGAATTCACCATCCAGTTTGATAAATTGGGGTTCTCATCCCTGTTCATCTGCATCTTGACCGGTCTTTTCTCCGGCATGGTCATGGCGCTGCAGTCATTGATCCAGCTCAAACCGTTTGCCGCAACCAGCTATGTCGGAGGCATGGTAGCGGTGACGATGGTCAAGGAACTTGGCCCGGTACTCGCCGCGCTGATGGTCACCGGCCGCGTAGGATCGGCCATCACCGCTGAACTGGGGACGATGGTGGTGACAGAGCAGGTTGATGCCATGCGGGTGGAAGGGACCGATATTATCAAGCGCCTGGTGGTACCGCGCTTTAAAGCCATGCTGCTGGCCCTGCCGCTCCTGACGATCGTGACCGATATAGTTTCCATCTTTGGCGGTTATATTATGTCGGCCGGCTATAACATCAACCCGGTCATGTACATCAGCGGACTGCCCCAGTTCATGCTCTTTCAGGATCTTATCGAGGGCGTGGCAAAACCGTTGGTGTTCGGTGCCATTATCGCCATAACCGGTTGTTACGCGGGGCTTAACACAAAGGGAGGAGCTGAAGGGGTCGGTGCGGCAGCCAAGAAGGCGGTCGTACTTTCTTCTGTTTTGATCCTGGTCAGCGATTTCTTTATCGCGAAAATTTTTATCGTTTTCAGAGGGTAATATGGCGCATTGGCTGTTTAAAACCGAACCGGGCTGTTTTTCCTTCGACGACCTGAAGACCCGCCCGGATATGACTGAACCGTGGGATGGAGTGCGCAACTTCCAGGCGCGCAATTTTCTGCGGGATACTATCCAGCCTGGCGACATGGTGCTTTTTTATCACAGCAACATTGCAGCGCCTGCGGTTGTCGGTCTGGCAGAGATCGTACGGAGCGGCTATCCTGACACAACCGCTCTGAATCCAAACAGCGAACATTTCGATCCCAAAGCGACTGCGGAGAGGCCGATCTGGTACATGGTTGACGTACGCTATGTTGAACTGCTGCCGCGAGCTGTAACACTGGAACGCATCAAGCAGAACCCGCTGCTGACCGACATGCCGCTGGTCAAGCGGAGCCGCCTCTCGATTCAACCGGTAACAGAGGCAGAGTGGCGGATTATACTGACTATGGGGGGAATGGAAGAACGGGTGAAAGGGCGATGAACTCCCGCGACTCAATCCGCATGGAAGGGTTATGCTATTCGATCGGCGGCCGCAAGATTCTGGAAGATTTCGACTTTTTGCTGGAGCGCGGCGTCAATCGCACGATTTTGGGGGTCAGCGGCTCCGGGAAAACAACCATTCTCAAGTTGCTGCTCGGCCTTCTGGATCCTGACTCCGGAACGGTTTCTATTGGTGATCTCTGCATCACCGGCCTGCCTGAAGCGAGCTTCATGCAGCAGCGCAAGCGCATAGCGATCGTTTTCCAGGGGGGGGCACTTTTCGATTCGATGACGGTCGGGGAAAATGTCGGTTATCGGATGTTTGAAGAGGGACGGCTTTCAGAGGGAGAAATTACGGCGATCGTGCGTGAAAAGCTCAGTTTTGTGGGGGTGGAAGCGGCGCTTGATCTGTACCCGGCCGAACTCTCCGGCGGCATGAAGAAACGGGTGGCCATTGCCCGCGCCCTGGCGGCCGACCCCGATTACATCTTCTTTGACGAACCGACTACCGGTCTTGATCCGATCGGGGTCTACAACATCTGCAACCTGATGCAGCGGCTGCAGGCAGAGGGGAAGACGACCCTGATGGTTACACACGATCTGGTGACCGCCTTTGCGACCTCGCAGCGCTTCACGTTTCTGCACCAGGCGCACATGCTCTTTGAGGGGAGTGAAGAAGAGATGAAAAGGAGCCGCATCCCCGAGGTGCAAGAATTTCTGGGACCGACGGAGAGGTCGCTCTTTATATGAGATCCGGACCAGCACGAAAAAACGGTACGAACAGGGTGGAAAGATATGAAACGGAGTAATCAGATCGGCTGGGCCCAGGTGCGGGGGGGCGTTTTCATCTTTCTGGCGCTGCTCTTTTTTGCTGGCGGGATCCTGCTGATGGGTCAGAAGACCAAGATGTTTGTCACCAAGGAGGCGATCCGGATTGTCATGAATGATGTTGCCGGCTTGAAAGTCGGCGCACCGGTCTGGCTCGCGGGTGTGGACGTCGGCGTTGTCACCGCAATCCTGTTCGTAGATCCGGAGAACAGCAATAAGGTCGGCATCGATATCGAAGTCGATGCCGATGCCATGAAGAAAATCGGTGACGATTCAAGAATAACGATCAAAACGCGCGGACTGATGGGTGAGAAATATGTCGATATTCTCCCTTCAAAACAGTACTCCGGCAAGAGTCCGGCCACGCTGCAGGGGACATCGGCAGCCCAACTGGATGATGTCATCCAGAATGCCGGTGACGTCTTTGAAAAGCTTGACGGGATTATCGACAACATCCATCAGGGTAAGGGAACACTCGGAAAGCTTAACAAGGACGAAACGCTTTACAGTAATGTTGCGCGGCTTGCCGTTGAAATGAAAGCCCTGGTGATCACAATAAACCGCGGCGAAGGGACTCTTGGCAAACTCAATCGCAACCCTGAGCCGTACTACAAGCTCGTCAGTATTCTGAACCGTGCCGACCGCACCCTGCAGGATATTCAGTCATCTGACGGAACTCTCAATAAATTGATCTACGACAAGGCGCTCTACACGAAATTGACAGCCCTGGCCGACAAGAGTATCCAGGCGGCCGATGAGGTCAGCGACCTGAATAAAAAAATCAGGTCAAAAGACGGGACGGTTGGTCTGCTGCTCAACGATCGGGAATTTTATGACAAAGGCATTTCTCTCCTCTCCAGAGCGGAATCTTCGGTCAAAGCGATCGAAGAGGTAACCGCAAAAGTCAGTGGGGGGGACGGAACAGCAGGAAAACTGGTGAACGACAGAGTTCTCTATGACAAAATGAACAAGATGGTCGATGATCTGGATGCGCTGGTAAAAGATTTCAAGGAAGATCCGCGGAAGTATGTCAGGTTTTCACTGTTTTAAGGGAGTAACGGATATGAAGCACATGTTATTGATTGTTACCTTGCTGGCACTCAGTACCACCGGCATACATGCCGCAACGCTTGAAGAGAAAGTTGTTGAGCACACGATGAAAAACGGCTTGAAACTGCTGCTGGTGGAGCGGCATACTTCGCCGACGGTTTCTGCCTGGATCCGCTTCAGAGTCGGGAGCGTCGATGAGCGGAGTGATGAGCGCGGGATAGCCCATCTGCTGGAACATATGCTCTTCAAGGGGACAACCACGCTCGGGACTAAGGATTACGCCGCCGAGAAACCACTCCTTGACAAGATCGAAGAGGTCGCCCTGACGTTAACGGCTGAAAAAGCGAAACGCGCCAAAGCCGATCAGGCAAAGATCGCCGGGCTGGAGAAACAGCTGGCGGCTCTGGAAGCCGAGGCGTCAAAATACGTTATCAAGGATGAATTTTTTGAACTGTATTCGAAGAACGGCGGCACCGGTTATAACGCTTTTACCAGCCGCGACGGCACGACCTATCTTATCAGCCTCCCCTCAAACAAACTGGAGTTGTGGGCCGCCATTGAATCGGACCGTCTGCAGAATGCGGTACTGCGTGAATTCTACACCGAACGCTCGGTAGTGATGGAAGAGAGGCGCAGATCTTATGATGCGGACCCGGAGAGTAAGTTATGGGAAACGTTTCTCGCCTCCAGCTTCCTGGCCCACTCCTACGGCCAGCCGACGATCGGCTGGATGTCAGACATTGAAAACCTGACCCGCAGCAAGGCCGAACGTTTTTTCCATAGTTACTACGCGCCCAATAATGCGGTCGTGGCGATTGTCGGGGATATAGATACCAGGAGTACGATCGCCCTGGTTGAGCGCTATTTTGGCACGATCAAGCCGGGAAAAGATCTGCCGCCGGTCACCGCCGTGGAGCCGAAGCAGTCGGGGGAGCGGCGCATTGAACTGGTAGCGGAGGCGGAGCCGACGCTGATGATCGGATTCCATAAGCCGGCTATAGCAACTCCGGATGACTATGTATTTGACGTGATCACCATGATTCTCGGAAGCGGGCGTACCTCGCGCTTTTATAAAAATCTGGTGATTGAAAAACAGATCGCGTCCGATATCGGCGCCTTTGACGCCCCAGGCTCCCGTTATCCGAACCTGTTTATCGTCAGCGCCAATCCACGTGCCCCGCACACGGTCAAAGAGGTCGAAGATGCCGTTCTGGCCGAACTGGAGCTGCTGAAAACCACGCCGGTTGCGGAGCGTGATCTGCAGCGCATTCTCAACCAGATCGAGTATGAGGAGGCGCGCCGGATGGGTACCAATGGCGGCCTGGCGCGCAACCTGACGGAGTATGAAGCGACGACCGGCAGCTGGCGCTATATGACCGAGCATCGCGGCAAGATCGCCACGGTTACACCGGCTGATATTCAGCGGGTAGCAGCATCCTACTTCACCCGCGAGAACCGCAGCGTCGGATTTATATCAAAAAAAGAGGGTGGCAAATGAGACATCTCCTCCTTTCATTATTCTTTCTGCTTTCACTGCTGGTCTCAGTGGCTGCCGCCGGAGAAAGATTGTCAAATCCCCGTACCATGAAATTTCCCGAACTGAGCTTTCAGATCCCCCAGACCGAGCGGGTTGTCCTTGATTGCGGCATGCCGGTCTATCTGCTGCGCGACACCGAACTGCCGATCATCAACATGACGGCCATGGTGCGGGTTGGATCGGTCTATGAGCCGGCCGCTAAATCGGGGCTGTCCGGTATGGCCGGGGTTGTTATGCGCAGCGGTGGTGCCGGGGGGATGACAGCGGAAGCAATGGATGACGAACTCGAATTCATGGCGTCGGGCGTCGAAAGCGGCATCGGCACTGATATCGGCACGGTCTCGCTGACGGCACTGAAAAAGAATTTCAGCCGGACCCTGCAGATCTTCAGCCACGTACTGCTCCGTCCCGACTTCAATGAAAAACGGGTAGAAATCGCCCGCAGTCAGACGGTAGAAAGTTTGCGGCGCCAAAATGACGATCCCAAGGAAATTGCCGAGCGTGAAATCAAACGGGCCATCTACGCCGGGCATCCCCTGGGTGAAATCCCTACCTTTGCATCGATCGCCGCCATCACCCGCCAGGATCTGGTCGATTTTCACCGGCGCTTTTACCGGCTCGACAACATGATTCTTTCCGTCTCTGGTGATTTTGATCGTTCCGCGCTGCTCAAAGAGCTGAATTCGACATTTGTCGCGGAAAAAAGCCGCAACGCCTTAACGTTGCCGGAAATACCCCAGCCGAAACAGCTATTTAGAAGCGAGATCCTTTACGGCAAAAAAAATGTCAATCAGAGCGTCATCCGCATGGGGCACCTGGGCATAAATAAGGACAATCCCGATATCTACGCCGTGCGACTTCTGGACTACATCCTGGGGGGGAGTTTCACATCGCGCTTAACGATGGAAATCCGCACTAACCGCGGACTCGCTTACAGCGTCGGCAGCAACTTCGACATCGGTCGCCGCTTTATCGGCAGCTTTGTTGCGGAGACTGAAACCAAGGCGGAATCAACCATCAAAACGATCAATCTGATGAAGAGTATTATTGCCGGCCTGACAAAAGAACCGGTCAGCGATGGTGAGTTGAACGCCGCCCGGGAATACATGATCAACTCGTTCATGTTTGCTTTTACCA
Organism: Desulfuromonadaceae bacterium; assembly: GCA_028683435.1. Taxonomy (GTDB): domain Bacteria; phylum Desulfobacterota; class Desulfuromonadia; order Geobacterales; family Pseudopelobacteraceae; genus JACRCG01. Next base: position 69,524 of record JAQUIG010000003.1, on the reverse strand, counting down.
CTCCGGCTTCTATTGTCTCCCAGCGGGCCCGCTTCGAATATTACGCCTACCCCGCCGGCTATCTTGAACAATATCGCGACAACATTGCCAAAGTAACAAAAAAGGATATACTCGCTGCCGCTCGAAAACACCTGCACCCGGACGCGTTCAAACTGGTTGTTATCGGCGATGCGGCAAAGTTCGACCAACCGCTCGCAACGCTGGGTGCCGTGCGGGAGCTTGATCTGATGTTGGATATTCCAAAGCCCTTATTAACAGACAAATGAGGTGAACAGGCATGGCTATTTTTGAATGGGACGACAGTATTGCGCTCGGAATTCCAACGATTGATGCACAGCATAAAGCGCTTTTCGGCTGGGTTAACAGACTCAATGAAGCGATCAAGAGCGGAGACGGTGCTGAAGCGGTTGGAGAGGTGATCTGGGAGCTTATTACCTACGTTACGGAACATTTCGGCGAAGAAGAACGGCTGATGCTTTCCTGTAACTACCCCGGTCTGGCGGCGCACCGAAAGGAGCATGACCAGTTTGTTTCACGTCTGCGTGAAATCCAGGTCGAATTTATTGACGGGCATGAAATGGGAGCTAGCGTCCTTGATTTTATGGTGGACTGGCTGGTCTGTCATATAAAGGGAACCGATCAGGGATACAGCCGCTTCATTCACCAACAGGCGGAAATCTAACGCCCTCTGCCCCCCATTTATCAAGAGTTAAGCTTTTAAGCCTCCCCTGAGATTTGGAGGGGTTACATTTTCAACCGCCCGGCGATGCTGTCGGCGATTTTGATACCATCTACGGCGGAACTCATGATACCTCCGGCATAACCGGCTCCCTCACCTGCAGGGTAGAGCCCTTTGACGCCGACCGACTCGAAACAGCTGTCGCGCAGGACCCGCACCGGTGAAGAGGTCCGTGATTCTATGCCGATCAGGGTCGCCTCGGCGGTTACGAACCCCTTCAGCTTTCGTCCGAAATCAGCAATCCCTTCCCGTAGCGTATCGATGATAAAGGGCGGCAGTACCGAATCCAGCTCCGACTCGCGAATACCGGGACGGTAACTCGATCTGGTCGCCGCTTTTCCCGGAAGGTGCAAAAAATCGAGCAGGTTCTGGGCAGGTGCCAGGTACCCTCCTCCACCCAGTTCAAAAGCCCGCCGCTCCCACCGGCGCTGCAACCGAACCCCTGCCAGCGGACCAGCCCCACCGAAATCATCTTCGCGTACATTAACAACCAGAGCGCTGTTCGCATGAGGTGAGTTGCGCAGTTGACCGCTCATGCCGTTGGTCACCACCCCACCCGCCTCGGATGCTCCACCGACGACCACCCCTCCAGGACACATGCAGAAGGAGTAGGCGCTCCGTCCGCTGGAGCTGTTATTCCAGGCAACAGCATAGTCAGCCGCCGGCAGGTTTGGCTGTTTCTGGCTGCCGTACTGGATCCGGTTTATCAGCTCTTGAGGATGCTCAACCCGGAGTCCCATCGCGAACGGTTTCCGCTGCAGCGGCACTTTCGACCGCTCCAGCAGTTCAAAAGTGTCCCGGGCACTATGGCCGCTCGCCAGGATCAGATAATCACACGGAATTTCTTCCGCACCATTCAGTGTCACTGCTGCGATGCTGCCGTTTTTGATATCCAGGCCGGTCATTCGACAGCCGAAGCGGATATCAAAACCCTTCTCAAGAAGGCCCCGCCTGATGGCACTGATTACCGCTCTCAATCGGTCAGTGCCGATGTGCGGTTTGGCGAGATAGCGTATCTCAGGCTGGGCACCGAAAGCGGCAAATTGTTCCAGCACCCACGACACCAGCGGATCTCTGGAGCGACAGGTCAATTTACCGTCTGAAAAAGTCCCGGCTCCCCCTTCGCCGAACTGGACATTCGATTCAGGATCGAGGATCCCCTCTTTCCAGAAGCGCTGCACGGCCAGCGCCCGCTGTTCCACAGGCTCACCGCGCTCAATTATCGTTGCCGTGACTCCGTACTCTGCCAGACGCAGGGCTGCGAACAGCCCGGCCGGACCGGAGCCGACGATGACGATGCGTTTATTTGACCGGATCTGTACCGGAGCCGGAGCCGTTTTTTCATCCTGCCATTCCAGCGCCGGATCGATCCCGAGACGCAACCGGACCACGTCATCACCAGAAAAGGAGAGCGTGTAGACCAGTTTGATCTGCGCCTTTTTGCGGGCATCTATCCCTTTGCGGACGATGCGGAGATCTCGCACGGATGTCTGCGGAACGGAAAGTTTTGCCGCCAGAAGCGCAGGGAGAGACTCTTCACCGTCATGGGGGGTGAGACAGAAGTTTCGATAGATGAAAGGCATGTAGTCAACTCTAAAATGTGTACAGGTTATCAGCGGATCCGCTGCGGTCCATCCAGCAATTTTCGGACAATGGAATCTATCCGCTCCACCTCTTTGAGGATTTTTTCCTGCTGTTCGAGGTGATCCGGTTCAGTCGTTGTCTGGCGCATAAGCTGAACAAACAGGGAGATGGAGTTGAGCGGATTACGGATTTCATGGGCAACGCCTGCTGAAAGAGACCGCATAGCCGCGAGCGTTTCAGAGCGGACCATCTCTTCATGGGCGCTCTCGGGCGACTCTGTCTTTTTGCACACAGTTAAACGGCCGGGAGCCTGACCGTCAGAACAGGGCATGTGGCAGCGCGCACCACCCGTTCTGCAGTGCTGCCGAAAAGGATACGGTCGAGACCGGTTCTGCCATGAGTGCCGAGCACTATCAGGGACGCATTGTTTTTGGCGGCAGCAGCCATGATTTCGTCGCAAGGGATCCCGGTCACGATCGCCGTTTTGTAATTTGAAAAAGAACCTAACTTTGAACTGCAGAAGGTCGCCATCATCTTGACAGCGCTTTCTTCGATCTCTTTTTCCAGCTGCTCGAAAGAGATGTGCGGCACATAGAATCCGCGCAGATCCACCGGTTCGTTAATGACATGAATAATTGTGAGCTCTGCATTGAACTGAGTAGCCAGCGTCAGGGCATAATCGAAGGCATATTCTGAATTTTCCGAAAAATCGACGGCGGTTAATATTTTTGTGAACGGCTTCATATTGAATCCTCCTGGGCCCTGCTGGAATAGGACAAAAAACCGGCTATATCATTTTTATGTTCAAAAAGACAGGAAGCTATTACTCGCTCCATAAATACGGCCGTCTGTTCAGACGGTTTTGAAGATCTTGTCGATGACTTTTTTAAGATCGTCATATCTGACCGGTTTGTTGATGTATTCAAAGGCGCCAAGCGTCATGGCTTCGAGATACGACTCGACTTCGCCGTAGGCGGTGATCATGATGACGTTGCTGGCTGGGTGACTGCGGTTGAGTTCGCGTAAAAACATCAAGCCATTCATCTCCGGCATATTCAGATCGGTAATGATCAGCTCTACATCTTTACTGCGCAGATAATTGAGAGCTTCAACCCCGTTCCTCGCTGAGGAGACGTCATAACCATCATGGGCAAGAATTTTTGAAAGTGCTACCCGGGCATTTTCCTCATCATCAACAACCAGTATCCGTTTATATCCCTGTTGCACAATGGTTCTCCCACCCGGTTCGAAGTACTGGAAGTCTAGCATGAAGCGGGCCGGTGTCAAGAGTCTGATTTTCTTTTTCAGTTATGCCATACAGAGAAGACAGCAGGGATGCAAAATCTGCCGGCATTACTCATTTTACGCCGGAAGCATCAAGTTCAATGTAACCCGGTTCACCGGGAGGCCCGAGCGACCTGTACGGTTTGCCGTTCAATTCAACGTCTACGCCACCGGCATTACTCAATTCCAGTGTGACTGTTTTTTCTGCTTTCCACTCTATGACATCTCCGACCTCAAGCTCATACTGTTGTGGCTCGGAGTCGTCAACGGTGGACGTCAGTATGCCGTTCTGGGTAACCTTGATTTTTAGAATGAACCCCTTGGGCGTTTCTGGCGGAGGTACCGAAACCATTGGTTCTACAGCGACAGGTGGTTCTGCCAGATGCACCTCTGCCCTGGTAGTCGGGATAATGTCCCGTTCCTCCTCCTTCTTGACTCCTGCGGAGCTTTGTACGCTCTGAACGGCACTGTTTTTAAGGGGTGGGGCAACCACCGCAACCGGTTGCGGTTGACGAACAGGCGGCGGGGTGCGATTGAAGAAGGTTGCGGTAATCAGGATCATTGCCAGTAATAATGCCGGGAGCACTAATTTTTTCAGGGACATCAGACGGCGCGGTCGACGCGCGGGTGCTGTCGACGCCGACGCGCGGGCAGGAGACGGCTTATCATCCTGAGATCCGAACAACTTGGCATACATCCGTGCCACATCATCGGAGTTCAGGCCGAGGTAGGTGGCGTAAATACGAAGAAACCCCTTGAGGTAGGCCTGATTAGCAAATTCACGGATCTGGTCGGACTCCAATGCTTTCAGGTAAGAAATGCCTATTTTGGTAGCTTCGGAGGCTTCTTCAATGGTAATACCGTGAAACTCCCGACAGCGGCGAAGAACCGCCCCCGGTGAACCGCCGAGAGTTTCCGGCGAAGCTGGAACCGTATCCGACACATTGACCTCACTCATTTAAGAAGATCCAGATACCCAAGGGCGGCACGACCCAGTTCATTGTCAGGGATAAGCCGTACCGTCTCTTTGAATGAAGCGCGGGCAGCATCGATCCTGCTCAGCTTAAGCTGCGCCTGCCCCAGGTAATAATGGGCCGCACCATAATCACTATAAATATCAAGCGCCTTTTTATATTCGGTAATCGCCTGTTCGCTCTTGTCCATGGCGAACAAGACCCGCCCGAGAGAAAGCCGCGCCTCAAGTCTACGCGGGTTCAAGGCAACAACACCCTGCAGCACTTCCAATGCTTTGGGGTAATTACCTTTTCCCAGATAGGCCAGTCCCAGATTGATGGAAGCATTTTCATTGTTGTCGTAAAAAAGATCATCTTTTACAACTTTGAACTGCTGAATAGCACTGTCCCAGCGCTTCAAATCGAGGTAGGCGACCCCCAGATCATTGCGCGCAACAGAAAAACCCGGTTTAAGACGGATAGCTTGCAGAAATTTCGCCTCGGCGAGATCGGGACGTTTTTTCCCGATAAAGGCCATACCGAGATTATAAAGGACATCAGGGTTATCGGGATCAAGTTTCTCGGCCTCGGTCAGATCAATCAGGGCAGAGGTATAATTACGCTCGCCAAGATAAGAAAGCCCCATTTGGTAATGGTAGGCGGCCATATCCGGCTCTGAGTATCTCTGCCCCCGCCTGGATACACAGCCAAAAACGGTAAGAAGCAGAAGCGCTACGGCTATGGAGTTGAAAACGGTTTTCATTGTATGTATCTCTCTGGCCCTGAAAAACAGGATAAGTGCGTTAACACCCGACAAACCCTCCATCAGTATGAAATATCCCTGAAGCTTGTCAGCACCTTGAATTGTTTGTAACGAGCCTCAATTTCCTGATATTGAAGCCGCTTCATACGCTCAAGACTGAAGTCCTCAACGTTGAAAGAGGCCATAACACTGCCGAAGACGATCGCCTGGCGAAGCCCCTCCTCCGACATATCTCCGGTATTTGCCAGATATCCCATAAAACCTCCGGCAAAGGTGTCCCCGGCGCCGGTCGGATCGAACACCTCTTCCAGCGGGTAGGCGGGTGCGGCAAAAACCGAATCGGCTGTAAACATCAGGACACCGTACTCTCCCCGCTTGACGACCAACCGCTTGCAGCCGAGTGCGATAATCTGCCGCGCAGCCTTGACCAGGTTGGCTTCTCCGGTGAACTGACGCGCCTCACCTTCGTTGATGACAACAACATCAACCTTACGGAGCACTTTCTTCAGAGCTTCCGGTTTTGATGAGATCCAGAAGTTCATCGTGTCGCACGCCACAAGTTTTGGTTTCCGAACCTGTTCCAGCACTTTCATCTGCAGGTCGGGATCGATATTGGCCAGAAACAGATATTCCGCGTCGCGGTAGGATTCCGACAGCTCCGGCTGAAAATCCATCAGCACATTAAGCTGGGTGTCAAGGGTCTCCGCCTCGTTCAGGTCATACCCATAGCGGCCGCTCCAGTGGAACGTCTTGCCGGGGATGCGCTGCAAACCGGCCGTATCGATGTTGCGCCCCTGCAGAAAAGTGATGTGCTCTTCCGGGAAATCTTCTCCGACAACCGCAACCAGCGACACGTCGGTAAAGAAGCTGGCCGAGGTAGAAAAATAGGTGGCTGAGCCCCCCAGAACGTTCTCTCCCCGCCCGAAAGGGGTTTCAACGGTGTCAAACGCCACGGTACCGACAACAACAATGCTCATTGGTTTCTCCCGCCGGGAAATAATAGTGTAACGTACCACGGAGGTCAGAATGAGTCAAAAGGATTGTAGATACAGCAGATACTGACTTGCTAGACACTCCGCAGGGCTACTCCCCAGCCCCCCCTATCGCCCAGAGATAATTAACCTTGGCAACACGCAGGTCTCGCTCTGCCCTGGCCTGATTGCTTTTGGCCTGGAGCAGGTTCAACTGTGCATCATCGACCTCAAGCCTTATCTTGACACCGAACTCATACCCTTTTTCCGCCATCTGAATCAGACGTGCGGCCTGTTTGACCGTGCCGGAGAGTGCTTTCAGAATTTCGGCCGCTTCGTGGTATGAAAATTCCGCCTGGCGGACTTCGAGGGCTACCGAATCCAGCAGCTTGGCCTCTTCGATCTGTTTTGTGCGCAGGTCGCTTCTTGCCTGAGCAACCTTGCCGTTTGTCCGGAATCCGTCAAAAAAAGGGAACGACAGGTGCAAACCGACGTTCCAGGCCGGTCCATCGGCGTGCAGCGCCGGACCGGGATCATCCAGGCGTGCCCAGTGCCAGCCGGCACCCCCTTTCAGATCGAGGCGCGGTTTGTTTTCGGCGTTGGCAATCGTTATCAGTTCATTATAGATGCCGATACGCAGACGTAGGTCTGCCAGCTCCGGACGACATTTGGCAGCGATCTGCAATGCTTCGGCATAACCGGCCGGCAGGGGCCGATCGGCTGCCGGCTCTTGCCGGGACCCGGCGGCATCAACCTCGTCTGCCCCCATGGCGAGCAGAAAACGGAGCCGCTCGCGGGCCATGCGAATGCTATTCTCGGAGCGAATGACTTCCGGCTGCGTATTTTCAGCCGCAACTTCAGCAGCCAGCACATCATAGTCTGTCGCAACTCCGGCACTGAATTTGCGGGTCGCTTCATCCAGATGGCGCATCTTCTGAGACCTGTTTTCCTGCGCCAACCGATACAGTTCTCTGGCCAATTGAATATCGTAATAGGCCGCCACGACATCACGGTAGGCCGCCTGCCGATACAACCGCAACTGCTGGTCAGCGGTTTTCAGCCCAACCTCGGCGGCACGGAGGGCGGCACTCAATTTGCCCCAGGTATAGAGCGGCTGGGAAACCGTCAGATCGACCGCGCGCCCAAACTGGCGCTGAGCAGGAATTCCGGCTATTACCTGGCTTTCGTCCTTTGAGAGCACCGCCGCGCCGTTGAGAGACAACTGCGGTAGCGCGGCAGCCCGCTCCTCAACATATTTCCCCTGAACATACCGTGCATACTCACGCGCCCCTTCAATACTGCGATTTTTCTCCATCGCAATCGAGATCGCCTGGTCAAGTGTCAGCACCCTGGTTTCTGCGGCAGAGACGGCGGGCATGAGCGCAACCAATATCATCAATGCAATTTTCATTATCATTATCAGACTTCTCCTCTCAGACCACTACAAAGCGTCGCCAACCGCGCACCGAATTTATCAGCCACAACCCGCCAGCCCGTTCAAGGTCATCAGGATAAAGGATCTGCTCGGTAATTTTTCCCAGCTCCAGCAATTCGCCCCGCAGTGTCCCTGGAAGCAGGCCGCAGGCGAGAGGCGGCGTCAGCAGGCGGCCGCCCAGCTTCACAACCAGAGTGTGATAGCTCCCCTCGGCCAGCTGGTCATGTTCATTGAGCAGCAGCACCTCATCGCAGTCAGAACGGCTTGATCTGGCTCTGTCGAGTAGATCGCGGCAGGTCGTTTTGTGATAGCGCATGCTATCATGAGAATCAACGGTAATGTGGCTGACAGCGACACGTAACGTGCCGCTATTCTCCAACAGCGGTTCTGAAGTTATATCAATACTGCCATCAGCCGCCAGAGTAAGGCGAACCTTGCAAAGCCCGTGGGTTTGAGCAACATGGTTTAAAAGCGCCTGACGAATATTTTTCTGGCTACAGGTGAAGCCGAAATATGCCGCCGAGGCTGCCAGTCGAGCGACATGCCTATCCAGCAGTGTGTAGGAGCCATTTTCCAGCCGTAACGATTCAATCAGCTGATAATCCGGTGCCTGATGATTAACGAAGGCTCCTTTACTCAAGCATTCGGCATATTCTGACGAAGCTTCCGAATCCCAGGTGACGGCGCTTCCGACCCCCATCTCCAGAGTTCTTTTGTCGGCATCAAAGAGCATGGTGCGGATAGCGACTGAAAAAAGCGCCTCCCCGCCGGGGGCGACGCAGCCGATCGCTCCACAGTAGATCCCGCGCGGAGCGTTTTCAATCTCGGATATTATTTCCATACTGCGGCGTTTTGGTGCTCCGGTCACCGAACCGCACGGAAACAGTGCCCGGAAAGTATCCGTTAAACCTGTACCGGCGCGCAGCCGGGCAGAAACAGTAGAGGTCATCTGGTGGACGGTTGGATACGTTTCCACCGCGAACAGAGATTCTACCGTTACGGAACCGACCTCCGCCACGATGCCGAGATCATTGCGCAGCAGGTCTACGATCATCAGGTTCTCAGCCTTCTCCTTACGGCTCTCCCGCAACTGTTCGATAGCGGCGAAGTCCTCGTCAGACCAGCGACCGCGACGGATGGTCCCCTTCATCGGCCGGGTGGTAATTTTGCCATCCTTCAGCGAAAAGAACAGCTCCGGCGAAGCGGAGAGAATCGTGAAACGGCCGGTGTCGAGGCACGCACAAAACGGTGCCCGCTGTGCAGTACCGATCTGCCGATACAGCTCTTGTAAATTCCCGTTGAAAGCCCCCTGCAACGGAAAGGTGAGATTGACCTGATAGCAATCGCCAGCAGAAATGTAATCGTGGATACGACCAACGTTACCGCTGTACTCTTCAATACTTTTAGCAGGCTCGAGTGGGACGTCGACAGAAGCAGCAGTCAGCCCCGCAGCTGCATCGGCACTCTGCCGCTCCCGAAAGAGGGCAAACCAGGCAAGAGGCAGACCTTCAGCCGGCGGAACGGAGGGGAGATCCGGATTGAGCGCGGCGGCGGCTTCGTAGGCGACAAAACCAGCCGCATAAAGGCCGCCAGCAGCAGCCTGTTCTACCTGATTCAGGACATCAACCACCTCACCGGGGTGGGAGGCGACAACAGTTTTAACATAGCCGTCGAAACGCCATGAAGACGCGAATCTGCCACTACCGAATGAATCGAAGAGGATCTTCGGGAATTCAGGCATTATGCCCTTTCCATCGCCGTTTCAGCCAACTCCCCAGATCGTCCATCAGCGTGTACATAACCGGCACCACCAACAGTGTCAGCAGGGTTGAAGTCAACAGGCCGCCAACCACGGCTCTAGCCATCGGAGCGCGCCCTTCGGCTCCGGCGCCGAGACCAAGGAAAAGCGGCATCATGCCAAAAACCATCGCCAGTGTCGTCATCATGATCGGCCGCAGCCGTGTGCGACCGGCCAGAATAACCGCTTCACGGCGTCCCATGCCGTCCCTGAGCTGGAGAACCTTGGCATAATCGACGAGCAGAATTGCATTCTTGGTTACCAGCCCCATCAGCATGATCAGGCCGATCAGCGACATGATATTGACCGTGTCACCAGTCAGCTTGAGCATGCCGGCCATACCGACGATCGAGAGCGGCAGGGAAAGCATGATGGCAAGCGGCTCGAAGAACGATTCAAACTGGGCGGCCAGAATAAGGTAAACCAGCAGCACCGCCAGCAGCAGCGACTCCCCCATGTAACCGAACGATTCTGCCATATCTTCGGCCTCACCGGAGAGGTTGACCGAGTAACCGGGGGGCATGTTGATCTTTTTGGAAGCCTCCTCCACATACGTGGCCGCAGTACCGACCGGCAACCGGTCAAGGTTGGCACTGACGGTTACCTGCCGGGCAAGATCGCGCCGGTTTATTTCGGTCGGCGAGGCGGCCACCACCGTGCTGGTCAGGCTGGAGAGCGGTATCAGCTTGACGCCGCCACCCCCGTCAGGCACTGATACGTTCAGGTCCAGGACCTGAGCAGCATTCTCCCGTAGATTTGCCGGAAGGCGCACGCGGAGATTAACCGCATCGCCATCTTCATCCTCAAAGGTCGAAATAGCCTCCCCACCGACCAGGCGGCTGATTGCAGCGACGATATCACCCGTTGTAACACCGGCCGACAGGGCTTTATCACGGTCAACCCGCATGCGGTATTCTGGGATATCATTCTCCAGGGTCATTGAAAGGTCGACGATGCCCGGCACTTTGTAGAGCTCCTCTTTCAGGCGCGCTCCAAGTCCTTTAAGAATCATCAGATCATCACCCTTGAGGTTGACGTTGAGCGATTTTTGCGCCCCGCCGATCTGCCCGACCTCTTCGATGGAAAAGGTAATTCCAGCCACCTTCTGCAAGCGCTCCCGTACTTCCCGCTGCAGTAGAAACTGATTCTTGTCCCTCGATTTTCGCTCCTTGAGCTTCACATACAGCAGGCCGTCCCGCACAGTGCCGCTGTCTCCGGCGCCGATCGTGGCATAGGTATGGTCAACCTCCGGGGCAACTTTAACAGCCGCGATGACCGCATTCATTCGATTCTCGGTTTCAACTATTGAGGCGTCCGGCGCGGTTTTGAAAGCGATTTGAAACTCACCCTTGTCAGACGGGGACATGAAAGATGACTCCAGGGTGCTGAAAATCAACAGCCCGGCGGCAAAAGCGGCAAAGGCAAGTGCCATGACACTTGTGCGGTGATCCAGAGCCCAGGCGATGGCACCGCGGTATCTGTCGGCACTCCTGTCAAACCAGGAATTGAATTTTTCCAGATAGCTGGCAATCCCCTTCCGCTTCCCCTGCAGGTGAATCGAGGGGTCATGCCAGCGGGAGGAAAGCATCGGATCGAGGGTGAACGAAACGAACAGTGAGACAAGCACGGCGAAGGCGACACTGATGCCGAACTGGTAGAAAAAGCGTCCGACGATCCCCTTCATGAAAGCCACCGGTATAAACACCGCAACGATCGACATGGAGGTGGAGAAGACCGCCAGGCCGATCTCTGACGTGCCGAAGCGAGCCGCCTCCATATGGTCTTTGCCCATCTCCAGATGGCGGACGATATTCTCCCGCACGACGATGGCATCGTCAATCAGCAGGCCGATGGCGAGAGAAAGAGCCATCAGGGTCATGACGTTCAGCGTCATGCCGAGCGCATTCATGATGATGAACGTGGAGACCACCGAAATCGGCAGGGTCACACCGGTAATCACCGTCGAGCGCCAGGAGTTGATAAAGCAGAAAACTATCAGCACCGTCAGTATGCCGCCGATCAGCAGGGTTTCCTTGACGTCGGCCAGCGACTCGCGGGTCATGATCGAGCCGTCGCGGACCAGAGAAAGAGTCACTCCGGACGGCAGCTCTTTCTGCACCTTGACCATGACCTTTTTGACCGTATCAACCAGCTCGACCTGATTGCCGCCTGACTGCTTGTATATATCCAGGCCGATGGCAGGCTTGCCGTTGACCAGCGCCAATCTGCGTTTTTCTTCAATGCCGTCACGTATATCCGCCACCTCGCCCAGCGTGATCGGACGGCCGTCCCTCCGGGCCACGGTCATCCGGCGGTACTGATCGGCCCGCTCCGGCTTACCTTCAATTCGCAGCGGATATTCTGCCGAACCGCGCGTTATGCGCCCAAGCGGAGTGTTGGTGTTCTCGGAACGGATGCCGGTAACAATGTCGTTGACTCCCAGCTTGAGCGCATCCATTCTGGCCGGATCGAGATTGATATTGACCTCGCGCTTCTGACCGCCGACCATATCCACCTTGCCAACTCCGGCGACACTCTCGAAGCGCTTTTTAACCTTCTTCTCCACCAGCGTTGTCAGTTCACGGGGCGACATCGTCGCGGACTCGATCGCCAGCGCCGCAATCGGCGCGGCATTAAAGTCCAGTTTCTGGATGATCGGTTCTTCGATGGCTTCAGGGAGCGTCCCACGTATGGAGGCAATTTTGGCCCGCACCTCCTGAGCCGCATCGTTGACCTTCTCCTCAAGACGGAACTCAATCACAACCGTCGAGACCCCCTCTCGCGAGGTTGAAAAGACATGCTTCACTCCGGCGATCTGATTAACCGTTTCCTCAATACGCTTGGAAACCTCCCGCTCGATCGTTTCCGGCGAAGCGCCGGCAAAAACCGTGACAACCGAGACAACCGGAAACTCTACGTTGGGAAACATCTCTACCGACAGGCGGCGATAGGAAAAAATGCCGAGTACAACCAGGGCCAGAATCATGACCGTGGCAAAGATCGGGCGCTTGATGGAGGTATTGGAGAGGATCATGCCGTTTCCTTAGTAAGTTAGAAATTATTTCTTGCGTTTTTTGGCAAGGAAATAATTTCGTTAACGCACTTATCCAGTTTATCTGGGTTAAGGTTCTTTTGTTGCTGCTACAGCGACCTTATCGCCATCTTTCAAGTTGAACCCGCCCCGGACCACATACTGTTCTCCCGGTTTAATCCCCGAAACAACCTCGACCATGTCGCCATTTACGACGCCGCTCAGTATCTCCCGCTTGCGGACGACACCGTTTTTGACGATGAATAAACTGCCACGTTTCGCCTGCGTGTCGAAAGAGCCAACCGCGCTGCGCGGCACCTGCAGCACCTCTGCACGGACCCCGGTAATGATGCGCCCTTTGGCAAACATCCCCCCTTTGAGGTCTCCGGGAGTGTTACTCACTTCAGCGATAACCTTCAATGAACGGTCTGTCGAAGAAAGCTCGGGGTTGATATACATTACTTTACCGGTAAACGTACGGCCAGGCTGAGAATCGACAGTAAACTCCAACGACTGGCCGACCTTGACCCGCCCGGAATCGACCGACGGGACGGTCACGGTCAAATTGAGCAGGCGATTATCCACGATGCGAAAAATCGGTTTAGCAGCAGCGGCATCACTGGCCAGATCACCAACATTGACATCCCGCGACGCGACGATCCCATCGATAGGTGCGACGACGCTCCCTTTTGCCCGGCGGGCTATCCCTTGACGCAGATCTTCTTCGGCAACACGGATTTGGGCGGCAGCGGCGGCAACCCGCGCTTTGGCTGCCTCTGTTTCACTCCGGGCGTCATCAACCGCCTGCTGTGTCGCCAGACCGGACTCTTTCAGCTTGAGGGAACGGACCCGTTCCCGTTCAGCACGGCCCTCCGCCACCCGGGCCTCAGCAAGATTCGCTCTGGCAGAGGCAACCCCTGCCTCGGCTCGCTTGACCTGGGCCTCGGCTTCTGGAACATTGATAAGAACCAGCGGCTGGCCCTTCTTGACATGCACCCACTCGGACACCATGACCTGCCTGACCAGCCCCGGAATCTGGGTTTTCACATCCACCGAGAACTTTGGTTCCAGGCCGCCGGTCACCTCGATACCATCCGATATGCTGTTGGACGAAGCTGCCCGCACCTCTACGGCCACCGGGGGTTTGGAAACCTCTTTTTTTGAATCACTCTTTCCACAGGCGCCGATGCTTAAAAACAGAGCCGCTGACAAAATAGTTGCTATAATCTGTTTCATTTCATGTCCCTTGTTCGAATCACCGCCAATAGATAACAGCTCCTAAACCTTACCCTTCAACTTGTAGACATACGCCAACACCTCGGCAACGGCCGCGTAGAGCGCTTCCGGTATCGGTTCGTTTTCCTTTACCTGGTCATATAGTTCACGGGCGAGGAAACGGTTTTCCACGAGAGTGATACTATGTTCACGGGCGATCTTCTTGATCGCCTCTGCCATGATATCCATCCCCTTGGCGAGGACAACCGGCGCGACCATCTTCTGCCGGTCATATTTGAGCGCGACGGCAAAATGGGTCGGGTTGGTGATGACAACGTCGGCCAGCGGGATAATTTTGGTCATCCGGCGGCGCGCCATCTGAAACTGCATCCTCTTGATTTTGCCCTTGGTCTCAGGGTTGCCGTCGGACTCTTTATGTTCGTCCTTGACCTCCTGCTTTGTCATTTTGAGCTTTTCGGTATGCTGCCACTTGACATAGAGCATATCGAACAGACCGAGAACGATCAGGATGCCGCAGGTGTGGGTAACGATCTTGAAAGCGATGTGGCCGACAAAATCGAAAATAGTCTGAATATCTGCTTCTGCCAGAAAGGTGATATTCTGCATTTCATCCCGCACCACTCCGTAGGCGATCCAGGCAACAACCAGCAGCTTGAGGAGCGATTTCAGCATCTCAACCAGGGCATCTTTGTTAAACAGCCGCTTGAAGCCGTTCAGCGGATTCAATTTGTCAAATTTTACTCCCAGACGCGATGTCTGGAACTCAAACCTGCCGTTGTCCTGAACCAGCTTGGAAAGAACGGCGGTGGCTATGATTGTTACGATAATGGGCGCCAGCAGCAGTACAACTGTTCCAAACAGCTTGAGGAGCAAAACATACAGGTTTGCTGCGGTCAGATCGAAGCTGCCCATCGTTGACAGAATCTTGACCGTGCTCTGTTTGAGGCCGTCCATCATGAAGCTGCCGAAGATATAGAGGCTGACGATACCGGCGAGCAGAGTGAGAGATGACGTCAGCATCTGGCTCATTGGGGGCGGACTGTCTTCGCGCGACTTTTCCAGCCTTTTACCGGTTGGCTGTTCTGTTTTGGAGTGTTTGTCCGAATCTTCAGCCGTAGGTCATCCCCCCTTTGCCATGAGCCGGAAGAGCGTGGCTATGTGGGCGGAAAGATTACTGAAGGAGACCTCGAGAACGTGGAAGAATATGGTCAGGGTCATGCCAAGAATTACCAACCCCAGTCCAACATTGAGCGGCAGGCTGATCATGAAGATATTCATCTGCGGAAAGGCCCGGGCCATGACGCCGAGTGCCACCGTGGTAAGGAGCAGCGCCACCATGACCGGTGCGGCCAGACGGATACCGATGATAAAAATATCAGCGGTGCGCATGACGAGAAAATTGACCAGCTCCCCGCTCAGATGCCACCCCCCGAGCGGAATCACCCGGAAGCTGTCCATAATCGCCCGGAGAAACAGGTGATGAATGTTGAGCGACAGAAACATCAGCGTCGCAAACAGTGTCTGGACAACCGACATGATCTGGACCTGCGTGCCTCTGGAGGGGTCTATGATTGATGAGATGGTCAACCCCATCTGCATGCCGATGATCTGGCCGCTGAATTCGACTGCGGCAAAGATGACCTGGGTTATGAATCCCAGCGTCAGGCCGATCATGACTTCGCTGAACGCCAGCAGAGCGAGGCTGAAAACATCCGGCGGCACTTGAGGGATTGCTACCGAGAGTGCCGGGAAACAGACCAAGGTAATCATGAATACGATGATCACCTTTATACGGAGCGGTACCGTGTGGCCGCCGAAAACCGGCAGTGCGGCAAATATGCCCGCGACACGACTTAGCACCAGCATAAAAAAAATGACTTCACGGGGGGACGGAAAGGGGAGCAGCGGGAACATGGGAGGCTAACGCCTCATGGTTGCGATGAAAGAATATATCTCACGGGTAAAATCGCTCATGTAGCTCATCATCCACGGGAAAAAAATGATCATGGCAATCATGACGGCAACGATTTTCGGGGCAAAGGCCAGAGTCGCCTCGTTGATAGAGGTGACAGCCTGAAAGATACTGATGATAAGGCCGATGACCAGACTGGCGATCAGGAGTGGCGCAGCCAGCATCAGTGTGGTTTCAAAACTGCGCCTGGCAAGTTGTACGACTAATTCAGGAGTCATTATAGGTTACCTATTCAAAACTTTTTACGAGTGAGCCGATCACCAACCCCCACCCGTCGACCAGCACAAAGAGCAGGATTTTAAACGGGAGCGATATCATGACCGGTGGCAACATCATCATTCCCATCGACATCAGCACCGATGCCACGACCATATCAACAACGATAAAGGGAATATAGATCAGAAACCCGATCTGGAACGCAGTCCGCAGTTCCGAAATCATAAAGGCCGGGATGATGGTAAGTGTCGGGATATCTGCGGCATTTTTTGGCCGCTGCAGCTTGGAAAGGCTCACAAAAAGCGCCAGATCTTTTTCCCGGGTCTGGGAAAGCATGAACGAGCGCACCGGTTTGACGGCCCGCTCCATCGCCTGCTCCTGGCTGATCTGCTGCGCCTTCCACGGCTGGTAGGCATCCTTGTTGATCTGCTGCCATACCGGCGTCATGATGAAGAACGTCAGAAACATCGATAGTGCCAGAATAATCTGGTTGGAAGGTGCCGCCTGGGTCCCCATGGCGGTGCGGAGAAATGATAGCACGACGGAGATACGGGTGAAAGAAGTCGTCATGATCAGCAGTCCGGGAGCGAGCGACATGATCGTCAGCAGCAGGAAGATCTGCACCGTGACCGCAACGTCATTCGGCTTGGTAGCGGTACCGACCCCGATATTAAGCGCCGGAAACGGAACCGGTGCGGCATACGCCACGGCACCGGCCGCCAGCAGCAGGACGGTCAGGCTGAAAATAGCAGCACGTTTTGTGATATACTTGTTTGTCATGACGGTACTCATGATGCCTGTCTCAATCGAGTCATTAGCTTGTCAAAACGGCTCTGTTCCGTCTTTTCTTCGATAACTTCGATCTCTTCCAGCATGTCGATCTGCTTAATAAGTGTCAGGCCGGCTTCGCTGCTTGACAGCAGCAGGTATTCCCCTCCCACCTCCACCAGCAGAAGAGATTTTTTTGGCCCGAGATAACGGGTCTCTACCAGGCGGATATGCTTTGAAAGAAGATGCTGTCCGGCCGGCAAACCTCTCAGCAGCTTGCCGGAAAAATGCCATATTATCAGGATAAGGCCGATAACAAGTGCCAGGGCAGCGATCATCTGCAGAAGACTTGCCAGGAAACTGAACCGCTGTCCGGAACTCTCGGCAGCCGATGCTATGGCGGGGAGGAGTAGAATAAGTGCGGGAGCCGCACCTTTCACAGAATTTTCTCCACCCGCTCGTTAGGAGAGACGATATCCACAAGGCGGACACCGAACTTTTCGTTGACGACCACCGCTTCACCGCGAGCCACCAATTTGGAGTTGACAAAAATATCCAGCGGCTCTCCGGCCAGCTTGGTCAATTCCACGACCGCACCCTGATTTAGCTGCAGAATATCCTTGACCAGCAGTTTGGTTCTCCCCAGCTCGACAGTAACCTGTAACGGTATATCAAGAATGAAATCGAGGTTTTTCTTGTCAAGCGGCGGTTGGTTCTCTTCAGGCGTATCACTCACTACTGCCCCCTCTTATCGCAAATCTTGCTGATCTGAATCGCTTTGTTGCCATGTTTGATGCCGGGAACACCGAAATACTTGGGGACCCCCTCTAC
Source organism: Desulfuromonadaceae bacterium (assembly GCA_028683435.1). Lineage (GTDB taxonomy): Bacteria > Desulfobacterota > Desulfuromonadia > Geobacterales > Pseudopelobacteraceae > JACRCG01. Next base: position 51,943 of record JAQUIG010000003.1, on the reverse strand, counting down.
CTTGACAACCATTTCGCTCGAGCAGGCCTTATCAAGCATGATGGTATCACCCGGGGCCAGGTCAAGTAGTTCCCGCAGGGTGATGCTGGCATTTCCCATTTCGACCGTCGTCTCCATCGGCGCCTCCAGTATCTCGGAAGAAAGACGGAATGACCACTGCGGATCGATCGCCATCAGGTCGAACTGCATACCGGTCTTGAGCTTGTCCCTGATCGGATCGATGGTCATGAACGGCACTGCAAACATCATATTGCCGGAGACGTCGTCAATCTGGATCTTGAGAGTCATGGTTACGATCTGATATTCAGGCGGCACGATATTGAGCAGACGCGGGTTCATCTCCATCCGCAGCAGGTTCATACGGGTGGCATACAGAGGCGCCCAGGCCTTTTCCAAATCCTGCAGCGCATCTCCGACAATCTTTTCCATCAGACGAATTTCAATCGAGGTAAACATGCGATTGGCAAGCGGGACCTTTGCACTGCCGGTCCCCCCCAGAAGGCTGTCAACCAGTGACAGTACCAGGGTACTGTCAAAAGAGATCAGAGCGGCCCCCTTGAGCGGTTCAATCTTGAAAATACCCATGCAGACCGGCGACGGCAGCGTCTGGAGAAAATCATCGAATTTATAGGAACGAGCACCGACTTTTTTTATTTCAACAGATTTGCGCAGGCGGTTGGAGAGATTGACACGGTTGTAGCGAATAAAACTGTCGTAAATGATGTCCAGATTCGGGACAAATCCCTTGTGGGCATCTGCGTTGACCAAGTCGTAGGTTGCAACCGCCCCCTCCGCTTTGGCGAGCTCCTTTTCGGGTTCTATGCGACCTTCAAAGACCGCATTGAGCAGCGCTTCGATTTCCGCTTTTGATAGGATTTTTTCCATTGCGGCCACTTCGGTACCTATTGGACCACGAAATCGGTGAAATATACCTTGGAGATCTTGCCGGGAGGAATGTTCTTATTGATTGCCCCGAGGATTTCATCCTTGAGCGTATTTTTCCCCTGAACATCCTGAATATCCTGAAGGGTTTTCGCACTGAGCAATATCAGGACAGAATCCCGGATCGGAGCCAACCGTCCCTCGATTTCACCCTTTACGGCAGGACCGACCATCTCCAGCTCGACTTTGACCTTGAGATAGCGGAGTTCCTGGCCATCATAGATATTGACGATAAAAGGTTCCAGCGGGAATATATTGGCAGCAGGGCTTGCCGCCCCACCAGCAGCAGCACCGCCATGGCCGCCGGCTGCCGGGGCCTCCGCCGGAGCGCCATGTGCGCCAGCGGCCGCACCTTCGGCCTGAGCTGCTTCACCCTCTTTTTTAGTCTTATCGCCACCTTTACCCAGCATCATGAAGGCAACAACCCCCAGGATTAACGCTACGGCGACTGCCGCACCGATAATAATGATCATCTTTTTCTTGCCGCCGCCTTCAGCTTCCGCTTCTGTCGATGCCTGTTCTTCCTTGGCCATGTGCCAATCCTCCGCGAATGGATAATAAATTCAATGGATTAATTACGCATTGCATTATGTAAAACGAATCGACTGTTTTTGCAACTGTTTAAACGGTTACGGAGGCGCACCATATATCTTGGATTCGCCTCCGTACCGATTCAGGTTGTCATATGCTGGTTAACGCTTGAGCTGTAATACTTCCTGCGTCATTTCATCCGCCGTGGTAATCGTCTTTGAGTTGGCTGAATAGGCTCGTTGCGTCAGGATCATCTTGACGAACTGGGCAGCCATATCCACGTTGCTCTGCTCCAGGGAGTTCGTGTAGATCTTTTCACTGCTGCCATTGGCAGAATTATCTGCCAAGCTGAACGCAGCTGATGAAATCCCAGAAGAGGTTGTTGGCCTGAAAAGCGTCCCACCGACTTTTTCAAGACCGCCCGAATTGGCAACCGCAACTACCGCCAGACGTTGCACGGTTGCAGCATTGACTGCGTTGGCAGCAAGACCAACCTGACCGGAAGTGTTGTAGTAGTTTGACGTGATGCCATCTTTGCCCAGATAGGTAATCAGACCGCTGGCGTCTATTTTGGTGATCTTGCTGAAGGCCAAACCAGTAGCCGTTGCCAAATCGGCTTTTGCAGCGACTACAACTGGATCAATCAAAATTGCAGCTTCCTTGGCAGCTGCAGCCATGGTCATGGCAGCATCAACTGTCGTATTTGAAGTATTTAGGGCTGCTCTAAAGGGAGTGTAGAGTGCTAAAGCATCATCTGCAAACGACGAACTATTCGTCAATGTATTGAGGGCATTGAACGCAGCCTGAGCTGCTGCAATATTCGTTGCATTAGGTGTTGTAACGGCCGTATCCGCCGCTGTTTTAGCAGCATCTGCAGCTGTTTTGATTAGACCAGAGGCCGTTGTCTCCGCAACTGTAGCCGGAGTAGCAGGTGCTGCAAGCGCATTAATGGCAGTATCAAAAGCCGCCGCTGCGGTAGCTTGAGCTGTCGCTTCAGTCGAAATAGCAGTAGCAGCTGTTATATAAAAAGGCTCGGTGACATTGGCCACAGCATCGATGGCAGTGCTTGCAGCAGCAGTAGCCGCGGTGATGGCAGTGTTAGCAGCGGCAATTGCAGCCGCATTGTCGCTGAATTTTACCGGATTCCCCTGAGTATCCAGGACCTGATAGCCATCGGGGTTTACCAGAGTGTAGTTGCTGTCCAGACGGAAAGCACCCGCGCGGGTCAGCAAGGCGCTATTCTGATTGACCGGTGCCGTGGCGTTCGGATCCATGACGGCAAAGAAACTGTTTCCTTGAAGTGCCAGGTCGGTGACGCTCTCGGTCGTTTCAAATGTCCCCTGACCAAAAATATTGTCTACCGTCTGAATCTGGGTGCCGCGGCCAATCTGGGAATTGTTGCCAATATTGGCGGAAAGCACGTCGGAAAACAGCATGCGCCCACTTTTAAAGCCGACGGTATTGACGTTGGCAAGGTTGTTGCCGATGACGTTGATGCCTTCTGCGTTGGCCAAAAGGCCGGATACGCCAGTAAACATTGCGGATGTGACACTCATTGTGTTGCCTCCTTGTACGTGTGAGAGATTTAAGTTGTGTGAAACGCGTCAATCGATCAGCGTTTCGGGGGCTTCCTCTCGGAGGACCAGCCCTGTTGCGTTTTTAAATAATCACTGCTGAATCTATGTTGGTAAAAACGTTGCCCTTCATCTGGGCTCGGTCCATGGCGGTCACCACAGTGCGGTTCTTGATGCTGACTACCAGCGCTGAATCTCCCATCATGACCAGCGATTCCTTCCCCCCTTTTTGGGCGACGCTGTTGACAGCCCCTTCGAGGTTGGCAAGATCATTGGCTGAGAAGGTGATATTGCGGGCCCGGAGCCGATCCTGAGCGTGCTGTGAAAATTTGACGCCCTGTGTCGGAAGCTTCTGATCCAGAACCTGGGCGAACGGCGAGTTGGAAGTCTGGCCGGTTGCCGGTTTTTGCTGTTGCAACCGGTCGATCCTGCCCGGCTGAACCGGATTCGGAATAAAAATCTGATCAATCATAGTGAATCACACCCCCATACTGATAACATCACCCAGTGCCACCGAAACAGTACCTACTGTCAGTTGTGGTGTGCTGCCGGAAAGGTTGACGCCATCGATTTTGCCTGTGGTATAGGTTGTCGCAGCCAGAGAGCTGCCGTCTGCTGCCTTGGCAGTAACGGTAAAAGTGTACGCTCCGGCGGGGAGCAATGCGCCGCTATTATCGCGACCGTCCCAAGAAAAGCCGTTTTCACCAGCGCTGCGTGATCCGACTGTTGCTGTTCTGACTGTTTTGCCGGAACCATTGACAATCGAAACCTGTGTCGATGATGCCGAAAGCGGCAGATTAAACTGCAGATCTGCCGGCGTACTGCCGTCAAATGATGCGCTGTTGCCGTTTGCCTTGACATTTTTGCCGATGAATGAAACGGCGGTCAGGCTGATGGAGTTGTTCTGTGCCGTCAGCAGATTATTCAATGCGGTGTTGCTGTTGTATGACTGTTCCACCAGAGATAACTGGGAAAGCTGGTCCAGCATCGCACTCGGATCCTGTGGCTTCAGTGGATCCTGGTACTGCAGCTGGGCAATAAACAGTTTCATGAAGTCATCCTTGTTCATTCCCAGAGATTGCTTCATCGCCGCTGCCGCTGCGGTTGTGTCGGTTGTTGAAGTTACTGTACTTACCATTTATATTGTCACCTCGCTTTCAATAATGAATATCGAGCATCGATTGCCCTTGCTGCCTCTGATACGCTCCATGGCCTGTGGGAAGATCTGTCTGTGCTGTGCGATAGCCGCGCGGCGATGTCCAGAGCTGCTGCTGTTGCTGTTCTTTAGCCAGCTCACGCCAGGCATTCTGGTTTTGCCCCTGACCTGCCGAACCTTTTCCGCCGGTGGTAACGTCAAAGGATTCCATCGTGATGTTTTGACGTGCCAGCGATTCCTTGAGTGCATCGGCATGCAGTACAATAGCATCCCGCACCGTCCGGTTTTCGGTTAAAATTTCTACCGAGAGTTTTTGTCCCTGCAGATTCAGGTTCATTTTCAGTTCACCGAGGCTGTCTGGTGACAGCGTCAGCGTGATCTGCTGATTTCCCGGTTTCAGGTCGTGCTGCAGCAAGCGATCTTTTACTTGGTGCATAACCTGTTCCGGAACGTTCTGACGTGAAGCTTCGGCCGACACCCCCTTGGGAGAGAGCGTTGCGACTTTCTGATGTTCAGTGTTCAACTGCCCGCGCATCTGTTGCTCCAGCATCTGATTGCTGTCGCCGCTTTGCGGAGTATCTGAGCCCAACGAGGATTCGCCGGCAGATGCTGCGCTCTGCTGTGCTGCTGCCATCTCCTTGACAGCTACCGGTTCACCCCCCGTCCGATCCTTTTCAAGCTGCTGTTCGGGATTTAGGGGCTGCCGGGCAGTATGTGCTTCCTGTACGGCTGCCGCAGGAATGTTGCCAGCTAAAGCAGCTGCAGCCGGAGGAGCTGCCGGCGGCGTTGATCCTGCTGCGCTCTTTTCAGCCGGTGCAGCGGCGAATAGATCAACCACATGTGTTCCCTTCGGCACGATCTGCACTTCTGGCGCAGGGGCTGTTGTCGCTTTTGCAGAAAAGACAACGGGAGCCTGCACTGATGTTTCTTCCTGCAGTGCTGCCGCCGCCGCTTGCCCTCCCTGAATTTTGTCAGATATAGCAGCGATGAGGACAGGCTGTTCTTCTGTTGCTGTGGCTGCCTTCTGCAGCGTGTCAACGGGAATTTGCGCCAAAATATTGACTTCCGGCATTCTGCCGGGTTGTGAATATGCTGCCAAAGCCATCTGCGACGTAACCCCGGATGCTTCGCTGTGCAATGCTGCGACATCGGCAGTTACATCCGTTTTTTCTGAATCCTCCGACTTTGCTGCAACAGGTTCTGATGCAGCGGTAATCTGTGGCGGTACCTGAAGCAGTGCCAGCAGATCAACGGCAGCATCCTCACCACCGGCTTCAAGATGGAGCTGATCCTTGCCGCTCTTGCTCAGAAGCTCCTCAGCGTGCCCGGAATCCGGCAGAACCTTCTCTTTTGCCAGCGATTGGATTCCGCCCAGCATCCCGGCAAAATCCGCACCGCCGTTTATTGCCGCCGCAACCGGTACGACCGGCTCTAAAGCTGCCAACGGTGTTGTTTGTTGCAGTGATGCTGCATTTAATTGTCCATTAATCATTATTTTCACCTCCTTTCTGTCTGTATTTTTTATGGAGTGGACATTTCTGCATCCATAAAATTATTAACTATTGAGATTGTCTTTTATCCATTTAAGAACCATCGGTTGGTTGAGATAGGGGATCAACTTCAGGACCATCTTGTTGTCCAGATCGTTCAGAATCGAAATTATTTCCACCTCCTGCATTTTTCCAAGAAACTGCCCCGCCTGTTCAGGGCGCATTTTTTTGAGAAGGGTCAGCATCCTCTTACGCTTTTCGTCCAGAGTTTTTTTCTTTTGTTTAAGTGATTCATCAAGCCGTTTTTTACTGTCCTCGAGAGCTTTTACCTGCGCTTCGATCTTGGCGCTCAATTTTTTCAGCTCCTGCTCTTTGGCTGACAGAGCCGCCTCTTTGTCTGCCAGCTGCTGACGCCGGGCATCCTGAAGGGCTTTTTCTTCTCTGGCAGCGCGGGTTGCATTGAGCGGCTGCTGGCTTGTAGATACCGCCTCTGTCGCAACTTTGGCCGCGGCTTCATTCTGAACTGGAGAGTTGGCAAGAACCGCCGACAGCTTATAGGGCAACAGGATGAGCGCACCCCCCAATAGAAATATCATTACGTGGATTTTTTTTTGCTTCACGTCGGTTCAACCTTTTTCTGGATGGAAATTTCGTCGAGAAAGTTCCGCTCCTTTGTTGCCATCTCCTGCCTGAATTCTGCGGCTTTTTCCTCTTTCAATGACTCAAGCACTTTTTTCCCCCTGCTTGCTTCCATTAAATCAGATCTTTTCTCGTTCATGGTCTGGTCCAACTGCTCGACCCGATCCTTCTGCTGTCTGATTATTTCACGCTTGCGGGCAAAAAAAGCGGCATACATCTGCATGTCATCAATGCACTCAATGTCCCGTTGGCACCGTTGAAACTCTTGCGTCAGTATTCTGACAAGCCCCTCTTCGCGTTTCAGCTCCTGATCAGCCTGTTCAAGCCCCCGCTTTGCTGCTGCAAACTCCTGCTTGCGGAGCTTTTCCATCTCGCGTCGGTAGACGAGCACCTGCTCCAGTTCGAATATTTTGCCAGCCATCGCCTATTACTCCTACTCCCCGGCTTGTAGCTCACCTCAGGTCTCAAACATTGATTTTAAATCCTGCACCGCATCTTCCAGCATGACCGGATTGTGCACCGCCTGTTTCATGAATGACTGCATGGCATCGATATGAGCTACAGCATAATCTATACCGGGATTACTCCCCGCTTTATAAGCACCGATATTTATCAGATCCTCCGACTGGCGATAGGTTGCCATCACTTCCTTGAACTTTGAGGCTACATTGAGGTGTTCTTTAGATGCCACGTCGCTCATGACACGACTGGCGCTCGCCAGAACATCGATCGGCGGGTATATGTTACGGGCCGCCAGGTCCCGCGACAGCACGATATGCCCATCAAGAATGCTGCGCATAGCATCTGAGATCGGTTCATTAAAATCGTCCCCCTCAACCAGAACCGTGTAAAGTGCGGTGATGCTCCCTTCAGGAAAGTTGCCAGTCCGCTCAAGCAATTTAGGCAGCGCGGCAAAGACCGATGGTGTATAACCCTTGGTGGTAGGGGGCTCGCCAATGGCGAGACCGACCTCACGCATCGCCATTGCGAATCGGGTTGCCGAATCCATCATCAGCAGGACTTTTTTCCCCTGGTTCTTGAAATATTCCGCAATGGTCGTCGCAATGTAGGCGCCGCGCATCCTCACCAAAGGAGGCTGATCGGATGTTGCAACAACCAAAACCGATTTTTTAAGCCCCTCCTCCTGCAGATCCTTTTCAATAAACTCACGCAGTTCGCGGCCACGCTCGCCAATCAGGGCGATGACGTTTACATCTGCTTCCGTATAGCGGGCGATCATTCCGAGCAGGGTTGATTTCCCCACCCCGGAGCCGGCCATTATGCCGACCCGCTGCCCACGACCGCAGGTCAACAAACCATTGATGCTGCGAATACCCAGATCCAGCGGTTTCCGGATCGGCGGACGCGACATCGGGTTCACCGGCAGCGCATAGATCGGATATTCTTCCTCGGTATTTATCGGCCCCTTATCGTCGATAGGATTGCCCAGTCCGTCGATAACACGTCCCAGCATGAGAGGCCCTACCCCGAGGGAGGCATTATCCCGCCTGACTGAGATCAGGCTGTCAAGACCAACCCCACGCAGTTCTCCGAGCGGCATCAACAAGGTTTTGTTATTGCGAAAACCAACCACCTCGGCTGGAATCGGATCCCCATCCAGCGGTTTTATCTCACAAATGGCGCCAACTGAAGTGTCAGGACAATACCCCTCGATAACCAGGCCGACGACCTGGGTAACTTTGCCATGCAGCCTGACCGGCTTTGCAGCCGCAAGCGCCGAATGGTATTTTTCAAGATTGATCTTTGTATCAGGCATATCGCATCAATCCCACGTCATGGTTCTTCAACGGCAGCAGCAACGGTGCGTTGTTCAATAAGGCTTCGGTATATCTGGTCCATCTGTCCGTCCAGAGAGGCATCAACCGTTCCCATAACCGTATCTACGAAGCAGAAACCGGCGGAAACCGACGGATCAGGCTTGAGCAGCAGTCGCTCATTGAGCAGTTCATTTTGCAGCAGTTCATTACGTCCGGAAGTAACCAGCAGGTAATCATCGGGATTGATGCGCACGGTTATTTCCTCACGGGCCGACAAACCGGCAAGCGCATTTTGCACTATCCCGGCCAGAATCGTCCGGTTCTCGGTTATCTCGCGGATGATCACTTTGCGGGCAACGAGCATGACCAGCTTGATTACTTCGTCCTCTGATTCCCGGAAGATTTTGTCTCTCAGGTTGTGAATAGTTTCACTTGAAGCCCGTAACGCCCTGAAGACGTTGACAAGTCCTCGTTCCGCAAGCTCTTTACCTTCTTTGAGGCCGGCATTAAATGCATCACTTGTTCTCTGGTTGAGGTCATCTTCGCTGATTTCAATCACGGGAGGCCCGGCATCAACCGGCTGGTCCTGCGGATCACCGCTTTGAAACAGTCCCATCGGCACAAAACCGCCTGTACCGAGTTCTGCAGGAGCCGATCCGCCAGACTTGCCGATGTTTCTGAAACTGAATTCTGAAACGTTTGATCTGCTCTGGTCTGCCTGCTTTATGATCTTAGACGAGGACATCTTCACTTCCACGGCCGGCCAGAACTATTTTTCCCTCTTCCTCCATCTTACGCACGATCTTGATGATCTCTCCCTGTGCCTTTTCAACATCAGAAAGCCGCACCGGTCCCATGACCTCCAGATCTTCCTTGATCATGTCTGCAGCACGGCTGGAAATATTCTTGAAAATCTTTTCCTTGACCTCCTCCGGTGAGGTTTTCATGGCCAGGGTCAAGGTGTCGTTTGAGACTTCACGCATAACGGACTGAATGCTCCGATCATCCAGGGCGAAGACATCTTCGAAGGTAAAGAGGTGTTTGCGGATAATTTCTGACAACGGCGGACTGAGAACATCCAGTTTGTCAAGGATCTGCTTTTCCTTGCTGCGATCAAAATGGTTGAACATATCGACTACCTTGTCGATACCGCCGACCTTGTAACGTTGTGTCCCCCCCATCGAACTGAGTTCACGCTTCATGACTTCATCGATTTCTTTCAGAATATCCGGCGACACCTGTTCGACATCGGCAATGCGTAACACCACTTCCGCCTGAAGTTCTTGCGGCAGGATGCTGATTATCTCGCTGGTCTGCTTCGATTTGAGTTTGGCCAGGATGACCGCGATGGTCTGAGGGTGCTCCTGAGAAAGGAAATTGGCGATACTTTTCGAGTCCATATTCGCCAGAATGTCGACCAGATCGCCATAACTGGAGGCCTGAAGCTCGTCCATCAATATCTGGGCTTTTTCAGTCCCGAGGGCCTTCTCGAGTATTTTTAATACGAATTCATCCCCCTGCGAAAAAATACCCGATTCAGGGTCGATTACCGCTGTAAAGCCGGTAACAACTTCCATGATCGTTTCGCGCGAGACATGCCCGAGTGTACCCATACTCTTACTGATTTTTTTTATTTCGGTATCATCCATATGCTCGAAAACCTTGCCTGTCACATCATTTCCAAGGTACAGCAGCAAGATTGCGGCTTTTTCTGAACCGGTCATAGTATCCCTTTTGTAGGGGCGCTGCGTGCCGCGCCCTGATTTTGCTGCCTGGCTGGGCGCGATATGCAGCGCCCTTACTACTTGTCCTCAGCGACCCAGTTCTGTAATATCTGGGCGACCTGATAGGGATCTTTCTTTGCCTGCTCGATCAAGTTCTTCTGTTCCGCCATCTGGGCGCTAATCTGCGCTCGTTCAGTCGTTGTCAACTGCTCTCCACCCGCTCCAATCGCTTCAAAACTCTCCAGTGTCGGACGCTTTACGAGTCGTAGCGAGGCCAGAAGCGGGCGGATGACAAACAGGACCAACACCAGAAAGCCGATTCCGATCATCAGATTTTTAGCCAGAGAGATGAAAAACGGGTTTGTCCACCAAGTTGCGGTTTCAACGCTCCCCCCCTCGTCGGTTTCCTGAAAGGGGATATTCTGAACCGTCAGCTGGTCACCCCGCTCAGAATTAAATCCAACGGCACTTTTAACCAGTGTTTCTATTTTGAGTAGTTCGTCAGGTGAGCGGGGCGCGTATTTTGCCTTGGCAATCTGCCCTTCCTTAACCGCTGCGGGAGCTTCATACTTGCCGTCAACAAGCACAGCAACAGAAATTTTACTGAGTGCCCCCACCGGTTCAATAATCTTCGCCGTTGTGCGGCTTACTTCATAGTTAAGGGTTTCGTCATTTTTGGAGCCGCCGCCAGAGGTTGCACCCCCTCCAGCTGTTGTGCGTCCAAGGTTGGTCTGCACACCTGGAACACCTGCGCCGCTTGTGGTAGACGAGCCCTTCTCCTCCGTCCGCTGCTCGCTGCGGACGGCAGTTGACTCCGGATCATACTTTTCTTCAACCCGCTCAACCTGTTTGAAATCGAAAGAGGCCGTGACACGCGCCACCGACTTCCCCCCACCGACAATACGGTCAAGCAGTGATTGTATCCGTTCCTCAACATTTCTTTCATACGCACGCTGGGTTTCCTGCATGGCCGAACTCATGCGGGACGTCGGGTCACTGCTCCCCCCTTTGCTGAGAATCTTGCCGCGGCTGTCAAGAAGGGTAACCTGTTCCGGGTCCATCCCTTCGATAGAAGAGGCAACCAGATGAACGACCCCCTGCACCTCAGAATCGCGCAGGGCGCGGTTTGATTTCATCTTGAGGACGATGGAGGCGGTGGCCGGCCTTTCATTATCCTTGAAAAGTGATTTTTCGGGTATTACCAGATGTACGCGCGCCTGTTCGACACCGTTCAGCTGTGAAATTGTTCTTGATAGTTCACCCTGCAGGGCTCGTTGATAATTAAGTTTCTGAACGAACTCGGTCATGCCGAAATTTTTCCGGTCGAATATTTCAAAACCGACGCCGCCTCCCTGGGGGATCCCCTCTGACGCCAATGTCAGGCGGAGTTCGTACACTTTGTCAGACGGCACAAGAATTCCCTTGCCATCAGCTGTAAACTGATATGGTGTTTTGGCATCCTTCAGTTTTTTGACTATTTCACCGGCATCCTCTGAGGTCAGATTGGTGAAGAGAGGCTTGTAGTCGGTGCGGTTTGCGACAAAGATCAGCATTGCGAATGCAACGGCAGAGAGAAAAGCCACTGTGACAATCACCATCTGTTTGCCTGGAGAAAGTGCAAGAAAAGGCTCTATGAGTCTACGGATTCCTTCTGGCATTGGCGGGGTTATATACCTTTCGATTAATAAATTACAGATTGCTGCTGCAAAAAAATGCTGACCGTATCAGGCGTATGCTTTATTCTGACTATCAAGGGTGCTGCTGTCAAAAGATAGCTCGTCCCGGCGGGAATTATACCTGCATACGCATGACTTCCTGGTAGGCTTCAAGTGCCTTGTTGCGTACCTGCGACATAAACTGGAACGATATGCTCGCTTTCTCGACTGCGATCATGACTTCGTGGAGATTTTTATTCTCTCCGCTGGCGAGTCCCTGGATCGACTTGTCCGACTGCACCTGAATGTCATTCACTTTAGAAACAAGTTCACTGAAGAACTTACCCGCACCATCGACCGTAGATGCCGGACTGGTCTTGTTTATTTCCGGAAAGGCTTTCGACATCCCTATTCCGCTCTCAATTCCGCTAATTACCATGGGTTATATCCTCTTGAATTTCTTTGTTTTAAAAGGTTACCGGCCGATTTCGAGTGTTTTAAGGGCCATGCTTTTGGCTGCCTGAACGGCGGTTACATTTGCTTCATATGACCTTGTAGCGCTGATCATGTCGGTCATTTCTTCAACCACGTTGACGTTTGGCATGGCCACATACCCTTGCGGATTGGCATCCGGGTGTCCGGGATCATACTGCAGGCGGGGAGGATTACGGTCCTCAACAATTTCGGAAACTTCCACTTTCCGCACCTGCTGGGCTGTTGCACCATCAAGAGCCCTGTTAAAGGGGCTGTCAACCGGAGTCGCGGCGAAAACCGCATCTTTCCGCTTGTATGGCCCCCCTTCGGGCGTTCGCGTAGCATTGGCATTAGCAAGATTGCTGGATATCAGGTTCATGCGCGTCCGCCCGGCGGAAAGTGCCGACGAACTCACATTCATAGAACTAAAAAAGTCCATTTATTTACCCTCTTTGATTGCGGTCCGCAAACCCTCAAATTTTTTGTTCAGCAGTTGAACTGAGGCGTTAAACATGATCTGGTTTTCAGCCAGTCTTCCCATTTCATTTTCAAGCTCGACAGCATTGCCGTCTATGCCGGGTGTCTTGGAGGGTGTTTCGACAACCCGCCCTGAAACCGACTCCACGGAACTGCCTGCTCCGGAACCCCTGATTGGAATGTGGCGTGCGTGCGGAGTAGAAGAGGGGCGTTGCCCGGATTGGCGGTTTTTTAGAGCTCCCTGCAATTCCTGCTCAAAAGCCAGTTCTTTGGGAACAAAGTTCGGTGTTTCGGCATTGGCGATATTGGAGGCGATCAAATTCTGATTTTTAGCCCTCAGATCAATACTCTTCCCCAGAAGACCGATAGTACTGCTGAAAATCCCGTCAATTTGCATATCCGGCTCCCTCCGAAAATGTTGATTATGCAAAATATATACCACTGACAACAACCATAAAAATGGCGCCAGAATGGGATATTTCTGCGCAAAAGGCCTCAATGAGGACGCAGAGCGTGCCATTATTTTGGCAAAGTCAGAATATTGACTTTTGTTGTTGTACTTACGGAATGGATAACTTCGATTAAAGCGTTGACAGTGCCTGCCTGGCAAGCTTCTGCCAGTCGGGATCCTTCCCTTTTTCAGCAAGCTGACCAAACAGCTCTTTTGCACGACCGGTATTGCCTTCGCGGAGATTAATCTGCCCTGCTCTGTAGATAAACTCATCATTCCGACTATTATCCGGCAGTTTGAGCGCAGCCTCAAATTGCTTCAAAGCTCCCTTTCGATCGCCCAGGCTTTCCCTGGCAGAACCGGCAACGAAATAAGCGTCCGGCATGGTACGTGGATCACGCCCCGACGGAGTCGAGAGAAAAAGGTCCATCGATCTGGCCGCCTGTGCATAGAGTTGAAGCTCCCAGAGCGATCGTCCCAACAGGTAATAACTTTCGGTACGTTGGGCCCGTTCCCCTTTGTTGAGCAGCCAGAGGAGTGTTTCCTTGACCTGCTGATATTTCCCCGCCGAAAAATAAATTGAGCCGAGTCGTTCCGTCATCATCCGCGCCCGCGGGTTGGTACTGAATTTACCCAGAAAAGCTTTAATGTTCCGCTCGGCAGCCGCCGAATCACCAATCAGTTCAGCGTTGTCAACGATGCTGACATACAGTTCCGGCGCCACCGAAGCCGCCCACGATCGCTCAACCAAAGAGGTCAGCAACTTGACCAGCTCAATCGGCCGCCCGGCTTCGCTGTAGGCACGTGTAACTGTCGCAAGAAAACCGGGTTGCTCAACACAGCCGGCAAGATACTCGTACTGCTCATCCATGAACCGCAGTAATGCAGAAGGGTCCTTGTTCCACTCCGCATCCCGGTAGGCTTCAGCAACGAGGACCTCCCGAATTGTTCTGACCACGGCAACATATACGCCGCGGGGAAACTTTCGCTGAAAGCTCATAACCAGCTGCAGCGCTTCACCCGCTTCACCATGGATCGATTCAAGCAGTACATATTTAAAGTGTGCTTCCTCACGCATGTCGAGGTCGCCGCTTTGCCGGGAAGCGTTCAGATATACGTCGCTGATCGAGCGGTAATTCCAGCGTGTCGATTGAAGAAAGCCACTGTCAGCAACCCGCATTAAAGCCATCTGAGAGGCTTTGTTCCCTTTGAAATTTTCCGCTACATTTTGGTAGATCGCAAGAGCCTCGTGCTCATGACCCTGCCGGGCGAGAATATCACCCAGCCGTACGAGCAGTGCCGGCGCATAGGTTTTGTCAGCCAGCCGTACAACAAGAGCGGTAAGCAAAGGGCGGGCAGAGGCCACTTCTCCACTTCTGGCGATACTGTCACCGTAATAAAAGGTCACTCCCGGATTTATCCCGAGGTAGGCCGGCCACAATTTTTCCGCCTCATGAAAAGCGGCCAGGGCCTGTGAATATTTTTGCAGCTTGTACCATGTTTCTGCAAGGCGATAAAGCGCCAGCGGCCGAATCGGCGTCTGAGACGACGCAAAGCGGGTAAACAGCTCCTCGGCTTCAGTCAGTTGCCCCTTGTATAGAGCAGCCTCAGCTGCCATGAAATTTTTCTGTTCATCATCAGTAAGAAAATTTTTCAGCACCTGGCGATCCGTCGGAGAAAAAGGGATCTCCGACTTCAGCGGCGGGTCGAAGTTCCGCACCAGTTTTTCAACCCCTTCCCATATCTTTTCACGCCCCGCAAGAGTCGGCTGCGGGGGGCCCGGCCTGAAGGGGGCACCAATATCAACTGTTATGGCGCTGATATCATGGCGGGACAGATCCCGCCATCCAGCTGCCTGAGAAAACTGAAAAGTAACCAGCAGGCTGTTGCCCCGTTGTTTAAGAACCAAGCCGCCGATATTTTTGTCTGAATAACGCCGGAACTTTTTGAACAGTGTCCCACCGGTGTCTTGTATGACAAGACGAAGACGGTTACCCGGAATAGCCACCAACCTGTAATGCGGGGGATCTGCCAGGCGGAGCGTAAGACGGGTAAAGTTTTTTTGAGGGCGTATATCTATCCGGTAGAGACGGTTGGGAAAGGACGCATACGCTTTTGCCGGAAGGATCGGTACGGCAAGCACGAACATCAGCACACTGAAAAAAAGGGCTCTGCGGAATTGAGCAGAAAAAAGTTGTAGAACTAATGGTTGGTTCATTATGAAGCCTGCATAGAAACTAAACCAGCGCAATTTTGCAGTAACGACGGACTTTAGCAGTTACATCGGCACCATCGAAGGGCTTTATGATAATATCGCGCGCGCCGTATTTAAGAGCTTTCAGAACGGCTGTTCTCGTCCAGCACTCGGCACTCATGATGATCGGCGGCGGTGAATCCTGGCGAATGGCATTGACTTTTATGCAGACAGCTAATTCGCGATCATCGGCATCCTGGGAGCCGATGATAACCAGTTTAACATTTCTACCGGCAAACAGCTCTTTTATATCCGCATTAAGTGTCCCTTCAGCGGTCTGGAATCCGGTAAAGGCAACCAGACCGATCAGCTGCTGGCGCTGTTCTTCATTGTCCTCCAGCACAATGATACTGTCAACTCCACCACCTGCTCCCGGTGCGGCTTCACCCTCTTCTCCCGGTGCGTCTCCTGTATCATCACTACCAGCGATCTTTGTCTCAGTTGCTTCCTCAACCTCTGCTTCGACAACCGTCGGTTGCGGGTCATACAGCTCAGCTAAAGCGACCGGAATCAAAACGTCCAGATAGTTCATTTCCTGATCCGGCATCTCCAGTTTGGAGCGAAACATCAGGTAGTCGCCGTCCGGGATCGGCTCCTCAGGGGTCAGTTGGTCAATTTCTGGAATGTATTTATTGGGGGACAACAGCTTGAGACGGACTTTGTTGGGTAGCGCTCCCTGAAAGACGGTATTAAGCGCGCCGTTTACCATGTTGGCTATTTCGGAAAAAGCGTCAATATCGTCATTTTCGATGATTGAGAGCCGTTTCTTTTCCTGGATGCGCGCCGGAGGGATGCCGAGCAGGATACTGCTCATGACAATCGCATCACGCAAAGAGAATACGAGGTAGAACTGCCCCGCGTAGGCCTCGCCCGAGTCTACTCCGAGGACGAAGCAGCCATCGTCAAGAGCGCCGAAATAAGAGCTTTTGGTTGTCGAAAGCGAGTCTGCAAGGGCAATCGAAAGCTCCTGCCCCAGCAGCATGCCGCTTTCTTCGCCTGCCTGCTTAAGGGCTGTTTCCAGCATCGCGTATAGAGTTGTATAACCATCCATGTAGTATTGTCTTCCGGTACAGCTTCAGGATGACTGCCGAGTGTCACAACAGCCGGAGATGCAGGATTAGACTAATCTTCCTTCTTCAGCGTAATCCCGACCAATAGCGTATGTTCTTCAACGGTAAAGGGGACGACTACGCAATCATTGTCAGAAAGCGAGTTAACGGTATAATCTTCTCCCGATATGACTGTCGGAATGGACAACTTGACATCCAGCCCCCCCTTGGAGAGCACCTGCTTGACGCTCCCCCCCAGCATGTTGGCAATTTCTCCGATGGCATCATTTAAGTCTTCGTTAACCTCATCACAATCAAGTCCAAGCATGTTGGAGGTGATCTTCAGTGCCAGGGCGACCGGACAGTGAATTGAAATAACTCCGGAGTAGGTTCCGGCAAAACCTACCATTCCGGTAATACTGCATTTAAAGCGACTGACCGGCTCCTTGAGCGGAAACTCGTCCGTTATCTCCATCATGACCATGGTGGAGAATACTTCTTTCGTTGCATCAATCACGTAACCGGCTACCTGCGCTTCGGTAAAGCTGGTTGACCGGGAAATATCCGGATTGAGGGTCATAGCATCCCTCCCAGCTTTTCCTGAAGCTGGTCGGGGGTAAACGGTTTTTTAATGCTGTCACTCGCGCCGCTCGACATAGCCTCAGCAATGATCTCCTCGCCCCCTTCCGTAGTGATCATGACAATAGGGGTTGTATTGCCGTTGGCGCGTACCGCTTTGACAAACTCAAGTCCATCCATGTTCGGCATATTGATATCGGACAGAATCAACTGAATGGATTTACCGGAGGCAATAACTCCCAGTCCCTCGATGCCGTCACCTGCTTCGTAGATTTCATCAACGGTAAGACCGGCCTGACGAAGAGATCTCGAAATAATTTTACGCATGGTGGATGAATCATCAACAATCAGAATGTTTGCCATAGCAGTGTGCTCCTTCTCGTAGTTTTCCATGCAATATGGATGAATATTCAGCGCGTGTTGCGGTCTGTGCGCACGACTTTAGAGTCGCAGGATTATAACTGTTTTTTTCGCCAGTGCAACCGTGTAGTGATGATGTTCAGAATCTTTTATTTTCCGGATGTAAACAGATTAACAGCCGGCGATCATTACCCCCTGGCGCAGGAAGCGCTCAACCTGGTCAAGCGTTCCCGCTTCACTGTACAGGCGTAAAACCGGCTCTGTCCCGGACGGACGGATCAGGAGCCAGTCGCCGTTTTCAAAGATGAACTTGAAACCGTCGCTGAAATTGGTGGCGGCAACCCGCTGACCATCTATCGCTGCCGGAGGGTGGCTGCGCAGCCTGGTGATCAGCTGCTCTTTGGCGGTACTTTCGATACGACGGTCAATCCGTTGATAGTAAAAATGCCCGATCTCATCCATCGTTTCATCAAGAAGCTGTCGCAGCCCCTTGCCGCTCACCGCGACCGCTTCCAGCAGCAGCAGCCCAAGCAGGATACCGTCCCGCTCCGGGATATGCCCTTTCACTCCCAGTCCTCCCGATTCTTCACCACCCATGAGAATATCGCGCTCCAGCATCAGCTCACAGATATGTTTAAACCCGATCGGCGTTTCAAAGAGTTCCAACCCGAATTTTTCCGCCAGCAGGTCCACCATCCTGGTTGTCGAGACCGTCTTGACAACAGCTCCGGTCATCTTTTTATACTCGATCAGGTGCCGCAGGATAACGGTAAAGATACAATGGGAGGAGAAGAAGTCACCGTTTTCATCAACGGCGCCGATACGGTCGGCATCGCCGTCCAGAGCCAGGCCGACAGTGTATTTCCCACTTTTGAGCAGCGCCGATAATTCCTGCAGATGCTGGCCGATCGGTTCAGGTGCCCGGCCGCCGAACAGGGGATTTTCGCTGTTGTGGATTTCATCGACCCCGGGGAGGAGGCGAGGTATAAAACCGCAACCGGCGCCGTACATCGGATCAACCACCGCCCTGATCCCGGCCTTTGCAATCAGGTCGAGGTCAACGTAGCGGCTGAGCTGATGAAAATAGCCTTCACACGGGTCAAATAGTTCAATAGTTCCTTTTTCCAGAGCCTCATCATACGGAATCGATATAATTCGACGATCGTTTCCCTGATTATACGCAACGATTTCTTCAAGAATTAATGTTGTCGCGGGGAGGGCGGGACCGCCAAAGGCCTCCTTGATTTTAAAACCGTTATATTCTGGAGGATTATGACTGGCGGTGATCATAACCCCGGCTCCGGCGCCACACTCGCGTACGGCCCATGAAACCGCCGGCGTCGGGGCATAATCCTCCGTCAAGCGTACATGGATGCCGTTGCCGGCCGCAATTTCTGCCACCCGTCTGGCGAAATCGCGTGAGAGAAAACGTCGGTCATAGCCGATTACCAGTCCCTTGTCCCCCACCCCCTCGCGGTTCAGATAATCCATGGTGGCCTGTGCCACCTGTGAAAGATTATCAAAGGTGAAATCCCGGGCAATAATACCCCTCCAGCCATCGGTACCAAACTTGATCTGCATCAATTACTCCTTACACATTGCTTACTTCTGCTGATCCTCCAGCCACTGCAGCCATACCAGCACTTCAGCAACCGCCCGATACAGCTCGGGGGGTATGAACTGATCATCGTCGACCTGCATCAAAAGCCTGACCAGCTCCGGCGACTCATGGACATACACACCGGCTTCATGGGCACAGGCGATGATCGCCTCCGCGACAACCCCCTTCCCCCGGGCAACGACAACCGGGGCATAGTACCCCTGTTTGTAGGAAAGCGCCGCCGCACGGCGCTCTTCATCGTCACGGCGCGGCATGGCTGATGCTCATCTCTGCCGGTGTAAGTCCGGCTCCTTCCAACTGTTCAACCAGGCGGGCCCTGCCATCTTCCAGAGCCGGGACAGTCGCGCTGTTTCCGGCAGTGACTTTAACGGTGACACAGGCACCATTGAGTGTGAGCAGCGCCGTGACCGGTCCCAGTTTCGGCAGACTAATGGTTATGCTCGTTTCCCAGCTCCGCTCTCGGGCGCCGGACCGGTTCCGCTCCGCTTCCCGCTCGGCAACGGTCCACTCCATGTACTGCCCGGGGAACAGATCACCCCGAAACAGCAGCTGGCCGTTCTGTAGCGCGGACAGCTGTTCGCCGACGATCGGCAGGGCGCGCTGATCAGCTATTCCTTCATGTGCCATGCTGCTGCCTGCTTTTTTAAAGAGCGCCTCAATTATTTCAGCTGCGCCGCTCCGAACACTCCCCAGAACAAACTCGTCAATCGGAGCCCCCTGTTCCCCCGCCTGGGGCAGGCGCGGAGACAAACACCCTTGCGGTTCCCTGAGGAGGTCTCCCAGTTTGTAGTTGCCACCGAACCAGCGGGCCAGGTGAGACTCGTAAAACAGGCCGCTTTCACGAAGGCCCTGCTGCAGCATCCGGCCGAGCAGTGAAGCATCAGTCGTCGCCTCAGCCAGCAATGTCCGCAGAAGGCCCATCGTTGCCTCTGCCGGCAGCTGCCCGGACGCTTCACCGAGAAAGCCGCTCAGCCAGCGGCCGGTGTCGCTGACTTTTGAGTCCCACACACGGCCGAAACGCGCCATCAGAAATATCATATGCGGCTCTTCGGTTATGAAAAACAGATTGATGCGGTCGCCACGCCTGACACCTTTCGGCATGAGGAACTCCAGCATCTGCGCGCCGACCATGACGGAAAACCGCCCCCCGCCCAGGGATGCCATCACCTCGCCCCGGAGCTGCTGCCCCGGCGCAAAACCAGCCGGTATGGCCTGCTGGTTGAGAGCTTCAAGAAGTGCCAGGCGGTTTCCCTTGATAACGGCCTGAAGAAGTTTGGCCATATCGTCGCTCAACACAATACCGTTTCCGGACGCTGCACTGTTCTGCGCCGCGACGGCAAGGGCGGCGGATGGATCGGATATCGTCGGCATCTGCCGACTTCTCTGGTAGGTCAGCGCTTCATCCGAAATAATGCTGAAGGCGGGTGAATCCGTGGGGAGACTTTTCAGCACACTGTTCAACCGTTCCAGCACATAGGCCTGCTGGCTGGACACTCCCCCTTCGCTATGTTCAAGCACGCTCAGCCAGCGTCCGGCCTCGCTCAGCAGAGGCGGAGCGCCTTCGGGGAGTGCCCGGGAAAGTGCAAAGGTGGGCTTAGGCTCTCCCGACAGGTAGGTCAGGCGCAGGATTTCGCCCGGCTGGACCTTCTGCGGGAGCAACAGCTCCAGGGTCGTCCCGGCTAACTGTACAATGGCTCTTCCACCCGGCAGGGTGCCGACTATTGCCGCACTGACCTCTTCACCAGGCAGGAGCGGCAACGGCGTCAGCGGTTGACTGGCTGCCTCAATAAGGGTAAAGCGTGAATTCTGGGCTATGTTTCTGAGGATCTGGGCCGCATTTGTTTCAAACGTCGCCAGACGCGCCTGGTCCGGAGTTAACCGCCCCGTTCCCGGCGCCCCTCCAGAATCCTTGGTGGCATCGCCAGCTGCTAAAGTGGCTTGCGCCGAATCCTTCCCCGCTCCGTAGATCAGCGCTTCATCCAGCAGGTTGGCCAGCACGGCGGCTTCTCCTGATGAACGCCGCAGCATCTCACCGATGCTCTGCAAGGAGGAGCGGAGCTGCGGATCGGCTGTCTGTTCGGCTGGGACCAGCAGGCTTAACAGGCGAGAGGCATCGGAAAGGCTCACCGGCGGGGCGATACCGGTTTGGCGGGCGATGGCAAAGGTGGAGCGCGGATCATTGGAGACAAAGGTCATCTCAAGGGACTGTCCGACCCGAACCGCCATCGGCAGATCAAGGTTGAAACGCTCGGCTCCGACCTGCACCTGTGCCCGGTTATTGGGCAGCGTCGATAAGACTTCGGCACTGACCCGCTGACCTGGGGCCAGTACGCTGACGCTCCCCCCCTCCTGATCTGCAGTCACAAAAGAGATGTTGGAGGCGCGCGAAAGAAGGTCAAAAACCTGTTTCTGGATCTCCCCTGCTACTGCCATACTCTCCCCATATCAGGAAACCTGGTCCATACCGATTTTCAGGAGGCTGTGTCCCGGCATGAAGAGCATCCTACTTGATCAGCTGATTCAGCTCGAAAATCGGCAGTAGCACCGCCAGCACCACGATGCCGACCGCAACCCCCATCGCCAGAACCAGCAGCGGCTCCATCAGTCCCATCAGCCGCGTCAGGCGGGCACTGAACTCACGTTCATAGGCGACACCCGCCTTTACCAGCATACCTTCCAGATTGCCGCTCTTCTCGCCGACACCGGCCAGATGCACCAGAAGCGGCGGGAAAAGTGGACTCTTTTTCAGGCTTGTCGAGAGACTCCCCCCCTGGGCAACATCCTCCATCACGCCACGGAGAAAAGAGCGGTAGACCCGGTTGACAAGTACCTCGCCGGTGATCTCCAGAGCCTTCATAATCGGTACGCCGCTGGAGAGGAGCAGACCGAGAACACGGGCGAAGCGGGAGAGGATCAAGCGTTGCAGCATGCCGCCGGCCATCGGAAGCCGCAGCAGCAGAGCGTCACGCTTCAGACGGAGATCATCGCGCTTCATGGCACGGCGGTAGAGTGGCACAGAGGCGACTATCAGGGAGACAGGGATCCACCAATACCCTTGGAGAAAATGACTTACTTTGATGAGGATGATCGTGATCAGCGGCAGGGCGGCTTTGCTGTCTTCAAAAATTGTTACGATGCGCGGGATGACGACCGTCAGCAGGAAGAGCATCACTCCCCCCCCGACGAATACCATCAGGATCGGATAAGCAAGGGCGGATGTGACCTTGCTCCGTACCTGCTCCTGCTCCTCCAGAAAATCAGCCAGCCGCTCCAGTACAGCATCAAGAGCGCCGCCAGCCTCGCCGGCCGCTACCATGCTGACATAACTTTCACCGAAGATATCCGGCTCAGCCGCAAGCGCCCGAGACAGCGAAGTCCCTTCGGCGATGCGTTCTTTTACCCGTACGAGGGCCTGACGGAGAGGGCCGTTCTCCTCCTGCTCGCAGAGCGACCCCATCGCTTCAAAGAGCGGTATCGATGACGCAACCAGAGTGGCAAGGCGACGGGTGAAGAGCGAGAGTTCATCAGCAGGGACACCCCGGCGGAAGGAGAAGGATCTGGAGCGCCCCCCGGCGGCACCCTCTTCGGTCACCTCACGCGGCAGCAATCCCTGCCCTTTGAGCTGCTGCATCGCCTGACGTTCGGAATCGGCCTCGACCGTACCGGAAACCGAAGAGCCGGTGGCACTGTAGGCTTTATAGCGGAACGTCGGCATAATCGTCCTGGGTAACGCGCAGGACCTCTTCGATGGTGGTAATCCCGGCGGCGGCGCGGGCGATGCCGTCATCACGCAGGGTCTTCATGCCGTGCGCAACCGCATATTCCTTGATCTCGCCGGCGTGCGAGCGGCGAATGATCATCGAGCAGAGCTCCTGGTCAACCGGCATTATTTCATAGATGGCGGTTCGTCCCAGGGTGCCGAGCCCAAAACAGGCATCACAGCCACGGCCACGATACAGCTTTTCGGGGAGGACCACTCCGGCATACCGCTCCACCGGACGATACTCTTCGCGGCAATGCGGACAGATCACCCGCACGAGGCGCTGGGCAACGACGGCAGAAAGGGAGGAGGCGATCATGAACGGTTCGATCCCCATATCCACCAGGCGGGTCACGGCGGTGGCGGCATCGTTGGTATGCAGCGTCGAAAGCACCAGATGCCCGGTCAAGCTTGCCTGGATGGCAATTTCGGCCGTTTCGGCATCGCGGATCTCGCCGACCATGATGATGTCCGGATCTTGGCGAAGGATCGAGCGGAGGCCGCCGGCGAAGGTCAGATCTATCTTCGGGTTGACCTGAATCTGGCCGATCCCCCTGATCTGGTATTCGATCGGGTCTTCAATGGTAATGATGTTTTTTTCGCTGGTGTTGACACGATTCAGCGCGGCGTAGAGCGTGGTAGATTTACCGCTGCCGGTCGGACCGGTCACGAGGATGATGCCGCTCGTCCGGTTTAGCATCCGCTCCAGCGTACGGACGCCATATTCACCAAGACCAATATCTGAAAGGGAGAGAATTCCCTTCTTCTTGTCCAGCAGACGGAGCACGGCCCGTTCGCCGTAGTATGTCGGGATGATCGAGACGCGGATATCAACATCTCGGCCGGCGACCCGCACACGGATGCGGCCGTCCTGCGGCAGGCGTTTCTCGGCGATGTTGAGCCCCGCCATGATCTTGACGCGCGAAACCAGTGCGTCCTGGATGATTTTAGGGGGAGAGAGTTTTTCATAGAGAATGCCGTCGATGCGGAAGCGCACCAGAAGATCCCGCTCGTACGGTTCTATATGGACGTCACTGACCCGCTCTTTGACCGCTTCCGAAAGGATTGAGTTCAGCAGCCGGATAACCGGAGCTTCATCAGAGAGATCCAGCAGATCCGTAGGATTGTTAAGTTCGGTGGCAACCGTAGAGAGGTCATCCCCCTGCAGCTCCTGCAGAACTTCACTCGCTGTCCCGGAAACGCCGGCGTATACTTGATTGATGACGTCCGCCAGGTGTGGCGCCGGCACCAGCACCGCTTCGGTCTGCTTGCCGAACAGCAAACGGAGTTCGTCAAGCTGCAACATCCCGGCGGCACTTGAAACGGCAACCCTGACCACGCCGTCGACTTCCTGCAGCGGCAAGATGGAATTGGTACGTGCGAACGTCAGGGGGAGACGGTTCAGAAGCCCGGAGTCAACTTCATCTGCCTGGATTTCGAGCTGACACTCTATTCCCAGCTGGCCGGCAACGGCCAGCAACTGATCAGAAACGCTATCTGTGCCGTTACTCATTTGCCGAAAATCTCTTTTTGCACGTCGACCGGTTCGTACTTTTTCGCTGATTCTCCGAACGACTGGCGCTGGATGCGCGTCATCTCCGCCAGATCGGCGGCATCCCTGACGATATGAGGTGTCAGCAGAATCATCAGGTTGGTTTTCTTGCGTACCTTTGATTTGGTCTTGAACAGCCATCCCAAAAGAGGAATATCTCCGAGGAGCGGCACCTTGCTGACGGTATCCTCTTCGGTGTCCTGGATAAGGCCACCGATCACCACCGTCTCCTTGTCCTTGACAACAACACTGGTCTTGGCCGAGCGCTTGGTCGTAACCAGATCGACCGCCTCTCCTTTGCTGTCCTTTACCGCTGAAATTTCCTGATTGATATCCATGCGGATATAATCACCTTCGCTGATCTGAGGCTTGATTTTAAGGTTGATGCCGATATCCTTACGCTCAACAGATTGTGTGGTACCGTACGTGCTCTGTGTTGCAGACCCTTGAAACGGCACGTTTTCACCGACATTGATCTCCGCCTCTTTGTTGTCGGAGGTCAGAATATTGGGGGTGGAGAGAATGTTCAGCAGCCCTTTTTTGTCCAGCGCCTTGAGCACGGCCGTAATATTGAGCGGGCTGGCGACGAGGCCGGGGGTTAGTGTCCCGCCCGAAGCAAGAATGGTACCGATAGTGCCAAGCGTTCCAAGCGGATCGTACATCCCGGCCACCGTGAGGTTACTGTTGGGGGAGCCACCTCCGATCAGCCCGGTTTGCAACCCGAATTCGTTTGATTTATCGAGCGATACCTCGGCGATCAGCACCTGCACAAAGACCTGTTTGCTGCGGAGGTCAAGTTTTTTAATCACCTGGACCAGATTGGTATAGTCATTGGGGGAGGCCATGATGACGAGCGAATTGGAAGCCTTATCAGGGGTGATGGTAACCTTGCCGCTTTCGAAGGGGGATGACTGCGGTGCAGCGGCGCCCGGCTGACCCGTTGCCGGTGCGCTGATCCCCTTGACGACACCTTCCAGAACTTTTGCCATCTCGGTCGCATCAGTGTTTTCGAGATAATAGACGTTGACCTTGCTGCTCGCTTCAGGGGGTGTGACATCCAGTTTTGCAACCAGTTCTCGAATCGACGCCTTAGTCGTTTCGTTGCCGAAAATCAGCAGGGCATTGAGACGCTGATCTGCCATAACGCTTGTCGTGCTCCCCGATCCGCCACGAACAGCTGGCTGCCCGGGAGTTTTGGCGTCCGAACCGGTCAGCCACCCCTGAACAGTTGTTGCCACACTTTCAGCCGAAGCGTTCTTCAGATAGATGATCTCAAGTCCCTCACGGGTCCGTTCAGTGTCAATACTCTGCAGAAGCCCATGCAGCTTGCGAATGTTTATCGAAGAATCAACCATCAGGAGCAGATTGCCCGGGCCGAAGGCCGATATGTGCCCATCTTTGGAAACCATCGGCTGCAGAAAAGCCAGCGCTTCCTGGGCGGTTATATATTCCAGCTTGGTCACCTGGGCGACATAGTTCTCGTTGACCGGGGCCTGCGCACCCTCCGGCAGCAGCCTGAAGCCTGATTGCCTGGCAGAAGAAGACGGGACGATCTTGCCGACCCTGCCGCTCTGCACGACGGTGAACCCCTTCAGCTCCAGTACGGAGGTAAAGACGTTGTATGCCTCTTCGATCGAGAGCTTGGAGGGAGAATACACCGATATTTTCCCTTTAACCCGTTCATCAAGGATAAAGTTTCTGCCGGTCAGGTCACTGATGAACTTCACCATGGTGGAGATATCCACCTCATTGAAATTCAGCACCACCCCTTTGCCGCCGGCGGCCAGCACCGGAGAGGCCAAAAGCGTTCCCACCAGAACGAGGGTACAAAATGTGCGTAACAGATATCGAGCCAAGAGTACCTCCTGATTATTGCTGTTTTATCTGATATCGTAATTGAACGTCTGCGGCTGCCCGTCGCGTATGATATCGAGCTTCAGCCGATTCTGTCCCTTGAGGGCGATGAATGACTGTAGCGCCTTGTCGGGCGAATCCATCGGAAAATCGTTCAAGCGGAGCAGAACGTCACCGTTTTTAATGCCGATCATGGCAAAAAGTCCGTTCGGCTTTACCTCCGAGGCCCGGAAACCCTCGACCTTGCCATCCTTCTGGCTCGGAAGGAGACGGGCGTCGCTCATCGCCTGGGCCGGGTTATCCAGCGTGGCGTTGAGGGCGCGCTGATCGATAACGAAACTGCCGGCTCCGGTCCTGGCTACCGCTGCGGCTGTTTGCGGGGTTCCCGCCGGCTGTTGACCGGGGGGGGATGATACAGGCGGCGTCATGGGGGTCAGCAGTTCGACTTTCTTGTTGTTGATGACAATGAAGGCACTTTCCTTGCGGACCTCAGCCAGCCGCCCGGCATCAAAAACCATATCTCCCAGCCGAAACACCCGTTCTTCATTTTTCGTCGTATGCCGCACCAGGGCAAAGGTCTCACGGAACGATCCGACGGACGTACCAATCAGCATCAGTTCGACCGGTGCTGTGGTCGGAGCGGCCTGCATCGCAGCGGAAGCATTTGTGACAGCTGTAAGCGGCCCCTGGGTCGCACTGCCGAACAGACCGACCGTCAGGATCGGGGCGTAAAAGGAGAGATCTTCAGTACGAGGTGAGAGGGCTGCGGGAGCGGTGGCTGTAGATGCTCCTTTGGGGAGAAACTTGCTCCCGAGACGGTCTGACAGTAGCTCCGTAGCGATCGCCGCCGCCAGGGCAATGATGATGGCCCCCAGAACAATATTTATGATGGTAATAACTCGCGGCATAGCAACCTGATAATTATGAATGTTGAATTTTAATCCAAAACTAAGAATACAAAATTCAGAATAGATTTTCTATTTCCCCGCTGAAAACCTCTACCGCCGGGCCGGTCATGTAGATATTGCCGTCGTCGGCCCATTCCATTTCCAGGTCACCGCCGGAGAGATGGTTGAGGAGCTTTTTATCCGTCACTCCGTTCAGCACACAGGCCGCCGTGACAGCGCTGGAACCGGTGCCGCAGGCCAGGGTTTCGCCGGCGCCACGCTCCCAGGTCCGCTGACGGATTTCACCCCTTGAAATGATCTGTACAAACTCAACGTTAGTACGGCGCGGAAACATCGCGTTGTTTTCAATCAGCGGTCCATAGGTTGCAACCGGAAACGCTGCCACGTCATCGACAAAAATGACACAGTGCGGGTTACCCATTGAAGCACAGGTAATTTTGAAGGTGCGATCCAGAACGGTCAGCTCTTCCGCGACCACGTTTGCGCCCGGATCACCGGTCATCGGGATTTCTGCTCGCGTCAGCCGCGGCGGGCCCATATTAACCCGCACTTTGACGATCTTGCCGTCGCTCCCCGGGAACAGCTGCAGCGTAAGCACACCGTTACCGGTCTCGGCGGTTATCTCGGTATTTGCGACTATACCATGATCGTAGGCGTATTTGGCGACACAGCGGATGCCGTTGCCGCACATCTCCGATTCGGAACCGTCGGAGTTGAACATCCGCATCCGCACATCTGCTTTTTCGGACGGCATGATCAGTATCAGCCCGTCCGAGCCGATCCCGAAATTGCGGTTTGAAACCTGTATCGCTGTCTGTTGCGGGTCGCGCACCGTCTCCTCAAAGCAGTTCACATATACATAGTCATTTCCGGCGCCCTGCATCTTGGTAAATTTCATCGTATGGTTCTATCCTTTTACTGGGAAAATGGAGAATGCCAACATAACAAAAACAGAGCGCGGCAACAAGCAGTTTAATCTTCTTTCCCGAGTGGAAACGCTTCGATTGCCAACTCTTTGCCAAGCGTCTATACTCCGCTGCGCGGTTACCATTTACTTTTGAGGGATTACTATCATGATCAAAGCCTTTCAGGGCATCCACCCCACTATCGATCCGACCGCCTTTGTCGCCGAGACCGCCGTGATAATCGGTGATGTCGAGATGGGGACGCAATCGAGCGTCTGGTACAACTGCGTTGTTCGCGGCGACGTCAACCATATCCGCATCGGCGCCAGAAGCAACGTGCAGGACCTCACCATGCTGCACGTCACCCACAAGAAACATGCCGACGACCCCGGTGCACCACTGATCATCGGCGATGACGTCACGGTCGGCCACTCTGTGACCCTGCACGGCTGCACACTGCAAAACGGCAGCTTCATCGGGATGCAGGCCATCGTGATGGATCACGCCGTTGTCGGCGAAGGGGCACTGGTAGGGGCGCGGGCGCTGGTAACCGAGGGGACCGTCATCCCGCCGCATACCCTCTGGGTCGGGGCACCGGCCCGGTACAAGCGCGATCTGACTGCGGATGAGGTGGCATGGCTGAAAAAATCGGCCGGCAACTACGTGAAATACGCGCTGCAGTACATCAATGACGGCTTAGAAGGCTCAGAAACCAAGCAATGAACTGGTTCTCCCACATCGGCAAGCATGCCTCGCGCCTGGCCTCGATGGAACTGTTCCGCTATATCGGTCCCGGTTTCTTTGTCACGGTCGGCTTCATCGACCCCGGCAACTGGGTCACCAACGTGGCAGCCGGTTCACAGTTCGGCTATCAATTGCTCTGGGTCGTCACTCTCTCCACGGTCATCCTGATCGTTGTCCAGCATAACGCCGCTCACCTCGGCATCGTCACCGGGCTCTGCCTCTCGGAGGCCGCCTCTACATTCTTCAAACCGTGGCTGCGGGTCATGATGCTCGGAAGCGCCATGGTCGCCTGCGTTGCAACTGCCCTGGCGGAACTGCTCGGCGGGGCTATCGGACTTAACATGCTGACCGGTCTCCCGATAGCGATCGGAGCTGTTTTGACGGCAGTTTTTTCGGCCTGGATGCTCTTTTCAAAAAACTATCAACGCCTGGAAAAATGGATCATGGGCTTTGTCTCTCTGATCGGCCTGGCATTCATCTTCGAGATCTGGCTGGCTGACGTATCATGGGTCCAGACAGCGGTCGGTTGGGTGACGCCGACCTTTCCGGTCGGTGCACTGCCGGTCATCATGGGGGTACTGGGTGCTGTCGTCATGCCGCACAATATTTTCCTCCATTCGGAGGTGATCCAAAGCCGCCAGTGGAATGCACAGGGTGATGACGTCATCAAAAAACAGCTCAAATATGAGTTTCTGGACACATTGACCGGGATGGGGGCCGGCTGGGCCATCAACAGCGCCATGATCATCATGGCCGCTGCCGTATTCTATAAGAACGGGATCGTCGTAAACGAACTGCCTCAGGTTACCATGACGCTTGAGCCGATCTTCGGCAAAGCCTCAGCCGTAATCTTTGCGCTGGGGCTCCTCTTTGCCGGGCTTTCATCGTCGGTCACCGCCGGCATGGCGGGCGGCAGTGTTTTTGCGGGCATCTTCATCGAACCGTTCGACATCAACGACCCACATTCCCGCATCGGTGTGGGCATCACGCTGCTGGGAGCACTCGCAGGCATCATGTTGCTTCCTGACCCGTTCAAAGGGATCCTCTGGAGTCAGATCGCTCTCTCCCTGCAGCTGCCGCTGACCATTATCCCGCTGATCCTGCTGACCTCGTCACGCAAGGTTATGGGCGAATACGCCAACCGGCCCCTGGGTGCCACGGTGCTCTGGATCGTCGGGTCGATCGTGATCGGGCTGAACATCGCACTATTGGTTGATATGGCACGTTAAACCGCCCCGAAAACCATCTTGCCCACATGATCTGATTCTGTTATTTTCGTACAAATTACAAGAAAGTTGACCGGTATGAAAATCACTATTTTGGGTTGCGGAACCTCCACCGGGGTGCCGATGGTCGGCTGCAGCTGTCCGGTCTGCAGCTCTGCCGACCCCAGGGATACACGTACCCGCGCATCGATTCTGATCTCTTATAACGATCACACCGTTCTCGTCGACACATCCACCGACTTGAGAGAGCAGGCGCTGCGACAGCATATCCGGCGCATCGATGCGGTACTGTTCACCCACGCCCACGCCGACCATGTCAATGGCATTGATGACCTGCGCGGATTTCATTTTCTTCACAAAGAGATCATACCCTGCTTTGCTGCGCAGGCAACCCTCATAACATTGCAGAACGCTTTCAGTTACATATTTAACGAGCAGGGAGGTTCCGGCTACTCGCCGTTGCTCGCTGCTCACGAGATCTCTGCACCGTTCGAGCTGTTCGGGCGGGCGGTCATTCCGGTACCGCTGCTGCACGGTAAAACCTTCTCGCTTGGCTACCGTATCGGGAATTTTGCCTATCTGACCGATTGCAGCGCCATTCCTGAACAATCGCTGCACCTGCTGCATGGGCTGGAACTGTTGGTGATTGACGGCCTGCGCTGGACCGGGCACCCCTTTCATTTCAATATTCCGGGAGCCATTGCTGCCGCCAGACAGATAAAAGTCCCCCGGACAGTTATGACCCATCTTACCCACGAAATCGCGTACTCTGAAGGGAACAGGCTGCCGCCCGGTTTTGAACTGGCTTATGATGGCATGGAGTTTGACCTGACGTAACGAACGGAGGAGAATATATCGTATGCACAAGGACATTCGGCTGCACGGTATGATGGGAGAGCAGACAGAGTATTTTGTCATGGTAGCCGGCAACGACGCCTACCAGCGCTATTTCTTCAACATCGTCCAGGAGGAGGATCAGCTGCGGATTTTCTCCCCGGGAAACGAAGTGATCCTTTCACCGGAAGGGATCAGCTACCATGGGAACGGCGGTAATTTCTGCGAATATATGTTTGGGGTGGAGCAACCCTCCTCTGATCTTGCCAAACCGGAGATCATCAACCGCCTGGTCATGTACGGAGTCCACTCGGACGAGGATGGCGCCGTCTATTTCAGTGACCAAACATCCGGCTCGGAAACGTATGACAACATTTTTTTTGAAGGGAATGCCGTCTGCAACTATTTCATTTTCGTCCACTCCAACCTGCTCTCACGCAAACTGAAAAGCCAGCAGGAAGAGCTGGTCAAGCGACTCGGCAAGAACATCAAGCGCTCGGAGGCGATCGGAGCAGAACGTGATGATGTTCTTATTTCCGAGCTGTACCCGTTATTGAAAGATGGATCCTCCCAGCTGTTTGTGATCAAGCTGATCAACCGCCACCATCGCGAATATCGCGACCTGTTCCGCCGCTTCTATTTCAAGAACAAAAAAATCTCCGACGAGGATTTCGGCAGACTGGTGGCTGTCGCTGCGAAGCATAAAATCGACCGTTATCAGCAGGAGCGCATCAGAATCGATGCCATGTACCGCAGTCCTGTCAACAAGCGGATTGTCGATGAGTACCGCAGTATCCTCCTGGCGTGCAATTCAAGAGGTGAGATCAGCAACCTCGACAATGCCCGCCTGACTCGTTTGAAAACTCTGTCTGTGCGCAACAAAATTCCAGGCGCTCTTTTTTATACTCTGGATGAAATGCTGGAAAAAGGGCGCAATCTCAAAAAAAACGGGGAGCCCGATTATATCGCTGCAACCCGCGAAATACTGGAAGGGATCTTTTTTCGGGAGATCGATATCGAGAGCCATATCGATCGGGAAGATATGCTCAAGCTGATCCAGGGGAAGAAAAGGGCAATGGAAAACCGCGACCATTGCTACGATCAGCTGCTGCTGGATGCCAGCAAGGAGTGCGATGAAAAAATCCGGGACGGCGCCGACGCGTCACTTTTGGACGGTTTCTCGTACGTCATAACGTATCTTGACCGTTTCGACACAGTTTCAAACCTGATCAGCCAACTGGCCTTCATGGAAAACGTCCGGATCAACGAGGAGATGCTGCGTGGCCTGCTTGAACATAAGGCCGCCTTCGACAACCTGCATGAAGATTGTTTTCAGGAGTTGTTTATCCGGGAGCTGCTTGCCAATGCCTATCTCGGCAGTTTCGGCCGGCGTAAGATACAAATCCTCATGGAAGGGCTGGCGGCGATTGAAGCACGGTTTTCAACGATCGAAGAGCTGCACCGTCAATTGACCCGGATTGATCAGGAGGAGCGAATCGCGATTGTTCTCCTTGAACATGTACGTGACCGCATCCGTAATTTTTACTCCAGGTTCACAACAAAAGCCGATCAGGAGGCGTTGCGCCGTGAAGTTGTCGAGGAGTTGAAAACAAAGAAACTGATCAGCGCCGCTATCCCTGACCACCTGTTTAACGAAACGATTTTTACGATCAAAAAAGAGGCCATGTACCTGCATTCTCTCCTGCCGCAAATCATTACGGAACGGAACGTCGGACTGCGGGAGGACTTTCTGGAAAACTCGGGTCTTGACCGGTTCTATGTCGAAGAGCTGGAACGAGAATATTACGAAAAGAACGGCCTGGACATTGAAGAGCTGTATCAGATCAGGAAAGGGCTCAGCTAATGTTCAGGCGAGGCTAAAGTTTTATCAGGATCTGCCGATGGACGTACCATCACACCAAACCGGTATGAGAACAGGAGTACGTTATGAAAATTGATGATCGCGTTTCAACTTACATGGCATTACTGAACAGCGCAACACTCAAACCAGCGCCTCAGCCTGTCGGCAAGTCCGATCCAGCGACACAGACGATTGCGGAAACGCCACCTGCCGCAGTGAAGCTCTCCGCAACTGCAGTTCAACTGGCAGAAGATGAAGCCCGGCGGGAGCGCCTGAACATCATCCGCCAGCAGCTGGCGGAGGGCTCTTACAATATCAGCGGCAAAGATGTCGCCGACAAAATATTGAATGTACTAAAAGGTTAACATCAATATCCTGCCGTCCGGGCGGGACATCTGCAGCATTTTCACTTCCTCCTTGACCTGACCTGTACCCCCGCGCTACATTCCTGCTGTGTATATTTTGTACTCACACGTGTTCCTATTCTGGACATATCTGCAGGAGACATCATGCCGGCAAAATCACGCTTCAAAGAGTTTCAAAGTACAATCGCCTCCTACGGCAAGGAAAATCTCGGAGAAATGCTCTATGCCCTGGCTGAAAATGCCACGCAGCTGTCGGGATGCGAACAGATCCGCATCTATCTGGAAGATCTGACCCGGGGGGCGCTTACCTGTGCCCATGCCACAGGACCGCTCGGCAAAGAGCTCGTCGAGACGACCTTCCCGATCGTATCAAAGGAAGCGAGCGTTTCCACCGTTTTTGTCAACCAAATTCCGCTTGATTTCAAGCTCACCACTGTCGGCAAAAACGCCCCTGATCATGAGCTTGCTGTTCGCTTCAGATTCCGCTCCAGCTACATCATGCCGATTGTCACTTTCGGAAAATCGATCGGAGTGCTCTGTATCGACCAGGATCACCCCGGCGAAGTGCTCGGCAGCCACGCAAAAATGCAGCTGGCTGAGCTGGCTGTTATCGTCGCCGCCCCCCTTGACGAGGCCAGGATTTATCACCAGCAGGTCCGCCTGGCCAGGCGTCTTGAGGAGTACAAGGCGCGCGAAGCGGCCGGGATGATGGTCAGATCGGCAGTTAAACTGATCGAGAAGGTTTCTCTTGCTGCGGTGCTGGTGCCGACCCACCAGGAGGGTGTCGCAGGCGCCCTGAAAAATCTTGCCAGCTACTCTGCTGATGAGAATCTGAAAAAAAAGTATGACCAGCTGGGTGCACTGGATCTTCGCAAAGGGATGTCACTGATTTCCAACTATATCAACGATCAGGGGTTGATCACCGATGAACGTTTGCTCAAGCCGCTTTTTATCCACGACCTGACGCAGCACAACCTGCAGAAGCGGGAGCTGACCGAATCGATGGAGCTCCGTTCACTTTACGTCGTACCCCGGTTCAACCCGGAGACACGGCGCATAATCTGTCTGCTTAATTACTATTCTCACGACCTGTACCAGTTCAGCGATTTTGAGATGGGGCTGCTGCAGACACATGCCGAGATGGTCGAGAAGGTCATCAGTGAGGTAGGCGGCGAACATTTTGAAATCCGCGTCCTCTCCGAAATCAGTGATCTCCTCAATGAGCCGACCGAGACCCTGCAGCCCTTTTTGACCAGGGTTCTTTCCAAAGCGACCGAACTTATCGGCGCTGATACCGGCAGCATTGCCGTCGTAACAGAGCGGGAAGGTACGAAGTGGCTGGAGGTGGAGGACGAACACGGGACCATTATCGGTGCCAAAAACAAGGAATGGTTGAAGAAGTACATCCCGCCGCTTCAGGTCGGCGGAAGCGAGTTGCCGAGAGAAGATCGAAGTCTGACCGGATATGTCGCTTTTACCAAGCAGCCGAAAATCAACGCCCGTGTTGAGTCGGAACTGCTGGGAGGCGGCTTTCATCGTTCCATGAGCCCCCTTCTGAAAAGCGAAATCGCGGTGCCGATCATCTGTGATGGTGAAGTCATTGCGGTTATCTGTCTCAACTCACTGCAGTACGACTATTTCCGTGAGGAACATCAACGCATACTGCAGATCATCGGTTCCCTGACGGCACGCCACATATCCGATCTGCAGCGGATCGAACGCCTGCAGGGCGAAGTAAACCGGCTTACGACAGATGTCGCCTACAAAGATCCGCACGTCTCCTCGTATCGGCTCGGCAACATCATCGGCAACAGTCAGAAATCGCAGGAGGTCGTCGATTTCATCAACACCGTCTCACCGCCGCTGTTTAACCGCATCGTATACTGGTCGCGCAACATTCTGCAGGAGGCTACCATCGGGCTGCCCTCAATCCTGATAACCGGCCAGACCGGCTCCGGCAAGGAGTTTTTCTTCAACAACCTCTATAACAAGCTTAATGAACTGTATCGCCGCACTATCAATCCGAGCGGCGAACTGCCGGTCAAGAAGACAAATATCGCCGCATATTCCGGTGACTTGACGTATTCGGAGCTATTCGGGCATAAAAAGGGTGCTTTTACCGGAGCATACAGCGACCGGCGCGGCATCCTGGAAGAAACCGTCGGCGGCATCGTCTTTCTGGATGAAATCGGTGATGCCGATCCCAAGACCCAGGTGCAGCTGCTCCGTTTTCTCGACAATGGCGGTTTCATGAGGCTCGGTGAGAATGCTGAACGTTACAGCAGGGTCCTGCTGGTTGCAGCAACCAACAAAAATCTGGCTGACGAAATTGCCGCCGGCCGTTTCCGCGAAGATCTCTATCACCGCCTTTCAGAACTCTCGATCCATCTGCCGTCACTCAACGAACGGCGCGAAGATATCCCCGATCTGTCAGTCCATTTTCTGGGGAAACTCTACCGCACCTACCGTGCTGAGGGTGACAGCGGAGAAACGCCCCCCTACCTGGCCAAAGAAGCAAAAGAGATTCTCAAGCTTCATGTTTACAAGGGCAACATCCGCGAGTTGCGCAGCATTCTGCTGCGGGCGCTCTTCTTCAGACGAAAAAACATCATAACAGGTGATGCGATCAAGGAAGCGATAGCAGGGACCGGGCACCAGGAAGCGCCAACACCATCATCGGCAACTCATGACCTCGACCAGCGCCTGGCTGGCGATATAATCGGCAAGATTGCAGCGGGAGGCGATTTCTGGTCGGATATTTACGAGCCATTCTCGCGTAACGACATTTCACGCGAAACGGTGCGACTGGTGATTGAAAAAGCACGTGCCAAAGCCGGCAAGACCATGCCGGCGGTTGCGCGTTATCTTAAAGCTATTGCCGATGGAGTCGAGAAGGAGGAAGAACAGCGGCAACTGTTCCGCTTCAAGAATTTTTTGTATAAAACCGTAAAGATTTAAATAAACATAACAGTTTTAAATCAAAGGCCTGACAGGTTAATTCCCGTCAGGCCTCAGCTTTTTCAGTGGTGCAGAAAAACAGCGGCCGCTTAGACCGCGTCAGTCAGCCGTTTCTGTTTGTTGTTCAGCCGGTTGAGTGCATGTATATACGCTTTTGCCGAGGCAACGATAATGTCGGTTGAGGCCCCCTTGCCGACAACAGTATGGTTCCCTTCAGAGACTCGCACGGTTACTTCACCCTGGGCATCAGTACCGCCGGTAATGGAGCCGACGTTGTACTGCGAAAGCTTTGCCTTTGACTTTGTCAGTTTCCTGATAGCCTTGAACGTCGAGTCAACCGGACCGTCACCCAGTTCCGCCGTACGCACAGTGACGCCGTTGACTTCCATCTGGACTGTTGCCGTCGCGACAGCAAACGAGCCGCAGGTGACGGTGACGTGATCAAGCTTGTACTGATCTTCTTCCCGAGCCTCGTCGGTAACAATGGCATCAAGATCTTCGTCAAAGATTTCTTTTTTCAGATCGGCAAGCTCCTTGAAACGATCAAAGGCCCGGCGGAACTGTACCTCATCAAGTTCGTGGCCTAATTCAACCAGCCGCTTGCGAAGAGCGTGATGCCCGGAATGTTTGCCAAGGATGATGGCGCTTGCCGAAAGGCCTACCGACTCAGGAGTCATGATTTCGTAGGTGGTTTTATCCATCATCATCCCGTGCTGGTGGATGCCCGCCTCGTGGGCAAAGGCGTTAGCGCCGACGATCGACTTATTCGGCTGTACTGCAATCCCGGTGACCATAGTCAATAAACGGCTGGCCGGTGTAAGCTGCTCTGTTACGATATTTGTTGCGAAAGGGAGAATATCGCGACGGGTTCGCAGGATCATGACAAACTCTTCCAGCGAACAGTTGCCGGCCCGCTCGCCGATGCCGTTAATGGTACACTCAACCTGACCGGCACCAGCCTGGATGGCAGCGATCGAGTTGGCAACCGACAGCCCCAGGTCGTTATGGCAATGGACGGAGATAATTGCCTTGTCGATGTTCGGCACCGTGTCTTTAAGGAACTTTATGATGTTGAAATACTCGAACGGGATCGTATAACCGACCGTATCCGGTATGTTGACGGTCGTTGCACCGGCGGCGATGACAGCCTCGACAACTTCGGCAAGGAACGGCAGGCGGGTGCGTACGGCATCCTCACAGGAAAACTCGACATTGGGGGTGTACGAGGCGGCACGCTTGACCGCCTTGACGGCCGCCGCAAGAACTTTGTCCGGCTCCATCTGCAGCTTGTATTTCATGTGGATGTCGGAGGTGGCGATAAACGTGTGAATACGCCCCTTCTCGCCGGCGTATTTCAGAGCTTCCCAGGCCCGGTCGATATCTTTCTCGCTTGAACGGCAGAGCCCCGCAATCTCGGGTCCTTTGATTGTCTGGGCGATCTTTTTAACCGCCTCGAAATCCCCATCGGATGCGATCGGAAAACCGGCTTCGATGACATCGACATTCATTTTCTGCAGCTGTTTGGCGATCCGCAGTTTCTCCTCGATGTTCATGCTGTTGCCTGGTGCCTGTTCCCCATCCCTCAGGGTCGTGTCAAAAATCCTGATAATCTTCCGGTCATCTTTCTTCGCTGTCTTTGCCATTGTTTGCACCCCTTTCAATGTCCTGCGAGACCGTTTGTTTTCTCGCATAGCTGTTTGCAGCCACAAATTAAAAAACCCCTACCCCAATATTTGGGGCAGAGGTTTTGAGCCATCCGCGGTACCACCCAATTCACCTGAAAACAATCAGGCCTTCATACGCCTTTAACGCAGGCTCACGACTCTGACTACCTGTCACCAGAGCGGCTCCAAGGCGAGTTCACCACGATGCTTACCGGTTCGCACCAGCCACCGGCTCTCTGAAAAGCACGTAAATGGTTACTACTCCTCTTCATTGCCTTTACAATTTAATGCATAGTAGAAAAGTTATACTCTTAAAGTCAAGAGGTTTAAAAATAAAACCCTATTTTGAGTGTTTGGCAAGATATGTTGCGACCCCCTCAGCGGTCGGTTCCATGGCTTCTTCACCCTGTTTCCAGTTGGCGGGGCAGACTTCTCCGTGCGTATCGGAAAACTGGACGGCATCAACCATGCGAAGGGCTTCTTCAACGTTTCTCCCCAGTGGCAGGTCATTGATGACGCAGTGGCGGACCGTACCGGTAGGATCGATCAGGAACAGACCACGAAGGGCAACAGAAGCGCCAAGGAGAATACCGTATGATTTAGAAATCTCCTTATTCAGGTCCTGTACAAGTGGAAATTGGATGTTGCCGATACCGCCGTTTTCAACAGCGGTATTCTTCCAAGCCAGGTGCGTGTATTTTGAGTCGACAGAAACGCCGATAACTTCGCAGTTTCTGGCTTTAAACTCAGCTATTTTTTTGTTGAAAGCCAGGATTTCGGAAGGGCAGACAAAGGTGAAGTCGAGCGGATAGAAAAGGAGCAGGGCATATTTTCCCTTGAGAGCCGAAAGAGTAATCGAACCAAAACTGTTGTCGGGCATAACCGCCTCGGCGGTGAAATCTGGAGCTTGCTGAGTTACGAGAGTTGTAAGGCACATTGGATGGTTCTCCTTTAAAATTGAAGTCAAAACGTATGCACTATCTAATACCAGTCAATATGACAGCTGTCAATAAGATAAAAATACTCTTTTAGTCTTTTTTGTTTCCCGCATGTGGGCAAATGACAAAACCAGTTGTCACCCACAGTACAGATCACACTTTATTGGCGTTTCACAAATCGACCAGAATATCATCTCCATTCAGTTGTACCGAAAATGTTGCCAGAATAAATTCCGGATGTTCAGCACAGTGTCCATCCGTCAGACTGAAACGGTAGCCGTGCCGCGGGCAGGAGATGTAGCCATCCTTAACGACTGCGGCACTCATCGGACTCCCCTGGTGGGGGCACTCGTTTTCAAACGCATAGATAGTCCCTTTGACGTTGACCAGCAGGATTTCCCTGCCGGAAATTG
Source organism: Desulfuromonadaceae bacterium (assembly GCA_028683435.1). Taxonomy (GTDB): domain Bacteria; phylum Desulfobacterota; class Desulfuromonadia; order Geobacterales; family Pseudopelobacteraceae; genus JACRCG01. The sequence goes on along the minus strand of JAQUIG010000003.1, from coordinate 13,207 downwards.
ATACAACCTTTTTACCGAAATTAGGTACTTCGCTGATTTTTGCAACGTTGTCCATACGACTCCCTCCTTGGCGGTAATTTAAGTATTAAACCTACCTTAAAAAGGCCATCCCCGTCAACCGCTTCTACCAATCTGCTCCGTACTTCCACACCCCATGACGATAATTACACAGGCAGTCGTGCCTACAAAATAAGCAGATATATGGCATAGGGGGCCTTTATTGGCGGTATGCCACGCCACTCCATAGCACAACTACCTGTAAAAACAGCTTTTTTATTATTGGCACGTAACCTGCTGAGCTACAAATTAAAATGGAATGCACCTACGATAGTATGAATTGTTGTGGCCAACAGCAGTCAACTTCAACAGAACGTGCAGCGATGGAACCAACGAAGCTTTCATCTGATCACCGTTCAAAATCAACGATGAAAAGGAGAAGATGATGAAAAGTGTAAAAATGGTAGCGTTAGCGGCAGCAATCGTGGCACTGGCAAGCAGTTCGGCAATGGCAACGTTCTCGGGGCAGGTCTGGATCCCCTCAACAGATGTAAAGGGTTTTAAAGAAGTTAACATAAGCATTGATAACTATGCCCGCACCTCGAACGCTCCTGATGCCGGCGTGAATACATATGATGTGGGCGTAACGGCCGGCATTCTGCCGCTTGAAAAATTCAAGATCGAGGTCGGGGCCGACTATATAACCGACAATAATGCCGGAAGCTTGGCTTCAAGCCATCCTGCGTACTTCAACTTCAAGGCCGGAATACCTGAAGATGCCTTTTTTGCCGGCATGCCTGCAGTCGCCGCCGGTATGTTTGGCATGAACACCGCCAGCAATGCTCTCTCATCAAATGTCGCCTACGGCCTCATCGCAAAGACCTTTCCGGTTATCGGGCGGTTATCTGTTGGCGGCTACAATGGCGCTGAAAGTTCTCTGGGTGCCCAGAATACCGGTCTTCTTGCATCATGGGACCGCACCATGAGTGAAATATCCGACAAACTCTGGCTGGCCGTAGATTATCAGAGCGGCAATAATTTTCTTGGTGCTGTCAGCGTTGGTGGATCGTGGGCATTTTCCAAGCAGGTTTCCCTTCTGGTTGGCGCCAATTTCTATAATAAAATTTCATCGGGTGGTAAACCGACTGTCACAACCCAGTTGGACATTAATTTCTAGGCTGTTCCTCCTGCCATGCGAGGGGTACGGTGGGTGCATCCTCCCCCTCGTTTTTTTGAGAAACTGACCATACAAAAGTAAACAAGGAGGTCTGCGCAATGAAACTTATCGAAGCGATCATAAAACCCTTTAAACTCGATGAAGTTAAGGATGCTCTGAACGAGATAGGCATAGAAGGTATTACCGTCAGCGAAGTGAAAGGGTTCGGCCGCCAGAAAGGGCACACCGAGCTGTACCGCGGGGCAGAATATGTTGTCGATTTCATCCCGAAAATAAAGCTGGAAGTGGCGGTCAGCGATGATCTGGTCCCCAAGGTAGTTGAGACGATTCAAAACAGTGCCAAGACCGGACGAATAGGCGATGGCAAGATCTTCGTCATATCCCTTGAAGAAGCGATTCGCATCAGGACAGGCGAACAGGGCGATGACGCGATCTGACAACAGCTGCTACCCACAATAAACGGAGGATACTACTATGAAATTAAAACTATACCTTGCATCTCTGATGCTTATTATTTTGGCCGGACTGGCTCCGATTGCCGCAATAGCTGAAGAAAAAATGGCTGCTGCACCGGCAGCAGCGACCAATGTGGCGACAACGGCAACTCCAGCAGCAGAAGCGGCAAAGCCTGCTGATGCGGCAGTCCCTGTAGCAGCTCCAGCTACCCCGCCAGATGTCAAACCGGTACTCAACACCGGCGACACCGCCTGGATGCTGGTTTCATCGGCACTGGTTCTACTGATGATCCCCGGTCTGGCCCTCTTCTACGGCGGCATGGTGCGGCAGAAAAACGTCCTCTCAACGATGATGCACTCCCTGGTTGCCATGGGTATAGTCGGAGTACAGTGGGCTGTTGTCGGCTATTCACTCGCATTTGCACCAGATCTGGGTGGTATGGGGCTTGTCGGCGACTTCAGCAAATTCATGCTGAACGGCCTGATCATAATGAAAGACGCTGCCAGCGGCGCTGTAGAATACGCACTTTTTCAGAACTATACCAAAGAGCCGGGCGCCATCCCGGAGCTGGTTTTTGCAATGTATCAGTGCATGTTCGCCATGATTACCGTGGCACTGATCTCGGGCGCCATGGCTGAGCGCGTCAAGTTTTCCGCCTACTGCATCTTCATCCTCCTCTGGACAACACTTGTTTATGACCCGCTCGCTCACTGGGTCTGGATGACTGACGGCTGGCTGTTCAAAAAAGGCGCACTCGATTTTGCCGGCGGCACCGTCGTTCACCTCTCTTCAGGTATATCGGCCCTGGCCTTCCTCATTTTCCTCGGCAAGCGCCACGGCTTTCCCAATGAGCGTATGGCCCCGCACAATCTGCCGTTGACTCTGCTGGGCGTCGGTCTGCTCTGGTTCGGATGGTTCGGCTTCAATGCCGGTTCGGCAATTGTCGGCGTAAACAACTCTGATGCTGCCGGTGGCCTGGCTGGACTCGCCTTTGCCACAACCACCATCGCGCCAGCTGCAGCCGGTCTTTCCTGGATGATCGCCGAATGGATCCACTCCGGCAAGCCTTCTGCTCTCGGGTTTGGCTCCGGTGTCGTAGCCGGTCTGGTTGTCATCACTCCTGCAGCCGGTTTTGTCCAGCCGGGCGCAGCACTGCTGATGGGAATTATGGCAGGCCTCGTCTGCTACGGCGGCATCCTGTTGAAAGCAAAACTGAAATATGACGACTCCCTTGATGCCTTCGGCGTACATGGCATCGGCGGAACCTTTGGTGCCATCATGACCGGTGTATTTGCTACCGTCGGCGCCACCGGCCTGCTGGCCGGGAACTTCAAGCAGCTGATGATCCAGCTGATCGCCGTTCTGGCTGCAGGCGCCTACGCTTTTATCGTTACGCTGATACTTGCCTTCGTTCTTGACAAAACCATCGGTCTGCGCGTTGAGAAGGAAGATGAAATCATGGGACTCGACCAGACGCAGCACTCGGAAAGTGGTTACAATATGTAACCTGTATAAAAACAGCATAACTTCGCATAAATCAGCCGCTAACCTTTTTGAAAGGATGAGCGGCTTTTTTAATTTAGTCGTACCTGTATATTATCTTATTGGAGTTCCCCGTAGTGGCAAAGATCGCTTACTACGTCACTCACTTCGAAAAATGCAACCTTATGCCTGATTTAAGCTTCATACACTCCACAACGCCCTCATCGACTCACGCAACTGATCAAAGCTATAGAGGGTTGTCTTTTTTGCAGGCGAAACAGGCAGCATGCACAAAATAAATGCATATTTGACGGTATATCCCACCTCCTGAAATTTTAACATTTTGCCGGCAGCCGGTAAACGACGCGTATTCAAGCTTTTATAACTGTTCGGTAAGATTCTTGCAGAACTTGTGCTACCACTAAACCGCCCGTTTGCGGGCGGTTTCCTGACCATCTGGAGCATAAATGAAGGATTCAGTTGCCGGGCATACTGATGAAGAGATTATCTCCACTGACCTGCTGCGCCAGTTGGCCTATAACGAAAAAATGGCCGAACTGGGCAAGATTTCTGCGGGGGTCGTGCATGAACTGAATGCTCCGCTCTCCGTCATAATATCGGCATCTCAGATGATCATGCGCGAGGAAGGTGTTTCGGAGGCCGTGAGGGAAATGATCGCCCGCATCAGTTCGGAAGCGCAGCGCCTGTCACAGCTGACCAAGGGACTACTGAAATTCAGCAGCCACGATGAAACCATCGGTGAGGCCGATCTCAATGTCACCGTCGATTTCATTCTCAACTTTTTGAACTTTGAAGCAGCGCGGCGCGGAGTTGTCGTCCTCACGCAGCTTGACTACACGTTGCCGGTTTTACGCGTGGACGCCAACCTGTTGAAGCAGATTCTACTCAATATCATCATGAATGCCCTGCAAGCCATGGAAAACAGCGGGGGCAAGCTCTTGGTTGAAACTGCTGCAGCCGGGAATGACTCGATATGCTTTACCATTACCGATAATGGCCCGGGAATTCCGCCCGAAGCGATCGAGAGGATCTTTGACCGTTATTTTACAACGAAGAAACCGGGTGAAGGGACGGGACTGGGGCTGTTTGTCACAAAAAAACTGGTGGAAAATATGGGGGGGGGAATTATTGTAAAAAGCAGAAACGGCGGCGGGACAACTTTTAGCGTAAGATTACCGATAATCAGAGAAATGGCGCCGGTCGTCAGCGCAGCTTGTTCCGCCAGTTGTAGGCCTTTTTCTGACAGGTAATAACGGTGTCAAGCGAGATCCCCAGTCTTCCGAGACACTCTGCGGCCTCATCAAGCTCAAGCGACTCCATCATCTCGGCCAAACAGAGCAACGTTCCAAGATCTCCCCCCCGATTGAGCAGCGCATCCTGAATATCGTCCGACAAATTCAACTGGGTCACAATCTCCTTCAAATCAATATCGTAAATATCTTTCAGCATCGAGAGGGTGCCGACCATGAAGGCTTCTTCGGGTTGAGCGTGGCGCAGCAACAGCGGATTTTGAGGCTTTAAGCTCGCCATTTCCTCCATAAATGCCGCACGAACTGCAGCCATATCAAGGATGGCACTATTCAATTCAGAACCGCCATCATCAGCAAAAATTGCAAGATGCACCCAGCGATGGAGATGTTCCAAACCGATCTGGGTTATCGCGTGGAGGACCGTGCGGATCTTTTCTCGCGTCGAACAAGAGACCGAATTTACCAGCAGCAGGAGTTTGTACGTAAGCGCCGGGCTTTGCTTAAATGTCTGTTCTATTTCGTCAATTTCCGCATCAGCAGCTAATTGCTGCATCAGCTTGAAAAATGTGCCGGCCGAGTTTTCCATCCGGGACTTCTGCATCAGTGACGGACGGGCAAAAAAGTATCCCTGAAAAAGTTCGAATCCCATCTTGCGACAGCGAAGATACACATGCCTGCTGTCGACTTTTTCTGCCAGAAGCTGTACCGGATAACGTCTGAATTGCTCAACTTCCCGGTAAAGGTCCTCCAACGGCGTCGCAATCATGTCGATTTTGACGATATCGACCACTCCGGCGTAGAGTTCCTCGTATGCCGGATTATAGCGATGGTCATCAAGGGCCAGCACGAACCCGTCGGCCTTAAGTTTGCGGCAACGGGCGATGATCTCCGGGGTAATTATGATATCTTCCAGCAGTTCCAGGCCGATCATATCCGCAGGGAGCAGCTCCAGCGCCTCACTCAGCAGCATATCGGCATCCACATTAATGAAACCCCGATAATTCCCGAGAATTTCACTGACACCGAAATGAGAAAGAATATTGAGGATGACACTGGAGGTAGCGTGGGAAGCGTTTATGATAACCGCCGAGGATGTGGATTGCGGCGAGCGGAAGAGTAACTCATAGCCGACGACCTCTTCAAGACCGTTCAGGATCGGCTGTCTGCCCATGAGATGGTTGGATTGATTCAAAAATCTACTCCGAAGAACTGCTTCTGGTCGGGCGGATACAAAGGGCTTCGGGGCGGGAGCATCACAGTCGACATTGTTTTACACGAGATGCACCGAACTGCAAGCAGTGATCCCCCTTTTCGTACCGTACAATGTATACCCCTTGCGGCTTAATTGGCAAGGGCAAACTTAAACGGGAAAATTCCGGGCAGAAATTATCAGCTAAATGACTTTAGCCTAACTCACCGTACACATCACCTGCCGGACCCTGTATTCTCCGCCTATAACCAGATATTCCCCTTCCCCCTTCATAATGCTGCCGGGGAGCAGATCGTTATAGAAGAACACCTTGCAGAGCGGCACCTGCAGCTCCCAGATTGTTGAACCGAACTCCCAGGCACGCTCCTCATCCGAGGTACATGACAGCAGGTTGTTCAGGCGGACGATCTGACTCCGCCTGTCAATTTGTTCGATGACGTCATGCTCGCTGGCGTCGTATGTGCCCCGGTACAGGACGATCTGTTTGGATTCGGGATATTTTCTTGCGAGCTCATACTGGCAGTATTCGTAGAGCAGATCCAGTTGAGACTGAATGGCGTTGCTGCGGGCACTCCCTTTCATGACATCCACCGAGAAATCAAAATAATTTTCACTATGGATATCCGCAATACGGGTGCGGTGATAGGTCGGTGTGATCCCCATCCGGCTCTCCACCCAGCGCTTGAGGACGGCCCCTTCGACTGAATTGGAATCCATCATCCAGCCGCGCAAAAACCGGAGATAACTGTTTTTAATGCTTTTTTTTGCGGTGTTCGTCTGCTCTTGCCAATGATGGAGCTGGAACGTGACCGACATGAAATCGTTGAAGATCACGGCGCGCTCTTCCTGAGAGTTTATGGAATCCAGCTTTTGAAAAAGGAAGCGGTTCGCCTCCCGCACCCCCTGGATCCGGATGGTCTGGGGATTGTCGTTAAAGTGGCGCGAAGCGATGACCCAGGGGGGCAGATTGCAGTAATTAAAGGAACCATTGTACATGACGGCCATCACCTCGTTGTGAAGATGCATAAATGACCTTTAGAGAATTTTTGCCAGTTCAACCAGACTCTGCTTGATCGGACCGCTGATCACGAACGGCTCGACACCAATATTTTCCAGTACACCTTTCGGATGTTCACCCATCTGGGCGGATACAACTGCCCGGCAGCCGACAAGAGCATCGCAGATTCCCTTGAGCAGATGTCCCCGGAGGGGATGATCAGGGTCATAACTGCAATAACGCTCGACCACTCGTTCATCAACAAGCTTTGCGGAGCTGTTTTCGACATCATAGATCAGAAAACGCTCGGCATGGCCAAAGTGCTGGTTAATCTCCTTGCCATCTTTTGATGCGACCGCTATTAACATGATCGTACCTCTTTTTTAGGCAACAACAGGCTCAAACGTAAAGCACTTCTTTGAGCAGGTCCGTTCACACGCCTGACAGCCGATGCAGTTGCCTGGATTAGCAACCCGCATGTACATCTTGGCAGAATCGTCGCCATCCAGCTCTTCAAAAGCCAGCACATCGTGGGCACAGACCTTGTAGCAGCGGCCGCAGCCGATGCAGAGCTCTTCGTCAATGGAGACCACGAACTGCGGTGTCCACTCCTGTTTATTGCGTGTCAATCCGGTAATGTAGGCCATTTTCTGTACTCCTTTATTTTGGATTATGAATTGAATTCAACATTTATAATTCATAATTCATAATTGGTTTATCGCTGTTCATCGCCTTCCTGAGCCATGGCGGCGGATTGCCGCGCAACACTTCCTGAAAACGCTCTATGGTATCTTTCAAACTGACTTCGGTATTTGTCTTCATGGGGTGTATCTTTTGTGCTACCAGCTTGGCCGCCGCCGGTCCTCCGATCTGCATCGTATAGACGATGGCACAGTCGGACAGCAGTTGTGCCCGGGCGGAAATACGATCTTCCTCGTCACCACCATGCTCACCAACAGTGACCGCCTCCAGGAAAGAGGCCTCATCAGGACCAACCTCCCAGATATGGAAGCTCGAACATTGGCCGAAGTGCTGATCGATTATTTCACCGGTTGAAGTTGTAAATGCGATTTTCATAGTGACTCCTTAGTCCCGATAAACGGGATTTTTACCGTGCTAATTATGCGCCAGTTTCTGCGCCTCTTTCGCATTTGCCTGAAACAGGTTGGCGATTTCGAATATCAGGTTCAGCGTGCCGCGGTAGCCAACCCACATCTTCTGATGGGCCCCCAAACGGTCGAAGACCGGCAGACCGGCGCGCAGATGGGCACCGATCTTTAGTTTTGTTGCAGCCTGACGACCGTTACTATTGGCCACGATCATGTCGGCCCCCTTGCCCGCTTCCTCCAAATCTTCCAGATCACCGACAAAAACGTTGTCACACGACAGACCATCCAATCCTCTGGTTCTCGTAGCGGAAAGCGCCGCCTGAATTTCGCATCCCATCCCGGCCAGGAAACCGGTCAATGTCTTCAAATTATCCGACTCCAGCGCGATCGCAACCTTTTTGGTCCCGAACTGGTAATGACTGTCCACCATCGCGTCCATCAGGCGGCTCCGCCAGCGACGGTGCTTTTCCGGGATCGGCCGGCCGCTTATTGCGGACAACACCTCCATGAAACAGTCGGTCTCGGCGAGGCCGGTTAGTGATGTAAAACCGTACGCCGGAATGCCGAATTTTTCTTTCAGCCTGATTGCGGCTTTGGCCAGGCTGTCGCCAACATACAGCGTCGCGGCACTGCGCCCCGCCTTCCTGATATCCTCCACCGATATGCCCCCGGTTGAGAGCGGCGATACGACCTCGTCGATATGGCCATCCATGGCGTTGGAAATATCAGGGATCGTCAGCAGCCTCAAACCGAATGATTCGATCAGCTCCTTCAGCTCTTCAACGTCAGCCGGAGTCAGATGAGCGCCCGGCAGCAGGTTGACCTGATCAGTTATGAGATCGCCCCCTTCCGTCAGGCTGGTGACTATTGCCTCCACCGTCGTGGCGTACCCCTCCTGCAACGATCCGCAGTAATCAGGCGTAGATGCCCAGATAATCGGCACGGCATCATGCTCAGGATGTTCCGCACGGAACTCCTGTATGATCTTGTTAACATCATCGCCCATGGTCTCGGTCAAGCCGGTCGTCATGACCCCCACCACCTCGGGGTTGAACTTCTCGATCACCCTCCCGATCCCTTTTTTCAGATTTTCCCAGCCGCCGAAAATTGCCGAATCCTCGCTCATGGCGGTCGCATTAAGGGCGATGGATTCCTTATAATGTCGCGACAGCTGCAGCCTGATAAAGGTCGAGCACCCCTGGGCGCCATGCAGCAGACCGAGCATATTGTTGATCCCCAGATAGGCCATGGTAGCGCCCAGCGCGGGCGAGTTTTTCTGCGGGTTTACCGTGGCCGCTTTTAACCCCTCCCGACCTCCCCTTATCAGGGGAGGAGTTGACTCATGCTCCCCCCTGATAAGGGGGGCTGGGGGGGTTAGGTCTTGCTGACTGGGCATCGCCAACGCCATGAAAGCCTCGCCATGTCCAGCCGAGGCAGTTACATCGGCATTCAGCTCCTCAGCGCTCTTCTCCCACGGTGCCGGAGCATTCAGGGTCGGCCAGATCGGATTGTTAACCGTCATATCCAGCTGTTTTGAAAAGGTCACCATCCCTTCATAGCCGGCATACGGATGCGAGCGGCCATGATTGATGTCCATGAAGGGGGTCTTGGTCTTCAGCGCCAGAAACTTTGTTTTACCACCGGCCACGATCAGGTCAGGCATCTTCTCGCGCATGACCGCCAGCAGACCGGCCGTGGAGGTGTCCTCGATAATTTTGGCATCCTTGTGCATCAGCCCCTTCATGCGGTAGAAATCCTCCAGGGTCGAGTTCTGCGTCCCGGCCGCCAGCACCTCTACCCCCAGCTCGCGCAGGGAATTGACCATCGACCAGGTCTTGACCCCGCCGGTGAACAGCACAGCGCTCTTCCCCTCCAGCCTCTCACGGTATGGGGCAATGGCCGCGAAACATTTCGCCTCTTCCTCTGAGATCAGCCGCTCGACGCGGTCCTGCATGACCCGCTTCTCCAGGCCGTTGACGATATTGTCCAGCTCCCGGGCGATATCACGCAGTGCTTTGGCCGTATCGGTCATGCCGTAGAACGACTCCTCGACATAGGGCATGCCGTAGGTTCTCTGCATTTTTTTGGCAAGGTTGGTCAACGATTTGGAACAGATGATGATATTGAGCTTAGCGCGATGGGCATAGCGCAACTCTTCGAATTTGGCATCGCCGCTGAAACAGGAGAGGATCTGAATGCCGAGGCGGTCAAAGAGCGGCAGCATTCCCCACAGGTCACCGGCGATGTTATATTCGCCGATCAGGTTTATGGGGTACTCACCAAGAACAGGCGGTTCAGACGTACCGACCACATACTTGAAGAGGATCTCACCCGCCAGCCGGTTGCCGATGTTCTTGTCGCCTATGAAACCGGGGGTATTGACCGGGATGACCGGAATTCTCAACTGCGGCTTTTTGCCCATGCCGGCGTTGGCTTCGTCGGAATCTCCTCGACGTACTTTCGCGTACGCCTCCTTCGCTTCCTCCTTGCCGCCTTGGCCTGAACAAAAATCCTTGTTGAGGAACTCTTGTGCCGCACTGCAGACCGCCTCCACATCATCACCGGTCATGGCGGTCACACAGGTGGCATAGACGAAGATAGCCCTGGCCTGATCCTTATAGCGTTCGGCAAGGTCGAGGATTGCCCGGTAGAGCTTTTTCTCACCGCCGAAGATGACGTCGTTCTCCAGCATCTCGGTGGTAAAACCGCGCCGGTAAAGTTGGGCATCGCTGGAACGGGCACCACGGTTGTCCCATGAGTTACCGGCACAGCCGATAGGACCATGCACGAGATGAATGGCATCGGTGATCGGCATCAACACGACCCGCGCCCCGTCATACGCGCAGGAACGTTCGGTCCCCTCGCCCGGTTCCGATTTTTTGCAGAATTTGGGCGCACCCTTATCGTTATTTTCGCAGTCGGTCACGTCGTAATAATCAGGTTTTGCCATAATAATATCCTCAAACGTCATTGTTTGTTCGGGGCGCAACTTTCTGCGCCCCGATCTGTTTTTTCTACCGCATCATCTCGAAATGCTCGTTGTCACAGGTATCGTCCGTAATATCGATAAACTTGTTGCAGATTGTGGAGAGCATATTGAGAACGCCCTGATAACCGATGAGCGGGACACGGTGCAAGTTGACCCGGTCAAAGACCGGGAAGCCGAAACGGAACAGTGGGATCTTGGCGGTTCTCGCCAGGAACTTTCCGTGGGTGTCGCCAATCATGGCATCTACCGGGTCAGTCATCAGCAGGCTGTGCATGTGCCAGAGATCCTTATTGATGTATATTCTCCCTTCCTTGCCGTACATTGAAGCGTCAAGCAGCGCCTGAATCTCTTTTTCCAGCTTCTTGGTCCCCTTGGAGCAGAGGATGTGGTAGGGAACGGCTCCCATCTCAAGCAGGAAGGAGACGTAACCAAGGAGATAGTCCGGGTCGCCGTAGACGGCAAACTTTTTGCCGTGGATGTACTGATGGGCATCGGTCATGAGGTCAACAGCCCGGCCGCGCTCGGCCTTAAGGGATTCGGGGACCGGCTTGCCAAAAAGTTCCGATATCTTCATCAGGAAGGCATCCGTCTTGGCGATGCCGAACGGCACCGGCATTGAAACATGCTTGCCCGAATAGGTATCCTTGATCCAGCCGTAGGTCTTGGCGGTTGAATATGTCCCGAGGGCGATGGTCGCCTTGCCGTTGATAGAATCGGCCGCATCATCCAACTTGGTGCCGCCCGGATAGATGCGATAGTTGCCGTCCAGTGGCGAATCGAATGTCTCTGAGATATCGGCAAGCAGTGTGTAGGGTATGCCGAATTCCTTCAGTATCCGCTTGTATTCACGATAGTTGCCGGTGTTGAAATCGCAGCCGGGCAACAGGTTGAGTTTGCCGGTGCAGCGTCCCTCGATCTGTTTCCCTTCGGTCAGGGTCTGCAGTATCGAAACCAGCATGGAGTCGTAGCCATGGATATGGCACCCGCTGAAACTGGGGGTATTCGCATAGGGGGTCGGCAGCTCATTGGGTACACACCCCTTCTGCTTGGCATTCCTGATAAAGGCGGTCAGGTCGTCACCGATGACCTCCGGCATGCAGGAGGTGAATACCGCAATCATCTTCGGTTTATACAGGGCAACGGCATTTTCAAGTCCCTCATGCAGATTGTTCTGGCCGCCGAACACGGCGCCGTCCTCACTCATGGCCGAAGAAGCGGCCGGGGCCGGTTCGCGGTAGTGGCGGTTGAACGTGGAGCGGAAGTAGGAGGTACACCCCTGCGAGCCGTGCACAAAGGGAAGAGTCCCCTCAAAACCGTGGGCAGCCAGCTCGGCACCCAGAGGCTGGCAGGCGTGGGCCGGTGTAATCACCAGCGCCTGGCGGGCGAAGTTCTTTTCTTTGTACTCTTCTGTGTTGATCCAGTTTTTAACTCGCTCCACCTCTTCAGGTGGGGTCTCAACTATTTTTTTAACTTCAAGTCCGAGTAAGTTTGACATGGTATATCTCCTTTGGCGGGAAACAAATCCGTTACACCACCACAATGTTTTTTGCTTTTCCTATCGGCGTCAATACGGTGCCTTTACCAGTTCCCATGTCGGGCTGTTAATCGCCATGTCTATATCGCGTGCAAAGATCGGGAAACCCTTGTAACCGTGGTAAGGGCCGGAATAATCCCAGCTGTGCATCTGCCTGAACGGTATCCCCATCTTCTGGAACAGGTACTTCTCCTTGATGCCGCTTCCGACCAGATCCGGTTTCAGGGCATTAGCAAATTCTTCAAACTCAAGCTCCGAGATGTCATCGTAAACAACGGTCGCATCGGGCATTTCCGAAGCGGTGCGGTCATAGTCGTCGCCGTGGGCGAATTCGTAGCCGGAACCAACGCAGTTCATCCCCAGGTCCTCGTAGGCATTGATGGTGTGGCGGGGACGCAGACCACCGACATAGAGCATCACCGTTTTCCCATCCAGCCGCGGCCGGTACTGTTCGATCACAGCCTGCATCTGCGGGTCGTACTTGGCGATAACCGCCTCAACCTTCTCCTTGATTGAGTCGTCGAATAGTTCGGCAAGCTTGCGCAGACTCTCTTTGATCTTGGTCGGGCCGAAGAAATTGAGTTCGATCCAGGGAATGCCGTACTTCTCTTCCATGACCTTGCACATATAGTTCATGGAACGGTAGCAGTGTATGACATTAAGCTTAACCGTGTGGGTGGCGGCGATCTTCTCTATCTCGCCGTCGCCGGTCCAGATAGCCTTGACGTTCAGGCCACACTCCTCAAGAAGCGGCTTGGTTGACCAGGCATCGCCGCCGATATTGTATTCGCCGATGAGGGCTATGTCGTAGGGGCTTTCAGGTTCGGCAAACTCACGGGTCCCGATGATGTAATCGCGGATGGTGTCGTTGGAGATGTGGTGTCGCAGAGACTGGGAAACGCCGCGGAAACCCTCGCAGTTACAGGGGATGATCGGAAGATCCAGTTCCTTGGCAGAGGCCTTGGCTACGGAGTTGATGTCGTCA